>NZ_JBOBQH010000040.1:0-213 GCF_050585765.1 Bacillus sp. ATD | reverse complement strand
GTGGGTTTCCCCATTCGGAAATCTCCGGATCAAAGCTTGCTTACAGCTCCCCGAAGCATATCGGTGTTCGTCCCGTCCTTCATCGGCTCCTAGTGCCAAGGCATCCACCGTGCGCCCTTTCTAACTTAACCGTTAAAAAGAATCACTATGTGATATCTTGTATTACTAATTGAATGTGATGTCTACTGTTATCTAGTTTTCAAAGAACACGTT
>NZ_JBOBQH010000039.1:0-235 GCF_050585765.1 Bacillus sp. ATD | reverse complement strand
ACTCGTAATGGAGTGGTATCCATATCTGAATTCATAGGATATGAGAAGGCAGACCCGGGGAACTGAAACATCTAAGTACCCGGAGGAAGAGAAAGCAAATGCGATTCCCTGAGTAGCGGCGAGCGAAACGGGATTAGCCCAAACCAAGAGGCTTGCCTCTTGGGGTTGTAGGACACTCTGTACGGAGTTACAAAGGAACGAGGTAGATGAAGAGGTCTGGAAAGGCCCGCCATAG
>NZ_JBOBQH010000038.1:0-255 GCF_050585765.1 Bacillus sp. ATD | reverse complement strand
TGGTGGCTCGGGACGGAATCGAACCGCCGACACACGGATTTTCAGTCCGTTGCTCTACCAACTGAGCTACCGAGCCTAAGTATTTAAATGGCGGTCCGGACGGGACTCGAACCCGCGACCTCCTGCGTGACAGGCAGGCATTCTAACCAACTGAACTACCGGACCATTTTAAAATTTGGTTGCGGGGGCAGGATTTGAACCTGCGACCTTCGGGTTATGAGCCCGACGAGCTACCGAACTGCTCCACCCCGCGAT
>NZ_JBOBQH010000037.1:0-283 GCF_050585765.1 Bacillus sp. ATD | reverse complement strand
TTATCGGAGAGTTTGATCCTGGCTCAGGACGAACGCTGGCGGCGTGCCTAATACATGCAAGTCGAGCGGACAGATGGGAGCTTGCTCCCTGATGTTAGCGGCGGACGGGTGAGTAACACGTGGGTAACCTGCCTGTAAGACTGGGATAACTCCGGGAAACCGGGGCTAATACCGGATGCTTGTTTGAACCGCATGGTTCAAACATAAAAGGTGGCTTCGGCTACCACTTACAGATGGACCCGCGGCGCATTAGCTAGTTGGTGAGGTAATGGCTCACCAAGGC
>NZ_JBOBQH010000036.1:0-323 GCF_050585765.1 Bacillus sp. ATD | reverse complement strand
GGAGAAATTGAAACGGCGCTTAGAAGCATAGAAGGCATAAGGGAAGCGGCCGTTACCGTACGGACAGACAGCGGCGAGCCGGAATTATGCGCTTATATAGAAGGACTCCCGAGAAACGAAGTGCGGGCGCAGCTTGAGAGACGGCTGCCGGGCTACATGATCCCAGCCCATATGATCGAGATGGAACAGTGGCCGGTTACGCCAAGCGGAAAGCTGGACCGGAACGCCCTGCCAGCTCCTAACGGAGCGGCAGATGCAGAGACCTACACAGCGCCAAGAAATGTGACCGAGATGAAGCTTGCCCAGCTGTGGGAAGACGTCCT
>NZ_JBOBQH010000035.1:0-346 GCF_050585765.1 Bacillus sp. ATD | reverse complement strand
CGATTCCTGTTCGGTTTGGTCGCCGAGAACTGTCGTCTGTAATGTAAACGGCACCTCGTCATGGATGCGTTGCACCGGCTCACCGCCTCCATCCTGTTCAAAGGAGGTACGAAGCGACTCGTGGCGCTTGATCAGCTCTTTGAAAGCCCTGTCCAGCCTTTCTGGATCAAGCTTCCCTTCCAGTTCTAATACAGCCGGCATATTGTAGCCTGTCCCTCCGTCCTCCAGCTGCTGAAGGACATAAATCCGTTTTTGGGCAGAGGAAACCGGATAGGTTTCACGCTGTTCCGTCGGCTTTATCGCTTCATATGGACTGTCCGTTCCTTCACGGATAACAGAAGCCAGC
>NZ_JBOBQH010000034.1:0-374 GCF_050585765.1 Bacillus sp. ATD | reverse complement strand
ATCCCGTTGATCCGGTTGGACCTGTCGCTCCGGTTGTTCCGGTTGATCCTGTTGATCCCGTCGCTCCAGTGACTCCGGTTGGACCTGTTGATCCTGTTTCTCCCGTTTCTCCAGTTGGACCTGTCACTCCTGTTGCTCCAGTTGCTCCTGTTGGTCCTGTCGCTCCAGTTGATCCTGTCGCTCCGGTTTCTCCCGTTGCTCCAATTACTCCTGTTTCTCCTGTTGGTCCTGTCACTCCAGTGGCTCCTGTTGATCCCGTTGCTCCTGTTGATCCCGTTGCTCCGGTTGGTCCGGTGGCTCCGGTTGATCCCGTCGCACCTGTAGAACCCGTTGATCCGGTCACTCCTGTTACTCCAGTCGCTCCTGTTACTCCA
>NZ_JBOBQH010000033.1:0-404 GCF_050585765.1 Bacillus sp. ATD | reverse complement strand
TACAGGATGTCCAGCTTTTCTAACTGTCATCCTATATAATGCGGGTGAAGGGACTTGAACCCCCACGTCATAAAGACACTAGATCCTAAGTCTAGCGCGTCTGCCAATTCCGCCACACCCGCGTAAAATGGTGAGCCATGAAGGACTCGAACCTTCGACCCTCTGATTAAAAGTCAGATGCTCTACCAACTGAGCTAATGGCTCTTCTTACAAGAGACTTGAGTATTATATCATATAAAAGTGGTGCCGGCAAGAGGACTTGAACCCCCAACCTACTGATTACAAGTCAGTTGCTCTACCAATTGAGCTACACCGGCAAAATGGTGGAGGATGACGGGCTCGAACCGCCGACCCTCTGCTTGTAAGGCAGATGCTCTCCCAGCTGAGCTAATCCTCCATAATTG
>NZ_JBOBQH010000032.1:0-475 GCF_050585765.1 Bacillus sp. ATD | reverse complement strand
GAAATGGTGCGGATGAAGGGACTTGAACCCCCACGTCTGTAAAGACACTAGAGCCTGATTCTAGCGCGTCTGCCAATTCCGCCACATCCGCAACATGTAAATGGTGAGCCATGAAGGACTCGAACCTTCGACCCTCTGATTAAAAGTCAGATGCTCTACCAACTGAGCTAATGGCTCTTCTTACAAGAGACTTAAGTATTATATCATATAAAAGTGGTGCCGGCAAGAGGACTTGAACCCCCAACCTACTGATTACAAGTCAGTTGCTCTACCAATTGAGCTACACCGGCATATATGCAAACCGATATGTATAATAAAGAATGGTGGAGGATGACGGGCTCGAACCGCCGACCCTCTGCTTGTAAGGCAGATGCTCTCCCAGCTGAGCTAATCCTCCATAATTGCACTAACGTGCAATTGCTTGGCGGCTTCCTACTCTCACAGGGGGAAACCCCCGACTACCATCGGCGCTGAA
>NZ_JBOBQH010000031.1:0-493 GCF_050585765.1 Bacillus sp. ATD | reverse complement strand
GGCCTCCTGTTCAGTTTGATCGCCGAGAACTGTCGTCTGTAATGTGAACGGCACCTCGTCATGGATGCGCTGCACCGGCTCACCGCCTCCATCCTGTTCAAAGGAGGTCCGCAGCGATTCGTGGCGCTTGATCAGCTCTTTGAAAGCCCTGTCCAGCCTTTCTGGATCAAGCTTCCCTTCCAGTTCTAATACAGCCGGCATATTGTAGCCTGTCCCTCCGTCCTCCAGCTGCTGAAGGACATAGATCCGCTTTTGGGCAGATGAAACCGGATAGGTCTCACGCTGTTCCGTCGGTTTTATTGCTTCATATGGACTGTCCGTTCCTTCACGGATAACAGAAGCCAGTCCTTCTATCGTAGGATGGGCAAACACATCTTTCAGCGGCACCTGTACATCGAATTCTTTTGAGATTCGGGAGACAAGCGCCGTTGCTTTTAAGGAATGTCCTCCGCGGTCAAAGAAGTTGTCGTGAATCCCGACAGGACCGTTTTTT
>NZ_JBOBQH010000030.1:0-544 GCF_050585765.1 Bacillus sp. ATD | reverse complement strand
GATTGGGAATATGTATGGCGGAGGAAGAGGGATTCGAACCCCCGCGGGCTTTGACACCCCTGTCGGTTTTCAAGACCGATCCCTTCAGCCAGACTTGGGTATTCCTCCGTATAGTGGTGGACCTTGTAGGACTCGAACCTACGACCGGACGGTTATGAGCCGTCTGCTCTAACCAACTGAGCTAAAGGTCCATTGGTAGCGGCGGAGGGGATCGAACCCCCGACCTCACGGGTATGAACCGTACGCTCTAGCCAGCTGAGCTACACCGCCAAATATTTTTTAGAAACCAAGTGGAGCCTAGCGGGATCGAACCGCTGACCTCCTGCGTGCAAAGCAGGCGCTCTCCCAGCTGAGCTAAGGCCCCAGGAATGGTCGGGAAGACAGGATTCGAACCTGCGACCCCATGGTCCCAAACCATGTGCTCTACCAAGCTGAGCTACTTCCCGATTTCATATAGATCATGGCGCGCCCGAGAGGAGTCGAACCCCTAACCTTTTGATCCGTAGTCAAACGCTCTATCCAATTGAGCTACGGGCGCAAAACT
>NZ_JBOBQH010000029.1:0-587 GCF_050585765.1 Bacillus sp. ATD | reverse complement strand
AATAATGGTGGAGGATGACGGGCTCGAACCGCCGACCCTCTGCTTGTAAGGCAGATGCTCTCCCAGCTGAGCTAATCCTCCATCATATAATGACCCGTACGGGATTCGAACCCGTGTTACCGCCGTGAAAGGGCGGTGTCTTAACCGCTTGACCAACGGGCCCAGACTTTCAATTGTAATTATGTATAAGTATCAGTGGCGGAGAGCAAGGGATTCGAACCCTTGAGACGGAGTTGACCGCCTACACGATTTCCAATCGTGCTCCTTCGACCACTCGGACAGCTCTCCAATAATGGCTCCGCAGGTAGGATTCGAACCTACGACCGATCGGTTAACAGCCGATAGCTCTACCACTGAGCTACTGCGGAATGAAGTCTGCCTGGCGATGTCCTACTCTCACAGGGGGAAACCCCCGACTACCATCGGCGCTGAAGAGCTTAACTTCCGTGTTCGGTATGGGAACGGGTGTGACCTCTTCGCCATCATCACCAGACAATTTCAGTGACATTTAACATTATACTATGTATTCTTGAGAAAATCAAGTGTTTTTTTGAAAAAACTTATTCTCTCAAAACTAGATAACAGGT
>NZ_JBOBQH010000028.1:0-668 GCF_050585765.1 Bacillus sp. ATD | reverse complement strand
ACTGGCTTCCGTTATCCGTGAAGGAACGGACAGTCCATATGAAGCGATAAAGCCGACGGAACAGCGTGAAACCTATCCGGTTTCATCTGCCCAAAAACGGATTTATGTTCTTCAGCAGCTGGAGGACGGAGGGACAGGCTACAATATGCCGGCGGTATTGGAGCTGGAAGGAAAGCTCAATCCCGAAAGGCTGGACAGGGCTTTCAAAGAGCTGATCAAGCGCCACGAGTCTCTTCGGACCTCCTTTGAACAGGATGGAGGCGGCGATCCTGTGCAGCGCATCCATGACGAGGTGCCGTTCACATTACAGACGACAGTTCTCGGCGACCAAACCGAACAGGAGGCCGCAGCCGCGTTTATCAAGCCGTTTGATCTCAGCCAAGCGCCTCTGTTCCGTGCCCAAATCGTAAAGGTATCAGATGAGCGGCACCTTTTGCTGGTTGATATGCATCACATCATTTCAGACGGTGTTTCCGTCAACATTCTGATTCGGGAATTCGGAGAGCTGTACAACAACCGGGCCCTTCCGGGGCTTCATATTCAATATAAAGACTACGCCGTATGGCAAGAAGGATTCAAAACAGGAGACACATACAAAACGCAGAAGGCGTACTGGCTGAAGCAGCTCGAGGGCGAGCTGCCGGTGCTGGATCTCCCGGCTGATCAAC
>NZ_JBOBQH010000026.1:0-941 GCF_050585765.1 Bacillus sp. ATD | reverse complement strand
CTCTCTTGCTGACACAGCCGGGATGCTCCGCACCGAGCTTTTCCGGAGAGACGCTTGAAGTTGACCTGACATCTCTTGCGAGAGAAAAAGCAGAAAACCATGTATTTGTTTCTGCTGACAGTGGTTCTCTCGCCTATGTCATCTATACGTCTGGCTCCACCGGGCAGCCAAAAGGGGTAGCCGTCGAGCACCGCCAGGCTGTTTCCTTTCTGACCGGCATGCAGCACCAATTTCCGCTTTCGGAAGATGACATTGTCATGGTGAAAACCTCTTTTTCCTTTGATGCGTCTGTGTGGCAGCTGTTTTGGTGGTCGCTTTCCGGTGCTTCGGCTTATCTGCTTCCTCCGGGCTGGGAGAAAGATCCGGCATTGATCGTAAAAGCCATTCATCAGGAAAACGTGACAACGGTTCATTTTATTCCGGCTATACTGAACAGTTTTCTCGATCAAGCGGAAATCGCAACACTAAGTGACGGGACAAGCCTGAAGCGTGTATTCGCCGGAGGTGAACCGCTTGCACCCCGTGTGGCAGCGCGATTTGCTTCTTTATTGCCTGAGGTATCGCTGATCCATGGCTATGGGCCGACAGAAGCAACGGTTGACGCGGCATTCTACGTGTTCGACCCAGAGCGGGACAGGGAACGCTTGCGGATTCCGATCGGGAAGCCTGTACCCGGTGCGCGTTTGTATGTTTTAGATCCCCATTTAGCCGTACAGCCTATCGGTGTCTCCGGCGAACTGTACATTGCCGGAGCGGGTGTGGCCAGAGGCTATTTGAATCGGCCGGCCTTAACGGAGGAGCGTTTTCTTGAGGACCCGTTTTACCCGGGGGAACGCATGTACAAAACAGGGGATGTAGCCCGCTGGCTCCCTGACGGGAATATGGAATTCCTCGGCCGTACGGATGATCAGGTGAAAATCCGTGGTTACCGGATTGAGCCT
>NZ_JBOBQH010000025.1:0-1264 GCF_050585765.1 Bacillus sp. ATD | reverse complement strand
ATCTCTTACTGACACAGCCGGGATGTTTTGCGCCGAGCTTTTCCGGAGAGACGCTTGAGGTTGACATGACATCTCTTGCCCGTGAAGAAGCAGAACGTCATGTATCTGCTTCTATTAGCGGCGGATCTCTCGCCTATGTCATCTATACGTCTGGCTCCACCGGGCAGCCAAAAGGGGTAGCCGTCGAGCACCGCCAGGCTGTTTCCTTTCTGACCGGCATGCAGCACCAGTTTCCGCTTCAGGAAGATGACATTGTCATGGTGAAAACCTCTTTTTCCTTTGATGCGTCTGTGTGGCAGCTGTTTTGGTGGTCGCTTTCCGGTGCTTCGGCTTATCTGGTTCCTCCGGGCTGGGAGAAAGATCCGGCATTGATCGTAAAAGCCATTCATCAGGAAAACGTGACAACGGTTCATTTTATTCCGGCTATGCTGAACAGTTTTCTCGATCAAGCGGAAATCGCAACACTAAGTGACGGGACAAGCCTGAAGCGTGTATTCGCCGGAGGTGAACCGCTTGCACCCCGTATGGCAGCGCGATTTGCTTCTTTATTGCCTGAGGTATCGCTGATCCATGGCTATGGGCCGACAGAAGCAACGGTTGACGCGGCATTCTACATGTTGGACCCAGAGCGGGACAGGGACCGCTTTAGGATTCCGATCGGGAAGCCTGTACCCGGTGCGCGTTTGTATGTTTTAGATCCCCATTTAGCCGTACAGCCCTTAGGTGTCTCCGGTGAACTGTACATTGCTGGAGCGGGTGTGGCCAGAGGCTATCTGAATCGGCCGGCCTTAACGGAGGAGCGTTTTCTTGAGGATCCCTTTTACCCGGGGGAACGCATGTACAAAACAGGGGATATAGCCCGCTGGCTCCCTGACGGGAATATGGAATTCCTCGGCCGCACGGATGATCAGGTGAAAATCCGTGGTTACCGGATTGAGCCTGGAGAAATTGAAGCGGCGCTTAGAAGCATAGAAGGCATAAGGGAGGCGGCCGTTACCGTACGGACAGACAGCGGCGAGCCGGAATTATGCGCTTATATAGAAGGACTCCCGAGAAACGAAGTGCGGGCGCAGCTGGAGAGACGGCTGCCGGGCTACATGATCCCAGCCCATATGATCGAGATGGAACAGTGGCCGGTTACGCCAAGCGGAAAGCTGGACCGGAACGCCCTGCCAGCTCCTAACGGAGCGGCAGATGCGGAGGCCTACACAGCGCCAAGAAATGTGACCGAGATGAAGCTTGCCCAGCTGTGGGAAGACGTCCT
>NZ_JBOBQH010000024.1:0-1286 GCF_050585765.1 Bacillus sp. ATD | reverse complement strand
GGGACTGACCCCATAAGATGAGACAAATAAAAACACCCTCAAGTTTGAATACGGATGATTGTTATCCGAAATTAGACTTGGAGGTGTTTTTTCAATGGGGACAAGAGTGAGTTATCCGGTTGAAGTGAAACAGAAGGCTGTAGAAATGAGATTGGCAGGCGTGCCTATGAAAGAGATCATGCAGGAATTGAATATTAAGAATAAGACACAGGTTCAGACATGGGTCAGATGGTATAAGGCTGGTGATACACATCGATTTGAACAGCCTGTTGGAAAGCAATACACTTACGGAAAAGGCCCGGAGTATTCTTCCGAATTAGAGAAACTGCAGGCAGAGAATCATTATCTGAGACAACAGAATGAAGTTTTAAAAAAGTACAACGAATTGGAAAGGCAGTTGATAGCGAAACGTCGGTCGAACTTGTAGAAATATTGCACAGCACAATGACTGTGCAGGATATCTGTATTCATTTAGGTATTTCTCGAGCGTCTTATTATCGTTGGAAGAAGAATTTGATGAAGGATCATCCCAAGCGCCATTTGGAAAAACAAATCGGCACGTTGTGCCGAGAGCACAAGTATCGATATGGATATCGAAAAATCACTGCCATACTAAAAAAGAGAATGTGTATTAACCATAAAACGGTTCAACGTATTATGCAGAAAAATCAATGGCAGTGCCAAGTTAAGGTGAAAAAGCGCAAGAAGGATGGGCAGCCATATGCCGTGGTCGATAATATATTAGATCGGAACTTTCAGTCTGATCGCCCTCTTGAAAAACTAGTAACGGACATCACATATTTGCCTTATGGGCAGAAACAATTGTACCTTTCCAGTATATTAGATTTATACAATGGGGAAGTGATTGCTTTTACGATTGGCGATAAGCAGGACACAGACTTTGTCTTAAACACACTTGATCAGCTACCAACGCTGCCTGAGAACTGCGTGTTACATAGTGATCAAGGTTCTGTGTATACATCTTACGAGTATCAAAAAGCTGTTAAAACAAAAGGCATTACCATGAGCATGTCCCGCAAAGGGACGCCCGCTGATAATGCCTCCATCGAATCGTTTCATTCCTCACTAAAGTCTGAAACGTTCTATCTGAACAGCATTGATCGAACTACGACCGCCATCGTAGAACGCACTGTCATAGAATACATTCATTATTATAACAATATTCGCATTCAAACAAAACTAAACAACCAATCACCGATAAATTATCGGCAATTGGCTGTTTAAAAGGTGTTTTGATCCCTGTCTCAAAAACGGGGGTCAGTCCC
>NZ_JBOBQH010000022.1:0-1806 GCF_050585765.1 Bacillus sp. ATD | reverse complement strand
GCGCTCCGGTTTCCAAGGCTCCTACCTATCCTGTACAAGCTGTACCAACATTCAATATCAGGCTGCAGTAAAGCTCCACGGGGTCTTTCCGTCCTGTCGCGGGTAACCTGCATCTTCACAGGTACTATAATTTCACCGAGTCTCTCGTTGAGACAGTGCCCAGATCGTTGCGCCTTTCGTGCGGGTCGGAACTTACCCGACAAGGAATTTCGCTACCTTAGGACCGTTATAGTTACGGCCGCCGTTTACTGGGGCTTCAATTCGCACCTTCGCTTACGCTAAGCGCTCCTCTTAACCTTCCAGCACCGGGCAGGCGTCAGCCCCTATACTTCGCCTTACGGCTTCGCAGAGACCTGTGTTTTTGCTAAACAGTCGCCTGGGCCTATTCACTGCGGCTCTCTCGGGCTTGCACCCTAACAGAGCACCCCTTCTCCCGAAGTTACGGGGTCATTTTGCCGAGTTCCTTAACGAGAGTTCTCTCGATCACCTTAGGATTCTCTCCTCGCCTACCTGTGTCGGTTTGCGGTACGGGCACCTCTCACCTCGCTAGAGGCTTTTCTTGGCAGTGTGGAATCAGGAACTTCGCTACTATATTTCGCTCGCCATCACAGCTCAGCCTTATGGGAAACGGATTTGCCTATTTCCCAGCCTAACTGCTTGGACGCGGATATCCAATACCGCGCTTACCCTATCCTCCTGCGTCCCCCCATTGCTCAAATGGTGAGGAGGTGGTACAGGAATATCAACCTGTTGTCCATCGCCTACGCCTTTCGGCCTCGGCTTAGGTCCCGACTAACCCTGAGCGGACGAGCCTTCCTCAGGAAACCTTAGGCATTCGGTGGAGGGGATTCTCACCCCTCTTTCGCTACTCATACCGGCATTCTCACTTCTAAGCGCTCCACCAGTCCTTCCGGTCTGGCTTCACAGCCCTTAGAACGCTCTCCTACCACTGTTCGAAGAACAGTCCGCAGCTTCGGTGATACGTTTAGCCCCGGTACATTTTCGGCGCAGAGTCACTCGACCAGTGAGCTATTACGCACTCTTTAAATGGTGGCTGCTTCTAAGCCAACATCCTGGTTGTCTAAGCAACTCCACATCCTTTTCCACTTAACGTATACTTTGGGACCTTAGCTGGCGGTCTGGGCTGTTTCCCTTTCGACTACGGATCTTATCACTCGCAGTCTGACTCCCAAGGATAAGTCATTGGCATTCGGAGTTTGACTGAATTCGGTAACCCGGTAGGGGCCCCTAGTCCAATCAGTGCTCTACCTCCAAGACTCTTACCTTGAGGCTAGCCCTAAAGCTATTTCGGAGAGAACCAGCTATCTCCAGGTTCGATTGGCATTTCACCCCTACCCACACCTCATCCCCGCACTTTTCAACGTGCGTGGGTTCGGGCCTCCATTCAGTGTTACCTGAACTTCACCCTGGACATGGGTAGATCACCTGGTTTCGGGTCTACGACCACGTACTCATGCGCCCTATTCAGACTCGCTTTCGCTGCGGCTCCGCATCTTCTGCTTAACCTTGCACGGGATCGTAACTCGCCGGTTCATTCTACAAAAGGCACGCCATCACCCGTTAACGGGCTCTGACTACTTGTAGGCACACGGTTTCAGGATCTCTTTCACTCCCCTTCCGGGGTGCTTTTCACCTTTCCCTCACGGTACTGGTTCACTATCGGTCACTAGGGAGTATTTAGCCTTGGGAGATGGTCCTCCCGGATTCCGACGGAATTTCACGTGTTCCGCCGTACTCAGGATCCACTCAGGAGAGAACGAAGTTTTGACTACAGGGCTGTTACCT
>NZ_JBOBQH010000021.1:0-2325 GCF_050585765.1 Bacillus sp. ATD | reverse complement strand
TTCAAACAAGCCTACTGTGTCAAGTGTCCCTAACAGGTTCAACCAACCCAAAATTGGGTTCGTATACTTATGGCTTCTCCTGCATCGTCAGAAACGATACACCCATCCTTCGTCAGCACTTAATGGCAGCTTTCGCCTTTCAGATGCATGTGTAAATAGGGAAACACAGAAGGCATCCTATCCTCATTTATTGCGTCGGCTGAGTCACTACCCTGTCAAGTTTTACGTGTGTTAGCGCATTCCACGGCAGTCTGATCCCTAAAAAAGGCATCACTAAAAACAACACCTTAATTCAGGAGCATAGACTGACTTTATTTAATTGTGAGGAGTCGCCTTACACGACCCCCTTGATTAAATTTTTGAGTTTAAATACAATGGGAAGGTATCAACCCTTTTACGATTAGGAGAGTGTGCCCGCACTCCCTAATCATCCAAACCAAGCTACAAACTGGATACATATAGCCGGTACAGCTACTAACAATACTCCAAAAACAACCTGACTGAACCGCTCATTATGTACCTCAGTTTTATTCATCAACGTCAGCTTCCTCTGCGTCATACTCACCCATCTCACATAAATTGTCGCTAACTCTAAGGATAACCGTTTGCCCTCCAGCCATTTCAAACATCACATGTATATGATTAATTGCCATTTGCAACATTGCCTCTAAGTTGTCTCTTGCGTCCTCTTCACTATTGAAAATAAGCTATAAACCAATAGAAATAACATTAATAAAGCGTGATAAAACACGAAGTGACTTAAAGAAGGATTTGGGGATTTCGCCATCAACACTGGCTAAAATGTCAAAAGGCGAAGTAGTGGCGTTAACTGTTATCCTTAAGATCTGTGAGTATCTAGAGTGTCCGATACAAGAAGTTGTAGAATTTGTAGAGGATAAATCTGAACAGGTTTAACCAAAAGTAGCAAATGAGCAATATTTTAAAATTTTAATGTTAAACAAAACCATTGAAATATTTCACGATTCAATAAACCAAAAGTATTGCAATAGCTGTTATACTGTACGGAGAGGTGAACGGGATGGAGAAACAAATATTAGAAGCTATTCAGCAGTTATCAAAGGATATTGCTGAAGTTAAACAGGATGTTAAAGAAATTAAGAGTACAGTTACTCGTATAGAAGAAAACGAACCTGAAGAAGTTATGTCCATACTTAAATTGATCAATAAGAACATTGAGCGTGATCATAGCTATAATGACAAGAAATTCTCTAGCTTAGAAAGACGTATCCATGAATTAGAAGAGAGATTGAATAACTGAGTAAAGTTGGCGACTACATAAGGGGATGGGATAAGTGAGAATCAAATTTTCAATTGTTTCACTGTTTTTGAGCCTTTTTACATTCTTCCTGCTTCAAGTTGCAGACCGTCTCAAAGATGTAATACTAACTGCTTCAACAGTTGATACAGATGAAAGTACGATTGATCAAAGTCTACTTGAAAGCAGTTTAGTTATCATCCCTATCATTTTTTTAATATTAAGTGTCGTTTTTTATTACACACTTCCAAAAGAAAAGTAGCAGATTCCATATAGGAGCCTGCTATTTTTTTAATTCTATGTAATTGTTAGCATCTGTCTTTTCTTTATGCGGTCTACATTGAAGTTGCTAAGCATAATACGTTAGTTTAAACATGTAGCAATGCGTACTCAAGTTTTGAATAGTCTTAGATACTTTTAGACCTGCCATTTTCTTTTTTAAACAATTAATATTAAATTTAGGAGGGATTTAATTATGAAAACAAAATTTTTGTTTATTATCCTATCAACCTTGATCATTATGTTAACTGGATGTAAAAGCGAAAAAGAAGAAAAAAAGGAAAAATATGATTCAAGTATTAATCAAGTTGTGACGTTAGAAAATAAAAGACTGCAGAAAGAAAAAATACTTACCGACACTGATATTTTGAAAAGAGAAGATATAGGAATAGCAGTGTATCAAAATGGCGACTTTATTGAACTAATATATGAATTGAAACCGAACAAACAAACAGAATCTCTATATAAAAAAGACAAATCAAAAAGTTACAAGTTGTTCCCAAACCAAAAAATAAAAAGGGGAGATGTTAATAAAGAATTGGAAAAAATAGATTATGTAGAGAACACAGCCCTAAAATAAAACAAAGCAGGCATTAAAAGCATTAAAAAACTTTCTGTTACTATTGGCAAATAGAATATCTGAACCATGTGGTCAAGTAAAAAAACTCCTTCACATTTTTGTGAGGGGGGTACTTTATTTAGTCTTAATACTTCTCAGAAAAGCACTTCTGTTCTCAGTGGCATTTGTCAGCATTGTTGCATTTTCATTG
>NZ_JBOBQH010000020.1:0-3070 GCF_050585765.1 Bacillus sp. ATD | reverse complement strand
TAATGAAAATGCAAAAATGCTGACAAATGCCACTGAGAACAGAAGTGCTTTTCTGAGAAGTATTAAGACTAAATAAAATAACCCCCTCACAATAATGTGAAGGGGTTTTTATTTATCGTTTTAGGTATTCTTCTTCCATAAACGTCAATATTTCACCTTCTAATTCTGCAGGGAAATGGCTATGAGGCGTACCAAGTGGGGCCATTATACCTTTTCTTACTACCCCCAGGTAACTATGACAATACTTTACATAGACGTTGAATCGTGGGAATCCCTCATCCGATGGCAATACCTCTTTATCTTCAAACTTTAATCTAATACTTTCAAGGAATTTACATGCTTCTCTACGTGATCTGAAGCTTTTTGAACGTTTAAATTCATTCCCTACATAAACAAAAATTTCATGAGAAGTTGTCAATTGAACGCCCCCTTTATTTGGTATGTAAAAAGCATAGCACATATCAAATGAAAAATGTGGGAGCTCAGTCAGTGTAGATTACTTGAACAAACTTCTCATTATTTTCCCCGTTGCTTTACTCTGAAGACGTTTACCAAAGATCTATTCTAAGGAACTTCAATTCCTTTCTATTAATCAAATAATAAAAGCAGGCATTAAGCCTGCTTATTTTTTTCACTTTTATCTAGGAATAAAGAAAACCACATAACACTTATAAATCCGGCAATAGCAAGAATGCCAACCACTATATAGGCCCACATTGGTATATCCATTAATCTTCCTCCTATATTAAAAAGTAATAAAAGGATATGATTGCTCATCATGCTATTTCTCTTTCGGATGGGTGTAATAAAAAACAACACTTAAAATTAAAAAAATGGTAGCGATGATAACTAAACTGCTTTCGAGTAGACTTTGATCAATCATACTTTCATCTGTATCAACTGTTGAAGCAGTTAGTATTACATCTTTGAGACGATCTGCAACTTGGAGCAGAAAGAATGTGAAAAGGCTCAAAAGCAGTGAGACAATTGAATATTTGATTTTCATTTATCCCATCCCCTTGTTTGATCATTGCCAATTGTGGCAATTAGTTCTTCAATCGACTTTCAACATCAAACAATCTCTTATTCAATAACTCCGTTTTATTATCTACATTCTGTAGCTGTTTAAGATGAGCTGTAATATCTTGAGGCTGATTTTCTTCAAGTCTGTCTAATTTAACGTTAATCTGATTGAATTCCTTCTTTGTTTCTTCTCTGAATTCATTCATCTCTTCTTTAAATGACTTTAATTCAGATGATACACCATCAATTTTGTTATCAATTTTCTTTATCTCATCCAATATTGCTTGAAGCATATTATTCTCCATCCCGTTCACCTCTCCATACAGTATAACAGCTATTGCAATACTTTTGATTATCGGAAATTCCGACAATCGAATATTTCAATGGTTTTGTTTAACGAATTAAAAAATAAAAGCAATACTTTTGCTTAAGAGTCTTTAGGATCATCCTCGACAAATTCAATAACATCTTCCAGTTTGCAATTTAACACTTTGCAAATTCTGTCTAACGCTTCAACATTTATAGATTTTACTTTTTCTTCTTCGCTCAGTTGCTCATTATTAACCCATTTACTAATAGTATTTGGTCTTATTTCTGTTTTTCTAGAAAGCCAATACATTGATTTATCGTGTTTTTCTAATAGTTTATCTAATTTAAATTTGATCAAAAGTATTCACCTCCAAATAATAATACCACAAACCAACGCAAAAAATAATGACGATTTAACGCTTGGCGTTAAACAAATGATGATATATTATTAACATAAGGAGTTAAATAAATAGGGATTAACAATAAGTGATAATATTGAGGCGCATAATCATCCACAGAAAAGACTTAGGTAATTTACCCGCAATACTCTTTTATAAGCAGTTCGCAATAGCTGGTGAAGATGGTCAAGTTCATCTATATCAAGTCTTAAAAAGAGGAGATGGACTGTATGATAGGCTTCATTCAGATTTCTTGGCCGAAGATATTCAATACAAAAGTCTTGTCACTCTGACTAATGCAGTAGTTGATAAACTGCTTCACACAACCTTATGGGATGCACTTATTGATAATCGAGAGCTAATTACATTAGAAGGCTTTCAGTTGTTAGACAAAAACAAAACATACTAAAGGGGATACTGACAATGCAAATTAACCGACACACTGTAGGAACTAACGTAGCGAGCTTAGGGACAATCTCTAACGAGGAACGCTTTGAGGATATAGCTAATCACTTTCACCATTTCATCCTGAATAACAAATCAGAAGAAGTTAATTTCATTGAAACAAACAATAATGGAGCGCCTACAAAGCGCTTCAACATACATACCGATATTTCAATTCCAGTTTCCTTCAATATAGATGGTGAAAGTGAAGAGGACGCAAGAGACAATTTAGAGTCAACGTTGCAAATGGCAATTGATCATATACATGTGATGTTTGAAATGGGCGGAGGACAAACGGTTATCCCAAGAGTTAGCGACAATTTATGTGAAATTGGTGAGTATGACGTAGAGGAAGCTGACGCTGATGAATAAAACCGAGGTACATAACGAGTGGTTCTGTAAGGTTGCTTTTGGAGTATTACTTGTAGCTGTGCCGGCTATATGTATCCAGTTTATAGCTTGGTTTGGATGATTAGGGAGTGCTGGAACACTCTCCTAATCTTGGTCAATACTATGCAATTCTATTGTATTTAAAATTAACAATTTAATCAAGGGGGTCGTGTAATGCGACTCCTTACAATTAAATACAGTCAGTCTACTCCTGAATTAAGGTGTTGTCTTTAGTGATGCCTTTTTTAAGGATCAGACTGCCGTGGAATGCGCTAACACACGTAAAACTTGACAGGGTAGTGACTCAGCCGACGCAATAAATGAGGATAGGATGCCTTCTGTGCTTCCCTATTTACACATGCATCTGAAAGGCGAAAGCTGCCATTAAGTGCTGACGAAGGAAGGGTGTATCGTTTCTGACGATGCAGGACAAGCCACAAGTAGGAGAGTCCAATTTTGGACTTCCAAACCTGTTAGGGACACTTGACACAGTAGGCTTGTTTGGG
>NZ_JBOBQH010000019.1:0-9320 GCF_050585765.1 Bacillus sp. ATD | reverse complement strand
GCATCAGGATTATCCGTTCGAAGAGCTTGTCGATAAGCTTGAATTGACAAGGGATATGAGCCGGAATCCGCTGTTTGACGTCATGTTTGTTCTTCAAAACATGGATCAGGAATCGTTGGACCTGGATGAACTGTGTCTCAAACCTGCAGCAAACAATGGGCATCAAACGTCCAAATTTGATTTAACCCTATATGCTCAGGAACAGCCCCACGGTTTGCTGACGTTCCAAATGGAGTTTAGTACTGACTTATATAAGAAAAAAACGATAGAAAAGTGGCTTCAATACCTCATCAATATGTTACTCTCCATCATCCAGGACAACAAAGCCGTTCTCGGAACAACAAATATCCTGAATGAAGATGAGGCCCATTACCTTATCCATGAGCTCAATCGTACAAAAATAGAATATCCAAGAAATGAAACCATCAGCAGACTCTTTGAAATGCAGGCGGAACAAACGCCTAATGCCATAGCAATTGTCAGCGATACACAAGAGTTAACTTACGCGGATCTGAACAGCTGGGCAAATCAAATTGCTTCACTTCTACAGAGAAAGGGAGTCGGTCCCGATCGAGTCGTAGCCTTGTTGGCAGAACGAACGCCAGAACTCATAGCAGGTATGCTGGGCATTCTGAAAGCCGGGGGAGCCTATCTGCCTATCGATTCTAATCTGCCTGTTGAACGCATAGCTTATATGCTGTCTGACAGCAGGGCAGCATTACTCCTTCAATCTGAAAAAACAGAAAAACAGCTAGTAGGCATTGAATGTGAACAAATCATAATCGAAGATATTCAAAAGCAAGGAGAGGCGAAGAACGTTGAATCTTCAGCAGGGCCCCATTCACTTGCATATATCATTTATACCTCTGGATCAACCGGTAAACCAAAGGGTGTCATGATTGAGCAGCGAAGTGTCATTCGTCTTGTGAAAAACAGCAATTATATTACGTTTACACCAGCTGACCGCCTTCTGATGACATCATCAATCGGTTTTGACGTTGGATCATTTGAATTTTTTGGACCGCTGTTAAATGGTGCCGCTTTGCACCTGTCCGATCAACAAACCTTTCTCGATTCCCAACAGCTTAAGAGATACATAGAACATCAAGGAATCACAACGATGTGGCTGACCTCGTCTCTATTCAATCATTTGACAGAGCAACTCGAGACAACATTTTCGCAGCTTAACCATCTGATCATAGGCGGAGAAGCTTTGTCGGCAAGCCACGTCAATCGAATCAGAAATGCCTGCCCGGAAGTATCGATATGGAACGGATATGGGCCAACCGAAAATACAACTTTTTCGACATGCTTCCACATTCAAAAAACATATGAACTCTCCATTCCGATCGGGCGGCCGGTTGGCAATTCCTCCGCTTATATCTTAAATCAATGGGGAATGCTGCAGCCGGCCGGAGCTGTTGGCGAACTTTGTGTCGGCGGAGATGGCGTTGCCAGAGGGTATTTACGCCGTCCTGATTTAACGAAAGAGAAATTTGTCCAAAACCCGTTTGTACCCGGCGATCGACTGTACCGCACAGGTGATCTGGCGCGCTGGCTTCCCGATGGCACAATTGAGTACGTTGGCCGTATTGATGATCAAGTAAAAGTCAGAGGCTATCGGGTAGAGCTGGGTGAGATCGAATCAGCACTTCGCCACATAGACGGAGTCAAAGAAGCGGCGGTGTTGGCACGTACAGGACAGTCAGGGAGCAAAGAGCTGTTTGGCTATATCAGCGTAAAAGCGGGCACGAATGCTGAACAAGTGCGTTCTCTTCTCGCCCGTTCACTGCCTAATTATATGATTCCGGCGTATATCATTGAAATGGAGAATCTTCCGCTCACATCGAACGGCAAATTGAACCGGAAAGCACTGCCTGAACCAGATTTCGCATCTAAACAAACATACATCCCGCCACGCAACGAACTTGAAGAGCAGCTGGCATTGATCTGGCAGGAGGTTCTAGGCATCCAGAGGATCGGAATAGAGGATTCATTCTTTGAATTGGGCGGCGATTCCATCAAAGCGCTTCAAGTTTCTGCACGTCTCGGGCGCCACGGGTTAAGCTTGCAGGTAAGTGATTTATTCCGTCATCCAAAGATAAAAGACTTATCACCATTTATTCGTAAAACAGAGAGAGTCATAGAACAAGGACCTGTTCAGGGAGATGTTCCATGGACGCCTATTCAGAAATGGTTTCTCTCACAAGACATAGAAGAACGACACCATTTCAATCAGTCTGTCATGCTTTTCCATACTGACCGTTTGTCTGAAGACGCTCTTAGAGCATCCTTAAAAAAGCTGGCGGAGCATCATGATGCGCTTCGGATGGTTTATCGTAACGATGGCGGGCGATGGATTCAAATCAACCAGGGCATTCATGAATCACAGCTATACAGGTTAAAAATATCTGATCTTTCACAATCTGAAAACGATTGGGAAACACAAATCAAACGAGAAGTTGCAGATCTTCAGCAAAGCATCAATTTGCAGGAAGGGCCATTGTTACATGCCGCGTGGTTTAAAACACTGACCAGGGATTACTTGTTCCTCGCGATCCATCATCTAGTCGTTGATGGTGTGGCATGGCGGATTTTGCTGGAGGATTTGTCAGCAGGGTACCAACAAGCGTCTTCAGGCCAGGCGATTCAGCTTCCGCCTAAAACTGATTCCTATCAGGAATACGCCAGACGGATTCAGGAATATGCCCAAAGCAGCAAGCTGATTCGTGAAGAGGCGTATTGGCGAAGTGCAGAAGAACAGCAAACTGCGGAACTGCCATATGAAATGCCGTTTCATGAGAACACCGACTGCAGCAAGAGGGACTCGGTAAGCTTTTCACTCTCTGAAGCAGACACTGACGTTTTGCTGCAAAACGTCAATCACGCCTATAGTACAGATACACAAGATATTCTGTTAACGGCGGCATCGTTGGCGATTTGTGAATGGACAGGAGGAAGCAAGCTCCGAATCGCTATGGAAGGACACGGAAGAGAGCACATTATGCCGGAGTTAGATATCAGCCGGACGGTCGGCTGGTTTACATCCATGTACCCGGCCCTCATAAGCTTTGAAAATCAAAGGGATGAGCTGGGAACCGCAGTAAAAACCGTTAAAGATACACTGGGCCGGATACCAAACAAAGGGATAGGTTACGGTATGCTGAAATACCTCACACACCCTGAAAACAAAAGCATTGCGTTTTCAAAAACACCTGAAATCAGCTTTAACTATTTGGGCCAGTTCAACGACATCGAAAGACAGGGCAGCTTCCGTCCATCAAGTCTTGGAAGCGGAAAAGATATCACTCATACATGGAAGCGTGAGCAAATCATAGAAATAAGTGCAATGGCAGCAGACAAAAAGCTTCATTTCAATCTTAGCTATCCGCCGGCCCGTTTCCATAGAAACACAATGGACCAGCTTATCAACAGGATCGAACACTTTTTGCTGGACATTATGAAACACTGCGCCGGTAAACAAAAAACAGAAAAGACACTGAGCGATTTTAGCAGTCAATCATTAACGGCAGAGGATTTGGACAGCATATCCAGCTTGGTGGAAGAATTGTAGAAAATCGTGACAGGGAGACATGAACATGACAAAAGCGAATTCAATTCAGGATATTTATCCGCTGTCTTACATGCAGGAAGGGATGCTTTTTCATTCCCTCCTGCAAAAAGATTCACAGGCATATGTTGAGCAAGCTTCTTTTACAATAGTAGGAAAAGTCAATCCGCAGTATTTTCAAAACAGCATCAATGCTCTTGTCGCAAGACACGATATTTTCAGGACAATTTTTATCAGTCAAAATGTTTCCTCTCCCCAGCAGGTTGTCCTGAGAGAACGGAATGTCATCGTGCAGGAAAAAGACATTACGCATTTAAACAAAGAGAAGCAATCACAGTTTATCGAACAATTGAAAGAAAAAGACCGCGCTCAAGGGTTTCACTTGCAAAAAGATCTGCTTATGCGCATCACTCTGATTCAAACAGGAGAGGGCCAATACACTTGTATTTGGACCTTTCATCACATCATGATGGACGGCTGGTGCCTCAGCATTGTGTTAAAGGAGTTTCTTCATATTTATGCATCTTATGTAAATGAATCCGCTATATCACTAGAGCCGGTTCAGCCATACGGAAGGTATATCAAATGGCTGATGGAGCAAGACAAAGAGCAGGCGGTTTCATATTGGGATCATTACCTTTCCGGCTATGAACAGCAAACCATGCTCCCAAAACAGAAAAAACCAAAAGGGAGAAGCAGGCAGGAACACGTTACGTTTTCATTCTCTAAGAAAGAAAGCAGCAGGCTTTCGGAGCTTGCAGCAAGAGAAGAAGTGACACTCAGTACGATTTTCCATACCATTTGGGGCATTCTGCTTCAAAAATATAATAATCATGATGACGCCGTATTCGGTTCTGTCATGTCTGGAAGACCCGCCGAAATCGAAGGCATTGAACAAATGGTAGGTCTTTTCATTAACACGATACCGGTTCGGGTACAGGGGGCAAAAACACCATTTCTACAGCTCATAAAAGATATGCAAAAAGACCGTCTTGCCGCTGAAGCATACAGCTACCATCCTTTATATGAGATTCAAGCCCGTTCAGCGGTTAAGCAAGGGCTGATTGACCATATTCTCGTATTTGAAAACTATCCGGTGCAGCAAGAGATTCAAATGCTCAACAAACAGGACCATGCTTCAGATCTTTTTCAGATTCATAACTTCACTGTGGCCGATGAAACCAACTACAGCTTTTATCTTATGGTAGCACCAGGAGAAGAAATCCATATGAAAATGAGCTATGATGCTGAGCAGCACGATCGGTCTTTTGTGCTTTCTATCAAGGAGCATCTTCTGAATGTTGTATCGCAAATCTTACACAATCCGAATCTTCCACCTGGTGAAATCGAGATTACGACAGACACTGAAAAGCGGCAGCTGATTGGAGAAATCGCAGATCGAACACCAGTTTACGAAACCATCCATGCCATGTTTGAAACACAAGCAGAAAAGACGCCGGATGCTTATGCGGTAATTGATCAAGCCTGCTCGTTAACATACAAAGAACTGAATAAATCGGCTAACAGATTGGCGCGGCATTTACGAATGAAGGGTGTTGCGAGACAGGAGCCCGTTGCAATTATGATGGAACGCTCAGCGGCGTTTATCACAGGTGTTCTTGGAATCTTAAAGGCAGGCGGCGCTATTGTTCCGATTGATCCGTATTATCCAGCTGACAGAATCCGTTATATTCTAAATGACTGCGGCTGTTCGCATGTTGTTTCACAAGCGCATCTTTCCTCATCGTTAGAAAACAATTACATTATCACTCATGCAGAAGATATCGAAAGCAAAGAAGACGGCAGTAACATGAAGTCAGTCAATAATGCTGACGATCTGCTGTATATCATTTATACGTCAGGTACAACAGGTAAACCAAAGGGTGTTCAATTTGAGCATCGAAACATGGCTAACTTGCTGAAGTTCGAATATGCACACTCTGGCATTGATTTCGAAGCAGATGTTCTGCAATTTGCGACACCTGCCTTTGACGTCTGCTATCAAGAAATATTTTCTGCGCTTCTTAAAGGCGGCACACTGCACATCGTGCCAGAAGCCATAAAAAGAGATGTGCCTCAGCTGTTTGCATTTATAAACAAGCAACAGACGAATATTGTGTTTCTCCCAACTGCTTTTATCAAAATGATTTTCAGCGAGCAGCAACTGACAAACTCGTTTCCTTATGGCGTCAAACACTTGATTGCAGCCGGGGAACAATTAATGATTTCAGACCTTTTCCAAGAGGTGTTACGTGAACGCGACATACACCTGCACAATCATTACGGACCTTCAGAAACTCATGTCGTATCTACGTATACCATTCATCCAGGAGACCCTATTCCGGAGTTTCCGCCAATCGGTAAACCGATAAGCTGTACTGATCTATATATTTTGAATCATCAAAAACAGCTGCAGCCATACGGCGTACCTGGTGAACTCTATATTTCCGGCGCAAGTGTTGCCAGAGGATATGTCAATCACGATAAACTGACACGCGACAAATTTTCATCCGACCCATTCAGGCCTGGTGCGATCATGTACCGTACAGGTGATGTGGCCAGACGGCTTGAAGACGGCAACATCGAATATATCGGACGGGCAGACAATCAAGTGAAAATCAGGGGTTATCGAATCGAGCCGCAAGAAATCGAAGTCACGTTAATGAATCATCCGGACATAAAAGAGGCTGCCATTCTCATCAGACAAGATGAAAACGGTGAACATGAATTACGCGCTTACTATTGCAGTGTACAAAAGATGAATGCAATAGATTTACGCAGCTATATGGCTAGTGAGCTACCAGAATACATGATTCCGGCGAAATGGGTATGGGTTGACAGCATACCTCTTACCCCAAATGGCAAAGTAGATCAATCAGCACTTCCAGAGCCAGATGCTTCAATCAGCGGAAATCCATATACTGCTCCTCGTAATCTGTTAGAGGCAAAGCTTTCACAATTATTTGAAGATGTGCTGAAGAATGGCTCTATAGGCATCCAAGACAACTTTTTTGATCATGGCGGCCACTCTCTAAAAGCAACAGTGCTGATGTCACGGATTGCAAAGGAATTTCATGTGCAAGTTCCGCTTAAGGACATTTTTGCCTATCCGACAGTGGAAGGGTTAGCTTCAATCATTCGAAATGCAGAAGAAAATCCGTATGCAGCAATTGAACCGGCAGAAGAAAGGGAGGCATATCCTGTATCTTCCGCTCAAAAACGGATCTATGTGCTTCAGCAGCTTGATGAGGGTGTCGCCTATAATATGCCTGCGGTCTTAGAACTGGAAGGGACACTGGATGTCGCTAACCTGTCTGCTGTATGTAAAGAACTGATCAGTCGGCATGAGCCTCTTCGAACTTCCTTTGTATCCGGGACAGATGGCGAGCCTGTTCAGCGTATTCACACCGAGGTACCGTTTGAATTAAGCAGAGAGACCGATATCGAGAGATTTGTTCGTCCCTTTGATCTCAATCAAGCGCCGTTATTTAGAGCGGGTCTTGTAAAAGTGTCGAACGAGAAGCATGTATTGCTGGTAGATATGCACCATATTATTTCAGATGGCGTATCCGTTCAGCTCCTAATCCGAGAATTCACCGATCTTTATGCGAAACGGCAGCTTAAGCCGCTGCGGATCCAGTATAAAGATTACGCCGTCTGGCAGCAGCTTTTTAAAAAGGGAGACTCGTATCAAAAGCAGGAGACTTACTGGCTGCAGCAGTTTAGCGGAGACCTCCCTGTACTAGAGCTTCCTACAGATAAACGCCGTCCGGCAGAACGGCAATTCGCAGGCGGAAAAGTAACCTTTCAAATGGATAAAGAGCTCACGTCCCGGATAAAACAGCTCGCCCATAAAAACAGCAGCACACTTTACATGACACTGCTCGCTTTGTATTCAGCTTTTTTATCACGGTTAAGCGCTCAGGATGATATCGTGATTGGTTCACCTATCGCCGGACGGCCCCATGCCGACCTTGAAGCTGTTCTTGGGATGTTCGTCAATACATTGGCTCTACGCACACGCCCGGCCGGTCATAAGACATTTGAAGAATTTCTGAAAGAAGTCAGACAGACGGCACTGGAAGCGTACGAGCATCAGGATTATCCGTTTGAAGAGCTCGTGGATAAACTCGGCGTACAGCGGGAAATGAGCCGGAATCCACTGTTTGACACAACGCTTGTCCTTCAGAATATGGACCAGCAAAAGCTGAAAATGAAAGATGTACAGCTTCAATGGAAGGACTTGCATCATCCAATATCAAAATTCGATATTTCCTTGTATGTTACAGAACACGATTCCGAACTTTTCTGTCAGTTTGAATACAGTACAGCTTTGTTTGAGAAAGCGACCATCCAAAGGTGGGCCGGCCTTTTCACCACCCTTGTGGAACATACAGCTGTCAGTCCTGAAACAGAATTGGACAACATCCCAATCTTAACAATAGGAGAAGAGAGAGAGTTCATTGAAGCATGCCATCCGGTTCAGGAGACGGGCTATCTGGTGAATCAAACGCTCCACCATGCACTCGAACAGCAGGCAGCAAAAACGCCTGATCAGACAGCCGTTATCTTTGAAGCTGGAGCGATGACCTATAAAGAATTGAATGAACAGGCTAACCGTATCGCCTGGGAGCTGATTGGACGGGGAGTAAAATCTGAAACAACAGTTGCCATTATGGGAAGGCGTTCGCCTGAAATGTTGATTGGCATTTATGGCATTCTTAAAGCGGGCGGCGCTTATCTGCCCATTGACCCGGATTATCCGGAAGAACGAATCAGCTTTCTGCTCAAAGACAGCGGTACAAACATTCTCTTGCTTCAGTCTGACGGCCTTCATGTTCCGGCATTTGCAGGAGAGATTCTTTATCTCAATCGGACAAATAACGGGCTGAAACATCGTTTGTCCAATCCGAATGTTAACGTTCTCCCGCAATCTTTAGCCTATGTCATCTATACATCCGGCTCTACCGGGATGCCTAAGGGCGTTGAAGTTGAACATCGATCAGCGGTGAATTTTTTGAATTCCCTTCAGTCCCGTTATCAACTGAAGCAATCAGATGTGATTATGCATAAAACATCTTATTCATTCGACGCTTCAATATGGGAGCTGTTTTGGTGGCCTTATGCCGGTGCTTCTGTTTATCTGCTTCCTCAGGGAGGCGAAAAAGAACCTGAAGTGATCGCAAAGGCCATAGAAGAACAAGAGATCACAGCTATGCATTTTGTGCCTTCAATGCTACATGCCTTTTTAGAACATATAAAAAATCGCTCTGTACCGATGAAGAAGCCAAACGGACTCAAGCGGGTGTTTTCCGGTGGAGAGCAGCTGGGGGCCCATCTCGTCTCCCGATTTAGCGAGTTGCTTCCAAATGTTGCATTAACCAATTCCTACGGGCCAACAGAGGCAACTGTAGAAGCTTCATTCTTTGATTGTCCGATGCATGAAAAACTTGAACGAATTCCTATTGGCAAACCTGTTCACCATGTCAGATTGTATATTCTCAATCAGAAGCATCGGATGCTGCCTGCCGGATGTATCGGCGAACTGTACATTGCCGGAGCGGGTGTGGCCAGAGGTTATTTGAATCGGCCGGCCTTAACAGAGGAGCGTTTTCTTGAGGATCCCTTTTACCCGGGTGAACGCATGTACAAAACAGGGGATGTAGTCCGCTGGCTCCCTGACGGGAATATGGAATTCCTCGGCCGTACGGATGATCAGGTGAAAATCCGTGGCTACCGGATTGAGCCC
>NZ_JBOBQH010000018.1:0-13135 GCF_050585765.1 Bacillus sp. ATD | reverse complement strand
TACGATGCTTTCCTTTGAGACGCCGCGTGCCGCAAGGCGGGCGGCCAGCCGGCTGGCATACATATCAAGCTCAGCATACGTCAGCGAACCGCCTGAAAATCGAATGGCTGTCCGCTCCGGTGTGAAAGCCGCCTGTCGTTCAAACAGACCGTGCAGAGTTGGGGCTTCAGGCGAAACAGATACTGACCTGTTGTTTTGAGAAACGATTTTCTGTGTTTTGTTCTCATCAAGCAATGTCATCTTTGACACAGGAAGAGATGGATCAGAGGTGACGTCAGAGACCATGTGCAGCAAATAATCTTCTATTTCGGACATCATGCTTGGTTGATAAGCGCCGGTCTGAAAATGAATCCGAACGTACAAGGTACGGCCTGGGATCACTTTGACACTGCATTTATAATTGGTCACCTCTTCCATTTCAAAATCTTTGACGGAGAAATCAAATGACCCCGCTTGATTCAGTTTTTCGATCTCTTGCTGGGTAGGTGTATTTTCAAAGACGATAATATGATCGATCAACTCTTGCTTTAGAGCACTCTGCGCCTGAATATCATACAAGGGGAAGTAACTATAGGCTTCTGCCTCATTCATGTCCTTTTGCATTCTCCTGACTAGGTCAGAAAAAGACAGAGAATCACTTTGGGCTCGAATAGGAATGGTATTGATAAAAAGCCCGACCATGTTTTCCACATCTTTTAGATCAGAAGGTCTGCCTGATATAACTGAACCGAACACAGCATCGCTGCTGCGATTGACCTTTTGAAGCATAATCCCCCATAAAGCTTGGAAAACAGTGTTTAGTGTCGCACCAGAAGCTGCTGCGATTTTCTGTAATTCGGCGGTTTCTTTTTCGGGAATGGTAAACGTGATTTGCTGTAATGTCCCATTCGGAATTTGATCTGTTCTTTTCGGCAGAGGTGTAGATTTTTCGAAATGCTGAAGCCGCTTTTTCCAGTACTCAGCTGCTTCTTCACGATCTTGCTGCATCAGCCATTTAATATACGTCCCGTACGGCTGTACGGGAGGCAAATCAGGAAGCTGGCCTTTACCCAGCGCTTGATAAATGTGAAGAAAATCTTTAATGACAATGCCTAAACACCAGCCATCCATTAAAATATGATGGTGGCTCCAAATACAGACATAACGATCAGGCGCCCATTTTAAAATAGATATTCTCATTAGTACATCCGTTTGCAGATCGAATCCCCTGGATTTATCCTGCTCTTTGAATGCCTCTGTACAATGTTCTTTATCTTTTTCATTGAGATGAGAAATATCTTCAAAATGAACATGGCAAGCACGTTTCTTGAGCACGACCTGACGAGGCTTGGCTACATTTTTATAGATGAATGCTGTTCGAAAGATATCGTACCTGTCAAAAACAGCATCCATACTTTTCTGGAAACGCTCCAAGTCAAGCTGTCCATTGATCGTAAAAGAGGCCTGTTCAAAATAAGCTCTCGACTGTTCATCATACAATGAGTGAAAAAGCATCCCTTCCTGCATAAAAGACAAAGGGTATATATCCTGTATTTCGGGTTGCTGCGGCATCAGATGAATCTCCTCTCCCTATAGTTTGTTGACGGCTCCCATAATCTCGTTCAATTCATCAAGCGTTAAATCTTCATCAGTGAAATCCGATGCGCTCCATTCTCGGCTTTCTTTGCCCGTACAATGCTCAGTGATGTTTTCCAGTGTCTGTTTAAAATGCCCGGCAAATGTTTGGATTGTTTTTTCCTCAAATTGTAGCCTGTTATAGATGATGTGCAGGTTCAGGCATCCCGAAGAAATGGCACCGCTGATATCCAGTGCATAAGGCCGCTCCCAGTTCGGGCTGATCTCATTTCCTGGCTTGATGTCAGACACTTCAAAGGCTTTTGACTGAATATCCTGATCAAATTGACCTAAATAATTAAAGCTGATTTCCGGGCTGTTTTTTTCAGAGTCCCATTTTTTGCTGATATATTTCAGCACACCGTAGCCCACGCCTTTATGCGGTATACGATGCAGCATGTCTTTTGTCTGTTTAATGAGGTGGCCCAGCCGCTCATCGTTATTCTTATGTTCAGAATCGCTCATATCAAGCCACACAGGATAAATGGAGGTGAACCAGCCAACAGTTCTGCTAATATCAATGTCGTCAAGATAGGATTCTCTTCCGTGGCCCTCCATGCTGATTTTAAATTGGTTATTGCCCGTCCATTGCTGCAAAGCAAGTCCTAAAGCTGTCAGAAGAATATCATTCATCTCCGTGCTGTAAGCTTTATGCACAGCCGTTAACAGTAATTCTGTGTGATGGCGGGACAGCTCAAAATCAATCATTTCTGTATCTTTGAATGTGTTAGGTGCTGCGTCATTGTCTTTTGGAACAGGCTGAATGTGACGGTTCTCGCACTCATCCCAATACGCTGCTTCGCGCTGCACTTGACGGCTTTTTGAGTAGTCAGCTATTTTTTGTGAATACGTTAAATATGAGTCTGTTTTTTGCGGCAGTTGAATAGATTCTCCTGAGACTGCCTGTTTGTAAGCTGTTGAAAAATCCTCAAACAAAATGCGCCAAGAAACCGCATCAACGACTAAGTGATGAATCGTCAGAAACAAATGGTCACCATTCTCGGTTCTGAACAATCCAGCGTGAAGCAAGGGGCCGGTTTCCAAACGCATATGCTCCTGCATCTGGCTGGCTGCTTCCTTAATCCTGTTATGTGCGTCTGTTGCGTTATCCTTTACATCAAACAGTTCAAAAGCATATAGCTCCTCATCTGGCAGATCTATGCCTCTGTTTAGCTGAACCGGACTGCCATTTTCATACCGGCATATGATTCTCAGTGCGTCATGATGGGTTACCAGGCTTTTTAGCACCTTTTTGAGCGCAATCTCGTCAAATCGTTCAGACCGGTAGAGCATAACGGACTGGTTAAAATGATGGCTTTCCAGAGATTGCGAGAAAAACCATTGCTGGATAGGTGTCCAAGTGATCTCACCTTCGACCGGACCTTGGTCAATGACGCGTACGGCTTTTTGGACACGAGCGGACAGTTCACCAAGAGTCTGATGTTCAAACATCTCACGTACTGTCGTTTCATATCCGCGCTGCTTCAGTCTGGCACAAACCTGCAGCGCTTTAATAGAATCTCCGCCCAGTTCAAAGAAATTGGCGTTTACGCCCAGCTCATCTACATCAAGAAGCTCCTCCCAAATTTCAGCCATCACCTTTTCAATCTCATCTCTTGGGCTGATATCATCAGCAGTATAAGTGTGTTTTTCAGGTTCCGGGAGAGCTTTCTGATCAAGCTTGCCATTAGCAGTTAGCGGGATGCTGTCAATCTGTATCAAGCGGGCGGGCAGCATAAAATCAGGCAGCATGGTTTTTAGAGAAATCCGGATGTCTGATATATTCGCAATTTGTTGATCTTTTATCACCATGTAAGCATATATAGCTGTTTGCCCTTGCTCGTCTGCTCTGGTAATGACAGCTGCCTCCTTAATCATTGGAAGCTGGAGAAGAGCCGCTTGGATTTCACCCAACTCGATGCGATGCCCTCTGACTTTAACCTGATCATCAATGCGTCCTAAGTATTCCAGCTCGCCATTTGACAGGCGTTTAGCAAGATCTCCCGTGCGATATAATCTGTCTCCCGGAAGGTATGGATTGGGTACAAAACGGTCAGCGGTTAACTCATCTCTGTTTAGATATCCCCGTGCCACACCTTCACCGCCTATATACAGCTCCCCTGGAACTCCGATAGGCAGCAGATTCATATGAGCGTCCATCACATAAGCCTGCAGAGTTGAAAGAGGCCGGCCGATATTGCTTTTATTTTTTGCAATATCTGCTGCGGACAATTTTTTGAACGTTACATGTACCGTCGTTTCTGTAATACCGTACATATTGATGAGATCGGTATGAGGATATTTTTCATTCCAGCTTTGAAGCATGCCTGGCTGTAAAGCTTCACCGCCAAAAATGACGTAGCGGATGGTTAATCGGTCCGAATGGTTTTGATCTTCATGCATCAGGCCGTAAAAAGCTGTTGGGGTCTGATTGAGTACAGTGACGCGTTCTTTTTTTAACAATAATCGGAATGCCTGGGGATCACGGGCTGTTTCCTTAGAGACCACGACTAGTGTGCTTCCGTTCAATAACGCACCAAACATTTCCCATACAGAGAAATCAAAACAATATGAATGAGAGAACGTCCAGATGTCTTCATGTCCAAATTCAAAAGGTTGGTTTTGATGCTTTAAGAGACTGATCACATTGCGGTGCTCGACAATGACGCCCTTTGGCTGGCCAGTCGTTCCGGATGTGTATATCACGTATGCAGGCTGATCTGTTAATATTTGAATGTTTAAATCAGCCGGAATTGAGTCGTTTTCGCCTTCATCGATATACAAAATATGTCCGTTGTAGCCTGCGGGCTTGTTTTGACTGCGCTCTGTCAGCAATATCTCTGTCCCGCTATCATTGAGCATAAAGCTAATACGTTCCTGAGGATATTCAGGATCAATCGGCAAGTAGGCCCCTCCAGCTTTTAAAATCGATAAAACACCAATGACCATATCAGATGACCGATCGAGCATCAGACCGACGATATCCCCAGCGCTGACTCCTCGTTTGATCAGCAGAGCAGCTGTCCGCTCGGCTTTTTCATTCAGCTCTCGATAGGTAAGCTGAGAGTCACCGCACACCACTGCGAGATGCTCGGGATGTTCAGCGGCTTTTTTTTCAAATAAGCTTACAATGTTTTCATTTCTTGGATAAGCTGCATACTGTCCCATTTTTTCAAGGAGCAAGTCACGCTCTTCAGAAGGAAGCAATTGCATATCAGAAATCCTCATCTCGGTATCCGCCGTTACACTTTTTATCAGCTCAATAAAATATGATGCCCACCGTGCAATGGTTTCTTCTTCAAAAAGAGCAGTGCTGTATTCAAAACGGCAGCGGATTCCGCCAGAATGCTCCTCAGCGTGCAAGGTCAAATCAAATTTAGATATATCGTGTTTAGGAGTGACAGACGAAATCGATAGACCCGGCACTTCGAACTGAAAATCATCACTGCTTTGAAGCACGAGCATCGCATCGAACAGCGGGTTGCGATTTACTTCTCTATGTGTATCGAGCTTATCTGCCAGCTTCTCAAAAGGATAATCCTGATGCTCATAAGCTGTCAGAGCCAGGTGGCGAATGTCCTGCAAATACGAGCTGAACGTTTTGCGGCCCTCGGGCTGGCAGCGAATTGCTAATGTATTGACGAACATCCCGATGACGCGCTCCAGATCGGCGTGCGGTCTTCCGGAAGCAGGTGAGCCGACAACAATATCCTCTTGTCTGCTGAGCTTAGATAACAAAATAGAATAGGAAGCCAGAAGAATCATATACAATGTTGTTCCCGTTTCTGCCATTACACGGTGCAGCTCATCAGCCGTGTCTTTATCAATGTTGACTTCGATTGTTCCGCCGCTGAAATCGGGGAGACGCGGTCTTGTTTGATCAAGCGGTAAATCTAATACAGGAAGACTCCCCCCTAGCTGATTGAGCCAATAGGCCTCCTGTTTTTTGTGTAATTCTTCAGGATACTTCTCTTGTTGCCAAACAGCAAAATCTTTATAATGCAGGCTTAATGCTGGAAGCTCTTTTCCACAATATAAGTCAGTAAATTCTTGGACTAAAGTGCTCATTGAGACACCGTCAGCGATAATATGATGCATATCAAGCAGCAAAAATCCTCGGTTATTGCCCATCGAAACGAGACATGCTCTAAAAAGCGGGCCGGACGATAAATCAAACGGTTTGATAAAGGACTCAATTGCAGACTCAAGCATTTGGTCTGATTCCATTTCAAGCTCTTTCAGATCAAAGTCCATCTCAGGATAAATGAGCTGTACGGCCTCTCCTTCATCAATCACAAAAACAGTCCGCAATGCTTCATGCCGAATCACAAGTTCTGTGAGAACGCTTCTCAGCCGCTGACGATCGAGGTATCCGCTTAATTCAAGTACAGCGGGCATGTTATAGCCAGTGCTGTCATCTGCCAGTTGATGAAGAGCATATATTCGCTTTTGTGAAAAAGACAGCGGATAGACATCTCTTTGATCCGCAGGTTCAATCCGTGTAAAAGCATGTTCTTTTAAGCTCATCAATTTGACAGCCATGCTTTCAATTGTCGGATTTGAAAAAACTTCACTGATTGGCAGCTCAATATTAAGCTTTTTATGTATTCTTGATACAAGTAAGGTCGCTTTTAAGGACTGTCCGCCTAACTGAAAGAAATCATCACGAATGCCGATTGGCTGTTTATTCAGCACATCTTCCCAAATACGTGCGAGATCAGCTTCGATTAAGGTTTGGGGCGCCATATATGTGAGGCTCGTATTTGTTTCAGGTTCAGGAAGTGCTGAGCGGTCAAGCTTTCCGCTGGATGTTAATGGCATTCGGCTGATGTTGATCATACTTGCTGGAATCATATAGGACGGCAATGTCCCAACAAGATGCCGATACAAATCTGGGAGACTGTTTCCCTTTTCCGGAACGATATAAGCAACAAGCTCTTTTTCCCCAGCAGAAACATCACGGGCCAGTACGGCTGCTTCCTTTACACCTGGTATCTGTCGAAGAACCGTTTCAACCTCTCCCAGTTCAATGCGGTAACCCCTAATTTTCACTTGATCATCAAAACGTCCAATATATTCAATCGTTCCATCCGGCAAAAAACGGCCTGCATCACCTGTTCGGTATACGCGCTCCCCTTCAAGGAATGGATCGTAGAATACTTTCTCTGTCAGCTCCGGCTGTTTGTAGTATCCTCTCGCAAGGCCCGCGCCGGAAATACACAGTTCGCCCGCCGCGCCGATCGGCTGCATCTGATTTCCGTACAAAACAAATACCTTCGTGTTTGCTATCGGGTGTCCGATCGTGATCCTCTCTTTTTCGTTCAGTTGACGCAATATTGTTGTTGCCACACTATTTTCGGTCGGACCGTATTCATTTGCCAATTCTGCAGAAGGACAAATCTTTTCGCTCATCTTAACTAGGTCAGGTGTGACCGCTTCACCAGCAAATGTCACAATACGAAGACTTTTTGCATCCTCAGCAGTCATCACTTCCAATAACACCCGGTACAGAGAAGGAACAATGATCATGTGATTGACCTTATAACGGGCTATTTTTCGCTTAAGGGCTAGCACATCCTTCGCTTCGTCATCCGTTGTCAGCAATACGCAAGCACCGGATAAAAGCGGGGTAAATAAGCTCGTTACACAGCCGTCAAACACGTATGAAAACAAATGGAGGGATATATCCTGTTCGGTCATGCCATACTCTTCCCGTCTCCATTGCAATGTATTGGCAATGCCTTGATGTTCAACAAGAACACCTTTAGGCCGCCCTGTCGTTCCCGACGTATAAATTAAGTAGGCAAGATCACCAGACGGCACATCTGGAGCTGCTGATTGATGGCTTTCTGTTTGTTCTATCGATATCATGTTTCCTTCATAGTGCGGAGGGATAAATGTCATAAGGTCTTCTTCTATCAGCATTTGAGCCGCTTGACTGTCCTTCAGCAAGAAAGAAAGACGTTCTGTCGGAACATTTGGATCAAGCGGCACATAAGCGCCCCCCGCTTTCCAAATCCCAAGTAAAGCTGCTGGCATTTCCATTGACCGCCTCATCATCACAGCGACGATATCTCCAGATCCAACCCCTTTTTCTATGAGAGCATGCGCAATCTGATTGGCCCTTCCGTTTAATTGGCGATAGGTCCAGCATTCGTCTCCCATTTTCAATGCAGCCGCTTCGGGTGTTTTGTAAGCTTGTTCCTCGAACAATTGGGATATCGTTTTGTTCACATAAGGACGCTCTGTTTCATTAAACAATCGGATAACCTGTTGTTCCTCCGGCGGCACGATATTGATGTCACTGACGGCAACATCGGGATGTGTCACAATGCATTCAAGCGCTTGCTTTAGATGGCCTTGTATCCGCAGCATCTCCTCACGTTCATAAACGGCTGCGTTGTAGCTGAATTTGATATAAAATGATTCTCCCGGAACGATCACAATATTAAAGTCGTAATTGGTTTGCTCAGACATTGAAATGTCACCCAGCTTCAGCGCATTTTCCTCATTCTCGCTCTCGATGCGTAATGCCTGATCAAGCTGTACAGGATAATTTTCAAAAACAAAAATATGATCGATCAAACCTTGTTTCAATGGACTATGGTTTTGAATGTCATAAAGCGGATAATATCCGTGCTGTTCAGATGATAAAAAATCCTCCTGCACAGATTTGGCCAGCGAAGAAAACGTCATGCCCTCAGCAGATCGAATTCGCACTGGGACCGTATTAATAAACAAGCCGACCATTGATTCAATCCCGTCAATCGCTGACGGACGTCCAGAAATAACGGAGCCAAAAACGACATCATCAGCGGCATTATATCGATGGAGAAGCACGCCCCAAATACTCATAAACAACGTGTTTAGTGTGACTCCCCATTTTTGGGCGGCCTCAGTCAGTTTCTCAACCATTTCCGGCGCTAAAGAAAAGCGAACCTGAGCGGCTTCGTAATCCCTATCCGCTGGGCGGCTCTTTATCCGGGGAATAGAAGCAGTATTCCCGTACTCCTTCAAATATCCGCTCCAATAAGTAGCAGTCTCTTCCTGATCTTGTTCTCCGAGCCATTCAATATAACGGCTGTACGGCACCGTCCTGCCAAGTTGTACAGGTGAGTTATTTTTGAGTGAATCATACATGCTAAAAAACTCTTTCAGAATAATGCCGAGACACCAGCCATCCATGATGATATGGTGATGTGTCCAGACACATGTATATTGGCTGTCGCCTCTATCAAAAAGGGAAAGGCGCATTAATGGATCTTTTTGTAAATCAAATCCTTTTTCCCGATCCTTGGTCATAAAAGCATCAATCAGCGTCTGCTGGTCTTGATCAGCCAGGCGAGAAATATCTTCTCTATATACTGTCAATTCACGGTTTGACAAGACTACCTGCTGCGGCCCTGTAAGATCTGGTACTTCTTTAATGAAAATTGTTCTGAAAATATCATACCTTGAGACAAGAAGGTTTAAGCTCTTTTGAAACGAGTCGATACATAGATTGCCTGTGATCGTAAACGAGGTCTGTTCGACATAGGCTTTTGAGCTGAAATCCATCAGTGAATGAAACAGCATTCCTTCTTGCATGTGCGATAACGGATAAATATCTTGAATTTGCGCCGATTGTGCCATCAATTCCACACACCTTTTCAAAAGTTAAAGATCTTTCACCAAATTTTCGATGCTAGATAATGCAGACAACGTTAATTCCTTATTGCTGAAATCACTCAGCGTTTTTTCGCGTGCTTTTTTCTGTGAACAATGCTCAATCGTCTCGATAAGATGCCTGTGAAAACGATCCATAAAGCACTCAATCGAGTGTTTGCTGAATACTTGGGTGTATACCGCTTTTACGTGAAGCCGTCCGTCTGTAATGAGAGCATTGATGTCCAGCTCATATTCTCGTTCTCTCTCACCCGCTATTTCGTAACGGGGCTGGTAATATGACAATTGAAACGTTTCAGCTTCCTTCTCTTCACTAAATTGGCCGAGATAATTAAAGCTGACCTCAGGCTCTTTATGACGCAGTTCTCCTATGTGTGTTAACAATCCGTAACCAGTTCCTTTGTTTGGGACTCTTCTCAGCATATCTTTTGTCATCTTAATTCGGTATGCGAGCGGATCCTCGAAAGGCTCGGGAATACCCATGTCTAGCAGAATAGGATAAATGGAAGTAAACCAACCAACTGTCCGTGAAATATCAATGTTTGGCACATGCCTTTCTCTACCGTGTCCCTCAGTGCTAATCAGGATTCGGTCATGCCCTGTCCATTCAGAAAGCGCCATTCCTAAAGCTGTAAGCAAAAGTTCGTTGACATCAGTGCCATAGGCTTGCTGAGTTTCAAACAGTAATTTTTCAGTCCAGTCCCCGGATAGCACAAACGCTTGTGCATCGCTGTTCATTTGGAGTCTGCCCGGCACATTTTCTATGTCCTTAGGAAGAAAAGCAGTGTGAGCGTCTAAAATCGTTTGCCAATACGTTTTTTCTGAAAGCAATTGTTTACTTTCAGCTATTTGGGCAAGACCATTGGCGTAGGACAAATAAGAATCGGTTTTTGGCGGCAATTGGATTTCTTGTTTTTCTAAAGCCTGCTGATATGCCGCCGCTAAATCCTCAAGCAGAATCCTCCAAGAAACACCATCCATCACTAGATGATGAAGCGAAATCAAAAGATGATCCCCTTCTGACGTTTTAAACAAACCTGCTTGCAGCAGAGGCCCTTGTTGTACATTCATTTTGCTTTGAATGACGGTTTCCTCAGCCGCTAGTTTTTCATCAAGGTGAGTCCTTTCCAGCGATGCTTTTGTCCAATCTGAAATATAAAGGCCAAATAGTTCATCATCCTTGTGATTGATTCCGCGATTAAACGGAATGACATGGCCGCTTTGGTCATGCTGGAAAATCATGCGAGTGGCATCATGATGCTCGGTTATTTTACGCAGCGCTAGACGAAGCGCGTTAGCATTGAATCCTTTGTCACTGAAAAGCATGACGGACTGGTTGTAATGATAGTAAAAAGCATGGTCCTGTCCGAAAAATCTTCTCTGAATCGGGGTGAGTTCAGCTTCACCTTCCGCAGGTCCCTGGTCCGCTTGAGATGCCAATGGTGTGATATGTCCGCATAGTTCCTGAATCGTTGAATAACGGAATAAGTCGCGTATAGTCATGCTCCAGCCTTCAGCTGCCAGACGTGCTGCCACTTGTAATGCTTTAATTGAGTCTCCGCCAAGCTCAAAAAAGGAATCGTGAATGCCGACTTGTGACATGCTCAGTACATCTTCCCATATATACGCCATCGTTTTTTGTATGTCGTTAACTGGTGCGGAATATGGACGCGATAACACATTATTTGGAGCCGGCAAGGCATTTCTGTCCAGCTTTCCGTTTAGGGTCAGCGGCATGTTTTCTAAAGGAATCAGATGTGCAGGAATCATATACGCTGGCAGCTCCTTTGTTAAAGCGGCACGGAGAGCATTCGTATTGACGTCTGAAGGCACAATATATGCTGCCAAACCTGCATGTCCATTCTTATCATGCTGAACGGCAACAGCAGCTTCTCTGACAAGCCCCGTTTGAAGCAAAACACTTTCAATTTCTTCTGTTTCAATTCTGTATCCATTTATCTTCACCTGATAATCCATTCGGCCAAGAAGCCGGATCGTTCCGTTCGGAAGGAAGCAGGCGCGATCGCCGGTTCTGTACAGCCTTTCTCCAGAGACAAATGGATTTTCTGTAAATTTCATTTTCGTTAAGTCAGGTTTATGATGATAGCCTTTCGCAATACCTGCCCCGCCGATGCACAGCTCGCCGGCAACACCGATCGGCTGAATTTGATCAGTCTGGCTGAGTACGTACATGCGTACATTCGGTAGAGGGCTGCCGATTGGTACGGTATCGCCCGTACACTCTTCACCCATACTTGTTTCATAAAAGCTCGAATCAATGGTTGCCTCTGTGACACCATAGCTATTGATGATGCGCATGCTTTGACCAAAGCGGTCTGACAATGTTTTGAAATCTTGAGCTTTCACCATGTCGGAACCAAGAATCAGTATGTCTAGGTCAGAAAGCTTGAGCTTGTTACGGTATATATACTCCATAAGCGGGATAATGAGAGCCGGTGTTGACTCCATTATCGTAATTCGCCGGGCGCTCATGATTCCATATAATTCAGCAGGTTCCAGCCTCTTTTCATCTGAACAAATGATTAGCGTCCCGCCGTTTGTCAATGATCTCGCCAAATCTCCTGAAAAGACATCGAATGAAAAGCTCGCGATTTGAAGCAGTCTGACAGGCTTCCGATCAAGCTCATAAATTTGACGCCAAGCAAGAGCAGCATGAGTAAAGTTCTGATGGGTGACAATCACACCTTTAGGCGCACCCGTCGTTCCTGACGTATAAATGATATATACCTCCTCTTCAGGAGCAGGAGATAAGTTAAGGTTGCAATTACTTTCTTCATAAGAGCTCTCATCGTCAAGGCAGATGTGATACATCTCAGATTCAGGCGAGTTCGAAATCAAATGCTCCAACTCTCTCTGTAAAAGAAGAATATCTGCCCCGCTATCACGAAGAATGTATTCAATACGAGCTTTTGGATAGTGTGAATCGATTGGGATATACACTCCGCCAGCTTTCATCACTGCCAGCACGCCAACAATTGCATCAATGGACCGCTTGGCTAAAACTGCCACAGTTGGCTTCGGACCTATTCTGTTTTGCAATGTTCGTGCCAGACAATTGGCTCTTTCATTTAGAAGCCGATAGCTAATCTCTGTTTCGTTATCAATAACAGCTATATGTTCTGGAATTTCTTCAGCTTTTGCTTCAAATATGCGATGAAAAGGAACATTACTTTGAGCAAATTCAACTTGAGTTTTGTTAAATGTAGTGAGAATTTTTTGTTTTTCTTTTTCACTAAGTATATTTATTTGTGAAAGCCTTGTTTCAGGATTAGAAATGACCGCATGCAGTAATTCGATAAAATGAGCTGCCCAGCGTTCAATCGTATCTTTCAGGAACACTTCTGTACTAAATTCCAATTCGCAGCATACGGCTTCATCTGTTTCGGTTGCTATTAACGTGATATCGAATAAAGAAATGTGATGTGCGAATGTGACAGGCCGGACTGTTATCTCTTCGAGATCCATCTCCTGCTTTTCCATATTTTGAAGGATAAACATCGCATCAAATACTGGATTCCGGCTCATATCCCTTGTCAATTCAAGCTTATCGACAAGCTCTTCGAACGGATAATCCTGATGCTCGTAGGCTTCCAATGCTGTCTCGCGCACTTCCTGCAAATACTGTACAAACGGCTTCCCGCCCTCCGGGCGTGCCCGAAGCGCCAGCGTGTTCACAAACATGCCGAGTATCGGCTCGAGATCCTTGTGCGGCCGGCCGGCAATTGGCGAGCCTACGATGATATCTTCCTGTCCGCTTAAGCGTGACAATAACGCTGTGTAGGCCGCAAGGAGCACCATGTACAGTGTGCTTCCATTCTCCCGTGCCAGCTTGTGG
>NZ_JBOBQH010000017.1:0-15342 GCF_050585765.1 Bacillus sp. ATD | reverse complement strand
TTGTTAAGAATGAAGAAGAAACTGTGAAGCGTATTTAGGGAATTTCTTTTCTGTTACTAATAAAAACTGCTGGATTAACACGTAGTCGTCACTTATATGCTGTGTCAATAACTCATACCACCATTCTGTTTCATACCTTGCAATCATCCCAACGTTGTACAAAATTAAATAATGAATTGTCATTTCGGGAAGTCTCAGAAATTGCTCCCTTTGAGAAGGGATGTAATATTGGTTCTTTTCCTTGTCAAACAATAAGCTGGTCGACGTCCATGGCTCCTTGTCTTGCGGTGAAATTTCAAACAGCAGCCCGTGTTCATTTTTCTTTGCGAAAGACCATTGAAAATGGTGGGACATATATTCAGCAAACCTTGAATCAGACATTTTATAGTCGATGACTACTTCCTCTGGTACAAATATTTTGTTCTTATCCTTCTCAACTTTTGTCATAAAATGTTCTTTCTGCTGAAAGTAGAAAATATCACTTAGTTCTGGAATCCCCATTAACAATTTTTTCATGGTATACCGTTCATCTACTACATCTGATTGTCCGAATAAATGTTTCATAAAATGTACGCATAGCCCGTTCCGTTGTATTTTCACTTCATCGTCGCTAAAACAATAATTTTGTTTCTTTCGTTTTCTTGTTGTTACGCCATGTGCCAGTACTGATGTATGGCTTGGATAATGGGGATCACGTGTTATTAGACATGCTTTGATAAGTTGTGCCATTCCATAAAATAAAAGGATCGGTTTGATTTCTAATGGGGAATATGCAGCTTGTTTATAAAACGATTCGGCATGCTTTAAGAAATAAATAAACCGTTCACTGTTTTTAAAAGAGTTTTTTTTCGCATCATCAATACCGTTTGAGACATAAACCTTTTCTAGAAATTTCTGGGTTGATTCAACGGAGTAAAATAGCGCTAAGTCTTTCCACTCATGATATGTCATGTGTATTTCTTAATCCTTTCCGTTATCTAAATATTTCAACTCTTTCTCGCTTCCTTGACATGCTCTTGGCTAGTTGATAATCTACATATAATATTTTGCCGAAAAGAGGGGGATTTACTAATGTGGGAAAGTAAATTTTCAAAAGAAGGCTTAACGTTCGACGATGTGCTGCTTGTGCCAGCAAAATCCGAGGTACTTCCGCGTGATGTGGATTTATCTGTAGAACTTACAAAAACGTTAAAGCTAAATATTCCTGTCATCAGCGCAGGTATGGACACTGTAACAGAATCAGCAATGGCAATTGCAATGGCAAGACAGGGCGGCTTGGGCATCATTCACAAAAATATGTCCATTGAACAGCAGGCTGAACAAGTTGATAAAGTAAAGCGTTCTGAGCGCGGCGTTATCACAAATCCCTTCTTTTTAACTCCTGATCACCAAGTATTTGATGCGGAGCATTTGATGGGGAAATACAGAATTTCCGGTGTTCCGATTGTAAATAACGAAGAAGACCAGAAGCTTGTTGGAATTATTACAAACCGTGACCTTCGCTTTATTTCTGACTACTCAATGAAAATCAGCGATGTCATGACAAAAGAAGAGCTTGTTACTGCATCTGTAGGAACTACTCTGGATGAAGCTGAAAAGATTTTGCAGAAACATAAAATTGAAAAGCTTCCTCTCGTAGATGACCAGAACAAATTAAAAGGTCTTATCACAATTAAAGATATTGAAAAAGTCATTGAGTTCCCGAACTCATCTAAAGACATTCACGGCCGTCTGATCGTTGGTGCGGCAGTTGGCGTAACTGGTGATACAATGACTCGCGTCAAAAAGCTTGTTGAAGCCAATGTTGATGTGATTGTTATCGATACAGCTCACGGACATTCTCAAGGCGTTTTAAACACAGTCACAAAAATCCGTGAAACGTATCCTGAATTAAATATTATCGCTGGTAACGTGGCAACTGCTGAAGCAACAAGAGCGCTTATCGAGGCTGGAGCAGACGTTGTCAAAGTTGGAATCGGACCTGGTTCAATTTGTACTACACGTGTTGTAGCTGGTGTCGGTGTTCCGCAAATTACAGCAATTTATGATTGTGCGACTGAAGCAAGAAAACACGGCAAAACAATCATCGCTGACGGCGGGATTAAATTCTCTGGCGATATCACTAAAGCGTTGGCAGCCGGCGGACATGCTGTTATGCTCGGAAGCTTGCTTGCAGGCACATCGGAAAGCCCAGGCGAAACTGAAATCTACCAAGGCAGAAGATTTAAAGTATACCGCGGAATGGGATCAGTTGCTGCAATGGAAAAAGGAAGTAAGGACCGTTACTTCCAAGAAGAAAACAAAAAATTTGTGCCTGAAGGAATTGAAGGACGCACACCTTACAAAGGACCAGTTGAAGAAACTGTTTATCAGCTAGTTGGAGGCCTTCGTTCCGGTATGGGATATTGCGGATCTAAAGATCTTCGTGCGCTAAGAGAAGAAGCTCAGTTCATTCGCATGACTGGAGCAGGACTTCGCGAAAGCCATCCGCATGACGTACAGATTACAAAAGAATCACCTAACTATACAATTTCATAATAAATTGTTACAAATTAAAAACATTTGACAGGGTCTCTGACTCTGTCTATTTTTTTTATACTGATTATGATAAAATTTATACTGTTGTGCATTGAAAATGTCCTTAACGGCTTAATTATAGATGAAGAAAATGAAATACGGAGGTCGTACGATTGAACATCAAGAAATGTAAACAGCTACTGATGTCATTGGTTGTGTTAACCCTAGCTGTCACGTGTCTGGCTCCAATGTCAAAAGCAAAAGCAGCCAGCGATCCAATTGATATCAATGCATCTGCTGCTATTATGATCGAAGCTTCTTCAGGTAAAATTCTGTACAGTAAAAATGCAGATAAGAGACTGCCAATTGCGAGTATGACAAAAATGATGACAGAATATCTGTTATTAGAAGCAATTGATCAAGGTAAAGTGAAATGGGACCAAACCTATACGCCTGATGACTATGTGTATGAAATTTCCCAAGATAACAGCTTATCAAACGTTCCTCTTCGGAAAGACGGGAAATACACAGTAAAAGAATTATATCAAGCTACAGCAATTTATTCTGCAAATGCTGCTGCTATTGCGATTGCAGAAATCGTTGCCGGTTCTGAAACTAAGTTTGTTGAAAAAATGAATGCAAAAGCAAAAGAACTAGGCTTAACAGATTACAAATTTGTTAATGCAACAGGTCTTGAGAATAAAGACCTTCACGGGCATCAGCCTGAGGGGACAAGCGTAAATGAAGAGAGTGAAGTTTCTGCAAAGGATATGGCGATTCTTGCGGATCACTTAATTACTGACTACCCTGAGATTCTGGAGACTTCCAGTATCGCCAAAACGAAATTCAGAGAAGGCACCGATGATGAAATGGACATGCCGAACTGGAACTTTATGCTGAAGGGGCTTGTCAGCGAGTATAAAAAAGCGACTGTAGACGGACTGAAAACAGGTTCTACTGACTCTGCAGGTTCATGCTTTACAGGAACAGCTGAACGCAACGGTATGCGTGTCATCACTGTTGTATTAAACGCAAAGGGCAACCTTCATACAGGCCGTTTCGATGAAACGAAAAAAATGTTTGATTATGCTTTCGACAATTTCTCCATGAAAGAAATTTATGCTAAAGGCGATCAAGTAAAAGGCCATAAAACAATTTCAGTTGATAAGGGTAAAGAGAAAGAAGTAGGCATTGTGACAAACAAGGCGTTCTCTCTTCCTGTCAAAAATGGTGAAGAAAAGAATTACAAAGCGAAGGTCACATTGAATAAAGACAACTTAACTGCTCCTGTGAAAAAAGGAACCAAGGTTGGGAAGCTGACTGCGGAATACACAGGTGATGAAAAGGACTACGGATTCCTTAACAGCGATCTGGCTGGCGTAGACCTTGTGACAAAAGAAAATGTAGAAAAAGCAAACTGGTTTGTTCTGACAATGCGCAGTATCGGCGGATTTTTCGCCGGCATTTGGGGAAGTATTGTTGATACGGTAACCGGCTGGTTTTAATCAATTGAAAGAGCTCTGATGGATGTTAGGGCTCTTTCGCTTAATATACTGAAAAAACCCAATTTTTAATAAAAAATGATTTTCAAAGCGCCAAAAACCGAATAAAATAATATATATCCATATGAAATATTGGATTTCTAGGATACAATAAGGATTAGAAATCATATAACTATACCTTGATTAGGGGGACCAAGAAATGGCTCAAACAGGTACTGAACGTGTAAAACGCGGAATGGCAGAAATGCAAAAAGGCGGCGTCATCATGGACGTCATTAATGCGGAACAAGCGAAAATTGCTGAAGAAGCTGGAGCTGTCGCTGTAATGGCGCTAGAACGTGTGCCGGCTGATATTCGTGCGGCTGGAGGAGTTGCCCGTATGGCTGACCCTACAATCGTGGAAGAAGTAATGAATGCAGTATCTATCCCGGTAATGGCAAAAGCGCGTATCGGTCATATTGTTGAAGCGCGTGTGCTTGAAGCTATGGGTGTTGACTATATTGATGAAAGTGAAGTTCTGACTCCGGCTGACGAAGAATTTCATTTAAATAAAAATGAATACACAGTTCCTTTTGTTTGTGGCTGCCGTGATCTTGGTGAAGCAACACGCCGTATTGCGGAAGGCGCTTCTATGCTTCGTACTAAAGGTGAGCCTGGAACGGGTAATATTGTTGAGGCTGTTCGCCATATGCGCAAAGTTAACGCTCAAGTACGCAAAGTAGTTGCGATGAGTGAGGATGAACTTATGACAGAAGCGAAAAACTTAGGTGCTCCTTACGAGCTTCTTCTTCAAATTAAAAAAGACGGCAAGCTTCCTGTCGTTAACTTTGCCGCTGGCGGCGTTGCAACTCCAGCTGATGCTGCTCTCATGATGCAGCTTGGTGCTGATGGAGTATTTGTTGGTTCTGGTATTTTCAAATCAGATAACCCTGCTAAATTTGCGAAAGCAATTGTGGAAGCAACAACTCACTTCACTGATTACAAATTGATCGCTGAGCTGTCAAAAGAGCTCGGTACTGCAATGAAAGGGATTGAAATCTCAAACTTACTTCCAGAACAGCGTATGCAAGAACGCGGCTGGTAAGAATATAGGAGTGCTGCTGACATGTTAACAATAGGTGTACTAGGACTTCAAGGAGCAGTTAGAGAGCACATCCATGCGATTGAAGCATGCGGAGCCGCTGGTCTTGTCGTAAAACGTCCGGAGCAGCTGAACGAAATTGACGGGTTGATTTTGCCGGGCGGTGAGAGCACGACGATGCGCCGTTTGATCGATACGTATCAATTCATGGACCCGCTTCGTGAATTCGCTGCTCAGGGTAAGCCGATGTTTGGAACATGTGCCGGATTAATTATATTAGCAAAAGAAATTGCTGGTTCAGATAATCCTCATTTAGGCCTTTTGAATGTGGTTGTAGAACGCAATTCATTTGGCCGGCAGGTTGACAGCTTTGAAGCGGATTTAACAATTAAAGGCTTGGATGAGCCTTTTACTGGGGTATTCATCCGTGCGCCGCATATTTTAGAAGCTGGTGAAAATGTTGAAGTTCTATCGGAGCATAATGGCCGTATTGTAGCCGCGAAACAGGGGCAATTCCTTGGCTGCTCATTCCATCCGGAACTGACGGAAGATCACCGAGTGACACAACTGTTTGTTCAAATGGTTGAGGAATACAAACAGAAGGCACTTGTATAAAACAGTTGAAAGCTGTGGAAACTTATAGTACATTATAAGCACAAATAAAGATCGAAAAGCGTTGATAGGAACTAGTAGGGAGCCTCTCTTTCTAAGAGAGCCGATGGTTGGTGCGAATCGGTGAAAGATGCTGTCTGAATCCATCCTTGAGCGAAATGCTGAAACAAGTAGGCATTTACGGGATAACCGTTATGTGTGAAAGTGGAAAACGAGTCATTGATTTGTTTTCAATCAGGGTGGCAACGCGAGAGCTCTCGTCCCTTTATGGGGATGAGGGCTCTTTTTATTTTCGACAAATTAATAAAAGGAGTGTTTCGCATGCTTGATACGAAAATGCTGAGAGCAAATTTTCAAGAGATTAAAGCGAAGCTTGTTCACAAAGGCGAAGACTTAACTGATTTTGATAAGTTTGAGGCGTTAGATGACAGACGAAGAGAGCTTATCGGCAAGGTTGAAGAGTTAAAAGGAAAACGGAATGAAGTGTCTCAGCAGGTTGCTGTGCTGAAACGTGAGAAAAAAGACGCGGACCACATTATTAAAGAAATGCGTGAAGTCGGCGAAGAAATTAAAAAACTTGATGAAGAATTAAGAACAGTGGAAGCTGAGCTTGATACAATTCTTCTTTCCATCCCGAATATTCCGCATGAGTCTGTACCTGTCGGTGAAACAGAAGACGACAACATAGAAGTGCGTAAATGGGGTGAAAAACCTTCATTTGCTTACGAGCCAAAGCCGCACTGGGATATTGCGGATGAGCTGGGTATTCTGGATTTCGAACGTGCTGCCAAAGTAACAGGAAGCCGTTTCGTATTCTATAAAGGGTTAGGTGCTCGTTTGGAGCGCGCGCTTTATAACTTTATGCTTGATCTGCATGTGGATGAGTATAACTATACTGAAGTGATCCCGCCATATATGGTAAACCGTGCGAGCATGACGGGAACGGGGCAGCTTCCTAAATTTGAAGAGGATGCATTTAAAATCAGGGAGGAAGATTACTTCTTAATTCCGACTGCAGAAGTGCCGATTACAAACATGCATCGCGATGAAATCCTTTCAGGTGACAGCCTGCCGATCAATTACGCGGCATTCAGTGCTTGCTTCCGTTCTGAAGCAGGTTCAGCAGGACGTGACACACGCGGATTAATTCGTCAGCACCAATTTAATAAAGTTGAGCTTGTGAAGTTTGTGAAGCCTGAGGATTCCTATGAGGAATTAGAGAAGCTTACAAACCAAGCAGAACGGGTTCTTCAGCTGCTTGAGCTTCCATACCGCGTCATGAGCATGTGTACGGGTGACTTGGGCTTTACGGCTGCGAAAAAATACGATATCGAAGTTTGGATTCCGAGCCAAGACACATACCGAGAAATCTCTTCTTGCAGTAACTTCGAAGCGTTCCAGGCAAGACGTGCGAACATTCGTTTTAGACGTGAAGCGAAAGGCAAGCCTGAGCATGTACACACACTGAACGGTTCAGGACTGGCGGTTGGAAGAACAGTTGCCGCTATCTTAGAAAATTATCAGCAGGAAGACGGAAGCGTTGTGATTCCGAAGGTGCTTCGTCCTTATATGGGGAATAGAGAAGTAATGAAACCATAAATGAATTAAAGGCGTGCCTAACAAGGTGCGCCTTTTTGCTTATAAAAACACGACATTTTCATAAAAACAAAAAAAGTTTTTAAAAATGCTTGACCACATGAGAACATACATGATATAGTAAGTCTTGTCGATACGGAGGAATACCCAAGTCCGGCTGAAGGGATCGGTCTTGAAAACCGACAGGGGTGTCAAAGCCCGCGGGGGTTCGAATCCCTCTTCCTCCGCCATATTGATTTTAATTCTAATGAAACACAAGCATATATTGGAGATTGTTTTGTCCGTTGCATTCGGTGCGACGGATTTTTTATTATAATGAAAAAGTGAATCTCGACTGAGATTCACTTTTTTTGATTATCATGAATAACTGAAGCAATTTGATCTACAATATTTTCAATCGAGTTTTCGTCGTTCAGCAGATCATAATCTTCAATGCGAAGTTTTAAAACAGGGCAGGCGTTAAAACCGCTTATCCAGTTTTCATAGCGTGTATGCATTTCTTCCCAATAAGATCGGCTAGTCTGAAGCTCCATCTCACGGCCGCGTTGTTCAATCCGGTTTAAAATATTCTCCAGATCTCCTTCTAAATAGATCAACACATCTGGGTGCGGGAAATACGGGGTCATTACCATTGCTTCGAAAAGGCTTGTGTAAGTCTTATAATCAACCTTTGACATTGTCCCTTTATCTGCATGCATTTTTGCGAAAATCCCTGTATCTTCATAAATCGAACGATCCTGTACAAATCCTCCGCCGGTTTCAAAAATCGTTTTCTGTTCTTTGAAGCGTTCAGCTAAGAAATAAATTTGAAGGTGAAAGCTCCAACGTTCAAAATCATGATAGAACTTTTCCAAGTATGGATTATGATCGACTTCCTCCAAAGATGTTTTAAATCCAAGCCGTTTAGCTAAAGTTTTGGTTAAAGTCGATTTTCCTACACCTACTGTTCCTGCTACTGTAATAATTGAATTCTTAGGGATATGATGTTCCTTCATACGATAAGCTCCTTTACATGGGCGGCAATGCGTTCAAAGTCGCTCTTATTCAAAACGAAATCCTTTGAATCGCCATCTACGGTTATCACTGTAAGGTCAGGATCTGCTTCCTGCAGCTGCTTGATGGCGACTTCATAATCTGAAATCAGCTGCTCCAAATAGCTTGTTTCAATTTTTTTCTCAAAGGGACGCCCGCGTTTTTCAATGCGGTGTAGCAATGTAGGCAGACTGGCCTTTATGTAAATGATGAAATTCGGCTTCGGCAGATCATCCGTTAGCAGGTGATAGATCTTTTTGTACTTTTCCAGCTGATGTTGAGACAGGGTGCGTTCCGCAAAAATCACATTTTTATAAATATGATAATCAGCTATCACAGGCTGTCCCTTTTTTAAAAAGTGATCACTGGTGTCTTCAAGCTGTTTGTATCTGTGACAAAGAAAAAACATCTCGAGCTGGAAGCTCCATTCCTCTATATTGTCATAAAACTTATCAAGGTACGGGTTATCCTCTACAATCTCATTGATCATAGGGAATCCGAACTCTTGTGAGAGCATCGTTGCGAGGGTTGTTTTTCCTGCCCCGATAGGACCTTCTATTGCAATAAAAGGCGCTGTATTCATCGGAATCCTCCTTATATCTGAAAAACGTGCGTCAGTTACCGACCTTCATATTGTATCACAACCCTTGGGTGCCCCCATGAAAAAAAGACGTTTCCAATTTATCGAAACGTCAATTTGACAACATTAAATTGATCAGACAGCAGCAGCCAGTTTTGTGGGAAGGAAAGACCCAGCTTCCAATAGCTGATGCCTCTTAAATTCAGTTCTTTAATCAGATTGAATTTTGCTTGGATTGAGCGGGCATCCTCAAACCATACCTCATGCCTTCTGTTTTCTGCACCAGTATAGCGGAAGAAAGGAGCTTGAGCGGTTTGGTCATACTGAATGGAAGCATTGTTCTGATCAGCTATGACAATGGCTTGCTGGGGGCTTACTGCTTTTGCTGGAGTTCCCCCTGCTTTATATGGCAGTGTCCAGTCATATCCATATAAATTCTGGCCCATGACGATTTTGTTCGCTGGCATTTCAGTCAAAGCATATTCTATGACATCCCGGACAGGCCCAATTGGAGAAACTGCTTGAGCCGGCCCGCCGCTATAGCCCCATTCATATGTCATGAGAACAACAAAGTCGACAATTTCGCCATGTGCCCTGTAATCATGAGCTTCATACCATCTGCCCTGCTGTGTTGCACTTGTTTTAGGAGCTAGAGCCGTGGAAATTCCTAAGCCTTCTCGATGGAAAAGATCCCTCGCTTCGCGCAGAAATTGATTATAGGCTTCTCTATCCTCGGGCCGCAAATATTCAAAGTCGAAATGAATGTCACGGAAGCCATACCTTCTGGCGTTCTCGACTATTTCATTTAGAAGCCTTCTTTTTACAGTTTCGTCGTTCAAAAGGATCCGTCCGAGCTCATCGCTAAATGCCTGGTTTTCTAAGTTCGTTATAATCATCATCAATGTTGTATTTTGACTTTCTGTAATGCTCCTTAAATTCGTTAAAGGCGGTGCGACTAATGTTCCGTTACGCTGTGCCTGGAAACTGAATGCACCCAAGTACGTTAAGTAGGGCGACGCTTCTCTGGCCGCCTGCTGGAGATTTTCGCTGACTTGATTTCCGCGTGGCTCCAAATAAGCATTTGATTCGATATCCCGTTTAGGAGCTGGAGGGATGTATAAACGGAAACCAATCTGAAGCACGGTATTTAATTGGATGCGGTTAACCCTGGCGAGCTCGGCTGCTGTTGTATTGAACTGCCGGGCGATGGATGTCAGGGTATCACCTCGCTTCACATCATAGAACTGGCCGGCAATTGGAATGACGATGGTTTGTCCGACAACAAGGCTGTCGGGATTCGGTATTTCATTCGTTTCTGCGATCTCACTTACGGTTGTTCTGTGTTGTGAAGCGATAGCAGAAAGAGTGTCGCCTTGTTTTACTACATAAATTTGAATGAAAAACGCCTCCTTTCATATCGCTATCAATGTATGAAAGAAAAGCGCTGTTCATGTTTATTTTTCTGTAATTTGTTTTTCCGTCGTAATTTCTGCGAAAAGAACATTCTCCATCATAGTCAAGGCGAATTCATTATCCTCGTCACTGTTTGAGGCGATGCAGTCCTTAGGAATTGTGATGCTGTATTCCCTCATGTAAGCGTCATTAGCGGTAAACAGCACACATATATTTCCGGCTATACCTGTTATGATGATTTGTCTCACCTGCAATTCAGTAAGAAGAGTATGAAGTGCAGTTTCGTAAAAAGCGGAATGTTTAGGTTTGATTAAAAAATAATCAGCATCTTCCGGAGCTATCTTTGTGATGATATCCTTGCTTTTTTCATTTGTACATTCTTGCTGAATATTTTTAATATCAGCTTGCCATAGTCCATAATGATCGTTGATGTAAATAATCGGCCATTCATTTTGTCTCGCGTGCTCCTTTAATGATAAAATATGAGGAACGATTTTTTCTGTTTTTTTAGCGAGGGTTTCTCCCATATCGAATTCAAAATTATTGATCATGTCTACAATGAGAAGGGCTGTGTCTGCTTTGGACAATCGACAGTCTCCTTTCCGTTTCAGTTATAGTTAATATGTAGCCTTTTTAGGCAATGAAAAAACTTTGAAAAGAGAGCTTATTCTAATGAAACAAGATGAACTTTATATGAAAGAAGCAATTAAAGAAGCGAAAAAGGCTGGAGAGAAAGGTGAAGTGCCAATAGGCGCGGTGCTTGTCGTTAATGATGAAATTATAGCGCGTGCACATAATTTAAGAGAGACGGAGCAGCGATCGATCGCTCATGCAGAAATGCTCGTGATTGATGAAGCGTGTAAGGCATTGGGAACATGGCGGCTGGAAGGGGCGACTCTTTATGTGACGCTCGAGCCTTGTCCGATGTGTGCTGGTGCCGTTGTGCTTTCACGAGTGGAAAAAGTGGTATTTGGCGCATTCGATCCGAAAGGAGGTTGTTCAGGTACGTTAATGAATCTTCTTCAGGAGGAACGCTTTAATCATCAGGCTGAAGTGGTGAGCGGTGTGCTTGAGGAAGAATGCGGCGGAATGCTCAGTGCGTTTTTCAGAGAACTAAGAAAAAAGAAGAAAGCTGCCAGGAAAAACTTGTCTGAATAGTACGGTTGCAATTTTTAGGGGAAACAGATATACTTAAGTGTGCATCGTAATAGATGCAACATAAAATTTGATATTTATTTTGCCGTGCTAAGCGGGGAGGTAGCGGTGCCCTGTACCTGCAATCCGCTCTAGCAGGGCCGAATCCCTTCTCGAGGTTCGTTTACTTTAAGGCCTGCCTTAAGTAAGTGGTGTTGACGCTTGGGTCCTGCGCAATGGGAATTCATGAACCATGTCAGGTCCGGAAGGAAGCAGCATTAAGTGAAACCTCTCATGTGCCGCAGGGTTGCCTGGGCCGAGCTAACTGCTTAAGTAACGCTTAGGGTAGCGAATCGACAGAAGGTGCACGGTAAATCAATCATCAAATTTTCAGACTCACCTAAGATTAGGTGAGTCTTTTGTTATGTAAAAAGAGCTTTTGGAATCGAAACAAGGTTCATGTATAATGGGAATGATGAATAACGGAGGAGGGCAAACCCGTGAGTTACCAAGCTTTATATCGAGTATTCAGGCCTCAGCGCTTTGAAGATGTGGTCGGACAAGAACACATTACAAAAACGCTGCAAAATGCCCTTTTGCAAAAAAAGTTTTCTCACGCCTATCTGTTTTCCGGGCCTAGAGGAACCGGAAAAACCAGTGCAGCCAAAATATTTGCCAAGGCTGTTAACTGTGAACATGCTCCTGTTGATGAGCCATGCAACGAATGTGCGGCCTGTAAAGGGATAACAAACGGGTCGATATCCGATGTCATAGAAATTGATGCCGCTTCTAATAACGGTGTTGATGAGATTCGTGATATTCGCGATAAAGTGAAGTTTGCCCCATCGGCTGTCACGTATAAGGTATATATCATAGATGAGGTGCATATGCTTTCTATCGGCGCCTTTAATGCATTACTAAAAACATTAGAAGAGCCGCCGGAACATTGTATTTTCATTCTAGCAACAACTGAACCGCACAAAATTCCTTTAACCATTATCTCCAGATGTCAGCGTTTTGACTTTAAACGAATTACCTCCCAAGCGATTGTAGGGCGCATGAATAAAATTGTTGATGCCGAACAGCTGCAAGTGGAGGAAGGATCGCTGGATATTATTGCGAGTGTTGCGGACGGAGGGATGAGGGATGCCCTGAGCCTTCTTGATCAGGCCGTATCATTCAGCGGTGATGTCCTGAAAGTCGAGGATGCGCTTTTGATTACGGGTGCTGTTTCTCAATTGTATATCGGGAAGCTTGCGCAATCCTTGCATGATAAAAATGTTTCTGACGCACTGGAAACATTAAATGAATTGCTGCAGCAAGGGAAAGATCCAGCTAATCTGATAGAAGATATGATTTTCTATTTCAGGGATATGCTGCTGTATAAAACAGCTCCTGGCTTAGAGGGAGTGCTTGAAAAAGTAAAAGTCGATGAAACGTTCCGGGTACTAAGTGAACAAATTCCGGCTCAGGCCATATATGAAATGATTGATATTCTGAACAAGAGCCATCAGGAAATGAAATGGACAAATCATCCGCGTATCTTTTTCGAAGTGGCCGTGGTGAAGATTTGCCAAACCTCACATCAATCTGCTGCTGACCTCCCGGAAGTGGACATGCTGATGAAAAAAATTCAGCAACTTGAACAGGAAGTAGAGCGGCTTAAAACAACGGGCATAAAAGCGGCTGCGGAAAGCCCCAAAAAAGAAACGCCGCGTGTGCCAAAGGGCGGGAAATCCAATTACAAAGCGCCAGTAGGCAGAATCCATGAAATTTTGAAAGAAGCCACAAGACCTGATCTTGATCTGCTTAGAAACAGCTGGGGCAAGCTTCTTGCACATCTCAAACAGCAAAACAAAGTATCACATGCCGCTTTGCTGAATGACAGTGAACCTGTGGCTGCCGCCTCCGCGGCATTTGTCCTGAAATTCAAATATGAAATTCATTGTAAAATGGTCGCTGAGGATAACAACGGAGTCCGAACTAATCTTGAGCAGATTTTAGAATCGATGCTCGGAAAAAGAATGGATTTGATTGGCGTTCCAGAAGCACAATGGGGTAAAATAAGAGAAGAATTTTTAGAAGATCATCAGCAGGAAAATGAAGGATCAAATGAACCGGCTGAAGAAGACCCGCTTATTGCCGAAGCGAAAAAGCTTGTCGGAGCGGATTTAATTGAAATAAAAGACTAACAAAATGAAAGAGAGTGAATGCTATGCGTGGCGGAATGGGTAATATGCAAAAAATGATGAAACAAATGCAAAAAATGCAAAAGGACATGGCGAAGGCTCAAGAAGAGCTTGCAGAAAAGGTTGTTGAAGGATCTGCAGGCGGCGGTATGGTAACAGTAAAAGCAAACGGCCAAAAAGAAATCCTGGATGTTATCATCAAAGAAGAAGTCGTTGATCCGGAAGATATTGATATGCTTCAAGATTTAGTGCTTGCTGCAACGAATGAAGCTTTGAAAAAAGTTGACGAAATCACAAACGAAACAATGGGTCAATTTACAAAAGGAATGAACATGCCAGGTTTATTCTAGGGGGATAAAAGAACATGCAATATCCTGAACCAATATCAAAGCTGATAGACAGCTTTATGAAATTGCCAGGGATCGGACCGAAAACAGCGGTTCGTCTGGCTTTTTTTGTTCTAGGTATGAAAGAAGATGTGGTATTAGATTTTGCGAAAGCATTAGTAAATGCGAAACGCAATCTGACATATTGTTCAGTTTGCGGGCATATTACAGATCAGGACCCTTGCTATATATGTGAAGATACGCGCAGGGATAAATCTGTTATCTGTGTTGTGCAAGACCCTAAGGATGTTATCGCTATGGAGAAAATGAAGGAATACAATGGACAGTATCACGTTCTTCACGGCGCTATTTCTCCAATGGACGGCATCGGACCGGAGGATATTAAAATACCAGAATTGTTAAAACGATTACAGGATGATCAAGTGACAGAAGTGATTCTCGCGACAAACCCTAATATAGAAGGGGAAGCAACGGCGATGTATATATCAAGGCTCCTCAAGCCGTCTGGTATTAAGCTCTCCCGTATTGCCCACGGACTGCCCGTCGGCGGTGATTTGGAATATGCTGATGAGGTCACTCTTTCTAAAGCACTTGAAGGAAGACGTGAATTGTAAGGAGGAAAAAGCGATCCATGGGTTTTCTTCGCAAGAAAACATTGAGAAGAGAGTTTGATGAAAAACTAATCGAGCAGCTTTTTAAGCAAAAGGAAGAGTGGAACAGGCAGAAGAAGCTGGTCGAAAAAAGCTTAGAACCGTCTGCTGAAGTGTTATACGAACTGAAAGTAGCTGAAGCGAAGTATTTTTTTTACTTAAGGGAAGCGAAGCAGCGAAATTTAAAAATCAGCCGGTGGAAGTAAGTGGTCTAAACTCCTGGATCTTCTCATAAGCTTGTACTAGAACAAGCGAAGGAGATGAGAAGATTCATGGAGCCTATTTTTATTGTTGGAGTTATTTTGGGACTGGTTATTCTTCTTTTTTTATCAGGTTCAGCTGCGAAGCCTTTAAAGTGGATTGGCATCACAGCTGTTAAATTTGTAGCGGGTGCTTTGCTGCTGGTTTGTGTAAATATGTTTGGCGGCAGTCTTGGCATTCATGTGCCGATTAATCTAGCCACAACAGCTATCAGCGGGATTTTAGGAATACCGGGAATAGCTGCGTTAGTTGTCATTAAGCAATTTATAATTTAATTGATATTATATATTGACTTCGATAAGTAAAGGTGTTATTCTAATATACGTCGCTGATGACGAACAGCTTTTTCGAAAAGGAAATAATAAAAAGTTGTTGACAGTAGTGACGATAAATGTTATGATAATAAAGTCGCTTAAAGAGCGGTGGAT
>NZ_JBOBQH010000016.1:0-54537 GCF_050585765.1 Bacillus sp. ATD | reverse complement strand
TTCAGCGCCGATGGTAGTCGGGGGTTTCCCCCTGTGAGAGTAGGACGCCGCCAAGCAGATTTATTATTTCTACCATGTTTGTTTATGAAGCTTTATATTATTCCGCAGTAGCTCAGTGGTAGAGCTATCGGCTGTTAACCGATCGGTCGTAGGTTCGAATCCTACCTGCGGAGCCATTGCTTCCATAGCTCAGCAGGTAGAGCACTTCCATGGTAAGGAAGAGGTCAGCGGTTCGAGCCCGCTTGGAAGCTTATCTAAAATACGTTGATCTTATGCAGTTTCCGCGAAATATGGAACTGTTATTTTTTTTGCCTTTTTTTATTTGGGGACGGATTGGGGACATCTGGGCTAATTAGTCCCCGATTTTAAATGTTCACTGTAAAGCATGTTGCCAATTGCATCAGCAACTAATACATCGGCTTCGTTATTACTATGAGTGTATATGTTTAAAGTTGTTTGCACATTAGCATGGCCAAGTCTTTCAGAAACTGCTTTAATATTTAACCCAGGAACTTTACCAATTTGATTTATCAACATTGTTGCATGTGTATGCCTCATATCATGTAATCTTGCCGGCTTTATTTTATATCTTTTAGTAAACCGCTGCCACCATGTATTAGGTGAAGTTGGATATTGCGGTTTCCCATAATCACTTCCAAACAGTAATAATTTACTCGGATCTTTTTCATATCCAATCCACAATTCCCCTAACCTCATTCTATTTTTCCTTGTTTCCCTTAATAAAAGCGCAGCTTCATTCATCACTTCGGAAGGCAAAGCAATTGTGCGGAATGACTTGTTTTTAGGTTCTTTAAATGTGTATCCATGCTTCTTAGTGTATTGTAAAGATTCATCGATCCTAACCTGGTTTGTATCGAACAATAAATCAGATTCATCGATAGCAAGTAGTTCACCTCTGCGGAAGCCACCAGTGAATGCGAACTTGATAAATACTCTATTACGTAATGGTGCATATTGATCTAAGAGTTGGAATATATATTGGATTTCTTCTTCTGTGTATATTTCATACTCTCTATATTCCTGTTTTGGCCGCTTAACACTTAACGCGGGATTTTCCTTAATGATTTTCCAATCAGCCGCTTTTCCTAAGATATCTCTGATAATGCGATATCTTGCATGAATACTTGATGAAGAAATATTTTCATTTTGTTTTTTATACTCGTCCAAGAAATTCAAGATATGAATTGGTTGAATATCTTCTAAGTACATATCACCAAACCAGGGTTTAATCTCTTTCCCCATTATGTACTCATATGTTTCTATTGTTTTATCATCAAGATGATCCAATGCATATTTACTTTCCCAATCAGTTACAAACATATTGAATGTTCTCTTCTCTGGTTTGATATATGCACCGGCCTCGATTTCAGCTTTGAATTTGTACCATTCTTCCTCTAAGTAAGCACGTAACTTTCTTTTTGATTTTAGTAAAGCTGGATCCTCAATCCTTATTGATTTTCTTTCTTTTTTTCGCTTCCCCTTAGTGCCTACCTCTACTATTAGACGGAAAGATTTTTCTCCTCTTTTTTCAATACTAGGCATATGCCAATCTCTCCTTTTCCATGCTTTTCTGAGTTAAAAGAAACTGATACTTAGCGCTTAATAGTTTGCGCAAGTACATATCCAATCTTTTCTCTGCAAAAGGATGAGTAACCTGAAAAAGATCAGATATGAGACTTATAGATTCCCGCTTGGTTGCTGGTAATTTAATGTTTTTCAGCATAAAGCTAGGTACAGCAAAGTGATACATAAACGCATTTGCTTGATTCTCCTGTAATTCTCTAAAAAGTGGGGGTAATTTGTATTGAACACCTACATGATTTATGTGATGGCACAGTTCATGGGAAAAGTCTTCCCACTGCTTTTTTTTAGATAATCGCGAATCAAGAATAATACAAGCCATTCCCAGCAGTTTTACTGCTACAGATGAACGGTTTTTGTAATGGACTATTATTTTTAACCTATCTGCAATTAGTTCCAAGTCCCATGTACCCGGCTCAGCAATTCCAATACTTGTGTATATTGTCTTGATTCGATCTTCAAGAAGTGATAATTGATACAAGATAAAGCCTCCTACTAAAGTAACGCAAACCTATGTTCGGTTTTGTGTTGAAAAGAAAAGCCCCCTAAAGAGCTTAAATACTATATTTAGTTTATATCTAATTTAATAGTCTTTTCGTTTGTTATAGTTTTATATGATTCGCTATCATAAGTATCTCCCAGAACAAGAGTCAAAGAATTTATCTCTTCTGGATCCCCATCATATATAACTCCTATTGTGTACTCATCTTTAGCGTTCCCGTAGATATCATGTGGTCCATTCTCCATAAGGTTATTTTTATCTACTTCTATTTGTTCCTTTGTATTTGGGATGACCATAGAAATCCCTTTCCATTTTACAAGCGCATCTCCTGTATTTTCAGCTGTAACAGTTATTTGAATGTAACTTAAAGGTTCATCAAGCTGTTTGGCGACTTTCAGTTCATACATCTGCAGAGTGTCGTTAGGAATATTTGTGCGAGTTAACACTTTTATATCGTCTATTGTCACTTTAAGAGGTGAAATATCGATATGTTTATCTGGATTCGTTATTTTATTTAATTCAACAATCTCCCCGGAATCTTCTTTGTACTTTTGACCGGGTTCAGTTAAAGAACGGTTGTTTCCTGTTTGATATGTATCTTCCTGATTTTCGCTCGCTGTGTCCTCTTTATTGTTTGCCTCGTTTGACGAACCAGAAGAGCTACAAGCAGCTAAGTATAAACTCATCATAAACAATAAAAGTAGTAAGATTCTTTTTTTGGAAAGCTGCAAGTAATTGTCCCCCTCAATATGAATACACTCTTTGATGATTTAACTTTTCTTTATCTTTCGTTTAACTTAATGAATGTTAAACAGTTTGTTTTACAGCATGCACCCATGATAAACCCTTGATATATCTATGTTTTGAGGAAGTGCAAAAAGTTTTATTTAACACTTAGGTTTCTTTTTATTAAACAAATGTTTAACAAATGTTTTACCAGAAGAAGAATTAAAGAATTAAGAATAAAGAATAGCTGCTACTGTTCATCGAACCCTTTTTTCAAAAGATAATCCAAAAGTTCTTTTGCTTGTTCTTTAGTGATTTTTCCATCACGACCAGCAATTAGGGTTTCAGGATCATTTAAAAGTTCATCTATTTGAGAGTCGTTTGAATTTCCCTTTAACAGATAGTCTGTTGTGACACCCAAGACCTCAGCTAACTTGATTATTTCTGAATCAGTAATAGGTCGAGTGCCTTTTTCTATACGGTTCATAACAGCATAATTTAGGTCTACACGGCGGGCTAATTCCCTTTGGGACCAACCTTTTCTTTCTCTTAATAAAACTATCCGATCACCTATATTCATTGTTTTCACCACTTTCTAAGTAAGACAAATGATAACATGTTTCCGTTATGGAAATAAAAAAAGTTTCTAAATCGTAAACAAAACTTGTTGACATTTCTGTTTTAGAACTGTATTATGTGGTTACGAAGTTTCTGAAATAGAAACGAAAGGGGTGAAAGATATGCAGAAACTTGATTTAGTTTTTATCAAGAATAGACGAATCGAATTAAAAATTTCTCAGCGAGATCTAGCAATAAAGCTAGGATTAAAAACTGGTTCAAGTTATTTAAAGTATGAGCAGGGTGTTTATGCATTTAAAGCAGACCAATTGCCGACCTTAGCGCAACATTTAAAATGCAAAATCACAGATTTTTTTGCTGAAAACGTTTCTGATTTAGAAACAAACAGTGCTTAGGAGGATTTCATTATGAGCAACAAACCATTAAGCCCTCAGGAAGCTGCTAGTTTACTGAGGGTTCATAAAGAAACCATTTATTCCTTGGTTAGAAATAAGGAAATTCCGCATTTCAGAATTGGAAAGAAAATATTTTTCCGACCAGAAACCCTAAATGCTTGGATAAGCCAATTAGAACAGAACAGTGTTGATGATTCTGCTTAATATCTTTTAACTAAAGTTTACTACTATACGGTTAAAAATTTGGTAGAAAAAGGAGAGGTTCAAAGTGAAATTTGGTAGAGCACCGAAAGCATTAAAAAGCGCTCGTAAAGAGGCGGAACTTACACAACAGCAATTATCTATGGACGATGAATTATTTCTTTCACGTGAATCTGTATCTCATCAGGAATGCGGCCGCCACAAAGTTCAGCCGGAGGTGGCTCAGTATTTTGCTGAGAAACATAATGATCCACGGGCTGCCCTTGAAGCTGCTTCTGATTATACAGGCTGGGGACCTTTAATCCTGGACGGGGAAACAGCCGATTTGCATAGGGTGAACCTTCTTGTTCAATCCAAAATACAAATGACAGAAGCGCTGGATGCCTTACAAAATTCAGTCGAGCATATTTCAGTTAATCCCAAAACATTGTCAGATACAAAAATGATTGAAAAATCGATTCAGGAATGTTTAGACGTCATAACAGCTTTAACTCAACTAATCGTTGTTCTCTGTAAGGAATACTCGATTTCATGGGTGAAGATGTGGGGCAAGCATAAAATGAAGCTTTTAACGAGGGGGTTAATCAAAGGTGCTTCTTGAGGACAAGGTTTTAAAAAAACACTTTAATTCAGCAAGGCGAGAACAAATTTTTATAGAGGAATACTCAAAGCTCTTGATCAAAGCTGTTGCTAACGGAGATATGAAAAAGGCGAATGAAACCGTTAATGAACTTCGCAAATCTGTAAAACAACTAGATCATTACATAAAATCCAAGCGAGACTTCGATCGCATTGTTGAAGTGATTCCGTCAAAAGATTTTTTTGAAAAAAAGTTAGAGGGGATGATTTGAATGAAATTTGTATTATCTGCAAGCCGGTTAATGAAAGCTTCTGAGGTTGTGAATCATTGTCGGGAAGTAAAGAGGAATCCAGCACAGATTCTTCTGGTGAATGCCGAGGCGAAGAAGGCTATTGAAAATATAAAAAAGCAGCAAGCTCCTACACTCACTGCTTAAGGAAAATATAAAACGTTATGAAAGTATTATATCGCTCTTTATTGAGCACGGCAAGCTTGTTCTTGTCGTCAGGCCAGGGGGAGATCTTTTTTATCCATCCTAAACCCCCTTTATTTTACCACCATCCTCTCTCTGGTCTGACGATGCGCACAAGCATCAGAAAGGAGGATTTTCGGTGTTTTACCTGGTTATTCCGCCAAGGAAGTGCCCTAATTGCAGAAAGGTCGAAGAACGATCTTACAAAATTTATTGCAGCAAATGTGAACACAAAATTCCTGATAGTGTTCAGGAACTACTTCAAAAAGTGAAATGAAAAAAGCTCGCTTTGCAGAGCGAGCCGTAGAAGGTGTTACAAACTTTGGTATTGATAGTGTACTGTATCACCTTCCAAAAATCAAATCTTTGGAGGTCTTTGACAAATGAATGAAGTTTTTTACACTGAGCCGTTTAGCGATCAACGCCGCGATCAGATTAATCTTGCCACTGTAGGTGGATCAATTTCCTTTGATATTAAGGGGAATGCATGTTTTCACTTCCCAACAGCTGAGGCACGAAATGAATATCTTTCTCTCAAGTCTAAAGAGAAAGGAAGTGAAGCGAAATGAAGAAGGAAATTAAACTGCTCAAATTAGAACTGCGTAATTTTAAGGGAGTTAGACAGTTTACTCTTGATACTCGAGGCGAGAACGTCAAGGTCTACGGTGATAATGCAACAGGAAAAACAACATTGTTTGATGCTTTTATTTGGCTCTTATTTGATAAGGACAGCCAAAACAAAAAGGATTTTCAGATTAAAACCCTCACAAAAGAAAACAAGCCTATTAGCGGACTGAATCATGAAGTCAGCGGATTGCTTTTGATCGATGGAGCTGAATTGTCTCTGAAAAAGGTGTACTCCGAGAAGTGGACAAGAAAGCGGAGTAGTGCTGAAGCCGTTTTCTCTGGACATACCACTGACTATTTTATTAACGAAGTGCCGTCAAAGAAAAAAGAGTTTAATGATCGAGTTAGCTCAATTATTGCAGAAGACAAATTTAAACTCATTACTTCTCCATCATTCTTCAATGAGCAATTGAAATGGCAAGACAGACGGAAGATTCTACTTGAGATTAGCGGCGATGTAACAGCCGAGGAAGTATTCAGTAAAAACCCTTCTGTGGCTGCCCTGGAAAGCATCTTAAAGAAACGGTCGCTTGAAGAGCATAGAAAGGTGATCGCGGGAAAACAGCGTGAAATAAATAAACAGCTCGATGCAATACCGGTAAGAATCGATGAAGTCCAGCGCACAGTCGAAGATACATCTGGTCTAGATGAACAAGAATTACATGACGAGATAAATTTTCTTCAAAAAGAAGTTGAGTCATTGGAGGAGAAACTTCGTTCAGCTCGTAATGGTGAAGCTATTTCTGAGAAGAGGAAAGTAATTCTCCAGCTGCAGAATGATCTTCAGGAAATCAAAAATGATCATCAGGAAAAAGAATACAAAAAGATCAATGAGATTAAAGAGCAGCTATACCCTGTGAAAAGCAAGATTGATGAAATTTCAATGGAGATTAAGTCGAATCAGCGACAGTTATCACTTGAAAAAGACAATTTGGATCGATTAAATACGGAAATCGAGTCGCTGCGCCAGAGTTGGTGCGACAAGAATGAGGAGACGTTTGATCAACATCAAACTGAATGCCCTACATGCGGCCAAGAATTACCGAAAGAAAAAATTGATCAAGCCATTGAAAAATTCAATTTTCATAAAAGCCAAGCTTTAGCTGAAATCAATGAAAAAGGCAAGTCGGTTAAGAGTCAAAAAGAAAAGTCTGAGGATGCTATTCAGGAATTAGAAGCTGCAATATCTAATTTGCAGGATGCCTATAAGAGTGAAGAAGAGACTTTATTATCACTTGAAAAAGAATTAGAGGGCGCACAAAGCAATAGATCAGATATTTCAGCGGATCCAATTTATCAAAATAAACAAGCTGAAATTGAGGCCGTCCGGAATGAAATTCAGCATTTAGAATCTTCCACAGATCAAGCCGTTCAATTGATTAAGGATGATATCAACAGTAGAAAACAAGAGATTTTGCTGCTTCAAAAAGATCAAGCGAAAATTGGTCACGCAAGGCATGTTAATGATCGGGTAAGGCAGCTTGAGCAGGAACAAAAAGAGTTAGCAGAACAATATGAACAGCTACAACATCAACTCTTTTTGACTGAAGAATTTGTTCGCACTAAGGTGCATCTCCTCGAAGAGAAGATAAACAGTAAGTTTAAATATGCTCGTTTCAAGCTCTTCAAGGACCAGATCAACGGGGGACTGGAAGAGACATGTGAAACCCTTTATGAAGGTGTGCCGTATTCGTCCGGCTTAAACAATGCTGCACGTATTAACGTTGGGTTAGATATCATTAATACCCTTAATGATTACTACGGAATCACTGCTCCTATTTTCGTTGATAACTCTGAAGCGGTGACGAAATTGATCAACACAAATTCACAGATCCTCAGTCTGATTGTTTCCGAGAAAGATAAACAGCTGCGGGTTGAGTTTCAAGACGAACTCGTTCAGGAGGCAATCTAATGGGAGCCTATTACATTATAGAACACGTTGAGACCAAAACTACTAAATCGTTAATTGCTGCTGACAGCGCACAGGATGCTTACAGATGTCTTGAACGCGGCTATTATGACGAGTTTGACAGTGAGATCAAAGTTGAAACTCGTGTAAGTGTCAAAGAAGCATGTACTCCAAGGAAGGAGCAACTATTATTGACTGCACCACAAGAGGGGGATTCAAATGAGTGAACAAAATGAATTAATGACTAAGTCTGTTGAGTTTTCAGTACACGGTGAATCCGTAAAACTTACAGGAAAAACAGTAAAGAATTTTTTGGTTCGTGGAAACTCTGATGTAACTGATCAAGAAGCGGCAATGTTTATAAATCTTTGCAAGTATCAAAAACTCAATCCATTTTTGAATGAAGCTTACCTAGTGAAATTTAAAGGATCGCCGGCTCAAATGATCGTTGGTAAAGAAGCGTTTATGAAACGCGCAGAGAACAACGAGCAATTTCAAGGCTTTAAGGCTGGAATTATCGTTGAGCGTGAAGGCAAAATGGTTGATTTGGAAGGCGCAATCAAGCTGTCTAACGACAAACTTATTGGTGGATGGGCAGAAATTTACCGTGCGGATAGACAGCAACCAATATCAGTACGTATTAGCTTAGAAGAATTTAGCAAAGGACAGTCCACGTGGAAATCAATGCCTTTGAATATGATTCGAAAAACAGCAATAGTAAACGCCTTGCGAGAAGCTTTTCCAAATAGTCTAGGCAACTTATACACAGAGGAAGAGGAGCAGGCTAATGATGATATCCCAGCTGAAGATAGAGTGCGTCGTGAAGTAAATGAGAATGCAAATACAGAGATTATTGATGTAAATCCGATTCTCGAACCAGAACCAGAAACAACACCAGCAGGACAGCCGGAACCTCAGCAAATAAAAAGCGAAAACCAAGGTAAGCCTTCAATTTTTGAAAGCGGGCCAGACTTTTGATTGAAATAACAGCTCTGTCATCGAGTAGCAAGGGGAATTGCTATCGGATCACCGATGGTAAGACCCCGCTTTTATTGGAATGCGGCATCAGCTTTAAACAGATGCAAGAGAGCTTTCAATTTAAAATGTCTCAATTCGCTGGCTGCCTTATCTCTCATGAGCATGGGGATCACTGCAAAGCAATTAAGGATGTTCTGAAAGCCGGCATTGATTGTTACATGTCTCCTGGGACGGCCGGAGCAATTGGCATTTCTCATCACAGAATAAAGCCTGTGCGCGCTAAACAGCCGTTTAAAGTTGGTTCTTGGTCTATTATGCCCTTTGACGTGCAGCACGATGTGGCGGAGCCGTATGGCTTTCTGTTGGCTAATGAGGACGGTGACAAGCTTCTGTTTGCCACTGATACCTATTACATCAAATATAAGTTTCCAGGACTCACTCACATTATGGTGGAATGCAATTACTCGAATGAAATACTGAACGAAAACATCGAAAGCGGCCGTACACCACCATTTATGAAAAGACGACTCTTACAGTCGCACTTCAGTTTAGAAAACGTAAAAGAGTTTTTGATGGCAAATGACTTGAGCAGGGTTCAGGAAATTTGGTTGCTGCATCTTTCTGAATCAAACAGCGACGAGGAGCTTTTTAAAGAAGACATCATGAAATTGACTGGAAAGGTTGTTTATATACCATGACTGACAATGACTTAATTGTGGTTCCATACCCTTATTGTTATGTGTCATTGGCCAAGACAGTGGCCCCAGATATGCGTAAGGACACTCTATTAATGTACGTTTCAACCTATTTTCGAAAATATGAACCCGATCTTACTCTTGTGACAATCAAAGGGTTAAAAGCTATCTGCAGAAAGAAATAGCGATGGAAAGGAGGCGAAGCCCTTGGCTGGATGGGTGAGACTATATAAGTCAATGGTCGATCATGAGATTTTTACAGATAATGTCGGCTTTAGGTTGTTCACTTTTTTAATTACCAAAGCTGCGTTTCAGGACGGTATGAAGATTAATGATTATGAGTTGAAAAAAGGTCAGTATATCCGCTCATATTCAAAACTATGTGATGACTTAGCGATTAAAAAGGGCAGAGGTTTAACAAAATTCACAAGAGCCGCAGTAAAGGCTGCAGCTGAAAGGCTTCAGGCAAAAGGAATGATTACTGCAGAGGAAACTGAATACGGAATGCTTTGGACCGTTTTAAATTATTCGAAATTCCAAGGTGCTGCTGAAGAACCTGCATATGGTAAGGCTAAAGACAAGTCAAGAGCACCTCAGCCGAAGAACGAGGGTTCGACTTCTTTCCAAAAAATCGAAGATAAATTCACTTCGAGAAAAGGCTCTCTATTTCTATCAGCTGTAGATACAGCGGCAATCAAAAGAGTCATAGAGGCAGAGATACCTATCGACGATGTTTTGACTTGGATAGATGAAATTTTTGATCAATATAAACCTAAACATCCAGGAGACAAGATAAATTCTTTTTCTTATTGTGAAGCAATTATTCGTAATAGATGGGCTGCTAAACAAAGCGAAAAACAGCCATCTAATGTCTCAGAATTTAGGCCGCGCGGATCGATACAAGAAAAAAGCTTTGCTGCTCTCGAGGATTATGCTAGAGAGAACGGCATTAAGGTGAATTAGGAAGGTGATTACTTTGGAAAAAGCAGAAGCAATGAAATTATTGTTGCGGCTTTCCGCAGCATATCCGCGTTTTGATTTAAGCGGCGATGTTGGGAAAGAGCGAATTGAATTGTGGATGGACCATCTTCAAAAAATGCCGTTCGAAGCCGCAAAAACAAAGATAAATGAGCATATTGCAAATAAACCATTCCCTCCAACAATTGCGGAGATTAGCGTCAAACAACCAGAGAAAAATGAATTTTTAGAGCAACAGAAAGAGTGGGAACGAAATGCAAAACATGCTAAAAAACCTTGAAGCAGAAGAGAGCCTGTTGGGCTGTATCCTTGTTGAAGGCGAGCTGATTAAAGAAACCACTTTGGAGCCAAAGCATTTTGCAGATGAGCGGCATAAACGGATTTTTAAGGCTATGCGTGATGTTGATTCCTCCGGACAGCCTGTTGAAATGGTGACAGTAGTTACAGAGTTAGGGGATACAGTCGAAGCGATCGGCGGCACCTCTTATCTTGTAGAACTAGCAAGTGCGGTTCCTTCCGTTATTAATTTTGAAACTTATCAAACATTAATCTATGAAGCTTTTAAACTTCGAGATATGCAAAAGACCGCGCTTGATTTTGCGAACAATCCAAGCGATGAGGGTATTTTGCAAGTCTATCAGAAGACCGTGGAGCTGCAGGAGATTGGAATTAAAAATAATCGCACCAAGATGGATGTTTTAACTGAAATATACAACGACATGTATCAAGAGAAAGGCGAAATAACAGGAGTGGAAACTGGGCTAGCTGATCTAGACGCTATGACCGGAGGCTGGCAGGATAGCGACTTAATTATCGTAGCTGCCCGGCCCTCCATGGGAAAAACAGCTTTCGCTCTAAATTTGGCCCAGAATGCGGCGTTAAAAGGTGGGGTTGTGGATGTTTTTTCTTTGGAGATGTCCGACCGTCAACTTGTTAACCGGATGCTCAGCAATTTAGGTTCAATCGAAGGTACAAAATGGAGAAACCCGCACAAGTATTTCAGTGAAAAAGACTATGAAAACGCGAATCGGGCCATCGGTGAATATGAAAAATTAGACATCTATATTCACGACAAACCGTCACAGTCAGTGGCTGATATTCGTTCTGCCATTCGGAAGACCACAAAGGAACACCCGGATCAAAAGCATTTGGTTGTGATTGATTATCTTCAATTAATCCGACCTATTGGAAAATTTGAAACGAAAAACTTAGAGGTCGCAAGCATAACAGGCGAATTGAAGAACATAGCCCGGACCTTCAATGTTCCAATCATTCTGCTTTCTCAACTTTCGCGCGGTGTTGAGCAGCGGCAAGATAAGCGGCCGATGATGTCTGATCTTCGAGATTCAGGCAGCATTGAACAAGATGCCGATATCGTTAGTTTTCTCTATAGGGATGACTATTACGATAAGCAAAGCGACCTAAAAAACATAGTGGAGATCATTTTTGCAAAACAAAGAAACGGCTCGGTTGGAACTGTCATGGCTGCCTTTATTAAAGAGTACGGCCGATTCTTAAACCTTGATAGACAAATGGAAGCGAAGCTCGCTTAAAAGAAAGGAGCACATATTATGCCTTCAGATATAACACAGGCTGCCACAGACGAACGGCGGGAATTTTTAACGAATGAGCTTATCAAGTATGGCCAGTATGAATCGGAGGACGGGCAACAGCTGTATGAACTGTCTTTGCCTGAACTGGAGCGGCTACATATTAACGTTAAATGTAAGTTTGGCCGTGAAATGTCCTTCGAGGAGGGAGATTGATGCTTGGCACGCTCCGCTCCTTAACATTCATAATCATGGACGCGGATTTAATAATTACTGAAATAGAGCAGCTGGAAGCAGCTGACGGGAGGTAACGGCATTGATTAGTTTTACAGTTTACGGTGAGCCAGTAGCCCAAGGGAGACCGAGAGCCACCACGGTTAATGGGATGACCAGGCTATATGATCCAAAGAAATCAAGAGACTTTAAGCAATATGTAAAGCTGGCTGCTTCAGATTATCGTCCATCTAAATTGCTAGAAGGACCACTTGAATTGTCAGTAAGGGTTTATAAATCCACTCTGAAAAGCTTCAGTAAGAAAAAAGTTGCAGAAGCAGAACAAGGGCTGTTAAGGCCCAGCAAAAAGCCAGATGTTGATAACTATATAAAGGGCATTAAGGATGGACTAAATAAAGTCATCTGGCATGATGACAGCCAAATTGTAGACCTTCATGTCAGTAAGTATTATAGCCAAAATCCAAGAATCGAAATACAAGTAAAGCCACTATCACAAGAGGAGGAGCAGTTATGTCTTTCATTAATCTAAAATCTCTCGTTAAAAAGGTGAATATGAAGCCTAAAGGTATTACTGAAATCGTTTTGGAGGTCAGCACAAAAGAATTAGGAGGGTCTAGAATTTCACGCCTTTCTGAAATGATTGATAAAGAAGTACAAGCTCAGCTGGAATCTGAAACAGTTCAATATGTCTTAGAAATAAATGCGAAAACCGAGAAACCAATTACAAATTACACGGTTGATCAAAGAGGAATTGTTAATGTTGCGGATCCTGAACCCGAACAACTTGAGGCAGAGTTGGGGCTCCCTGAAGAAAAACCAAGAATTGAAGAGAAAACAATGGAGATAGATAGGGGAATTGTTGATTCTTTTATCACTGAAGGCACGCCTCCAATTCGTGATGGTTTTCCTGAAGAGATTGCTGAAATTGCAAAACGCCGTATTGAGGGGGAATCATACCGCAGGCTTGCAGATGAGCTTGGAATGTCTCCAAGTGCCACTATAGACCTCATTAATGAGTACAGAAAAGAAATTGCTCCAATTGCTGAAGCTTGGTGGGATTGGAAACAAGATCAAGCTGCAGAAGCGGAACCTATGGAAGAAAAGCCGTCTGTTCCTCTGGATGAAAGCAGCGAATACGATTTGCCTTCAAACGATGAAAAAGCAGAAGACAACCAGGATGAGGGCGAACACGGAGCGGCTTAATGGTTAAAAGGCAGCGGCGTTGGTATTTGCTGTTTCGCATGGAGGATGGACGAGCAGTCCACCTCTATGAGCCTTTAAGAAAATACGAGCTGCTCCAGCAGCTTAAAAATGGATGGAGGGTTATTGGTGGTCTCAAGGAGAGAGTATCTTTTAAAACGTCTTACGGAAGATTTCAGGATGGTTCCAGGTCACGGACCGGATCTTTCTAAGATGACAGATGAAGAACTTGAAAAGCGATTGAAATTTTTAGAATCTGCTTTCAAGATGGCTTGGGAAGAAGAGGACGAGGAAGGGGATATATATAAAACCGCAGCACAAGGCCCCGGTTTAGTTAATCTCGACAATTAATTATAACACGGGGAGTGCTGCAAAATGAACCGACCTATTGAACTTGAAAACTTACACCAACTTTCCGTTGGAGACTTGATTGAACGAAACAAAATAAAGCTAGTTATTCTTGACGGCAATGATGGCTGCGCATATTTAGCAGATACACCTGAGTATGGGAAAACAAGTGTTCAGACAACAAATGGTAAATTCTCAAGAATTAATTTTGATTATGGATATAAACCGTGAAAATGTTATTTTATCCTTGAGTTTATTTTTTTGTGAATTTTTAGGATAGGTAATTGACTTTCCGGAATGTAAAGGTATTCTTTATTCATGGAGGAGATGTTAACTTGCCAAGAAGTAATGATATTATTTATCTCAAAGAACTTTACCAAGACTTTAACGAATGGTTAAAGTTTTCAGAAGCAAAAAATGCTGGCTTATTAACTTTTAATGGAGCTTTATTATTTGGTGCGACAGAATATGTTCAACAGTTACATGGAAAGATGTCTTTAGGGTTAAAAACTTGTTTAATAATACTGATAATAAACCTATTAATTAATCTTTACTCATTTAAACCATCTAAAGGAGTAAAATTTAAAAACAACTGTAACTGCATGAATCAAAATTATCTTAATAACTTAATGTTTTATAAGAATGTAGAAAACTTAAACCAACAGTCTCTTATTAAAAGCCTAAACGAAAGATACGGTTTGGATATTTCCTATAATGATAACTATTCATATGACTTAGCGACACAAGTTATTTCAATTGGAACTCTTATAAAAAGGAAAAATAAATTTTTTAGTGTTAGTAGCACGATAACAATATTAGTTGTAATTTTATATATAATATTGGAACTTTTTTGATCTTATTAAAGTAGGTGTTAAATTTGGACTCGAAAAAAAGAAAGGCTATAAATGATATTGCAAACTCAATAAAAAATGCATTGGATTTGCAGATTCCTGTGGAAATTGAAAAAGTTCCTGAAATGTTAGGGGGCACTCTTATCTATGAAGAATTTGATGATGATAAGTTAGAGGCTATGATTTCAAAACATGAGGACAATTTCATAATTCAAATTTCTCCAAACAGTCCATTTAATAGAAGGAGATTTTCAATTGCACATGAACTTGGCCATCTTTTTTTACATATGGGTTATTTAATTGATGACAATCTTTGGCAGTCGGTTGGTGATTACAGGGATTCTGTCTACTATAGACTAGGGCACAGCACAGAAGAGTATGAAGCTAATGAATTTGCTGCTGCGATCCTCATGCCAGAACATGAATTTAAAGAAGTAGCTCGAGCTAATTTAGTTGATGGATTATTCAATATTACAAATATAGCTAGTGAATTCGATGTTTCAGAAGAAGCTGCAACCTTAAGAGGAAGATGGCTTGGTATTTTTAGTTGGGGTGATTAAATAGTGGGAAGAAGACCTGTTTCTGAACAGTTAATTAAAGATATACTATCTCAAGTAGGACTTGACGTGAAGGAAGATCTTAATAATAGTCAATACAATGGAGTGTATTTGTTCTTTTCGTTTGATTTAGTCAACTCCACCATATTTAAAACAACTAAGGAATGGCAACAGGTTTTTAAAAGGTTTTATGAATTAATAGAGACATTACTTCAGAATAAATATGGAGAGGAAATAAAGCTTTGGAAGTATATTGGAGATGAAGTGCTGTTATACTTAAAAGTAACAGAGTTTGATCAGATATATAAATGTGCTCCAATAGTTAGTAAAGTAATAAAAGATGTAATTCAACAGTTATACAAGGACTATCCTTATGCGAAACAGATAATATTTATTAAAAGTACTATTTGGTTGGCTGATGTGATTTATCAACAACCTAATGAGCCAAATAAAAATGAAACTACCGCTAAAAACATTGTTTTTTTTGTAGGTAACAATCCTGAATGGTTAGATGGCCCACAGGTTGACTTCTTAGGACCAGATATTGACTTAGGTTTTAGATTATCCAAGTTTGCCCAAAAATCAAAAGTGCTTATTAGTGCGGATCTGGCCTATATTTTGAATAGGAAAAAGGGAGAAATTGAATCATTTGAAAGAGAAGACAGGGTGGTAATTGATGATTCATATAAAATAGTTTCCTATGAAACTTTAAAAGGAATATGGAATAATCGACGCTATCCTATTATTTGGTTTGGTGATAGTTGGAGTAAAGATGATTATGATTATGATGAACATATTGAATCACTACTGGTAAGGAATGTAATCGAGGAAAAACATCAGGATATTAATAAAATTGGAAAAATAATAGCAGATTTAAATAAAACAAAAGATTTGGAAAATATAATCGGAAAAATTAGTAAGGTCAAAAAGGTAAATAAAAAGATTGGGGTAAAGTATAAAGTTCCTAGAGAAAGGTTAGCTGAAATACACTGTGCAGCTGTCTGTTTGGATAACAAAAATAGAGTATTCATAGCAAAACGTTCAGAAAGTAAAAAAAGGTTGGCGGGATTGTGGGAATTTGGTTGTGGCCAACTAACTATGAATCAATCTGTTAAAACATGTTTAGAGTTAAATTATAAAAATGACTTTAATGCTGATTTAGGTTTTTTAGAAGAAGAACCATTACCAGTAAAAACATATAATATACGGATAACGTCAGAAAAGAGGGTTGTGCCTGGCATTTTATTTGTTGCTGAAATATTAAATCAAGAAGATGAACTTAGTTATAATAAAGAAATACATTCTGAAATAAAGTGGATTGAAAAAGATAAAATATATGAATTAAGAGAAGATGAATGTGTTCCAGGCTTCCATGATACAGTTGAAAAGGCATTCAAAATATACGATTTATATAAAAATAAGTGAAACTAAGGACATTTGAAATCAGTTAATACTGATATCAGATGTCTATTTTAATTTAAAAAGGAGAGAATCTATGCAAGTAATTAAACAATTGTCTTTTCTTCCGGATGTAAATGAAAAAGAAGTAAGAAACACTGTTATTAAAGAGCTTAAGACATACAGATCTTTAAAAATTCAAGCGGAGAATAGGAAAGAGCAAAAGGAAAAGGGAGTCATCGGGTTATTTCCGCAGTTGCGGAAAAGCAGCGAATATAATGAGCTGAAGGTCAAGCAGATGGATAGGGCGCTAAAGCACTGCCTTGATCAAGACGAATACAGCATTATAGAAAAGAAATACTTGTCTCCGGAAAAAATAAAGGATCTTGAAATCATGATAGAGCTAGGTCTCAAAAGAGATAAGTTCTACCAGGTGAAAAGACAGGCTATATACAACATCGCGACAGCGCTCGGAATAATCTGAGCGCTGTTTTTATTAACCAATTAAGCATAAAACAGGTTATAATATTTAGATCAGGGGGGAGATAAATGAGTTTACAAGTACCACCTTTATTATTTAAATTTATTAACAAAGAAAATTTATCGGATTTCATAAATGAAGGAAACTTATTTTTTAAGAATACTGGATTTTTTATTGATTTGGAGGAAAAAGACGGAGATACGATATTTGGCGATAAATATGAGGGCTCACATTTTAGACATATCGATCCTAACAGGCACAGTATATTTATTGGATACAAAGGAAAAAACATACCAGTAGAGTTTGAAGGTGGTTATTTCACTAAAAAATATGAATCAGTTAGAGACTTTCAATTAACCTGTTTTGTTGCTCCTAATTTTGAAGATTTTACAAATAAAGATAATAAAACACTCAGGATTAAAAATAGTGTTATTGAAGAACTTAAAAGAGAATTTAAGGATCGTGCGGTTATAGTCATTCATAATACTTATGGTTTTGTTGATGCATTAAAAGAAAGTGCAGAAAAAAATACCTTAGGTTTAAAGGTGGGAAAGGTTAATTACTTTGATCCGCGTAGTGAGACACCACTAGATGATAAAGAGTTTGAAGAAGACATAGCATTAGCCTTTTTTTATAAACGCAAAACATATCAATACCAAAGAGAATTTAGAATTGTCACTCAGCAACCAATTAAAAAAGATAATATCAAAATTCATATAAGAAATATTAAAGATTATGTTACTTTAAGAGATGACATAGATGCTTTAAGTGAAACTAATTTTGAAATAATATAGATAAAAAACACTCATAAAGAGTGTTTTTTTATTGCTGTTAAAACAGATAAAATACCGACAAAAAGCCGACAAAATGGGGGATAAAATGGGTACTTTTTTCAACCGGGTTTTGTCATACGATAGAGACAAGAAAACGAACGTGAATAACAGTCCAAAAAGGAGATACCTACGGACGCTGATCTTTTGTACATGCGATTTTGTACAGCTGATTAGTGGCCGTTTTTTTTATGGCCATACCAGGAGACGCACCTTTCCTTTATCAAGTGTGAACTCGGATGTATCGAATGACTATGAAGGTCGTTAGCTTCACAGGAGGAGCGGCTGGAGTCTATGCAGTATTGCGCGCGATAGTCACGGGGAACGCAAGCGGTGAGATCCCGCTTGCAAGGAAAGTCTTAAACCGGCTCTCCATTTTCTTTGCTTACCTCCTGGGGAAAATCGGCGGGCCACAAATAAATACAAGCGAATAGCGTAAGGCGGTGCTTATTCGGCAAGGAGTAATGAAAGATGAAGATGAGAGACGTTTTATCTGCTGACACGAAACAGCAGCTTAAAAAAGTGTTAAGTCCTTCAACAAAGGCAGATGAACCTTTGACGAGAAGGGATTGGGAAGAAATCATGGGAACGAAACGTGACACCTTCAGACGTGTAGGCGGCCGGATCCGGAGAAAGTGAAATGATGGGAACAGCCGTCATGTATCGGGAGTATGGCTGCCGGTGCTTTGGAGAGGGATAGGAGCACAAAACAAAATAAGGGAGGAAATCGGAATGGCTTCATTAAAGGGAGTAAGCGCCAATCCAACAAAACAGAATCATACTTGAATTCCTAAATATTGAAAAAATACCTCCGATATAGTTTTAGGAGGCGATTTTTCATGAGTGAAACCAACGAAATAATTAAATTTGGTGATATCAAAAGTGTTCTAGATTATCTGGAACAAATTAAAGATGACTTACATAACAAAACATTATCTGAACAGATTGAATTCAAAGCTGAAGTCAAAAATCGACATGATAAAAGACAAGTACATATGCTTCTAGGGAGGCTTGAAGATCAGTTCAAAATTAGAAAAGCTTTAAGTTATTTAGTTACAGCTCTTTTTGCAATAGTATCTTTTGCTATAGGAAGTCTTACGAATTTTTTTGTGAACAACCTACCAGATACAGAATTGAAGTCTTATACAGCCCCTGTAATAATATTTCTATTTTATATACTTGCTTTGGCAGGATGGATTTATCTAGCATATGACGAAACGAGTAGATTAAGAAAAATAAGCCGCTACAAAAGATTAATCCAAGAGTGTTTTGATGAAATGCCGGAGAAAAAATATTTTAGAAGAAGAGTATAAAAAAGTACCAGACACCTTACTGAGTAAGGTGTTTTTTTATTGGAGGCGATACATCATGGATATTAGAACTATACCAGTAGAAAAGATTAACCCCGCTCCCTACAATCCCCGGATTGATCTTCAGCCAGGTGATCCGGAATACGATGCCTTGAAAATTTCCATAGAACAATTCGGATACATTGATCCACTTATCTGGAATGAAAAGTCCGGCAATCTTGTTGGTGGTCACCAGCGATACAAGATTCTAATGGAGGAAAGTCCAAAATATATCACCGTCTCAGTTGTCTCCTTAGATGAGGATAAAGAGAAGGCTCTTAACATCGCATTAAATAAGATCAGCGGTGATTGGGATGAGGAGAAACTTGAGAAAGTTCTTTCTGAATTAAAAGAAGCTAATTTTGATATGAGTTTCACCGGGTTCTCTGATGAAGAGTATAAAGAGCTGCTGGAAAACTTACCTTCAGATACTGAGATAGATACAGTTGAAGAAGATGATTTTGATGTTAAAGAGGCCTTAGACAAAATCACAGATCCGGAAACTAGGTACGGAGATAAATGGCAGCTTGGTCGCCACATTTTAGTATGTGGCGACGCAACAAAATTAGAAGACGTTAAGAAACTGATGGGTGAAAATAAGGCGGCGCTCATCGTCACAGATCCACCTTACAATGTGGCGGTTAGAAGTGACAGCAAGAAATTAAATGATGAAGGCCATGCTTCAATTTTAAATGACAAAATGGGAGCAACAGAGTTTGATGATTTCTTAAGAGCTGTATTCGTAAATTATCTTGAAGTAATGAACGATGACGCAGCTATCTATGTATTTCATCCTTCATCGTTTCAGATGGCATTTGAGAATGAAATGAGAAATGCAGGGATGGAGATCCGTTCGCAATGTGTATGGGTGAAGAACGCACCTACGTTCGGTTGGTCCCAGTACCGCTTTCAGCATGAGCCAGTCTTTTACGCTTACAAAAAAGGGCGTACTCCTGCCTGGTATGGAGACAGAAAACAAACAACAGTCTGGAAAGCGGGTCTTGAAACAGAGTTACCTGAACCTTCAACAGTTTGGGAAGTATCCAGAGGTGATGTATCTAAGTATGTGCATCCAACACAGAAACCGCTGGAATTGATAAATATCCCGATAGCAAATAGCAGTAAAAAAGGTGATATCGTCCTTGATTTCTTTGGGGGGAGTGGCTCAACGCTCATGACTTGCGAACAAACAGATAGAGAATGTCGTTTACTCGAGTTGGATCCGTATTTTTGCGATGTCATTAAAATGCGTTTTCAAGAAGCAACTGGAGAGGAGCCAGTACTTATTAGTTCTTTATAAATAAAAAAGAGGGTGCTACTAACACCCTCCCTTTCTAAGCAGAGAGAAACTCCCTGTCAAAGAGCGTGATCAAGACGCGGCCGCGTTGTGGGAAAATATCACGCTCTCATCTCATATTGTAATGGAGGACAGGGAGGATGGCAATAGAAAATAGAAACATATGTTCCCTTTCTGATGATGAAAAAGAGAATCTCCTTCTCCTGCATAGCGCCGAGTTGTTAGAGAACATCAGTCAATCAAAAGAGAAATACCGAAAAATCATTCAGGCAAGTATCGCCCGGTGGGTCAAAGACTTCCAAAGTGGCCATATCAAGGTGAATACTGTGGACGATTTGAAAAAACTCATAGAGCTTGATATAGAGCTTCAGAAAGATGAAGAGATTTGATTAACTAGATGGTTGAGAAGAATATTCGTAATTAATTTCTATTCTATTAGGATTGACAGTTGCGGCTTGCAATTGACCACCAGATGCATAGATGACTCTAACTTTGCCACCTTGCCAAGCAGGTTTTCGAATATAAATTCTTTTTGGAGTTTCGAATATGCCTTGAATTGAAGCCGTAATAAAAGTATCGGGATTGAATGTTGGTCTGAATTCTGGTTCCTCAGAATAGTCTTCATGATGGTTTTGAGGATAGTAACGATAATCACATGGAATTGGAACAAGTTGATATTGTGGGTAATAATAATACACTTTAAATCAATCTCCTTTGAAGTTAATTTACAAATTATGTATATGAAGGACATTCTCCTACTCGGAACAGGAGAAAATACTCATTTTAAAAACAAACACAAACTTAATTATGAGGTCCGGAGGTGGGTGAGATGTAATGCCGAGACCACGAGATCCTAAACGAGACGAAGCGTTCCGTCTGTGGGAAGAAAGCGGCGGAACCCGCTTACTAAAAGATATAGCTGAGGAGCTCGATTGCTCCCCGTCACTTATTCGTAAGTGGAAAAACCAAGATCATTGGGAAGAAAAATTGAATGGTAACGTTACTAAACAAAATGATAAACCCAATGGTAACGTTACTAAACGCCCTGGCGCTCCAAAAGGAAGTAAGAACGCCAAAGGGAATAAGGGAGGAAAAGCGCCGCCTGGCAATCAAAACGCCAAAGGGAATAAAGGAGGCGCAGCCCCCAAAGGAAATAAAAACTCTGTGCGTACTGGCGAGTATGAATCAATCCTATTTGATTTCATGGATGATACAGAAAAAGAACTGTTTGGCCAGATCGAAACAGACCCGCTCTATCAAATTGATCTAACAATAAGAGAGCTGAGTCTTCGAGAGCGGCGAATGATGCAGAGAATAAGCCGCATAGAGAATGGCTTGAATGAAACGCAACGCCGTGTCCTTCAGCAATTGCGAAAGGTAAAAGACATCGTTCCGACCAAGGACCAGAAAACAGGTTTAGTAAAGCACCAGGCACTTATGAATGAGCGCCTTGTCGTTACTGAAATTGAAGAGGTATCTGAGCCGAGTGTAGATAAGATTCTTCGTTTGGAAGAAGCGATGACTCGCGTCACTGATAAGCGGTTAAAAGCAATCCGCCAGAAATACGAAATGATTCGATCCATGGATGAACATGAATTAAAGCTGCGCGGCATTTATCTAACAAATGAAACGAAGCAAGCAGAGCTTGAACGACTCACAGCTCGCCCGGTTGATAATTCAGTTCACATAACGATAAAGCGCAAGCGTAAGGATGAGGACAAATGATTGAAAAGGTAAAGCCAGTAAATCCGCATTTTGAGGATTTTCTTTTTGATTGGAATCAAAAGTTTCAGTTTCTAGTCGGCGGTTATGGATCCTCGAAGAGTTATCATGTGGCACTCAAGATTGTTCTTAAATTACTGGAAGAGAAGCGGACCGTTCTTGTCGTAAGGGAAGTATACGACACGCATAGGGACTCAACCTTTTCCCTCTTTGATGAAATTATCAATGACCTTGAGATCGATCATATTGTTAGATGCGTTTCTTCACCAATGCAGATCCGCTTTCCGAACGGCGGCCGGATCATATTTAAAGGCCTAGACAAGCCGGCCAAGCTGAAATCGATCAATAACGTTTCTCTCATATGGATTGAGGAATGTTCTGAGGTGAAGTATGAGGGGTTCAAGGAGTTGCTTGGACGTCTACGTCACCCAACATTGCCGCTTCATATGATTCTTTCAACAAACCCGGTCGGAGAAGATAACTGGACATATAAGCATTTCTTCAAAGATGACCGCCAAAAACGGTTTGTGCTCGATGATAAAGAGCTATACGAAAAGCGGACTGTCGTAATTAATGACACCTATTATCACCACTCAACAGCGGACGATAATTTATTTCTTCCAGGAAGCTATGTGCAGCAGCTTGATGAAATGAAAGAATACGACCCAGACCTTTACCGAATTGCGCGGCAAGGTCATTTTGGCGTGAATGGAGTTCGTGTGCTGCCGCAATTTGAAGAGCGGCCACATGAAGAGGTTATGACAGCAATCGCTAATATTAATCGCCCGCTTAAACGAGTAGGCATGGACTTTGGTTTTGAGGAATCGTATAACGCCGTTGTCCGGCTTGCTGTGGACCATGAAAAGAAATACCTCTATATCTATTGGGAGTATTACAAAAATGGAATGACGGACGACCAAACGGCTCAAGAACTAAGTGAATTTGCTGAGACAAAGGAGTTAATTAAGGCGGACTCAGCGGAGCCCAAAACAATCCGATATTTTCAGCAGCAAGGATTCAACATGGTGGGCGCCCACAAATATAAAGGATCCCGCCTTCAATATACAAAGAAGATCAAGCGGTTCAAGAAAATCATATGTTCTGCTCGATGTGAGAATACGATTTATGAGCTGAAGCCGCTCACCTACGCTAAAGATAAGCTGGGCCATATCATAGAAGATGAGTTCACCATAGACCCGCATACACTTTCAGCGATATGGTACGCGCTTGATGATTACGAGGTAACCGATCTGAAAGAAGAATCAAAAGGAAGACCTAAACGGTCAAGACCACGAAGCAGAGAAAGGGGGGGAAGTGAATGAGTAAATCTACAGTTAAAGCGCGAGTATTTAAAGCTGCTCCGCCTAATGAAACAACAAAGCAGATTTATGAAGATGAATTTGCGGAAATGTACGGAGAGAATATCATAACCCCGCCGTATAACCTGAAAGAGCTTAAACACATCGCAGAGTATTCGACGATCTTACAACAGTGTGTGGATGCGTACAAAACCAATATAGTAGGCTTCGGCTTCGAGATGAAATACTCAAAGGATATCAATTCTGATGAAGTGGATTCTGCAGAAAAAACGGCAGCGGATAAAGAATGGCAGCAGCTTGAAGAATTCATCAAGTATATTCATTTTGATGAATCAGCTGAAACATTACTCGGCTTTAGCATAGAAGACCGGGAAAAGACCGGCAACGGATATATAGAAGTGATCCGAGACGGAGCCGGGAAACCGGCTGGCATTGAACATATGGCATCTGAGTATGTCCGAGTTTGCTCATTATCAGAACCTATTGAGGTTCCATACAATTATTTTGAGTCAGGTACATTAAAGAAGATCCAGCGTCAAAAGCGCTTCCGGAAATATGTGCAGATCATCAATGGAAAAAGGGTGTTTTTCAAAGAATACGGAGACCCTCGGATCTTGAATTCCGAAACAGGAGAATATGATGAAAAGACTCCTTTTGATAAACAGGCCAATGAGGTTGTGCATTTTAAAATAGGGAGCGGAGCATATGGGAAGCCGCGTTGGATTGGCCACATTGTTAATTTATACGGTGCGCGTAAGGCTGAAGAGTTGAATTTTATGTACTTCAAACAGGGCCGGCACGTTCCCGCTGCTATAACCATTGAAAATGGAATGCTGTCTGAAGACTCATATAAGCAACTGCAGGACTATATGAACGGTCTTGAAGGTGTGGAAAACGCTCATAAGTTTCTTTTGCTTGAAGCGGAAGGGATAGCCAAGGGCAAAAACATTCAAGGTGATGAGGAAATCACGCCAGTTAAAGTGGAAATCAAGTCACTGGCTGAAATCCTTCAGCAAGACGCATTATTTCTTGAATACGATCAAAAGAGCAGGGACAAGCTCCGCTCCGCCTTCCGGTTGCCGCCGCTCTATACTGGCGAAGCCCAGGACTATAACAAGGCGACAGCTGACACGGCCAGAAAGATCACTGAGGAACAAGTATTTCAGCCGGAAAGAAAATTAATCACAGGTAAGTTGAATGCTTTATTCTTAAATGATCTTGAAATTCATAAGGTTGAGCTGCAGTTAAAAGGACCGGATTTCCGGGATCCTATCGAGATAGCAAAGGTTCTGACTCCTTTTATTAATGCCGGCGCAGTCTCACCGAATGATCTGCGTGATCTGGCTGGACGTATTCTTGGTAAGACGCTTGAAGAATGGCCAGAGGAAGAGTACAGCAGGCCGATAGGTAAAAATACTGCTGCGCCCGCTTCTGATCCTTTGGCTACGCTCTTTAAGTCGAAAAGCGGGACTCCTAATGTAATAGGGATACTAAAAGACATGCGGGATGTTCTGGAGGATCTAAAGCGATGAACAAAACGGATAAGCTGCTGGAGAGTTTAAATCTCTTTATTCAAAAAGCCGAGGAAGATGAGAGAGAGAAGCTCGTGGAGGGTATTCCTGATTTCCCCGGCCTCTCTATGATACCCAAATATGTGGAGGAATATGAAAAAGGCATAGCCAGATTGCTCAGACGCCAGCGTAAGAAGCTTTTAGATGGTCTGAATGGTTTTATAGGCAAAGACTCAAAAGAGACGCTGGAAGCCCTTCTAGTGTTTTTTACGCAAAACCTATTTGCCGAGGACGACTTCGAGGAAGAATTTCAGGAGCTTACCGAGGGATTTCTGCAGCAGACTGTTGAGGAGCTCGCTGAAGTGATCATGGATTCATTGGATCCAGATGTCCCATTTGAAGCTTTATCAACCAGGGCAGCGGATTGGATCAAAGGTTGGTCTGAAAAGTTGGCCAAGATCATGAAGCTGAATACTCATGAGGCAGTGGAAAACGTTCTTACAGATGCTATAGAAAACGGCTCTTCCATCCAGGACATTGAGCTGACGCTTAAAGACATGCCGCAGTTTGATAGGGAGCGGGCCCGGACCACGGCCATAACTGAAGTGCTTGCCGCTTCCTCTGCCGCGCAGCATGAATCATATGCACAATCGCCGGCAATTAAGAAAAAGAAATGGCGTCACAGCAAGGGGAAGAAAAACAACCCACGTGAGAATCACATCGACCTTGATGGCACAGTCATTGGAGTGGACGAAGAATTTCAGATACCTGGTAGCAGCGAGACCTGCATGTTTCCGAGGGATCCTAAGCTGTCAGCAGGCGAGCGGGTACATTGTCATTGTGTTCTTTCGCCTGTGGTGGATAACGATATTTTAGGATTATCAGCAAAGGAAAAAGAAGAGATTCGAAGAGAAGCCTTAGCAAATATGGAATAAAATTGTATAATAACCTCATCATTGTAATGGGGGTACTTTATGCTTGTAGCTAATATTAATTGGCAAGAGATATCACATTTTATATCTTCTTTATTGAATTCAAAGTTTATAATCACCATATTTACATCCTGGCCTTTAGCAATTGTCATCATTGTTCTGCTTCTTCGCAAGGGAATATTGGATAAACTCCGCCAGTTAGATAGTTTTAATTATAAGGATGGGACAGCAACTTTTATTAAAGAAGAGATTGATAAAGCAAAAGCGTTGAATGTGGAGGTTGAGGTGCCTAAAAAACTGAATGATACGAGCGAACCTGATGAGGAGCCTTCTGATGCTAATAATGTTAAGGAAGTTTATGAACCTGCCTATAAAGATTATGGTTATATTGACGATTACTTTGCACCGCGTCGGATAATACTTTCATGGTCAAAGGTAGAGAGTAGGATTATAGAAATTTGTAGAAACTACGATATTAAACTTAGCACGCTTTATAAACGGGTCAAAGCGTTAAAATATGTTGGGGCAATTAGTGAGAATACATTTAAAACTATTACATCCTTGTTCAATATTAGAAATGCAGCGGAGGCCCATCCTAACTCTGTAAAAAAAGAAGACGCCAATAATTATGAAGCGTTATGCAATAAAGTAATCAAGGATCTAGAAGATATTTAAACCTCAAGCAATTTGAGGTTTTTTCTTTTGAAAGGAGGTGAACAACATGCCAAGAGAATTGGTAAACGCAAAAATCACACATGTTTCTTACGTAGACAAGGCTGCTAATCAAAAGCAGTTCTTTTTTATGAAGTCAGAAAAACAGCCGGACTTTCAAAAGGAAGTCAAGGTCATTGCGAAAGAAGCAAACGAGCAAAAACTTGTGTACGGGATCGTATATGAGCCTGATACAGTGGATGCTCACGGGGATTTCATGACAGCTGCAGAAATCGAAAAGGCCGCTCATGGCTTCCTGAAAGATGCTCGTGAAATTGATAAGCAGCATGACTTTCAGGGCGGTGTCGGGGCGGTGGTTGAATCCTACGTCGCACCCGCTGACTTTGTAATAAATGGGGAACTCATAAAAAAAGGATCCTGGGTCCTTGTGACAAAAGCCTCCGAGGAAATATGGGAGGAAATTAAAAAAGGCGAGATCACCGGTTATTCCATGGCCGGCATCGCAGATATTGCAAAACAAGAAGAAAAGCCTGTTTCTCAAGGAAAACACGACGAGAAAGGGCTTTTTAATTTGTTCAAAAACTTTATCAAAGGTAATGCACACCTTATTAAAGGTGCTGTACAGGACAAGTATGATGAGGGGCGTAAACGCCGTGAATTTTGGGCGGCTCAAGATGCTTTAAATTCTGCTTTGTTCAAATGGGATTACTCCGAAGGTATGGAGACGGATCCCGAAAAAATCAGAGAAGCCTTGCAAGACTTTGTGAATATCGCCCAAGAAGTGTTGATCTCTAATGACATTTTGAAAGCGATCGGATCAAAGCCTGAAGAACTGCAAAAGGCCGGCCGGAAATTCTCGGCTTCAAACTTACAAGAAATTAAAAGCGCTCATACCGCTCTCGGCAATTTGCTGAGTCAGGTAGAGACGGAAGGAGAGGAAGAAGAAATGAACGCAGACGATGTAGCAAAATCCATCGAAGAAGCATTAGAGCCAATTAAGAAGCAGCTCGCAGAATTAGAAAAAGATGAGGATCCTAAAAAGAAGAAAGACGAGGAAAAAGTAGCTGAGGAAGAAGAGGCTAAGAAGCTGAAAAAAGCCATCACAGACGCTGTTCAACCGCTCGCTGATCGTATTGAAGCGATTGAAAAAAGCCGCGGAATTTCTAAGCAAGATGAAACAACTTCCGAAACTGAAACACAAGTTAATAAATCAATCTGGTCAGGGCTCCTTTAAACCCTGACTTTTTTCATAAGGAGGAAATGAAGTGACAAACCAAGAGGCAATTAGAAAAGCAGAAATGACGCTGTCTAGTTTAAACACAGGCGGCTTAATGAACCCTACCCAGGCTAGTGCATTTATTCGCATGGTCCAAGATGCGCCAACTATTTTAAAGGATGCGCGTGTCATTCCAATGGATCATGATACTCAGAAGATCGAAAAAATCGGGTTTGGCCAACGTATTTTGAGAGCTGCGCAAGAAGGAGTTGGGCTGACTAAAGATCAAAAGGCAGTTCCGTCAACCAGCACAGTTAACCTAAGCACAAAAGAAGTCATTGCAGAGGTTAACATTACCTATGACACACTTGAAAACAACATTGAAAAAGAAGGTCTGCAAAATACAATTATGCAAATTCTAGCTGAACGGGCGGCAGTTGATATTGAGGAATTGATCGTTAATGGTGATAAAACTTCCTCTGATCCGTACCTTGCACAGCTGGATGGTCTTCGTAAACAAGCGGTTTCTCATATCGTGGATGTAAACGGTGAAGAACTAACAAGAGCAACCTTTAAGAAGGGTGTAAAAGCTGTTCCTTCTAAATATTTGCGTATTCCGCAAGATTTCCGTTTCTATACTTCACCTGGTCTTGAGGTCGAGTGGAAAGATCGTGTGGCTGATCGTCAAACAAATCTAGGGGATGCAGCTGTTCAAGGTGGCCTTTCTTCTGCTTTTGGTATTCCGGTTAAAGGAATTTCCAATATGCAGCCTTACACGATTGGTGAAGCAGAGGCGACAACAGATGTTTCTGATATCATTCTGACTCATCCGAAAAATATCATTCTTGGATTCTCTCGTAATATTAGAATCGAAGTTGATAAGGATATCCGCCGCCGTATGTTTGTTATCGTTCTGACAGCTAAGCTGGACAGCACTTTCGAAGAGGAAGATGCTGTGGCTAAAATCGTGAAAGTGAAAGAGTAGGTGAATAAAAGATGGCCGACAAATATACAGCGGAGTTGATAGCAGGCCAGACATACGATGTTATGGGGTACGTCTTCCTGCTTAATCAAAAGCGTGAAGTGGAAAAGACAGTTTATTCTTATTTGAAGAATAATGACCAGTTTGAATGTCATCTAATTAAAGAAGAGCCGAAAGAAACGGAAAAACCAAAAAGCGATGATGACACGGCATCAAAGAAGAAGTACACAGAAACAGAATTGAAGGGCATGAATAAAACTGAACAAGAAGCCATTGTTACTGATCTTGGCGGCAATCCATCTGACTTCAAAAACGCAGACGAAAGAATTGCCTTCATCCTTAATCAGCAAGAAAACAGTGGGGAGTGAGCGGCGTGTTAATCACACCTGTTGACCTAAAGGATTACACTGTTTTTGATTCTGTAAGGGATCGGCCTGATCCCCTTCTTACTCAGGACATCATAGAAGCTATAGCTGAAATAACATATCAAGTTGGCCATGATTTTTCTGGCCCTGAGTATGATCCGCTCCCTGAAACGGTTCGGCTGGCTTTATTAAAAATGGCGCAGTATTTCGCGTTAATTAATTCTGATGAGTCAATCACCAAAGGATATACAACCGAGAAGATCGGAGACTATTCATATTCTCTTGGAAACGGCAGCTCTATTCAAAAACCAGATGTCTACACACTCATTAAAGATTATGTTGTATCATCTGAGCCAAGTTTGGAAGGTACAGAAGTAAAAATGCGAATGAGGTCCATATGAGCTATCGATCTTTATTAACTCATCGATGCGATGTTTATCACCTGCAGGAGAAAGCGGAAAACAAAAAACAATCCTTTGGGGTGCCGGTTGAAGATGTTCAGCCGGCTTTTTCATATCCTGAAGTTCCAGATATAGCTGGCCAGCCGTGTTACTTCACAGAAAAGAACCAATCCATTGTGCAGCAGGAACCGAACACGGCCATATATCAATCATTTCTGGTCCATTTCCCAGCCTCTGCAGATATTCGTTTGAACGACAGGGTGGTTTGGGAAGGCACAGCTTATAAACTACAGAAGCCGCGCAAGATCAGGAATCATCATTGGGAAGTAACGGCAGTCCGGGAGGTGGAATACTTGTGAAAATAAAGGGGCTTGATCAGTTCATACAGTCATTAAACCGGGCTTCTCGAGGCGGGCTGCAAAGGAAGTATGAGCAGTGGCTTGAAGCTATGGGTTATGAATTTATTGATATCGTACAAGACGAAATCATCAGGACAAAAACAGTAGACACCCGCCGCTTGCTCAATTCCTTTCAACGGGGTGACCAGGACAATATTTTTTCAATGACATCAGGAAGCTTAAAACTGGATGTCGGAACAAATCTGGAATACGCCTCCTATGTGAATGACGGGCACTTTACAATTGATCCGTCTAAAAATCAGGATCGCCGGTGGGTCCCCGGACGCTGGAAGGGTGAACGGTTCGAATATGATCCCGCTGCCAAAACCGGAATGCTGCTGAAATTCCAATGGGTTGATGGATCCGGATTTTGGGATAATGCTATGGCCATCTTTGAACTAATGTTTGAGAGAAGTCTTGAGCGGAAGCTGCAGCAGTGGATCGACGCAGAATTTTAAGGCGGTGCTGCCATGAATCAAGAAGTGGGCTCAATTATGGGCTACCTATATAAACTGTATCCTGTACAAGTGTATGAAAAAGAAATACCGCAGGACTTTGTTGTCCCATCTCTTTACATTCCACCGGCTTCCACAGTCGATGGGGTGGACACAGTATCTACGTTTCAAAAATCCTATGTTTTAAACGTGAAACTCTTTCATAAGAACGCGCAGGAGGCTCATAACGAAGCGGAAAGGATCGCGGATACACTTAGGAGTAAGAGGGGGTTAATTCCGCTCATTCGGGAATCTGGTGAAGATACGGGGGATTTTATTCGCTTATCACGTATAGAAACCCGTATCTCAGATGATTATGCGAGCATTGTTCTAAATTGGACGAGTCGCTATTGGTATGAACGAGAACAACATCCTTCTCTTGAAAACTTTGAATTTACAAGCGGGGTGAAATGATGGCCACGAAAAAGGAAAAAGCAGAAAATGCTTTTGATATTAAGGATTTACGAGAGCACAGTCGAGAGCTCTTTGGGGTTAGGCCCGAGGTGTTTGACGGTGCTCTTTTTCATGTAGAAACAGAAAGAATCACTAAATCAGAAGCGAAGAAGCTGATCGCTCAGTTTCTTCAAAAGGAGGTCAAATAAATGAACGGCGGAACATTTACAGTCGGCAAGGAAAAAGAGCGTGCCGGTATTTATTTTAACTTTAAAACGACCGCAGAGGATAGGGTATCAGTAGGCGAACGCGGAACAGTTGCACTGCCGATAGCGTCCAGCTGGGGAGAGGTTAAGAAATTCATTTCTATCTCTTCCATCGAGGACTTGAATAAAAAAGTGGGGTTGAACATTGATGATCCTTCGTTGTTGCTTCTTCGTGAGGCAATGAAGAAGGCGAGTACAGTCTTGCTTTACCGTTTGACGGAGGGGCTGCGTGCTCAAGCAGACATTAGCGAGGGCGTAAAGGCAACCGCTCTTTATGGCGGGACTAAAGGAAACGACATCATTATCAGAATTACAGAAAACGTTATTGATTCTTCAAAAGTGGACGTCACAACCTATCTTGATCAGTCAGAAGTCGATAAGCAAACGGTATCTAAAGCTGAGGAACTGAAAGCAAATAAACTTGTCGAATTTACAGGCAAAGGGGATCTAACAGTTTCGATTCCACTAACAGGCACAGCTCCGGAGGACGTCAGCGGGGATCTTCCGGCATCTTCCGGAATCCGCTTGTCAGGTGGAACAGACAAGACACCGACAAATGCTGATTACACAGCTTTCTTGGAAGCGGCTGAAACGGAATACTTTGACACAATCGCGCTGCCTGTTGAGGATAACGAGCAATTGAAAGCGACGTTTGTCGCATTCATCAAAAGGCTGAGAGACAATCAAGGCTTAAAGGTTCAAGGTGTACTCTCTAATTACAAAGGCGATCACGAAGGTATTATCAATGTCACAGGCGGGGTTCTGCTTGAAGACGGAACGGAGATCAGTCCGGAAAAAGCTACTGCTTGGGTTGCTGGCGCCAGCGCGGGTGCAACGTTCAATCAATCGCTTACGTTCGTAGAATATGCGGGAGCAGTGGACGTCCTTACTCGACTGGATAATGACCAGGTAATTCAACGGCTGACGAACGGGGAATTTCTGTTTACTTATGATTCTCGAGACAAATCTGTTTCTGTTGAGAAGGATATTAATTCTCTCACAAGTCTTACAGCAGAGAAGAATAAGATGTTCCAGAAAAACAAAATCGTGCGGGTGCTGGATGCAATCAATAATGACCTGACATCTCAATTGAAGGCACTGATTAAGTCACGTAAAGCGAGCGGCAGCGACGTTCCGGCTACAAATGACGGCCTTCAATTCGTGAAAACGTTGATTACTCAATACTTGAGTGTTCTTCAAGATAACGGGGGCATTACCAATTTTGATTCAGAGAATGACATCGCAATTGCTCTGAATAGCGATCGTGACGGTTTCCTGATTGATCTTGCTGTGCAGCCAGTAGATGCAGCTGAGAAATTCTACTTTAACGTGGAGGTGAAGTAAGGTGGCTTTTAAAGCGCAGAATACGATATCTGGTAAAGAGGGACGCCTTTTCTTGGACGGTGAGGAACTGGCGTTTATCAAAACATTTGAAGCGAATGTAGAGAAAAATAAATCGGAAGTCAACGTTATGGGACGCCGCATGACCGGTCATAAAACGACAGGCGCAAACGGAACAGGCACAGCGACATTTTATAAAGTCACATCCCGCTTTGTGCAGCTGATGCTTAATTATGTGAAAAAAGGTGAAGATCCTTATTTTACCCTGCAAGCCGTGCTTGATGACAAATCATCCGGCCGTGGGACTGAGCGGGTTACTCTCTATGATGTGAATTTTGACTCTGCGAAAATTGCAGGGCTTGACGTTGATTCTGAGGCATTAGAGGAAGAGGTACCGTTTACCTTTGAGGACTTTGATCTTCCTGAACAGTTGAAATCGACTTTTTAAAATAAAAGGCGCAAGATTTTATAAGCGCCTTTTATTTATTTTTCCTTAAAAATATTTTTTTGGAATTTAAATATGTTTTTTAAAGTTTTTATAGAATTGCAAAAAACATTCAAAGAATATATACTCAATATATATTGTTCGATCGCACAATGCGGTTAGAACAGAAAAGTTACAGGGTTAGCATTTAAGATTTTTGCATAAAATATAAAAAGCCAGAGTGGGGGGCACTCTAGCTTTTAAAAATTGAAGCTACCTATAATGTCTTGTCGGACGAATATTTCGTTTATATCTTTTATACGGCTTATTCCTCCGTCGTTGACACAAACAGACTTTAGACACTTCCATGTCTTTTGATACGTTTGTGTCTTTCTTTTTAAAATATTCTTTAACCCTTAGTGCTAGATTAGCACACGTGGCTAAAGCTTGTAGAATTTGAACAGTGGTCATTGTATTTCACCTCCCATCGGGGGCACTTACAGAAACTCATTTACCACCCTCCTTCACATTTAAAGTTAGGTAGATAGCTTCAAAAATCTATTATACTGAATAATATGGAAAATGGGAAATGCATTCAGCATCTGTTGAATGTGTTTTTTTATTTTTGAAATGCATTTCGCATTTAAGAAACTAAAAACGAGAGGAATTTATGGGAATCTAGGGGAATCTAACGGAATTTAGAGGAATCTATAACTTACCACTTGATTACTCTGATTGTTAGCATTAATATTGATGTTAACAAGTTAACTTTAGTACTAACTTTAGTACTAACTTTAGTGTTAGTACCAATATTAAAGGCATTAAGGTATTCATGAATACCGATGTAATGCATTTCGTATCTCTTGATTTTTTCATGTATTTCTTTTTATAGAAATGCATAAAATAAAAAAAGACCCGGTGGCAGCCGGGTCGGTACAAATGAATGAGGCCCAAGTGGGCTGGCTTTAAGGTGTTCAAGTGATGATAGACCTTCCCCAAAGTTCCGAGGCTCAAGGGAGGTCTATTTTTCTTTCTTTGACAACGTGGCAACTAACATGCCAAAAGCAATCATTAAATAGATTGTTTCGAAAGTTGTCATTGCATCACCCCCTTTCTGCTGGGGATGAGCCAGACCACCCTTAAGAAGCCGATTCATTTTGTACTTAAGCCATATTGTACCATAACACTCTCAAACTCTGAGAGTGTTTTTTTATTGACTAAAGACAACCAAAACAAAAACAAAAGGAGTAATTAAAATGAGCGAAAAACAAAACGAAAAAGTATATGATCTTTCATTCTTTATGCCAGGACAAACAATCGAAGCGGAAGAAGTAGAAGTGCCTATTTCAAAGCGATTTGTGGACAAGCAAGGAAAGGTGATTCCGTTTGTATTCAAAGCTATTACCACAGAACGAATTGATGAGCTTGAGAAAGAAAACACCACTTACAAAAATGTAAAAGGCCGCGGTCGCGTGAAAGAGTTGGACAACCAACGCTTCTATGCACGTATTGCCGTTGAATCGACTGTTTATCCAAACTTTAAATCTAAAGAGCTGCGCGAAGCTTACAAAACAGAGGATCCGGTGGAAGTTGCAAAGCGAGTTCTGTCTGTCGGCGGTGAATATGCAAACTGGCTGAACAAAGCAATTGAGATCAACGGCTTTGAGGATGATCCCGAAGATCTTGAAGAAGCAGCAAAAAACTAATAGAAGGCGGGGATAAAGAGACCGTGTATCTTTATTACGCTATGCACGAGCTCAAATATGCCCCGTCAGAATTACAAGAACTATATGAAGCGCCGAGAGAATTCAAGGCGCTCTTATATGGTTTGATCAGTTACAAGCTTGAGCTGTTAGAAAAGGAAGCGAAGAAGGGAGGTAAGTAACTATGGCTAAACTAACAGCTACGTTTGATTTACAGGATAAGATCACCCGCAAGCTTCGAAAGATACAAGGAAATGCAGAGAGACTTCAGAGGGCCGCTAATGGCCCTCTTATTTTTGATGCTGAGGATCGAACGGAGCGGGTTATGAGACGGATTGACCGATCGGCAAGCCGATTGACTGGGCGTGCACGATCGCTTGAAGTCGGTTTGGATGATCGGGTTTCGAATGGTTTACATTCTATACGTCAACAAACGGAGGATCTTACTGAAGGCAGCCATGAGGTGACAGTTTCCGTTAATGATCAGGCTACACCACGTTTCCGCTTAATTCGTGGAGGTCTTTCAGATTTGAACCGCTCACATGCTGAACCTACTGTTTCAGTTCGTGATCGTGCTTCAAGCCAATTAGATGAGATACGACGCCATGTGTCCGATGTAGACAGCGAACATGCTGAACCTACTGTTTCTATTAAAGACAAAGCTTCAGGGGTTCTGGATGCAATTGAGGCAAAATTAGACGGTCTGAAAAACGCTACTGTCACCCTGGCAGTTGGTGGCGGACTGTCAGCTGGTGCAATTATGGGTAGCGGGAAAAGCGCTATGTCTCAAGATGCCTATGTTTCTGCGACTTCGAAAGTCAGCAAAAAAGACGCTGCTAGAATGACAGACCAGATCTATTATGACAACAAAGCGGGAGGATCCCGGGAAGAAGTCAGCTTATCTTTGAGAACCTTGTCACAACAGACAGGCGCATCTAAAAAAGCCCTGGCTGAACTGACTGAGTCATCTAGTAAGATCGCACAGCTCATGAATGCTGATCAGGCGGAAGTGGACCGGGCCTTCAGCTCAATGTACAACAACTTGAAAATGTCCGGGAAAGACAGCGGGGATTTAATCGCGTATGTGTACCGGAACGCCGGTGACCAGGCTGACGATTTGCTGGACACGATGAATGAATACAGTTCCACTTTTAAAGACATGAAACTCACAGGCGGCCAGATCGCTAATGCCATGATAAAAGGGACAAAGGGCGGGGCCAGAAACTTTGACAACCTCGCTGACAGTATGCGTGAATTTAACATTCGCCGTACTGAAATGTCTGATAGTCAAGTAGACGCCTTCAAATCGCTGTTCGGTGCCAAAGAAACAGAGAAGATGTTCAAAGGGTTTAAAGATGGTTCAATAAGTGGCCAAGAAAGCTTATTCAAGGTAGCTGATGCCTTATCGAAAGTCAAAGACAAGACTAAACGGGCATCTATCGCCACGGAGCTAATAGGAACGCAATATGAGGACTTGAAGCAGCCGATTTTAGATATGGCTGAAGGCATTGGTACAAGTGCAAAAACAACAGGTGAACTGGAACGCAGCTTTTCTCAGCTGCGGGATAATAACCCGATGACACCGATTAATGATGCCATGCGAGATTTTGAAAGCATATCTAAGGATGTGGGAACCTCTCTGCTTACCGGTTTAGGCCCAGCCTTTGACAAGATCGACTCGTTCCTAAACAGCAAAGAAGGTCAAGAAAAACTCAAAGAGATCAAAAAGGATATTACTGATCTTGGCGAGGCCATAGGTGACAAACTGAATGTGGCTATTGAGTGGACGGTGAATCATTGGGATGATTTAAAAACAGCCTTTAAAGTTGTGATTCCTTCTTTAATTGGATTGATTGCATATTTGAAAATCCTACGGCCGCTCTTAAAAGGAATTGGAACTGTCGGAAGTGACGCAGCGGGAGTAATTCGGAAGTTGATTCCAAACCGTACTCCCGGCGGTGACCCTAATACACGAAGTGGCAGACGGAATGGAAAGGCTACTCGTAATATAGGGAGGCGGGGCGGCCGTTCTGGAACTGCTTCGAGTCCAACGAGTCTACCACGGAGCGGCGGCTTAACATGTTGTTGCTGTAGCGGTATCGGCGGAAGTGACCGCAGCCGTAAAGGGAGAGGGAAAAATGCTTCAGGCCGGCGCGGGAATCCAACCAGTGTGAACCCTTCTAATAGATCTATTACTGTGTCATCTGAACAGTTAGAAAGAAGGCGTTCAGGAAGAACGGTAGCTGATCCTGTTAGAGGCGCTGGTTCAAGAGCTTCAGTAAACACCACCAGATCAGAACTTCGTGCAGTAGGCCAAGCGACAGGCGGAGCCTCGAAGTTCGGGAAAGTTTTAAGTCCTCTGAAAAGTGTCGGTAAATTTGCGAAAGGTATCCCTCTTTTGGGAACTGCATTAGCTGCAACCGACTTACTCGGGATGAACAAAGAAAATGCAGGTGAGAAAGTTGGTTCTTTTGCCGGAAATCTTGGCGGAGCTGCTGCAGGAGGAGCCGCAGGTGCAGCCATTGGTTCTGTCGTCCCTGTTGTCGGCACTGCTGTCGGCGGAGTTGTCGGTAGTATTGCAGGCGGCATCGGGGGTTCAGATTTAGGATCATCCATTGGCAAATGGTTTGATGATGGCGGCGCTTCTAAAGCATGGGATGGAATTCAGGACGGTGCAGGAAACGCCGTTGATTGGATCAAGGATACTTGGTCTGATTTCTCAGATTGGTTTATGGATAACGTCTGGACCCCTGTTAGTGATTGGGCCGGAGATAAGATTGATAAGATCACCGATAAATTTGAGGATGCTAAGAAATGGCTGACTGATACCTGGAATGACGTGTCATCCTGGTTTGTGGATAACGTGTGGACACCTATTTATAACACTGCAGTTCCGATCATAAATTTAGTAGTAGGTGCCTTTCTATTTGCTTGGGATGGTATCCAAGCGCTCTGGAAGATTGTCTCAACTTGGTTCATGGATAATGTCTGGAATCCACTAGTTGACGGTGTCACTGATGCTGCTGATTGGATTTGGACAAAAATAAATGACGCTTGGACTTGGATCTCAGATACATGGTCCACTGTCTCAACCTGGTTCATGGATAATGTCTGGAATCCTATTAGTAATGCAGTTGCAACGGTGGCGGGCTGGATACAAGCACATATTGATTATGCGCGAATCTGGATCCAATTAAAATGGCTTCAGGTGGCAACTTGGTTTTATGACAACGTCTGGAATCCGATCAGTACAGCAGTTAGTAACGTAGCAAACTGGATTTGGACGAAGATCAACGAAGCATGGACCTTTATTTCAGAATTATGGTCTACAGTTTCAACTTGGTTCATGGAAAATGTTTGGACGCCAGTAAGTGATGCTGTCACTAATGCAGCAAACTGGATCTGGACAAAGCTTAACGAAGCGTGGACATGGATTTCTGACAAGTGGAGTGCAGTTTCGGCTTGGTTCAGTGAAAATGTTTGGAATCCAATCGTCTCAAAAGTGGAAGATGCCAAAAAATCCATTTCGGAAAAATTTGAGTCAGCGAAAAAAGCTGTTAAAGATGCCTGGAATGGTATTTCTGAATGGTTTAGTGAAAATGTAGGAGATCCCCTTGGAAAGATAGCTGACGGAATTAAGAAGAAGTTTGAAGATACCTTCTGGTGGGTCATTAAGCTAAAAGGGTTAGCTGACGCTGGAGGGGAGATCATAGGCAATATCATAGGGAGAGGTGAGGAAGCTACTGGATTGACAACAAAGAAATCCGGTAAGTCTTCATCTGGTAAAAATACTAGCGGTGGCGGAGGAATTGCTGGTCTTGTTCAGTCGCAATCATCAGGGCCAACAAGTGTTTTTCCTAAACAAAAAAGCGTTCTTGAAAAGAATGCGACGGGTGGCTATATTACGAAACCAACCATTTCATGGATTGGTGAAGCGGGTAAGGAGTTTGTGATCCCTGTTGATAACAACAAGGGTCGCGGTAAAATGCTTCTTTCTCAGGCTGCTTCTAAACTAGGGATGAGCGTTGTTGATGACATGGCTTCTGCTTCATCTGCAGGTGGAGAAGCTGCTGTTTCTCCATTAGCTGGCGGATCAACTGTTTCCGCTACAGTATCTCCTACCATTGACACATCGAGCCTTAATGAACAGGCGGCTTCTTTCGGTCAACAGTTCACGCAGGGCTTTGATCAAGGTATTGGCGATAACGTCGTTTCAATGGATGCTTGGAAACAGAAAAACGTTGGGCAGCCTATGAAAAATTTGATCTCCTACTCTCCGAATTACGGAAAACAAGTGGTCAATGGTTATGCTAACGGCCAAAACAGTACGGCAACCGGTACAGATGGCTTCCTGCAGACGAAAGTCAAAACACCATTCCAGAACACTGTGAATAAATCCTCTTCATGGGGAACTGGTACGATCAAAGGGTTTACTTCTGGTCAAAATAGTTCACAAACTGGCACTGATCAGTATGTAAATACTCATGTGAATAAGCCGTTTTTGAAGTCTAAAGAATCATCAAACGGCTGGGGAACTGGAATGATCGGGAATTTTGTTTCAGGTATGAATTCAAAGGGCAGTGAGGTCCATGAGGCAGCCAAGGAACTAGCAAAAAAAGTCGAGAAAGCTTTCCGTGAAGAGTTAGATATCCATTCACCTTCTCGTGTCATGATGAGCTTGGGGCGTTTTGCCTCTGTCGGTGTTGTAAAAGGGCTGGATTCTGTCGATGTGAAAAAATACGCTGAAAAACAAGCAGGTTCACTGGCAGCTGCTTATTCCGGAATGGGCGCAGTAGGCGGAAATGTTAAACAGTGGCTTATGGCTGCAATGATGGCCACAAAAACACCATTAAGCTGGCTTCCAGGATTGATGACAATTGCAAAGTTTGAGTCAGGAGGCAACCCTAACGCCATTAACCTGTGGGATAGTAACGCGAAGGCGGGCAATCCATCTCAAGGGCTCATGCAGACAGTACCAACCACTTTTAACGCACATAAAGCGCCAGGCATGGGTGACATTAGAAACCCGATTCATAACGCTGCTGCCGCAATTGGCTACATCAAAAGCAGATATGGCTCTATTGACAATGTACCTGGTATTAAAAGCATGAGACGCGGTGGACCGTATGTTGGTTACGCTAACGGCGGACTCATTACCAAAGAGCAGATTGCACGTGTTGGTGAAGGAAATAAACGTGAATGGATCATTCCGGAAGAGCGGGGCATACGTGGCCGCTATCTGTTGGCTCAAGCAGCTAAAGCTCTCGGAATGGAAGTCACGGATCCTGCACAAAAAGGCCAAACTGAATTATCATCTGGCCAGGTAACTGCTGCCACGACAGGCAGCCAACAAACAACTGTTACTGCTGCAGGAGGTAAAGAGGTTGTTATTCAGATTAACGGCGACCAACATTTTTACAATGATCAAGACGTGAACAGTCTGGTCTCGAAAATTAAGCAGGCTCTTGTCGCTGAGCTTGAACAGGATATTAACATCGGTACGAAGGGAGTCGTCGCGTTTGACTAGATCTGTTTATGAATTCTGGATTTCACAAGGGAAGGACAAGCTGCGGCTTCCTGTCCTTCCTGAACAAATTGATATATCCAACACAATTCAAAATGAATCAGTAAAAGTGGCCAGTTTTGGGGAGATCACTTTTATAGATAAGCCGGGAGCGAAAGAGATTTCGTTCTCTTCTTTTTTTCCGAAGAGACACAGCCCACTTGCCGAATATAAAGGTTTTCCTTCTCCGGAAAATGCCATCGCTAAGATTGAGAAATGGGCGAAAGCGAAAAAGCCGGTTCAATTTTTAATTACTGGCACGAAAATAAACTTCACCTGTAGCATTGAGGGCTTTTCTTATAGTGAGGGTCAAAAAGACATAGGTGATCGTGATTATGAAATCAAACTGAAGGAATACAAAACCGCTGCGCCGCGGAAGATCAAACAAAAGAAAAAGACGAAGAAAAAACGTCCATCTAAAACAGCTCCTAAAACATACACGGTTAAAAAAGGGGATACCTTGTGGGACCTTGCCGGCAAATTTTATGGAGACAGCACAAAATGGCGCAAGATTTGGAACGTCAATAAAAAGGCTATGATCAAACGAAGCAAACTTAATATCAGGCAGCCAGGACACTGGATCTTTCCTGGTCAAAAATTAAAGATACCGCAATAAGCAGGTGATGACATGATAGAACTTTTCGTCATTAAAGAAACGGAATGGCTTGAGCTGGTAACTGAAAGTGTTTCCCTCGAAGGGCAACGGTATCAGGCGCCGCGATCGATCACGGCCAAGATCATTACGAAACAAGGAACCCATTCATATTACAGCGTATCTGAAGGGGATACAGTTTTATTTAAGTGGAAGGGCAAAGAACTGTTCCGGGGCATTGTGTTTTCTCGCAATCCTGAAGAACACGGGCTGACCTTTACGGCTTATGATATGCTGCAATATCTGGTCAAAAACAAGGATGTTTATGTTTTCTCTAATAAGCGTGCAGACGAGATCATAAAACGTCTGGCAAGAGACTTTCAGATTCCCACAACGTCTATTGCAAACACAGGTCATACAATTAAATCACTTGTGTTCAAAGACGATACGAGCCTTTATGACATGATTCTGAAAGCCTTGAAACAAACAAAAAGCCAAACCGGAAGGAATTATCAATTATATTCTGCGAAGGGAAAGCTTGGCCTTCGCGCTTGGCCTGATCCGTCAGAAGTATGGGTGCTGGAGACGGGTGTGAACATCACCGGCTATCAATACAGCACTTCAATTAATGACACGGCCACAAAAGTAAAGCTCCGCCGGCAGAAAGACAATAAAACATACACAGCCACCGCAAGTGACAGCTCAGGCATCAGTAAATATGGTGTGCTTCAGTATGTCGAAACGGTTTCTGATAACATTAACCAGGCGCAACTTCAGGAGCGTGCGAAAGTCAAACAAGCACAGAAAAAAGGTGTTAAAAAAGAACTCAAGAGTATTCAAGCGATTGGGATTCCGGATCTTCAGAGCGGCTTGCCTGTCTATATCTCAATACCGGAGGTCGGGGTTAAGAAAACATACTGGATCGACACAGACAAACATGAATTTAAAGGATCCACACACACGATGACCATTGATGTTGTGGAGAAAAACTCTATCCCTGATGGTGTTTTCTCATGAGACTAAGTGAAGCGATCAAGCACTTGGCTGTCGGTGCCGTTGATTCAGAGTCGCCGGTGGATATCCTGCCGGCTGAAGTGGTTTCCGTTTCTCCTGTTGAAATTAAACTCAATGAAAGTGAAAAGCTAATTATTCCGTCTGATTTGATTATTATTCCTAAGCGGCTGTGCGCTGGAGGAGATGAAGAACTAAAGATGGGTGAGAATGTGATGGTTGTCTCCTTAAAAGGCGGGCAATCATTTTTTATTCTCGACAAAATATAGGGGGTGCCTGAGTTGGCCCTTTCGCCAGAAATTGAATTTAATGATATTGAAGATGATAGCGAAGTCATAGAAACCTCGCAAACCTACAAAATAGATTTTGAAAATGGCCGTATCACAAATGAAATGATAACAGGCCTTGAAGCAATCAGGCAGTTTGTATATTTATCCCTTCATACTGAGCGATACGCCTATTCTGTTTTCAGCCATGACATTGGAAATGAGCTTCAAGACATCTTGGCAGATAATGAAACCACAGACGCATATAAGAAAATGGAGATTCCGCGGCTAATAGAGGAAGCGCTGATCTATGACGATCGTGTTTCCTCTGTATCAGATTTTGAAATAGAAAAACAAGGTGATTCGTTCCATGTTTCCTTTACAGTCGAAACGGACGAGGGAAAACTGGAGATCGAGGAGGTGCTTGGTGAAGATGTTTGAGGATCAAACCTTTGAAGTGATTATGGACCGTATGTTGAACAGCATTTCAGCGGACATTGATACAAGGGAAGGAAGCGTGATTTATAACGCGTTAGCTCCTGCAGCCGCAGAATTGGCCAAGTCTTATATTTGGCTTGATACTGTGCTGGAACTTGTCTTCTCAGACACAGCACAAGGGGAATTTTTAGATCGTCGGGCTACTGAAGCCGGCATCGAGCGAACGGCTGCCACGAAAGCAGTCCGGGCAGCGGAGTTTACTGAAGGAGTAACCATTCCAGTGGGCTCCCGCTTTTTTGTTGATAACCTGTATTTTCAATACACAGCTGACGGGACGTTAGAATGTGAAACAGCTGGAGAAGCAGGGAACGCAAACATATCTGGTCAGAATCTATTGTCATTAGACACTATACCTGGGCTTCAAAAAGCTATTGTTAAAGAGATTCTGATTCCTGGTCGTGAAGAAGAGGACGATGACAGTTTAAGAGCTAGATATTTTACCCGCGTTCGCCGGGAAGCTGTCAGTGCAAATAAAGAGCATTATAAACAGTGGGCGGAAGAAGTTGACGGAGTCGGAAAGGCAAAAATTTTTCCGCTTTGGAACGGGGATGGCACAGTCAAAATTGTTGTGACCAATGCTAACTTGGAACCTGCTTCCGATATATTGATTTCTAAGGTTAAAAACTATATTGACCCTGAACCCGGACAAGGCGAGGGACAAGCGCCAATAGGTGCCTTTGTCACGGTGGAGAGTGCGGTTTGGAAAGAGATTGAGATATCAGCAGAGGTGCTTCCCGAAGTCAATAGCTCTATTGATCAGGTGAAGAAAGAAATCGAATCAGGTGTATTAAATCTTTTTAAAAAGATGGCGTTCGAAGACAATGTCATCCGCTTATCGCAGATCAATAATATTGTCTATAATTCTCCCTCAGTAAGTGATTATGCAGATATCAAAATCAACGGCGTGGCTGAAAATTTAATTCTTAGTGACGTAGAAATTCCTAAGCTTGGGAAGGTGACAATCATTGAGCAAACTCGATGAAATGACCGCTTACCTGCCGCCGTTCCTTACCAAGTTAAAGGAAATGTCTGAACTTCTTCAGGTAGAAGCTCCCGAATTTGAAAAGCAAAATAACGGCATCTTTGATCTGACAGATCAGCTATTTGTCACAACAGCAACCTGGGGGCTTGAACGTTGGGAAAAAATATTGAACGTTCCGAGAGAGTCTGGTGATACGTATGAGATCCGCCGGCTACGTCTTATCTCGAAAATGTCCAATATCCCTCCGGCAACTTATAAAGCTATTGAACAAGCATTGAACCGGTTTCTAAAGAATCCGTCCGCTCAGGTCCGGCTGCTTCCCGGGGAGTACCGCTTTAATGTTGATATTGATATAGATGATATGCAGCACATGAGCGAGCTCATAGAGACACTGGAAAACATGAAACCGGCTCATTTGGCGTATACTTTGCGAGCTGCTTTAAATGAGCCACTCCAGATAAAAGATACTGTCATTTTGAATAACAGACGATATCGAAAAGTAAATGAGCTGATGGTGGGTTATTCCGTCACGCTCAATAATAACGAGGTGGTTTTACCATGATTACGCAAGTTTATAGAGAGCGGACAGCTGCAGATTTAAAAAGTAGAATATCGAAAGTGCTGCTGAATGGGAATGAAACAAAGATTGTGGAAAAAACCATTCAGGGCGCAGTTGTTACAGTGCTTACCCATCGGGAGGAAGATATCAAACACATTGAGAGTGTTCAGATTCTTGATGAACAGAACAACGTGATTACGGAAAGAACAACAGATTTAGATGTAAGTAACAATAGAACGCTGGACTTTAGATTTACTTTTGAGGTGGTGTAATAAATGGCATATGAAGAAAAAACAGACTGGCTGCCGGATGATCCGATCAATGAGGATGATGTAAACCGTTGGGAGAAAGGCATTCATGACGCGCATAAAGATTTAGCAGCACATAAAAATGACATGAATAATCCGCACGGCACGACAAAGGCTCAAATTGGGCTTGGAAATGTAGAGAATGTGCAGCAAGCTTCAAAAGCTGAATTTAATCGACATGTTGACGATGAAACGATTCATATTACAGCAGATGAAAGAGCAGAATGGAATGCCAAGGAAACCCAAGATGCTGCCCAGGAAAAAGCAGATCGTGCTGAAGAGAATGCGAAAATATACGCGGATCAGAAATTCACCAATGAGAAATTGAATGTCTTACCAGATTCAGAGGCAATACAAGATGCCCGGACTTCAGGAAGTGAATATCCTCTCGGAATTACGTTAATGGATATTGGCCAGGGCAATAAAACTGGTTATCCACTCAGCTATGGATTTGTGAAAAACGAAAAGCGTTCGAACTATCGTTTTACTCAATACTTCTATGGGACCGCAAATGAAACCGGTGATTATTACTATAATACGGGGACATGGATTCGGCACTGGTGGAATGAGTCTGGTTGGACCCAATGGGAAAAAATATCTAGTTTTGCCCATGCGAACATAGGGACGACAGGCAGACAAGCTTTGATAAGAGGAGAACTCCAGAAAATCAAATTCAACCGGATCATCAAAGACAGCCATAAATTGTTTGATACGAAAACCAACAGATTTACGGCCAGTCATTCAGGAATGTATCTGGTAGGCGCAAGTCTGTATATTGAAAACTCACTCCAATATTCAAACTTTGAGCTTTATGTTTATAAGAACGGAGCTAAATATAAATTGATGAATCGCTTCATAATTCCATCTCCAAAAGATAACAGCGATTCAATAGAGTTTCACGCGACGGTGACAGGCACAGTAACCGTTCCACTTGATGAAGGAGATTATATCGAGATTTACGTGTATGCGGGTTATTCTGGATCCAAGACCCGTTATATCATGGACAGCAATGGAGTTCTTAATTATTTCGATATTTTGGAATTAGGCGGTCGGAATTACCGAAACATTTAGGAGGAGAGCTTATGATCTTATATGATGCCATCATGTACAAGTATCCTAAGGCCGTCCCCAAAAAGGATTTTGTCTTGAGAAACGATGGGAGTGGGTCTTATATTGAAGAATGGAATTTAAGGACGCCTATTCCGACGGAAGAGGAGTTGCAGTTGTGGTGGGAAGAATCAAAGAGCAATCCACCATATGAGCCTCCTGATCAGGTCGCGTTGCTTGCACAAGAATTGTCGCAAGAAAAGCTGGCCCGCAAACAGCTTGAGGAATTAAACCAAACTTTAGGAAATGCGCTGTCTGAAATAAAGCTGCAGCTCCTTTCCTTAGAAAGAGGGAATGAAGAATGAATTATTGGGTACTGGCTTTATATTATAACTGGGCTACCCCTGAAATGGTGAAGCAGGCAATCCACTATAGAGATTGCTCGCGCGAAGATTTACAGGAAGGAATAGAAAAAAATCTAATCACTGCAGAACAGTATAAAGAGATCACAGGAGAAGCCATGTAGGGCTTTTTTATTTTGCCTGAAAGGGGGTGGGTACGATGTAACGCCCATGCTAGACCGCTAAAGACTAACAAAAGCAAGGAGGAATTTTAAAATGACGCAGTATAGTTTTCAATTTCCAACAGATGCAGCCGGTAAGCCGGGGGCAGCCAAGCCATACAGAGAAGGGAACAGAGATTTTGTGGTGCCGATGGCTGCCATTTCAGGTAATGCTGAGCTGTTGACAAATGCAGTCTTAAAAGCAACTGAAGTTTATACACAGTATGGCCAAGATCGATTAGGTCAGGTTTTAATTTCAAAAGTAAAAGGACATGCTTATTCTGATCGTGAAGGTACATTATTTATCGAAGAAAGTAACGATCAGAATACATGGACGACAGTATCTTCCTTACTGGTTAAGGCGGGGACACTTGGCGAGACTGATTGGATCCACTTAACACAACGATATTTCCGTTTCAGGTATGCAAACGGTAACCTGCAACAGTCCGATTTCTTGCTTTATCAGTCGCTTGGCGCTGGGGAAGAAGACATAAATATTAAACAAGCTGTTCCAATTAGGGCAGCTGCTCCGCTCACTATGCAAATAGATAAGAGCGGCTTAACTGATGATGGGCGCTTAAAAGTTCAGACTGAAGGCTTGAATATTAGCTCATTGGACACTCAAGCAAAAACAATGGATGTTGTTTTTCATGATAAAACAGAAACAGTGGGTGAAGGTACCCCGTTCACTGTGGGATCATTTAAAACGTTGCTTATTGAGGTTTATGGGACAGCTGAGACAAGCGAATTAATATTCTGGGGTAAATCCTTATCTGGAACAAAACGAGCCCTCAGAGGGCAAAAAGTGGACGATGGCACGTTTGCCACTAGCACAAAAGGGAAGTCAGAAGCCTGGTCTTTTGATATTACCGGTTTTAAAGAAATCGTGATGGAACTTAAATCTTTGACGAATGGAAACTTTTCAGTAAGAGGGACGGCCGTCTCATAAAATCCGGCTGTCCTTTTATTGTGCCTCGGAGGAGGTGAAGAAGATGAAATAAAAGGGGGTGTACTGATGTCACAACCGACGGAGGTTCCGGATTTGCTCGCACTACAAAGAGAAATATCAGAGATTAAAAGTGAGAATAAAGCGATAGAGCAGCGCGTCAATGCCCTTGAGCGTGTCTCGGATAGGCAAGATCAGCAGATCATGACGCTGAATGAAAAGCTAAACAAAATAGAAGAAAATACAACATGGATCAAACGCTCCATCACAGGCGCTATCATTACAGCAGTTTGTACCGGGGTTATTGGCGGTGCAATTGCTATTTTCTATACTGTTTTGCAAAAATAAGGAGGAACACACAATATGAAAAACTACGACAAAGGCACGGTCATTCGGACGGTGCTTCTTTTAATTGCACTTATTAATCAAACTATGCTGATGTTTGGGAAATCACCTTTAGATATCACGGAGGACCAAGTAAATCAGCTTGCTGATGCTCTTTACACAGCAGGGTCTGTGATCTTTACTATCGGCACGACACTCGCAGCATGGTTCAAAAATAACTACGTAACAACCAAAGGACACAAGCAAAAAGCAATTTTAAAACAAAACAATCTAACTAAATGAGGTTGCCTGCTGGCAGCCTTTTTAATCTGAAGATAGGAGAGGAAATATTATGGCCATAAAAGTGGTGAAAAATTTAGTTTCTCAAGAAAAATACAGTTTGAAATGTCCGAATCCCATGGTTCCGGAATATATCACTATTCACAATACAGCAAACGACGCTTCAGCTAAGAATGAAATCTCTTATATGAAGAACAACACAAGCTCAACAAGCTATCACTTTGCGGTAGATGATATACAGGTTATTCAAGGGCTTCCGTTGAATCGTAATGCATGGCACACAGGAGACGGGAAAGATGGTCCAGGAAACCGCAAGTCTATCGGAGTAGAGATCTGCTACAGCAAGTCAGGGGGCGCTAAATACTACGTTGCTGAAAAATTGGCAATCAAGTTTGTGGCGCAACTGCTTAAAGAGCGCGGCTGGGGTGTTGATCGAGTTCGCAAACATCAAGACTGGAACGGGAAATATTGCCCTCACCGGATTTTGTCAGAGGGTCGATGGGATGAAGTGAAAGCCTCTATTGCTGATGAATTAAGCAAAATCGGTGGAAAAAGTTCAGCGTCTTCAGGCAGTTCTTCAGGATCCGGAACAACATATACAGTGAAAAAAGGAGACACACTTTCCGGAATCGCGAAGGCTGAAGGAGTAAGTGTGGCAAACCTCCAGAAATGGAATAACATTAAGGATCCGAATAAAATAACAGTTGGTCAAAAGTTGAAACTGCAAGGCTCCAGTTCTTCCACTTCTAAACTAACAATAAGTAAAAAGTCATCATGCTCCTTGCCTTCTGGTGTCTTTAAAGTAACAAGCCCAATGAGAAAGGGAGCGGAAGTCAAAAAGATTCAACAAGCGCTGGCTGCTCTTTATTTCTATCCGGATAAAGGGGCGAAGAATAACGGCATTGATGGCGTGTATGGTCCGAAAACAGCAAATGCAGTCAAACGGTTTCAGTCAGTAAATGGTCTGACTGCTGATGGCATTTATGGGCCAAAAACTAAAGCGAAAATTGAAGCGAAATTGAAGTAATAAAAAAGCCTCTCATATAATGAGGGGCTCTAAATTATAATTAATTTTGACTTAATCGTCCCAGTCTTCATCTTCTTCCCAGTTTTCTTTTTTTTCAAGCAATCTTTTATAGAAAAATTCAATAAAGCTATCGGCTAGCTTGTCCTGGTATCCAAGCACCCTATCCCAAATAAAAACAGGACATTCATTATTACTGTTCATTTTGTTAGTATCTAAAGCATATGCAAAAAAATCTATATCTTCTATTACAACAAGTCCCTCAGACAAATTAAAATGATTACGATATTCTTCTGTGGTTTCAACTACAGAAGCTCCACCATAGTCATACCCCAAAGTATCAATTCCATATAAGCCACCAGAGCCAAAGTTTTTCAGAAACCATTTATAACTATCAGGAAGTTGTAATTGGAGCTCCTTCTCTATATTAATAATCTCTTCTTCACCTATTCCTCCAGTAAAATAACTGTCTGCTTTATTTTCAGTTATAAATTCTATAGTTTTTTCATATAAATCCATTGATATCTCTCATTCCTTTTTTATTTTTCATATTGTTTTGCTCTCCACTTCCAATACCTATCTCGGAAATTATCATACTGGGCTTTCAAAACTGGATCGTTTCTAAAGCTTTCGCCGTCAGATTTAAGCTTATGGATAATGCCGCTATATTTAGTATGTAAGCTATTTGGAATTTCAAGCATTGGGCCAGGTTCTTCTTGAATCAAGTGATGTAAATTAATCTGTGTGCCATCTTTTGCAAACGGAGCATTACCATTTTTCATTAGTTGAAGATTCGTAAGGCCTTTACGATTTTTTTGATTAAGATCGATATCTTTCATCGTATATACTCTACGGCTTACATCTTTAATTTTACCTTTCGCCTTTACATTTCCCTTTATTTCATATGCTTCATACTTCTCTTTATTTAACCAAGGTGGGTTTATCTTTTGCCCTGTAAACGGTTTTCGGCTTTCATCTAATTTTTTAGCAAGCTGAAGCAGCCTGTCTTTTGCGCTCATATCGTTGATGACATTATACGGCATGCCACCTGCTACAACTACATCTTCTCGCATGACAAACGGTTTAATTGCTGTTAGTGGATCAGGAGTTTCATCCAGTTTTTTAGACACTTTTTTGACTGCAGCTTTTCCGGCTGTTTTCACTCCTATTTTAGCAACTGAACCAGCACCTTTTAAGCCAAAGATGTTTACTGCTGCATATGTAAACCAATGAGCCTTTGATTCTGTGTCACCGTTCTTTACGTCTCTAACATAGGAAGTAACAATTGCATCTTTAATTGAATTAAATGTGGAATCATAGTGATAAACTGCAACTGCAGAATTAATAAGCATGTCGACAGGATGATTGTGTGCCATATAGTCTAATGTTTCAGTTGTCATATCATAAAGAGCTGTAACAGTACCTTTGGCTCCAGCCATCAACTCACGTGTGTTTTCAATTTGTGTGAAATACCTCTGTTGATCTTTAGTAAGATTCTCATAACCAATGGTTTTTGCCATTGAGTAAAATTCATCGGCATCCGCATAATCGTAGTTTTTTAGTCTTTCTTTCAGTTTTTCAATTTCTCGTTCTTTTTCTTCCTTCTTCTTAATCGTCAAATAAGCTTCTGTACGTTTTTCAATATCGCCTTTTTTCTTATGTATGTCGCTTTCTCTATACGCTTTGGCATTATAGTGAATAGGTGTAGCATTTTTCCCTTTGCCTGTTGATTCTTGAAGTTTTTTAAAATCTTGTTGAATGAATTCTTCGTTAGGCTCTGTTAATGCATATTCAGTTGTTAAATCATTATCAACTTGTCCAATTTTATCAATTGTTTTTTCACGCTTCTTATCTGCACTGGCAAGTTCAACTTTAAAGTTTTCTGTTGAAAACAAATCAAGTGGTAGGATATCGTCAATATCATTCAGAATGTCCTTCATTGCTTTCCTCTGTTCAGACATAATAGCCTTTGATGTTTTATAAGCATTTGCGAGTTCATGCTCTAAAAAAGACTCCTCGACGTATGCATCTGACAAGCTGGCTTCCTCTATAACTTCAGAGACACTTGTAAGGAAAGCAATTTTCATATCGATAAGATCAATCCATTGATCTGTAACACCGACATGATCATGATAAAATGCTTTGATATTGTTTGCACCTTTACCTGAAAACTCGCTGTCATCCAGGTTAGCTACGTCTTTAAATGCTTTTCTGAGCTTAACCATTTGTGATTTGAGTTCCTTGTACTCTTTTGCGCGTCTATCTGCTTCAGAAAGCAGTGATTTAGCTTCAAATACCTTCATGATATATCCTTTCTTATTAAGCTTTGTGTTTCACTGATTAACAAAATTTTACCATATAAAGATATCGAAAAATACAAAAAACCTTTTATTGGGAAAATGAACTGCAACGAAACTAACCGAAGAAAATGTTTGCGGTTTTTTTGCGGCATAAACACTTTTTGGAAATGTTACAATATTACAAAAATAGACATAAGAGGGAGGGGTATGTATGGACCAAGTTTTACCGTCATCCCGAGTGGGAGTCAAGATCAATGAATGGTATAAAATGATTCGTCAATTCAGTGTTCCTGATGCAGAAATCTTAAAGGCGGAAGTGGAGCAAGAAATAGAGGAAATGGAAGAGGATCAAGATTTACTTGTTTATTATTCATTGATGTGTTTCCGTCATCAATTGATGTTAGATTCATTGGAGCCAGAAGACAGATATCGGGATCGTCCTACAGTCGATGAACTACTTGAAAAAATAGAAAAACCGCAAAAAAGACTTACAGGCCTTTTAAAATATTACTCATTATTTTTCCGAGGGATGTATGAATTTGATCATAAAGAATACGTGGAAGCGATAAGTTATTATCGTAAAGCTGAGGAAGAATTGACTGCAGTTTCAGATGAAATGGAACAAGCTGAATTTCATTATAAAATAGCAGATGCCTACTATCAAATTGATCAGCATTTTGTTTCCCTGAATCATTTAAAAAAAGCTAAGCATTTGTTTGGAAAAAATCAATTGTATAAGGTGAAAGTGATCGGATGCAATATGATGTTTGGAGCTAATATGTACGATATGTACCGGCTGACAGAGGCGGAATCATATTACCGAGAAGCTTTAAGTGTCGCTGAGGGAATGAGTGAGAAAAAGGCAAAAAGGATCATTGGAGTGATCTTTCATAATTTAGGCTTAGTTTATTTAAGGACCCAAAACCTAAGTGCAGCGGAAGAGCATTTCAAAAAAGCAATAGACATGAAAGAACATCTTGATACAGTGTATGGAGTAAGATCATTATATATGATGGCAAATGTACTTTACCAAAGCAACAAACCTAAGGAAGCACGTTTTTTTTATGAAACAGCTTTAAAACGAGCTGAAGATTCTAATGAAGAAGAATACATGGCGAAATTAAAGATCATTAATTCAATATATGAAGAATATAATGAAACAGAAGTAAATCGAAGCTTAGACTATTTGGAAAAGAAACGTCTGTGGTCTGATTTTGCAGAATTAACAGAAAAATTGGGTGACTTTCATTATGAGCAAAGAAACTATGCAGAGGGAAGAAGCTTCTTAAAGAGAACTATACATGCACAAACACAAATACTTAAGGTTACGGAGGCTATATAATGAAAAAAATTTTAATCAGCTCCGCTTTAATCGGTATTCTTTTTGCAGGTTTATTAAATGTGGAAAATGTATATGCTGCTATGAATGAATCTGGAACTTTCCATATAGCCGAAAAAGCTATTAATATCTAAGTGATATTACCCTGTTAAACCCCATCTTTTAAGGTGGGGTTTTTAAACAATCCATTTATTTTTTTCTTATCCCATTTTAACAAACGCTGCCTCATAAGATTCTTAACGGCTTCCCGTATAGCTCGTTCATCCTTCCCGGTTTTTCTCTTCAATTGATCCAACGAGGGATTTTTTTCGAAGTGAGTCATATTAAAAATAATCCGATATACTGTTTGTTCAAAATCAATTAATTCAATTGCCTTCTTGAGTAAATAATACCAGAACGAACATTCGTATTCCAATTTGAAATAGAACTGATGTTTGTATAAAATGATGGTAAAGAAGGAGGAGGAAAGCATGGAATCGATTTTAAAACGTTCATTAACTGAGAAAACAGCATTAGATATGATTTATATGAGAAATGACGGACTTATCACAAAGAGATCAATAATTGTACGGCATATAAATGAGAATTATATTCGAGCTTTTTGTTTTAAAAGTCGTCAGACAAAGACGTTTACTATTGAGAATATCCTTGCTGTCTCTCCTGCAACATATAAAAGAGGGGTCAGGAATTATGCGTAAAATTACAGAACGACAATTTGAAACGCTCCAAGTTATCGAAAAATACATTAATGAAAAGGGGTTTGCTCCTACATATAGAGAATTAATTAACCTCACCGAGTACAGTGAAAGGGCTGTTAGACGCTCTGAAAAGAAAAGAATATGTAACTTGGGAAGCGGGATCACCAAGAACATTAAAAGTTATTAAATAAAGAACCCATCGTCATAGATGGGTTCTTTTTGTTATAAATTAAAAGGGGGCTTTGCAAGGAGTGATTAACATTGCTTTATTGCATTACTCTTAGTTGGGCGAAGCCAGCAGTATCAATATCCATTCTTAGTACATAGCTCCTTGTATAGTAGTCAGCTATGTTCCCGAAAGCATACAACGTAAATTGTCCACTTGTTTCTGTGATCCCCATTTTTGGGCTGGTGGCATTTTTTCGAATGATACGGCTGGACTGTTTATCATTTTTAGCGAATGTACCTTGGAAACCATGGTAAGCTCTTCTTACAGTTAAGCTTCTTCCTTCATGTTTAATATCTGCTTTGACAGAAATGTTGGCATTTGCTGTGACATAGAAGTATTGTTTTCTTAAAGTGTATGTTTTGTATGTGGCTTGGATGTCAGCGTCACTTTGGGTGAGGTTCTTAGGAAGATTTTCTTTTGATGTAGGAGTTATTTCTAGGGAGTAGACAATTCGGCTGCCGTCATCAAATTTAACTTCGAGAGATTGTCCATCTTTGAATTGGAGTTTTTCTGGATCTTGTCCTAATTCTTTTAGTTTTTTAACTTCGAGTTCTGTGTCCATTGCTTGAGACGTGGCGAGTTTGGCTTGCATAGCATTTGATGGAGTGTGAACTCGTGGTGTTTCTGACGCTGATGCTGGTGCAACAGGGACTAATAACAAGGCGGCGAGACTAGGCATTAATAAGGATCGTTTTTTCACTCTTTCCTACCTCTTTCCTATTTGAAGTTTGATACATTCGTAGTATACTTGAAAAAATAGGGAAATCATAGGGTTTATTGTAAAATAAAAGAAAAATAGGAGGAATTTACTATGGCGACTTTGGGTATTATTATTCCGATTATTGTTTGGTTAGGTATCATTTATTTAATTGTTAGATGGTTCTTGAAAAGAAGAAAGAACAAAATTTAACCATAGTAAATCCTTTTTTGCTCCAAGATGGTTGTTTAAGGTAGCAGGAAGGGCTGCCCGAACTTAAAAATATGCACAGATAATTTTTAAATAAAAAAGAACACATAGACTTGCAATGCTCCTCAGTCGGTGTTCTTTTTTTATAACCATATATATAGAAAGAAGTGGGGACATGGGGACGAAATGGGGACGAACAAGATTATTCGTCCCCATTTTAAATTTGTCTAAAACGTATTGACATTAATCTAAACCCTGCTATAATAACATTTGTTCTACGAAACCTTTTTAAAACTTTCTAAGTGCTCTTCCATGGTAAGGAAGAGGTCAGCGGTTCGAGCCCGCTTGGAAGCTTTATTAAATGTATTATTACTAAGGTTTCTCAAAAAGGAGAAAGCTTTTTTTATTGCGATATGCGGAAGTAGTTCAGTGGTAGAACACCACCTTGCCAAGGTGGGGGTCGCGGGTTCGAATCCCGTCTTCCGCTCCATTTATCCCAACGGGATATTATAAATTTAATTGCGCCCGTAGCTCAATTGGATAGAGCGTTTGACTACGGATCAAAAGGTTAGGGGTTCGACTCCTCTCGGGCGCGCCATATCTC
>NZ_JBOBQH010000015.1:0-55249 GCF_050585765.1 Bacillus sp. ATD | reverse complement strand
CCACTTCGTTCAAGCGACTTTATTATTATAACTCGTTGACTCAGTGAAGTCAATAACTTTTCTGAAGTTCTTTTTTTCGTTATCGCCTTGTTTAGCGGCAACGAATAATAATATACCACCTTGTAAATAATAGTGCAATAGTTTTTTTGAAGAAATACTAAGCAATTTAAAAAGAGCGGTATCCTCCATAGAGAAAGGATACCGCTCTTCTTTATTAGCGTTGTCTCATTTGCGGGAATAACAGCACATCGCGAATAGAAGGGGCATTCGTCAACAGCATAACCAGACGGTCGATACCGATACCTAAACCTCCTGTTGGCGGCATACCGTATTCCAGAGCTTCAACAAAGTCTTCATCCATTAGATGAGCTTCATCATTACCGGCTTCACGTTCTTTTAATTGCTCTTCAAAGCGTTCTCTTTGATCAATAGGATCATTCAGCTCTGTAAACGCGTTGGCATGTTCACGGCCGACGATAAACAGTTCAAAACGGTCTGTAAAACGCGGGTCCTCAGGGTTTTTCTTAGCAAGAGGAGAAATTTCTACAGGATGCCCGTAAATAAACGTTGGCTGAATAAGCGTTTCTTCAATTTTTTGTTCGAAGAATTCGTTGATGATATGCCCTACTGTCATAGAATCTTTAATTTCTACACCGTGTTCTTTTGCATATTCACGCGCCTGTTCAACAGTAACCTCTTTCCAGAAATCAACGCCAGTCGCTTCTTTGACTGCGTCAACCATATGGATTCTTTTCCACTCCGGTTTAAGGTCTATTTCCTCTTCTCCGTATTGAATCGTAGTTGTGCCAAGCACTTCTTGGGCGATATGAGCGACAAGGTTTTCAGTTAAGCTCATGATATCTTTATAGTCCGCATATGCTTCATATAATTCAATCATCGTAAATTCAGGGTTATGGCGTGTAGAGACACCTTCGTTACGGAAAACACGGCCGATTTCATATACTTTTTCTAAACCGCCGACAATTAGGCGTTTTAGATGCAGTTCAATTGCAATACGCATATAGAGTGGAATATCTAATGCATTGTGGTGAGTGATAAATGGACGTGCAGAAGCTCCCCCAGGAATGCTGTGCATTGTAGGTGTTTCTACTTCTAAGTATCCATGATCATCAAGATATCTTCTCATAGCTTGAATGATCTTGCTTCGTGTGATGAATGTATGTTTGCTGTCTGGGTTTACGATAAGATCCAGGTAGCGTTGACGATAGCGCTGCTCAACGTCTTTTAAACCATGGTATTTGTCAGGAAGCGGACGAAGCGCTTTTGTCAGCAATTCAAAGGAAGTTGCCTTAACAGACAATTCGCCTACATTTGTTTTGAAGACTTTTCCGGTTACGCCGATCAGATCACCAAGGTCAGAAGACTTGAAGATTTCATACTGGTCGTCACCGACACTGTCTTTTCTTACGTAGATTTGGATTTGCCCTTCTAAGTCCTGAATATGAGCAAAGCCGGCTTTTCCTTTGCCGCGTTTTGTCATCATGCGGCCTGCGATTGTAACTTCAATCGCTTTTTCTTCTAACTCTTCTTTGGTTAGATCTTGATATGCCGAAATAACTTCTTGAGACTGATGAGTTCTTTCAAAACGTGCCCCAAATGGATCGATGCCGTTATCTCTCAGCTGATTCATTTTATCGCGTCTGACTTGCAGCTGATCATTCAATTCTTCATGGTTATGCTCTTCTTGACTCATTGTTATCACTCCATTACAGATATTGTTTCATGAAAAAAGCAGAAAAACTGCCAGCGCAAAACTAGCAGTGAGCAGCAAATAGAGGTGGGTATTATCCTACTTTTGCATTTTGAAGCTCTTTTGCCTCAACTTCAACCGTAAACGCATCTAAAAGCTGTACAAACTCTTCTCTTGTCTCGCAATGATTGATTTCATTACGAACGTTCGCATTGCCTTTTACACCTTTCAGATACCATGCAGCATGCTTTCTCATTTCTCTTACCGCTACGTTTTCACCTTTTAAGTCAATCAGGCGGTCAAGATGCAGTTTGCATACGGCCATTTTTTCGCGTACTTGCGGCTCTTCTTTTAATTCACCTGTTTCAAGATACTGAACCGTACGGTAAATCATCCACGGGTTGCCCAATGCAGCGCGTCCGATCATGACACCGTCTACTCCTGTTTCATCAAGCATGCGCTTAGCATCCTGCGGTGTTTTAACATCGCCGTTTCCGATAACCGGAATCGAAACGGATTGTTTCACTTCCTTGATGATGTCCCAGTTTGCCGTTCCTTCATACATCTGCACTCTCGTACGGCCGTGAAGCGCAACTGCTTTACCGCCCGCACGTTCTACAGCTTGTGCATTTTTTACCGCGAAAATATGGTCTTCATCCCAGCCCATTCTCATTTTCACTGTTACTGGTTTATCGACGGCATCTACTACTGCAGAAACCATCTCATAAATCTTATCAGGATCAAGAAGCCATTTGGCTCCCGCATCGCATTTTGTAATCTTTGGCACAGGACATCCCATGTTAATATCAATGATATCAGCAGTTGTGTTCTGGTCTACAAACTTCGCCGCTTCCACAAGGGTATCCTTTTGTCCTCCGAAAATTTGTAGGCTTAGAGGTTTCTCACGTTCATCGATATAAAGCATACCCATTGTTCTTGCATTGTTGTAAAGAATCGCTTTGTCACTGACCATTTCAGCGCATACCAATCCGGCTCCGAATTCCTTTACAGTCAATCTGAACGCAGAGTTGCAGACACCAGCCATAGGTGCGAGCACAACCCGGTTTTTCAATTGAATATCTCCGATTTTGAACAATTTTTCTCCTCCTTTCGTTTGTTCTATTTTTCTGGCGGTGCCAATTCGTCCGCACTTATATTTAAAACATCTGCCGCATCTTGAATGATGACAGCCGACGGCAATCGGTTTCCGCGTTCAATTTCGCCGAGAATAGAAACTGATATACCTAACGCCTTTGCAAATCCTTCTTGAGTATAACCTTTCAGCTTTCTGAATGCACGAATTCGTCTACCCCAGATTTCTGCTTCCATACTCTTACACCTTCTTGGTTTGTTTCAGCGCTTGTAGCCTCTTTTTCAACCTGCTGGCAAATTTCCGCAAGCGGCGCAAGGACAAACAAACGCTCATACATTCTCGGATGCGGAACAATTAGTTGCTCTGTTTCAATATTTTCACGATTAAATAACAAAATGTCAAGGTCTGCCGTCCGCGGCCCCCATCTTACTTCCCTTGTTCTGCCTAATTCGTTTTCTATCTGCTGCGTCAGTTCAAGAAGTTCAAAAGGGTTTAGTGATGTTTTGATTTCAACAGCCATATTCAAAAACTCATCTTGATCTTCGTATCCGACCGGGTCAGTTTCGTAAATAGACGACACTTTAGTGACTGTCACAGCAGCATGCTGATGCAGCAGAGCCACCGCTTGCCTTAAATACGTTTCTCTATTTCCAATGTTAGATCCAAGTGCAATATAAGCTATGTTGTTCATGACTTTTTTCTCGTGATTTCAATTGCTACTGATTTATAGTGTCCCGGAATTGGCGGATCTGGCTTAATGACTTTCACCGTACATTGCTGAACCGGCTGAAATTGTTTGAGAACAGTGTCGGCAATACGTTCTGCCAGCGTTTCCACCAATTTTACAGGCTCCCCTTCCACGATATCTTTACATACGTGATAGAGCTCAGCATAGTTGATCGTTTGCTCAAGGTCGTCTGTTTGTCCGGCTTTGCTTAAATCCAGCTCAGCGGTTAAATCGACTTTAAACCGCTGGCCAAGTTTGTTTTCTTCTTTGAACACACCGTGATATCCGTAAAACTCCATACCTTCTACATAAACTTTATCCATGGTGCACCCCTCCCTTATTCAGCATCGCGTCCATCATTTTCGACATTCTGGCAATTTGTTTTACATCATGGACCCTGACAATGTCACAGCCTTTTTGAATGCCGAGACACACAGTCGCACCCGTGCCCTCAGCCCGCTCCTCGGGCGGAAGATCCAGAACTCGTCCGATGAATCTTTTGCGGGAGGTTGCCAGAAGAACCGGATATCCCAATCCGCTGAAAATCTCCAGCTTGTTCATCACTGCCAAGTTGTCGTGATAGGTTTTCGCGAAACCGATACCGGGATCAAGAATAATGTTCTTCTCGTCTACTCCAGCCTCAACAGCAATTTTTACACTCTCCATTAAGTCCGACAGCATATCCGGCAATAAGTCATTGTAGTTTCTTTCTGGGCGGTTATGCATGAGAACAATCGGAACATTGTGTTCAGCTGCAACGGAAGCCATCCTCGGATCATGTTTGGCTCCCCAAATATCATTGATAATGGATGCGCCGGCTTTCACAGCTTCATCTGCGACAGAAGCCTTGTACGTATCTACAGAAATAGGAACACCAAGCTCCTTTGTAATTCTCTCAATCACCGGAATGACTCTGGACATCTCCTCATCTTCAGACACGCACTCAGCGCCAGGCCTTGTCGATTCTCCTCCGATATCTATGAGATGGGCACCGTCATCGATCATCTCTTTCGCGTGCAGCAATGCCTTGTCCAAGCTGTCATACTTCCCGCCGTCCGAGAAAGAGTCAGGCGTTACGTTTAAAATTCCCATCACCAGCGTCTTCTCTTTATATGATAAAGCGCTGGGCTTGGTGTGGATGACTTGTGTTTGATTTATCGTTTGCTGCGCCATGCTCTTCCTCCCTTTTCATGTATCATGTTCTTTATCTCTTTTTTATATAGCAATTGAAGAGCGGAGACTGCTTCTCCTGTTTGGCTTCCATAGGTTACCTCTTCTATTTTAGTAAACGGGATGATTTCAAGAACCGAGTTCGTCATCCACGCTTCGTCAGCTGTCAAGAGAGCTTCTAGCTCATATCGGCCCGTTTTCAGATCCAAACCTGCATTCTTTGCATTTTCTATAATAAAACGCCTCGTGACGCCGTCCAGGATACCAGTATCAAGCGATGGCGTATAGATACAGCTGCCTTTTCTCCAGAAGACATTAGATATGATACCCTCTGCAACAGCTCCATCCTCCGTTAAGAATATTCCCTCGACACGCGGGTCATTTCCAATCTCCCGTTTCGCATACATATTATTTAGATAATGATGAGATTTTAACCGGAACGATCCCTCCGGAGTGTTTCTCCGTATCGATAAAACCTTTCCTTCTTTGTGCAATGGGAGGCTTTCTGGTTTCAGCTGATTTACAAAGCATAAAACGGTCGGCCTATCGTACGTCTGGGCGACAAAGCCTTTATCGCTGATCCCCGCTGATATGTTCAGTCTGACACGGGCATTTCCATCCTTAATATCATTTAGCTTTAGCAGCTTGTCCAACATCTCAAGGATCTCATGCTTTGAAACAGTATATTCAATTTGCAGATCCTTAAGCGCGCGTTCAAGCCGTTCTATATGCCAATCAATCAAAAACGGACAGCCTTCGTAGAGCCTGAAGGTTTCGAAAACACCGATTCCGTATAAAAACCCATGGTCAAAAGGAGAAAGAACTGCATCTTTCTCCTCCATATACCGGCCGTTCACATATATCATCACGCAATAACTTCCTTGCGGTATGTCTCAATAAAATTTCTGAGCATTTCTTTTCCAAAGGAGGTCATGATAGACTCGGGGTGAAATTGCACGCCCTCTATCGGGAGGTCATTGTGGCGAATAGCCATGATTTCTCCTTCTTTCGTTTGGGCTGTTATTGTAAAACAGCTTGGCAGCGTCTCAGGTTTTACGATCAGCGAGTGGTAACGTGTCGCAACAAGGGGATTCTTCAACCCTTCAAAAATGGTCTTGCCGTCATGCTCGATATCCGAGGTTTTCCCGTGCATAAGCCGTTCTGCCCTAACCACGTCGCCACCGAACACTTGTGCAATGGACTGATGTCCAAGGCACACACCGAAAATAGGAATTTTCCCTGCAAAATGTTTAATGGCTTCGAGGCTGATTCCCGCCTCATTAGGGCTGCACGGTCCGGGAGATATCATCAGAAAGTCCGGAGACAGTTCTTCAATTTCTTCGATTGTGATGCTGTCATTGCGTTTCACAACCAGCTCTTCCCCAAGCTCGCCCAAATACTGTACCAAGTTGTACGTGAATGAATCGTAGTTATCAATCATTAAAATCATTTCTCCGCTCACCTCATCTAATTTTTGTCTCTTCTTTGCTCAGCTCTAACGCCTTTTGCATCGCAAAAGCTTTTTTGAATGATTCCCTGTATTCATGCTTTGGAACAGAATCAATCACAACTCCTGCGCCGGACTGCATAAATGCCTGCCCTCCGGTTGCATAAATGGTTCGAATAACGATATTAAACTGCAGATCGTGATTATATCCAAACCATCCTATAGATCCAGTATAAAGCCCGCGGCGTGTCGGCTCAAGTTCTTCTATAATTTCCATTGTCCTTACTTTTGGTGCACCTGTAATGGTCCCCCCAGGAAACACAGCATGAATAATATCTACAGCATCATACCCATCCTGCAGTTCACCCTGGACGTTAGACACAATGTGCATCACATGCGAGTATTTTTCAATCGCCATGAATTCATTCACGCGCACAGACCCGTAACGTGATACTCTTCCCAGATCATTTCGCTCAAGATCAACCAGCATGACATGTTCCGCGCGTTCTTTTTCGTTGTGGATCAATTCGTTTGCAAGCGCCTCATCTTCTTCATTCGTTTTCCCTCTGGAACGGGTGCCAGCGATCGGTCTCGTCTCTAATCGTTTGCCGTTTTTGCTGACAAGCAGTTCAGGCGATCCGCAAATGATTTGGAAATCAGGCGTTTCTAAATACGCCATGTACGGAGAAGGATTTACTTCTCTCAAGGTTTTGTAAATTTGATATGGATGAGCTGGCAGTGACTGTGACTGCCTTATTGATAGATTAACTTGAAACACATCTCCGTTGGCAATGTATTGTTTGATTTTCTCTACAGCTTGTGAGAATCCATCCTCGGTAAATGGCGCCGCGAAGGAACCATCCGTTTTAGGCTTCATCTCTCGCGAAGGGACAGCGGGAAGCTCAGTCAGCCACATCTGCTCTAACTCAGATAGCTTCACATCCGCTGTTTCCTGGTCAGAACCATTTACATGAGTAATCAGCCATAGAGACTCTTCTTGATGGTCATAAACCGCTATATCATCAAAAACAAGAAAATAAATATCTGGCGTTTCTAGATCATCTAACGAGAGCATTTTAAAATTTTCAATATAACGTGCGTAATCATAGCTGAGAAACCCGATTGCTCCGCCTTGAAAGTCGGGGAACTCATGATTCGTTTCTGTTTCCAGTGTTTTAAACCAGCTGTGGAAGGCCCGTAATGGGTCACCTTCTCTAAACAGCATGTCATCACCATGCTTAATAGTCGTTATTCCGTCTTTTCCTTTTACAGTCGCAATTGGATCAAGACCGGCTATACTGTATCTGCCGCCTCTTGCACTTTCGAGAAGTACATGGTGTTTTCGGGATTGCGCAAGTTTCTCAAATTGTTGTAAGAATGAGTCTTTTTGAAAAGGTACTTTTTTGCCTGCCGGTCTGCGTTGTGCCATTTGTATCATTCCTCTATTTTCTTTTTTGCTTGTTTTCATTGTAAAGCAATGTTGTTAGTGAAAAAAGTGAATTTCTCTTCCAAGAATAACATTCGTCGCAGACATGGCATATTTGATGCACGAAATAAAAAAACTCCCGGCGAACCGGGAGTTTTGGCTTTTTTTAATCGAATTGATACAGCGGCGTGCTTAGATAACGTTCACCGTTACTTGGAATGATGGCCAATACTTTTTTGCCTTTTCCGAGTTTTTTCGCTACTTGAAGTGCAGCATAAATTGCCGCACCTGATGAGATGCCTCCGAGAATTCCTTCTTCACGTGCAGCTCTGCGGGCATACTCGAATGCTTCTTCATTCTTCACAGGGAAGATTTCATCGTATACTTCAGTGTTTAAGATGTCCGGCACGAATCCAGCTCCGATTCCCTGAATTTTGTGAGGGCCTGGTTTTCCTCCTGAAAGCACTGGGGAATCTGACGGTTCAACAGCGTAAATCTTGATGGAAGGGTATGCTTCCTTCAGTACTTCGCCAGCTCCCGTAATCGTTCCGCCTGTGCCAATTCCGGCTACAAATGCGTCAAGCTGGTCGTCACCGAATTGCTCGACGATTTCTTTACCCGTTGTTTGGCGGTGAATTTCTGGGTTAGATGGGTTGTTGAACTGCTGCGGCACAAAGTATCCGTGCTTTTCAGCAAGCTCTTCAGCTTTCTGAATGGCACCTTTCATGCCTTCCGCACCAGGAGTCAGCACAAGCTCTGCGCCGTATGCGCGAAGAAGGTTGCGGCGCTCCATGCTCATTGTATCAGGCATAACCAAAATAGCTTTTAATCCTTTAGCAGCAGCAACCATTGCAAGCCCGATTCCAGTATTTCCGCTTGTCGGTTCAATGATTGTATCACCGGCTTTTAATTTTCCTTCTTTTTCAGCCGCTTCAATCATGGCTAAACCGATACGGTCTTTTACACTGCTTCCAGGGTTCATGTATTCAAGCTTTAGATATACATCCGCACTGTTTTCATCTGCAAGGCGATTTAATTTAACGATTGGCGTATTCCCAATTAATTCAGTAATGGAGTTTGCTACACGTACCATTCTCGACACCTCAATTTCCGACTATTTGTATTGGTATTATGTATATAATCTATCAATTTCAAAATTTTTTGTCAATCACTTAGTACTTTTTTCCCCATAAAACCAAGATACATCGGCTTCTTTCCAAAGTGTTTTAACTGTCGCTTTATCGCCCAGCTGATCCATTGCGATTTGCCGTCTGATCTGGTCCTTTACTTCATCATATGAGAATGTTCTTGCTTTTAGTTTTTCTTTAAGCTGGATAATGGCATATCCATTGCTGACCTTGATGGGTTCCTGAGACCATTCATCCGTTTTAAGTGTTTTCGCCTCTTCAATGTATGCTGACGGAATGTTGTCTGATGCCTCTGTGACAAAACCTAAATCTCCGCCGTATGGTGATGTATATCTGTCAGTAGATCTCTCCGCCGCGACAGCTTCAAAGCTTGAGCCGCCTTTCAGTTCTTTCAGGACTTCTCTCACTTCTTCTTCATCTTTTACAACAATGTGCCGAATTCGATACGAATCATCAAACTGATATAGTTCCTTATTTTTATGATAAAATGATTCCAATTCTTTGTTTGAGATGTCGATATCCCTTGTTAACAATTGTTCAAGGAGGATATTATAACGAATTTGGTCTTTCCACTCTTTCTCAGTCGTATGTTCATCTTCGTAAAAGGAATTATTGACCGCTTTGATCAGCAAAAACTCCCGATCAATTTCGCTTTTGGATACTTTAAGATTGTTCTTTTTGGCCAGCTGCTCAACGACTCGGACATTGATCATATCTTCAAGCGTTGACTTCCCATACTGGTCTTCCATTTCTTTCAGCCATTCTTCTCTTGTCACACTCTTGCCTCCGATAGTCGCAATAGACTCACCGGATGACGATGCGCCGGCTTGGGATTTCGTCAGCGTATACGCAACAGCAATACAGCAAACCAACAGCGCCCCTAAAATAATGGTCCAGATTGTTCTTGATTTCAAACCTGCTTTCAGCCCCTTTTCTCAAATTAAAAACCCGCTAAAGAGCTTAGCGGGTAGTTTGGTCACGAAGCCCTTCCAGCTCTTCTTTTGTAAATAAGTACTTTTCATTACAAAAATGGCATACTGCTTCGGCTTGTCCATCTTCTTCTATCATATCTTGAATTTCTTTTTTGCCTAGTCCTAAAATGGCTGTTTCAAACCGTTCTTTTGAACAAGAACAATGGAATCTGACAGGCATTGTTTCCAAAATCTCTGGTTTCTCGCCTAGGACTTCTTCTAAAATTTCTTCCGGTGTCAATCCCTTTTGGATGAGCTTAGAAATCGGCTCAACTTGAGATAGGCGCTGTTCAATTTTTGTGATGGTTTCATCATCTGTTCCCGGCATCAGCTGAATAATAAAGCCCCCTGCCGCAAGAATGGTATTGTCAGGATTGACGAGCACACCTACACCCACTGATGAAGGTACCTGCTCAGATGACACAAGATAGTAAGTAAAATCATCTCCTAATTCTCCTGAAACGATTTCTACTTGTCCTGTGAAGAACTCACGCAAACCTAAATCTTTTACAACACTTAACGTTCCGCTTGTTCCAACCGCACGTCTGACATCAAGCTTGCCTTGTTCATTTAAATCGAAATGAACTTGTGGGTTAGAGACATAGGCTCTGACTTCTCCTTTGGCATTAGCATCAGCTACAATAGCTCCAATCGGACCTCCACCCTCGACTTTCACAGTCAGCTTATCTTCGCCCTTCAGCATAGCGCCGAGCATAAGTGAAGCTGTCATTGTGCGCCCTAATGCAGCGGATGCTGTCGGCCACGTACCATGGCGTCTCTGTCCTTCATTTACCATATCAGTCGTTCTCGCTGCATAAGCCCGAACTTTTCCGTCATACGCAAGTGCTTTTACTAAATAATCCATTACAAAACCTCCTATACACTTCCTACGCGGTTTCTTTCATAAATCAATTCCAGCCCTTTTAGGGTTAGGAATGGATCAACGATATCAATACAATCTGATTCGTTTGCAATGAGCGGCGCCAGTCCTCCTGTCGCAATGACCTTTGGTTCCTGTTTTGCCTGCCATTTCATTCGCTTAACGATTCCTTCCACTTGGCCGACATAGCCAAATAAAATTCCAGATTGCATCGCGCTTACAGTGTTTTTTCCAATAATATTGTCGGGCCGGGTAATTTCGATACGCGGTAGCTTCGCTGCACGTGAGTAAAGCGCCTCTGTCGAAATTGTAATCCCAGGAGCAATCGCCCCGCCCATGTATTGTTTATTTTCGTCAATATAGCAGTACGTTGTGGCCGTTCCGAAATCAACGACAATTAATGGATTGCCGTATAAGTGTATCGCAGCGACAGCATTTACGATTCTGTCTGCCCCCACTTCTTTCGGATTGTCGTATTTTATATTTAAACCAGTTTTCATACCCGGACCGACAATTTGCGGTTCGATATGAAAGTATTTTGTGCACATTCTTTCTAACGCAAACATGATTGGCGGCACTACTGATGAAATAATGATGCCATCTATCTGTTCAAACATAAGCCCGGAATGCTCAAATAACGAGCGTAAAATCATTCCAAACTCATCTTCTGTTTTATGCCTGCTTGTTTCTATACGCCAGTGATATTCTAATTTTCCATCATGATATACACCAAGTACAGTATTGGTGTTCCCAACATCGATAACCAGTAACAACCTCTATCACCACTTTTGAATAGTTTCTCTACTTTACTTTTTACAAACATTCTACAATACCATACACGATCAGCGGCTCATTTGTAAACAAATCGATACCAGAATTGGATGATTGTAAAAGACGCAGCTGAGCCCATCATTTACATAAAAAAACTGCCAGCGTCAGCCGGCAGTTTTTAGAGAGAAAGCGAATTATTCTTTCGTATCGTCTTTCTTTTCTTCTGTTTTTGTCAGAATGTTTACTTTCACATCATCATTCTTCTCATCATCAGAGAAATTGCGTTCTGGCAATGTTCCGTGATCGACAAGGTGTTTGATTTGTTCAGCGTCAAGCGTTTCAACTTTCAGAAGCGTTTGGGCAATCAATTCAAGCTTGTCACGATTTTCAGTCAGGATTTGTTTCGCGCGCTCATAGCACTCTTTGATAATGCGCTGAATTTCCTGATCAATTTCGTAAGCGATTTGATCACTGTAGTTCTGTTCGTTGTTGAAATCACGGCCTAAGAATACCTGACCGCCCTGAGACTGTCCAAATTGCAACGGCCCCAGTTTTTCTGACATACCGAATTCCGTAACCATTCGTCTTGCAATATTCGTCGCACGCTGGAAGTCATTGTGCGCTCCTGTGCTGACTTCACCGAAGATAATCTCTTCAGCAACACGCCCGCCCAAGAGGCCGACAATTTTATCAAGCAGCTCCGGCTTCGTTTGGAAGTAACGGTCTTCTCTTGGCAGCATAACAGCATAACCGCCAGCCTGACCCCGAGGTACAATCGTTACTTTATGAACCATATCTGCCTCATCTAAAACGAGTCCGATAACAGTGTGTCCGCCTTCGTGATAAGCCACGATATTGCGTTCTTTCTTGGAGATAACGCGGCTCTTCTTAGCAGGTCCGGCAATTACACGGTCCGTCGCTTCGTCAATATCACGCGCATCGATTTTTTTCTTATTTTGACGAGCCGCCACAAGCGCAGCTTCATTCAAGAGATTTTCTAAGTCAGCGCCTGAGAAGCCTGGTGTTCTCATGGCAATTGATTTAAGGTTAACCGTTTCATCCAGCGGTTTGTTTCTCGCATGGACTTTCAATACAGCTTCACGGCCAATGACATCTGGACGATCCACTGTGATTTGACGGTCAAAACGTCCCGGACGAAGTAAGGCTGGGTCCAAGATGTCCGCACGGTTCGTCGCAGCAATGATGATAATTCCTTCATTAGCGCTGAATCCGTCCATTTCAACAAGCAATTGGTTTAGCGTCTGTTCACGTTCATCGTGTCCGCCGCCGAGACCCGCTCCACGCTGGCGTCCCACTGCGTCAATTTCATCAATGAAAATCAAACAAGGCGCATTCTTTTTCGCATTTTCAAACAAGTCACGCACACGGGAAGCACCGACACCTACAAACATCTCAACGAAATCAGATCCGCTGATGCTGAAAAAAGGTACGCCGGCTTCACCTGCACAAGCCTTGGCAAGCAATGTTTTACCGGTACCCGGAGGTCCGACTAAAAGCACGCCTTTCGGTATTCTGGCGCCAAGCTCGGCAAACTTGCGGGGATCTTTCAGAAACTCAACAACTTCAACGAGTTCTTGCTTTTCTTCGTCAGCCCCTGCAACGTCTTTAAATTTGACGCGTTTCTTTTCCTCTGTATACAGCTTCGCCTTACTCTTACCAAAGTTCATGACACGGCTGCCGCCGCCTTGAGCCTGATTGAGCAGGAAGAAAAACAGAATAAAGATAATAACAAACGGGATGATGGTCGTCAGGAATGTCACCCATCCGCTTGTTTCTTGAGCGGGATCAACCTTTACGTCCGTTTTTTTCAAAGCGTTAAATATCTGGTCTGCTCCCTTTCCTTCAGGAACATGAGTCAAAAAGTATTGATCTTTGTCGTAGTTTTTCAGCTGCCCTTTTACCTCATAAACACCTCTGACAGGCTGAACCGATACGCTATCAACTTTCCCGTCATCCAGGTTTTTGATGAACGTACTGTACGACATATTTTCTGTTTTCGGATTTGAGGTCTGGAAGTAGCTCACAACCCCGATTACTACTAATAAAATAAGTAAATAAAAAATGGTATTACGGAAGACCCGATTCATTCCTTACCTCCTCCCACAGTAAGCACAACTATGTTCAATAGTACCATAGAAAATCATTCCAATACAAACAATAACCATCTCGGAAGCAGGCTGCCGATCAGCTTTCATAAACTGCCGGTTTTAACACTCCGATATAAGGCAGATTGCGATAGCGCTCAGCATAATCAAGTCCGTAACCCACTACAAACGCGTCAGGAACTTCAAAACCTACAAAGTCTGCTTTGATGTCCGCTTTTCTTCCGCTCGGTTTATCCAAAAGGGTAACAATCTTAATTGATTTTGCTTTACGGTATCGGAAGAGCTCTACAAGATAACTTAAGGTTAACCCACTGTCGATGATATCTTCAATAATTAAGATGTCCCGGCCCTCTACAGATGTATCCAAATCTTTAATGATTTTGACTTCTCCAGAAGAAACCGTAGAATTTCCATAGCTTGATACATCCATGAAATCCATTTCCAAATATGTATCAATATGCTTGATAAGATCCGCCATAAAAGGAAGTGCTCCTTTTAACACACCGATTGCCAACGGAAATGTATCTTGATACTCGCTCGTTAATTCTGCGCCTAACTCTTTTACTTTCTCTTGTATCTCTGCCTCTGAGATCAGTACTTTCTCGATATCATGTTTCATCATGATTTTGCTTGCCCCCTACACTTTTCATGCTGTCTATATTGTAATACAATGCGGTCGCTGTTTGGAATCACAAGATCTTCAAAAATTGATTTTTTCAGGCCAGGTATCCAGATAATTTCACCGCTTGCGTCCGTCACAATCGGCCAGTTGTCTCTTTCTTGGAGAGGCATTTTCTTATCAATAAATATATCCTTTACCTTTTTTGAGCCGTTCATCCCTTTTAGTTTGATCCGGTCTCCAGCTTTTCTTGTCCGGATAGTTAAGGGAAATTGCACCTTTTTTTCACTTGTGATAAAAACAGCATTCCCATGTTCTTCAGGCGAATCCGTATAATGCTTTGCCTCTATCAGATATCCATTGGGGAGCACTGCCGTTTCATCAGCAGCTCCGCTTATTTGGTATTCAAAGGGAACATTTTTGCACTGCCATTGTTCAAATGTAAACAAACATGTCTGATATGATTTGACCACCTTCAGCCCTTTCGGAAAGTCCAATACTCCTGAAGGACCGCCATTTTCCGCCCAATCAAGAAACTGTTGAATGTGATGGGCTGAAAAGGATGATGGAACGTTTTCATAAAGATAGTTTAATATTAGTTGAACTCCTCTTCTTTGTAAAGGCATCGGGAGGGCAAGCAATTGAGAGGAATTGATTTCAACTGATGTATTAGACTGGCTTGTGATTACTTTATTCATTTCATCTTTCGTTAATGACTGTAAGAATTGCTCATCTTCCGTCAGTGCTTCACTCACTTTCTGAAACCTTTTATGCACATCCGGAGACTCCTTTTTCAAGAACGGGAGCACTGTTTTTCTGAATCTGTTTCTTGTGTAGTCATCTTTGGCGTTGCTTTCATCCGTCCGGTAGCTCAAGCCGTTTTCACGGCAATAGCGAAGGATCTCTTCCTTTGTAATCGTTAGGAACGGCCTGATGATCCGCCCCGTCCCAAAACGTCTAACCGGCTGCATTCCCGCAAGCCCCGTTCCAAGCGCGCCCTTAGCCAATCTCATAAGCATTGTTTCAACCTGGTCATCTCCATGATGAGCAAGCGCCAGATAGTCCGCTTGGTGCTTTGACATGATTTCCTCAAAAAACTGATAGCGGCAATCACGTGCTGCAGCCTGCTTATTGAGTCCTTTTTCCTGTGCATATGCGGTTACATTGATTTGAGCCGTTTCACACACGAGCTGTTGAGCCTTACAATAAGCTTGGACAAAACGCATATCCTCCTCGGATTCCGCGCCTCTGAACCGATGATCAACGTGAGCTGCAATAATATTTGCTGAACGGCCGCATAAAGTATGCAATGCGTGAAGAAGAGCCATTGAGTCCGGACCGCCGGAAACGCCTACAATAATTGTCGCCCCTTTTAACGTAAGATTGTGTTTGTTTAAAAAATCTTTGACACTTTTCACAATGTCCTCCTCACAATGAGCAGGTATTTTAAAGATATTCATATCCTATCACTTTCAATCCCTCCAAGCAAAGAAGAAGCATAGGCTCTGGAGTTTGCGCCATTCAGATTAAGAAAAAGATTATATAGGCGAAATAAAGCGCTAAAACACTGATCACGATGAGCGTTGTTTCAAATAACCCCCCAGACTTAGCCGGTTTCTGTTTTGGGGTATACCGGGTCTTCGCTACTTTTCCTTGACGAGGTTTTTGCTGCCTCTGTCGTCCGGCAGGCTGCGGTGATGTTTTTATAGGTTGTTTTCTTTGTACTGCTTTTTGCCCCGCGTCGAGCATATCCTTCTTCATTTTATCTGCGGATTGATATTCTCCGTTCAAGGCTGAAAGAAGCACTTTTTTATACTTATGCAGCAACGGGTTTCCTTCAATGAGCGACCTAAGCTGTTCTTTGGGCTGGTTTGTTTTCTTAAATTCTTTTTTGTGCACACTGTTGATCATAATCATAGCAACCGCGAACAAATCGTAGGATGGCTCTGCCTTTCTTGTTCCATACCCCCAATAGCCTCTGTCATAAAACTCCGTATACTCTTTTATCGCCCGGCCTTCCTTTGTCGTGCCGCCCACATCAATACAGCGGATCCTTGCGGGCGGGCCAGTTACGATCAGATTATCAGGTTTAAGATCGCCGAATATCCATCCTTGCTGGTGAAGCAGCGATAAACTGGATAATAGCTGAATCATTAATACCGGTATCCATTCTGCTCCTCTATCACTGACATACTTCAAAAGCAGCGGCCCTTTTATGTATTCCATTGCATAAAATGAAACTTTCGTATTGGCACTGGGAATATAGGCATCATCCGTATCAAAAAAAGAAGGCCCCATCGTAACGGACTGGGCCTTTGAGAAAGATTTCAAGACATTCACTTCAGAAGTAATAGACAGGCTGTCATCACTCACCTTTAAGGCAACATGTCCATCTGATGCTTCTGCCAAATACACAATTCCATTGGCCCCTTTACCAAGCTGTTTACGCAATGTATAAGTGTTTCCATTCCACTTGCCTTTGATTGTCGTACCAGGCTTTAGGCTACATGCCAAACTCGTCAAAGCGTCGTTCATCATCTGCCAGCATGCCCCTTCTTGAGCGTATTTTTTCGAATTGCAGTGTCGCTTCACGAATCGCCGGACCTGTCGGCGTGATGCCTCCTGTCGAAAGCTTTGCAAAGAGGGTGGAAAGAGATTGCAGCTTCGGTGTCCAGTTCAGCACAAGCTCGACCTCTTGTTTTTTCCCGGGAAATATACACATCGCAAATTCGTTATTCCCGATTCGGGAATTGAGGCTGACAGACAAATCAATCAGCGCCTCTTTTACTGTTGGAAGCTTTGGCGCCATGCTTGCACTTGTATCAACAAGAACCAAAACCTGAAGATGCACCGTTTCTCCAAGCTCGTCTACCACTTCCATGACTTCGCCGCGTTTTTCCGGAGAAAGCTCTTCCATTTCCACATTCTTTCCGAGAATTTGTTTCAGTTCTTGATTGACGACACCTTGCAGGGTTTGCGTCATCGCTTTTTTTGTTACCATTTGAACGGTTTGTGAAAGCTGAGATGCATAAACGACCTGGTGCACGCCGCCTCCGGCAAGTGCAATCCCTTCTACTTCCTTCATAGCCTCAGGGTCAATTTGATTTTCTTCCATTATACCTATGACGTTTACCGTAATCCCCTGCTCTTTAGCAAAAGCAGCCATTGCAAGCGGGTCTTCCCCATGGTTCGAGCAGCCATCCGTTATCAGCAAAATTTGATTTAAATGTCCGTTATTCACATTCATTCCTCCTGGAGAATACGCGGATTCTCAGATTCATATATTCCCATCTTCGCCAGAAGAAATTTGATTTATACGAAAGCGTTATGAAATTTCTTGTTTGTTTTGAAAGATTGCCGGAACAGGAATGGATGCCCACTTCGGTGTATTGTGATCAATCCGGACGACAACAACAGTCATATCGTCCTCAATTTGGCCGGACCTTGTGCGGATGACTTCTTCCATAAGCAAATCGGCAATCTCCTGCGGGTCATTTGTTTTCAATCCTTTCATTTTACGCTTCATCCATAAGTCGTGATTTTCCACATGCTTAGGCCCCTCAAAAATGCCATCACTCATCATAATTAAGAGGTCACCCGCTTTTAGCTGTTCACTCACAACCTCCACATCGAATTCATTAATAATACCGATTGGCAGATTGCTCGCTTGAACTTTCATGACCTGGTCACCCCGTTTGATAAAGCTAGGCGTCGATCCAACCTTCAGAAATTTACAGCTGGCATCTTGAAGATCGATAATAGACAGGTCAAGCGTGGAATATATCTCATCAGTTGTCCTTAGGGACAATATACTGTTAATGGTTTTAATCGCTATTTTTTCATCAATTCCTGATTCAAGGATTTTTTCAAGAAGCTTAATCGTTTCATTGCTTTCAAAGTGCGCTCTTGCGCCATTGCCCATTCCGTCACTGATTGCCGCAGCATATTTTCTGGCTCCAAGCTCCATCATGCTGTAGCTGTCGCCGGAGACAAGGCCGCCGCCCTTCGCAGCGTGAGCCGCCCCTGTGGACACCCTGTATGATTTTGTTGACCCAAAGGCGACATGGCTGTATCCATTCGGATGCGGAGAGTGCTGTTCGGCTTTCACAAGAATTTGTTCTTCCAGAATGTCAGAAAGCATAGGGGCAATTATTTTTTCACTTTCTCCATGTCCGCTGAACGGAATGGTCATTTCAATATCGATATTTCCTTGTTCAAGGCTATAGATCTCCACATGCTGAATCTCAATTCCGAAATGCTGAAGTGCCTCTATGATTTGCTCTTCCTGCAGAAAATGCTGTTCTCGCTCTCTTTTTATTTCCCGAGAAAAGTCGGCCATGACCTCAGAAACGCCTAAAAGCTGTTCGGCAACAAGACGCCTGCTGTCCTGGACTTTTTTCTTGAGCGTCAAATGGGCATGATGATGTGCGAGCTCATCCTCAATCAGCTCTTCAACCTGCTTTGATTTAGAACAATGCTGATGAAACTCTTTTTTCAGCCTTCGGTTTGATGCATATTCTTTTTCTTCTGTTTCAAGCATAACTTGTTTCATTAAGTCATATGTTTTATCAAAGTTCTGTACCCAGCACCTGTTTTTCTTGTAACACGTCTGACAGGAATGCTCCGTGATTTTGCTTAAAAACAGATCCACTTCGCTGTCATCTGTCTGTTCGTCTGATGCTTGGTAAAAGGTTGCAAAGCTTTCAGACAGCGCGTGAAATACATTGGAGAACTGGTCTACCTTCTGAGCAGTGACATCTCGGATTTTTCTTGCGTATTGCTGCTGCTCTTGAAGATGCTCCACAGTTCCCGGAATATATCTCGCCACTTTCCTTGTAATAGATTGAGGTGTGAGCAAAAACAGGCCGACTGCGATTAGTGACTCATAGAGCGTTGTCATCAGACCGGCGGAGCCTTCACCATATAAAGATATAAGAAGCGACCCAACGATCAGGCCGATCGCCGCACCTGCTTTTTTCCCTTCCTTCAGCAAGCCGCCTAATAAACCGGAAAAAGCAAGCAGACTCATTTGATAGAGGTTTCCGATATTCGCCAAGCCAAGAATCAGGCCGGTCACGACGCCAACCGTACAGCCAATGCTTGCTCCGCCAATAAAGGAAAAACTCAATACAACATAGCGAGCCAATATATGTTCTGCCTGCATCCCTTGGTAGGACAAGCCGGCCAGTCCCGTTAACACAGAAGCAATCAGGATCATAAAGCATATGATTTCCTCTATTTTTAATGATTGTTTCACTTTTTTCACAGTGAAAACTGGAAGGCTCTGAAGGAAAATCAATGTTAAGATAAACGATAGTCCAGCCTCAACGACAGCCATTACATAATCATAGGTTGTAAATGCGCCATTTTGGGCATAAACAAACCCGGCTCTTGCTGCAGCCATGGAAAAGAACACGACAATCGGGAGTGCTTTTACACGATCGTCGGTAATGAAGGCGGCCACTTTAGAAAACACGAAGAATGCCAGCAATGCCGCTAGTATGAGCAATGAGTGCTTCGGAGATATAGTCAGCGCACCTGCAAGCACGGCCAAAACCGCATAAAACGCTTTGTCTCTTCTGATGAGAAGCATCGCTCCAAAGAAAGGAAGTGCGAAAGGAAGCACCTCGGATAATATGAAAGCTCGTCCAAGCAAAAATCCGATGACGACATAAATGAATCCTTTATAGAAAAACAGTGAATGCAAATGATGGGTCACCAGCTTCGTTCCCCTGTTAAAAAACGATTGGAGTTTTTCCAAAGCCTGTCCCGCCATTGGCCCGTTCACTCTTCTTTCTGCTTTTTCCATTCCTCTCATCTCCCACCTGTTATATTCGTTGCCTGTCATTATAGCGAATGCACAGATAGGATTTTGTCAAAAGAAGGTAACAATACCGAAGAAATCTTCGACGGTTTCTGCCTTGATATTCGTTTATCAAAAGAATTTCTGGAATGTTGTCTAAAAATGAAAAAAATCGGTTTCTGCAAGAGAAACCGATTTTTTAGGATGACCCGTACGGGATTCGAACCCGTGTTACCGCCGTGAAAGGGCGGTGTCTTAACCGCTTGACCAACGGGCCAAACAAATATGGTAGCGGCGGAGGGGATCGAACCCCCGACCTCACGGGTATGAACCGTACGCTCTAGCCAGCTGAGCTACACCGCCATATTGTTTTGTGCTTCTAAGCACAAGTTATATAATACAAAGGTTTGTCTCTTTCGTCAACAGAAACTTTAATGTTGTAATTTTCTGACTCTTGGAGAGGGTGAGGATAATAAAAAAGCATCCGTCGGGATGAACGGATGCTTCATTTATTTTATAGAAAGCAGCAAGTTATCCTCTTCTTGCTCCGCGCCCTCCACGTTTTGATTCCGTATTGCGTTTTAAAGATGACAAGCGATCTTCGCTGTCTTTTAAAAACTTATTCATTTTCTGTTCAAAAGATTCTTTCGGACGGAAATCATTTCTAGGTCTGGCTTGCGGACGGTCTTTAGCTTTTTTAATAGATAAACCAATTTTCCCGTCTTTTTCAACGTTGATGACTTTCACTTCAACTTGGTCGCCGACTTTTAAGTGGTCGTTAATGTCTTTGACATAATTATCAGCTACCTCACTAATGTGAACGAGACCGGTTGAGCCTCCAGGCAATTCAACAAATGCTCCAAAATTTGTAATACCTGTAATTTTCCCTTGCAACTTGCTGCCAACTTCAATCGACATAAAAAAAGTGCTCCTCCTTAGGCTTATAAAAAGATCGTTTGCTTAATTATACCTAAATAAAAATTTAAGTGTCAACAAGGCTACTTGCTCTTCTTCTCCACATTGAAGATAATTTCTCCGTCTCCAGACATGAATAAGTCCCTTCTGGCAAGCTCTGTGACGTAATCCTCATCCTTCAATTTGGATATTTCTTCTTTTAAATCCGCTTGTTTTGTCTTTAAATTTTTCAGTTCTTTTTCAAGCTGTTCTTTCTTTTCTTCTTTTGCGCTAAGGGAAGATGTTTGGGACCATACAGAGCTTGCCAGCACAATTGCCGTCAGGAATACTAGGGCGCCGAATACAGTCAACCGTCTGTACAGCCCTTTGCGTCTTCTTTTCTTCAGCTGATTCTGCCGTTCCACTTGTTCTTTATAGTCGTTTTGTATTTCAGTTATCGTTCGTTCCCTGGAAAAATTCAAACCAGACGGTCCTCCTTTCATCTCTTCAAAAAACTTGTGATGGTCGTTCTTATGGTTATCAATAGTTTCTTCTTCTTTTTGAGAAATCCTGCACCTTTTTCAAATAAACGTCTAAAAGTTAGACGCATTCTCACAGGAAGAAGTTTCAAACATTGTTTCACGATAAAACGGATCGGAAAACACAGAACCATGACTATTTTATAAAGACACAGCAGGAGAAAACCGATCAGGCGGTATGTTTTCTTGAATAAAAATGCCGCCATCCAGATGATCGCTCCGCATGTCCACACAATAGGACGAAATAACACGTGCTGAATGAGTTTTTTGAAGAATTGATAAACAGAAACAACAAGGTAAATGACGAATTTCAGTATTTTTATATAGATTCGTTTGCAAAGGCTCTGATACGTCGCAATGCCCAGCAGAACCGCTAAAAAGATGTAAATCCTGAATTCTCCCTCATTTACATGAAGCAAGACATAAAAGAAAAGCAGCCCTTGCACAATCCAGAAAAGAATATCATGAATAAATAATAGCCATCTGGCTGTTTTAGCACGAATGACAAAGAGCCGGTATGTATCAAGCGAAGCACCAAGCCAGAGACCCATACCGGACATCGCCAGCATTGTATAGAATTGTGTCGTCAGCGTCATTTAAACAACTTGCTAAAAAATCCTTTAGCTTTATCCCCTTGTTGTTCGTCTAAGTACACTAAATCAAATACCCTGCCTTTAATAGAAACAATCCCTTTTTCCACATCTAGATTTTTCATCTGCAGGTTTTGGCCTCTGACGGAGAGCATTCCCATCACCGTTTCTAGCAGGAATTCTTCATTATCGAAGCTCTCCACATGCTTAACCCCAGAAATATCTAAATGCTTCCGGCCTTTCATTGTCACATCATGCTGTTCCGGAACAGACGAAGAACCTTTTTGATCATAATATGAATTCATCTATTCAGCCCCCATATCCTCGATACTTTTAGCACTATTACTGCATTGTATGAGGAGGGGGATTTTTTTAGAACAAGCCTATTCGCCGAGTTTTTCTTCTTTTAGAATCGTATACATGTTTGCAGCTTCTTCTTTTTTCGTTGTGTCTTTCAATTCATTAACTTGAACCGTTACAAGCTTTTGGCCGAAGCGGACCGTTAGTTCATCTCCCGGTTTTACGTCAGAGCTTGCTTTCGCCTGGTTTCCGTTTATAGAGATTCGTCCTTGGTCAGCTACTTCCTTCGCTAGTGTACGTCGTTTGATCAGCCGTGATACTTTTAAAAATTTATCTAATCTCATATCTATGATCTCCTCTCAGTTTCTTTTGCTTCGTTCCACAGTTTGTCCATGTCCTCAAGAGACATATCAGCCAGCTCGATTCCCTTTTCCTTCACTGTTTCTTCAATATATGAGAACCGTCTCCTGAATTTGTCATTAGTCATAGTCAGCGCTTCCTCTGGCTCTATTTTGTAGAAGCGGGCTACATTCACCAGCGCGAACAAAATGTCGCCAAACTCGGCTTTAAGATTGTGTTCATGAGGAGCTTCAGAAACCTCAGAAGAAAATTCCTTCATTTCCTCACTTACCTTTTCCCAAATATCGCTGACGTCTTCCCAGTCAAAACCGACCTTCGCTGCTTTTTTCTGCAATTTAGCAGCTTTCGAAAGAGCTGGAAGAGTCTTCGGTACGCTGTCTAATAACGATGATTCAGATGTGTTTTTTTCGGCCTTTTTTATATCTTCCCAATTTGCCAATACATCGTTCTCACCCTGAACCTTAACATCTTTAAACACATGGGGATGTCTTCGGACCATTTTTTCACTGATTCCTTTTATGACATCATCAATTGTGAAATAACCTTCATCTTCACCAATTTGCGCGTGAAGCAAGACCTGAAGCAAAACGTCGCCAAGCTCTTCGATCATATGGTCTGTGTCTTCTTCGTCAATTGCTTCGAGAAGCTCATAACATTCTTCAATCATGTACTGCTTTAATGATTGATGCGTCTGTTTTTTATCCCACGGACATCCATTAGGTCCGCGAAGCTCTCTGATGATGCTTCGGAACGTGGAGAATTCGTGATAAAGCAGCTTCTCTTCTTTAATCGGCGGAATATACACACTTGTTAAGTTATTCAAGGCGACATTGCGGTCCAGCTCAAATAACGGCACTGTCCTGATATCTTCGTCACGGCTGCCTGCTGCAGTCACGATCACGACCTCATAATCATCAGGCAGCTTCTCCATTAATGTCAGCTTCACTTCTGAGGCCGTCATTTGGTCGTAAACCTGACATATAATCAAATGATGGCTGAGCTCTAGCTCATCCGCGGACAATGTGCCGGCATCCACAAATTGAAAACCTTCAATCGGGTCGATTTGCAAGGCATTGAATGTGGCATCAAGGAAACTTTGTCCCCCTGCGACTTTCACTTGAACGTTTTCCTTTTCTTGCCGCTCCGTCAGCAGCTGAACTGTTTTTTCTGCGACAAACGGGTGTCCCGGTACAGCATAAACCACATCCTCACGCTGCGCCGCTTCAAAGAGGATGTCAGCAATTTCTTCATATACCGCCTCAAACTGATCATGCTTCTCATATATATCGTCAAAGTAACGGATGTTCTTCGTTTCTTTTTCAAGCTCCTCAATTAAAGGATGATCCTTGGTTCTGACATACAGCGTATCTGCCTTCGTCAGCAGCTTGTGTATACCAATTGTCAATTGGTCCATGTCTCCGGCACCAAGTCCGACGACAGTAATTTTACCCGCCATTTTGTTCTCTCCTTCTCATGAATTTGCTTAACTTGCTGCCGAATGGCACACTGTTCAGCTCTTCATCTGTAAATATTCCCAATCTCATCATACAATAAATAAACACCGCGCCACCAATAGCAACAGCAGAAAGACTCTCAATCACAGCCGCTCCTCTTCCTGTTGCAGGAAACAAGAAAGTCCAGAGACGCGTATAAGCAAGCAAAACAGCTGACATCAAAAGAGCAGATCCAATAATCGGAATCAAAACACCTCTAAGCTTATCGAGCCATTCCTTTTGCCGAAGCTGATACAAGTTAAGGCCGGCGACAGCAGCAAAAGAAGCCGCTGTCGCAAGCGATGCACCTTCAATCCCATAGCGCGGAACCAAAAGAGTGTTTAACACCCATTTCACTACAACACCCATGCCTACCGCTATCGCAGGAAAAACTGTGTACCCCGCGCCCTGTAAGACTGCCGCTGCCGTTACCGCTATAGATGCAAACAAAATGGAGCTGCTAAATACTTGTAATGCGCCTGTCCCTTCTCCATTTTGAAACAGCATGATATTCACCGGCTTAAGAATGCAAATTAATCCAGCCGATGCGCCTGTACCGAGCACAAGGCATAGTTTCAAAGATGACGTGATTTTTTCTTTCATGATCTTCAGCTCTTTGTTTTTTACAGCCATAGAAATATACGGAACGAGTGACGTCGCAATGCTTATGGCAAACACTGAGCCGAGCTGCAGCAAGGGCTGTCCCCGATCATAAATTCCCTTTAGGCGTTTCGCTTCTTCGCTTGCCTCACCACCTGATAGCAAAGCATATAAATTCAAAGCATCAACAAGCTGGATAAACAAAAGCAGCAAACTGCTTACACAAATTGTAACCGAATATAACAGCAGTTTTTTCGTCAATTCTTTTGTTGTGATGTCATTTTCATTTTGTCTACCCGTTTGCTTGTCTCTTTTCATTTTGAACCAAAAAAATCCGAGTATTATCAATGCAACGAAACTTCCGGCAAGAGATCCGGAAGCTGCTGCCGCTCCCGCAGTATAAAGTGAGGCTCCTTTTTTGACGAGCCAAAATGATAACCCTAAGAGCACCGCAACTCGCAGAAACTGCTCTGTCATCTGTGATAGAGCCGAAGGGAGCATTTCGTGCCGCCCTTGAAAACCGCCTCTAAGCAACGCGACAAATGGGAACAACAGAAATGTATACGCGGTCACTTGAATTAACTCAGCGAGATGCGAATCCCCCATAAAGAGCGCGATGGGAACAGCCCCCAAATATAAACAAAGAAATAATAACATACCGATTAAAGACAAAAACCACGCTGATATTTTTAATATAGTGTGATGATTTTTTTCACTATAATCATTCATCAGTTTCGAAATAATGACCGGAAATCCTGATGTTGACAGCATAACCGCAATACCAAGAAAGGGATATACCTGCTGATATATATAGAATCCAACATCGCCGACAATGTTTTGAAACGGGACTCTGTAAACGGCGCTTAAAATTTTTGTGATGACGCCTGCCAGAATTAAAACAAATGCCCCCTGCCAAACCCAATGCCGTTTAACGCCTATTGAATCGTCCATCCAAAAGCTCCTTCCCAACGTCAAGGGCAATACGGTTCACGTATTACCGCGGCACAAATAAAAACGAGGTTATTATACCATATCCCAACCCTTGGAATCCTATTTCGGCACGCATGAAAAAGAACAGCGTCTCAAAGGAGAGCTGTTCTTTTCATACCTATTTTCGATAAAAGGAATAAGACCTACTGTTCCATTTGACGAGCCAAAAATCCAGCTGCTGTTTCAACGGCTTTATGCTCTACTTCGCCCATTGATTGATCTTTTGAAAAAATCACCACAGCACCTATCGGATCGCCATTCGCCACTATTGGGCCGACAGTATAAGAATTCATGTCCTCATCTATGCCATTCACAAGCTGTACTGATTTCGCATCACTCTCAAGCACAGAGCTGCGCTGATCCATTATTCTTTCCAGCATTTCGCTGATTGACTTGTTTAAGTAATCTTTTTTGGAGCTGCCAGACACAGCAATATATACATCACGATCACAAATCAGCACTGAATGGCCGAGACTGTCGTAAAGCGCGTCTGCATACTCTTTTGCAAAGTCTCCAAGCTCACTGATCGGAGAGTACTTTTTCAAAATCACTTCTCCGTCACGATCCACAAAAATCTCAAGCGGATCGCCTTCCCTGATTCTCAGAGTTCTTCGAATTTCTTTAGGAATCACGACCCGACCTAAGTCATCAATACGACGTACGATACCGGTTGCTTTCATCTCTGGTGCCTCTCTTTCATTTGATGGTATATATATGTGGGAAAGACCTAAAGCAGTTACTTTATGTACCTTCCGCCTCGCTTGAAATTAGTATCCGTCACATCAAATGTAATATACACCAGAGAGTAACAAAATTTACGTTGATGAAATGGTTTGCTTTTTCACATTTTTTAAGCCCTTCAGCATGCCCAGCACGGTGTCGAGCCACTCATTGGCACTACGGCCTTTCGTCTGTATGGAGATTTTGAGTTTTTTCCCTTCCATTCCCAGTCCGATTTGTCTGCCATATTGATTGCCAAGCTCAAACAGCTTCTGTCCGTCAATTTCAGCACTTGCTTCTTCAGAGATCGTCAATCTGACAGCATCTTTATCCTGCTTAATCAGCTCGACACGTTCCTGTCTCGCATAAACCTTCATTTCTGCAACAGTAAACAAGTATTCGACTTCTTTTGGATAGTTTCCAAAGCGGTCGATCATTTCATCCTGAAGCTCGTTCTTCTCTTCGATTGTCGCCACAGATCTAAAGCGTTTGTACATATCAATTTTCTGTTTGCCGTCTTGAATATATGTTTCTGGAATATACGCATCAAGCTCGACATCAATTTCTGTTTCAAACTGCTCTGTCTTCGCTGTGTCTCCTTTACGTTCTTCAATGGCCTCTTTCAACATTTGGGAATAGAGGTCAAATCCGACCGAATCGATGAAGCCGTGCTGCTGGGCGCCAAGAAGATTCCCGGCTCCGCGAATGGTTAAGTCACGCATTGCGATTTTAAAACCGGAACCTAGCTCTGTGAATTCTTTAATGGCCTGCAGCCTTTTTTCAGCTACTTCTGTCAGCACTTTATCCCGACGGTACGTGAAGTACGCATACGCCACACGGTTAGAACGGCCGACACGCCCCCGCAGCTGGTAAAGCTGAGAAAGCCCCATCTTGTCGGCGTCAAATACGATCAGCGTATTGACGTTCGGGATGTCTACACCTGTTTCAATAATGGTTGTACTGACGAGAACGTCTGATTCTCCTTCAAGAAAACTCAGCATAACGGTTTCTAATTCATTTTCTGTCATTTTTCCGTGGGCGTACGTCACCTTTGCGTCAGGGACAAGCATTGAGATCTCATCCGCTTTCCGCTCGATGTCCTCTACCCGGTTGTACAAGAAATAGACCTGGCCACCGCGTGCAAGCTCACGTTCAATTGCCTCTCTGACAAGAGCGCCATTGTATTCCACAACATACGTCTGTACAGGGAAGCGGTTTTCCGGCGGAGTTTCGATGACTGAAAGATCCCTTACGCCAAGCATAGACATATGCAGCGTACGCGGAATCGGCGTTGCTGTTAGCGTTAAAACATCAACATTGGCTTTAATTTGCTTGATCTTTTCTTTATGGGTTACACCGAAACGCTGCTCTTCATCAATGATGAGGAGCCCTAAGTCTTTATACACGACATCTTTTGATAGCAGCCGATGCGTCCCGATGACGATATCAACCGTCCCATTTTTCAATCCTTTGATTGTTTCGTTTGCTTCTTTTCTTGTTCTGAACCTGCTGAGAAGGCCTATATTAATCGGATAGTCCTGGAAGCGCTCTTTAATGGTTTCATAGTGCTGCTGTGCCAAAATGGTTGTCGGGACGAGCAGAGCTACCTGCTTTCCGTCGCCAATCGCCTTAAACGCGGCACGTATGGCAACCTCTGTTTTACCGTAGCCCACATCTCCGCACAGCAAGCGGTCCATCGGACGTTCTCTTTCCATGTCTTTTTTGATTTCGTGAATCGAACGGAGCTGATCCTCAGTCTCTTGATAAGGGAAAGCTGATTCGAATTCACGCTGCATCTCATGGTCAGGAGAAAACGCGTATCCCTTGCTCGCTTCTCTTTCGGCATAGAGCTTAATTAAGTCATCAGCAATATCCTGAACAGATGTCTCTACTTTTTTCTTAACCCGTTTCCATTCGCTTCCGCCTAATTTATACAGCTTCGGCTCTTTTCCTTCGGAGCCGACATATTTTTGCACCTGATCAATTTGTTCTACAGGGACGTAAAGCTTGTCACTTCCCTGATAATGAATATTTAAATAGTCTTTATGAATTCCGTTGATTTCAAGGGTTTCGATTCCCAGGTATTTTCCGATCCCGTGATTAATATGAACGACATAATCACCAATTTGAAGCTCCGAATAGCTCTTGATGCGCTCTGCATTGGTAAGCTTCTGTTTTCGCGGCTTCTTTTTCACACGGTTTTTGAACAGTTCTTCTTCCGTAATAACGGCAAGCTTCATTAATGGCAGCTCAAATCCCGATTGGAGCTCGCCTTCCATGATATAGACCTGTCCCTGAACAAGCGCTTTTTTGCTGTCTGTCACGGCGGCCTCGATATCATAATCAGCCAAAACAGATGACAATTTCTGTGTACGTTCCTTGTTTGCTCCTAAGAACACAACAGTGAAATTTGATTTTTTAAAACGCTCCATTTCACCCGCGAGCACGTTCATTTGCCCATGGAAACTCTGCATTTGACGGCCTGACACATTGACGATATTTTGCGGACTCGTATGCTGTACATGCCGCAAAAATAAAGAATAGTACAGCAGAGGCCGTTTTTGCTCAGCCACTATTTTTTGGAAACTGAATGACAAACGAATGTCATGCAAAATCTTGCCTTCCTCAAGAAGATTTGTTATAAACTCTGCTTCTTCTTTTTGAAGCTGTTCTTCCATCTCATGAATCCGGCTGACTTCATCCAAAATCAGAAGTGTATTTTCAGGTGTATAATCTAGTAAACTAGCAGGCTTTTCATAGAAATATGAGAGATACTTCACGAGCTCCTGATCTGTCTGGCCTTCAGACAAGCGTTCTTTATCGTGAGAAATATTCGCATGAAGTATTTCTTTTTGCTTGTCAGCCTTTAATTTTTTCAAGCTCGCAGCAAGACCGCTATCGATTTTCTCCATCGCCCGTGCTTTTTCTTCCGGTCTGATAATTAATTCCTTCGCGGGACCGATATTGATCGAAGTAAGGGTCTCAATTGACCGCTGATCATCTGAATTAAAGCTGCGGATTGAATCGACTTCGGTGTCAAAAAGTTCAATTCTCACCGGATTTTCTGAAGTTAGCGGATAAATATCAATGATTCCTCCGCGAATACTGAATTCTCCGGGCGCAGATACCATATCAGACCGTTCATACCCTACCTCCACCAGCCGTGACGCTAGCTGGTCAGGTTCGATATCATGACCCACTTGAATGAGCATCTGGCTGCTTTTCCACACCTCTACAGGCGGCAGCATTCTTCTGATAGCAGCTACAGGAGCAACGACAATCGGCGCTTCTCCATGCGTTAATCTATTAATGACATCTAATCGCTGCGCCCGCAATTCAGGGCTTGCAACTGCGATTTCTGATGAAATGAGTTCATTGACGGGGTACAAAAGGACAGACCGATCCTCTAGAAGTGAAGTCAGATCATCTGTTACTTTCTGGGCTTGGTATAAGTTATGGGTGATGAGAAAGATAGGCTTATTCGTTTCATTAGCCAGAGCAGAAGTAAAAACAGAACGCGCGGAACCCGACAGACCCGCGAGCAGCTGTTCCTTCAGACCCTCGTGTAAACCGTTGATGATGGATTTAAAGTCATCGCTTTCTTTTATAAAGGTTTGAATGTTGTCCATATGGCCCCTCCTCTCTGTTTCCTGTGAGAACAGAAAAACGCTTTGGTCTAGTGTCTACACCAAAGCTTTTTATTGAATAAATGTGTGATATTCGTGGTAATGCGGATTTCGGTCAAGCGCCTCTTGGCAGTCTTCACATATCGTCAAAACATGGACATCTCCATTTTCTTTATAAGAAATCATATCGTTTCTTTCCTCATTTGTTAAGTGCTGAAATCCAAGTGAGTCTGTCGATACCATTGAAGATTCGAGACTGCCTACTTTCACTCCGCAATGACGACAATAATAATGCAAAGCCATACAAGGGACCTCCTGATGAAAAAGTCATTTTGGTGTAGTATGGACTTTGTAGTTTCATTTTATACCTTTGCGTTAAATTCGTTCATGACTTCTAAAAACGGTTTACTCAGAGAAGCCTCACAAGCCTTCACAGATTTATCAACCGCTTCCCCGATCTCAGGTACCTCCTCCTTTGTAAAGGAGCCTAACACATAATCAACGACCTTCATGCCGTTTACAGGCCGGCCGATTCCGATGCGGATACGGTCAAACTCGGATGTTCCAAGATGCTGGATCAGTGATTTGATGCCGTTGTGCCCTCCGGCGCTTCCTTTCGTTCTTAACCGAATCTTGCCAGTCGGAAGGTCAAGATCGTCGTAAATGACTGTCAAATCTTCGTTATCCACATCATAGTAATCCATTAAAGGCCGCAAACATTCTCCTGATAAATTCATATATGTAAGCGGTTTAACAAGTAGAACCTTTTTGCCGGAAACAAATCCGGTTCCGTATAATCCGTTAAATTTATTTTGATTCAGCTCTATATTCCATTCCTTTGCAAGCTGATCTATCACCATAAATCCGACATTATGCCGTGTATTTTCATAGTTCTTCCCCGGGTTTCCGAGACCGGCAATCACAAGCATGGCGAATCCTCCCTTAGTCACATAACACCCGTCTTCATAAACGGGCTATAATTCTTCTCATTCTAGCACAAAAGACGTAACCGCGGGAGGGTTACGCCTTAAGCTATTATTGTTCTTTGTTTTCACCTTCAGGCTGAGCATCAGCAGATTCCTCTTCATCGATCTCAGCTGCTTCCTGCTGCTGCGGAGGAAGGATAGAAGCCACGACCTCATCTGATTCATGATGAAAGGAGTAGTCACCGCCAGCAGGCAAATCCGCGATCGTCAGTACTTCATTTACATCGAGATTAGAAATATCAGCCTCAATCGTTTGCGGAATGGCTTTTGGCTTAGCCTTTACAGTAAGTGCATATAGCGGCTGCTGCAATACGCCTCCGTTTTTCACACCAATGGCTTCTCCGGTCAGATGAATCGGAACTTCCACTTCAATGTCCTCACTCATATTGACTACTTGAAAATCAGCATGAGTGATTTCATTTTTCAGCGGATCCGTTTGCAGGTCTGTCACCATGACAGAGTGTTTTTCTCCGCTGACCTCAAGCGTAATGACTGCATTTTTGCCTTCATCCCTCAGCGTTTTGATCAGCTCCACACTGTCTAATGACACTGGTTTGTTGCCAGTATCCTTCCCATATATGATACCTGGAACATGTCCTGAAGTACGGATATTCCGAAGAGATGAACGAGTAAAGTCCGTTCTTTCTTTTGCCGTTAAAGTTGCCATATTCAGCACCATCCTATTATCGTTTTAATTGTCCTATTACAAACAATACCCATAACGATTAGGATTTAAACCTCAAAAAACGGTTTAGCTGAACAGATAGCTGACTGATTGCTGCTCATGAACGCGAATAATCGCCTCAGCCAGAAGCGGTCCGACTGAAAGCTGCTTAAAGCGTTCAATTTTCTTTTCTTCAGGAAGCTTGATGCTGTTTGTCACAACGAGCTCTTTAATTGTTGAATTATTAATCCGTTCAACAGCAGGGCCTGATAGTACAGGGTGTGTACAGCATGCATATACTTCTTTCGCTCCGTTTTCTACGAGCGCATTAGCAGCAAGTGTAATCGTACCTGCAGTATCAATAATGTCATCGATGAGGATAGCAGTCTTCCCTTCGATATTACCTACAATATTCATAACTTCCGCCACGTTTGGACGCGGACGGCGTTTATCGATAATCGCAATCGGCGCTTTTAGTCGGTCAGCCAGTTTGCGGGCACGTGTCACACCGCCGTGGTCTGGTGAAACAATGACGATATCTTCAAGGTTTTTGCCTTCAAAATATTCTCCTAAAATCGGAACACCCATTAAGTGGTCAATCGGTATATCAAAGAATCCTTGAATTTGCGGCGCATGCAGGTCGAGTGCAATCACACGAGTCGCACCAGCTGTTTCAAGCAGGTTAGCGAAAAGTTTAGCTGTGATTGGCTCACGGGATCTTGCTTTTCTGTCTTGACGCGCATAACCGTAATAAGGAATAACAATGTTAATCGTTTTTGCAGAAGCGCGTTTTAACGCATCTACCATAATCAGCAGTTCCATAATATGCTCGTTAACGGGGTCACTTGTAGACTGGATGATGTAACAATCACATCCGCGAATACTTTCTTCGATATTAATTTGGACTTCCCCGTCACTAAATCTTGTGACAGAACATTTCCCTAATTGAACTCCAACTATATCTGCGATTTCTTTTGCAAGCTCTGGATTCGAATTCAAAGAAAAAATCTTTAAATTCTTATCTCCGTATTGATTAGACATGGATAAACCTCCGAATTTAGGATTATTTTTTATGAATATTTTTCACATAATCGTCTTTATTAACTTGTCTCGCTCTGGCAATAGCAAGCGCTTTTCCAGGTACATCTTCCGTAACAGTTGAACCTGCCGCCACATAAGCGCCTTCTCCGACTGTGACAGGGGCAACCAAGTTGGAGTTGCAGCCGATAAACGCGCCATCTTCAATTTTTGTCAAATACTTATTCTTCCCATCATAATTGACAGTTATTGAACCGCAGCCCAGGTTTACATCAGTGCCTACCTCAGCATCACCGACATAGCTTAGATGAGATGCCTTGCTTCGGTCTCCGAATTGAGTCTTTTTAATTTCTACAAAGTTTCCGATCTTCACTTCATTCCCGATGACAGAATCAGGTCTGATGTGAGCAAAAGGTCCTATGTTTACATCATTCCCCACTTTACTGTGATTGACTACCGATTGTTTAATAACCGTACGGCTGCCGATGGAACTATTCATAATCTCCGTATGAGGGCCAATTATCGTATCTTCTCCGATTTGCACCTCACCTTTAATTACAGTTCCAGGATAAATCACAGTATCGCTTCCGATAACAGCGTCAGGAGAAATATACGTATTCATCGGGTCAATCAACGTCACGCCATTTTTCATATGCCGTTTATTAATACGCTCTTTCATAAATTGTTCTGCTTGAGAAAGAGCAACTCTATCATTAACTCCGAGCGTTTCTTGGAAATTACCAGTCTGGTAAGCGGCAACAGTTTCGCCTTCATTTTTAAGAATCTCTATGACATCCGGCAAATAATACTCGCCTTGGGCATTATCATTAGACACCTGATCAATAGCCCGGAATAGCGCTTCATTGTCAAAACAATACGTACCAGTATTGATCTCAGTTACAAGACGTTCTTCTTCAGAGGCGTCCTTATGCTCAACGATTTTTTGAACCGCTCCGTTTTGGCTGCGTATAATGCGGCCATATCCGGTTGGATCTTCTGCAACCGCAGTTAAAATCGTAGCTTTCGCTTCTCTTTGTGTATGTTCTTTCAGCATCTCTTCCATCGTCTCTGCTGTTAAAAGCGGCGTATCTCCGCAAATGACAATCGTGACGCCTTTTTCGTCAGCAAGAAATGGCTGTGCCTGTTTTACAGCATGAGCAGTGCCAAGCTGTTCTGCTTGAAGCGCGTACTCGCTTTTATCACCAAGCTGCTTTTTCACTTCTTCCGCACCATGTCCGACAATCGTGACAAGCTTCGATAAAGATAATTTTAAGGCTTCGTCCACGACGTGCTCTACCATAGGCTTACCGCAAACTGGATGAAGGACTTTATAAAGCTTCGATTTCATTCTCGTTCCTTGTCCAGCCGCTAAAACAACTGCAAACCGCTTATCCATTTATTGGCCTCCAATATCCCTTTTATCCATAGAAAAATATATCCTAAATATCTTCTGATTTCAAGGAGACTTCATGAAGTGCAAGAATTTTCTATTGAGTGCAAATACGTTTGAAAAATCAGAATTAAAAAAGGACCGCTGGCAAAAGGCTTATGTCAGCCCTTTCAGCAGTCCTTGCTTTTTGGTTATTTTTTAAGAAGCTCCAGCTTCTTCGAATTCTAATGCTTCAGTGTCACCCAGACGATGATACTCATTTAACACGGCATCTTGAATCTTTCCTCGCGTGCTTGAATTAATAGGATGAGCAATATCGCGGAACTCTCCATCAGGGGTGCGTTTACTCGGCATCGCAACGAAAAGACCATTGTTTCCATCAATCACACGAATATCATGTACAACAAATTCGTGATCCAGCGTGATGGATGCAATCGCTCTCATGCGACCATCGGTATTCACGCGGCGTAATCTTACGTCAGTAACTTCCACAGTAGTTCACCACCTTTTCCCTATATAAAAGCATTAGTGTATCAATTCCACGATTTTCTCTGAAATCCTGCTCGTTTTTAAAATATTTTTTGAAAAAATAGGATATAGTTACACAATTAGGTCATATCGCTTTTATTTCGGGCATAAGGTAAATAAAAAAGTGATCCCGGGCACTCCCAGAATCACTTTTCTTATTATTTTACCAATGCAATAACTTCAATTTCGACTAGCGCATCCTTCGGGAGTCTTGCGACTTCCACACAAGATCTCGCCGGTTTGTGAGTATCAAAATATTGTCCGTACACTTCGTTTACTTCCGCAAACTGTTCCATATCCGCGATAAACACAGTTGCTTTTACAACTGTTTCAAAAGAAGCACCCGCTTCTTCCAGAATCGCTTTTAAGTTGCTGAATACTTGATGAGTCTGCTCCTTAATATCTCCGTTCACCATTTCGCCTGAAGGAGTCAAAGGAATTTGGCCTGAGCTGTAAAACATATTGTTGACGATAATCCCTTGTGAATAAGGCCCAATTGCCGCTGGGGCATGTTTTGTGTGGACTGCTTTTGTCATGATTCTGTCTCTCCATTCTTTAAAAGATTGTCTTTAAAAAAACGCAGAAAATTGCCATTCTGAATTTCAATGGACTTCTCTTTCATGTTGATGGTTGAAAGAGTAAGAAGTGACATATATTCATCAACAAGACGTTCATCTACTCCTTCGGCCTCTACTAAGACGCCGATTCCCGCCACATTTGCGTTAAACTCATCCAACAGGTTAATCATACCATTTATTGTGCCGCCTGCTTTCATAAAGTCATCAATAATGAGTACGTTTGAACCCGTTTTCATGCTTCTTTTCGCAAGTGACATTGTTTGAATGCGGTTTGAGGAGCCTGAAACGTAATTAATGCTGACTGTGGAGCCTTCTGTTACCTTATTGTCTTTACGAACGATCACAACAGGCACATTCAAATAGCTCGCAGCTGCGTACGCAAGAGGGATGCCTTTCGTGGCAACAGTCATGACAACATCAATATCGCGCTCAGCAAACACGGAAGCAAAAAGCTTCCCTACCTTGGAGAGTACAGATGGCTTTCCTAAGATATCCGTTAAATATACATAACCGCCCGGAAGGATACGTTCAGGATTTGCCAGCGACTGTCCAAGAGTCTGCACAAACTCTTCAGCTTCAGCCTGCTTCATTTTCGGAATATATTTAACGCCTCCGGCAGCACCGGGAACAGTAAGCAAAGTACCGATCCCCTGCTGTTCAAAGGTTTGTTTAATAATTGTTAAATCTTCACTGATCGATGATTTTGCAGATTCATACCGCTCAGAGAAAAAGGTTAGCGGTATTAACTCGTGCGGATGGGTTAACAAGTAATTTGTTAAGTCCACCAATCTGCCGCTGCGACGAAACTTCATGAACTTACCCCCAAAATCCGAATATTTTAAGATCAATATAACTTAACATACGGATTTAATCAAGAGCGTTCTGTTCGCCGATCATTCTCACCGCATAAACTTGATCGCAGAAGCCTCTTAACCCGTTATAAATTCTCTGCACCTTCGACTCATACTGAACCAGTCCAAACACTGTCGGACCGCTCCCGCTCATTAACACGGCATCTGCACCAAAGCGTTTCATCTGGTTTTTGATCATCGCGACTTCAGGATGCAGATCAAGCGTAACAGATTCGAGCACATTGCCTAAACGGCTGCACATCTTCTGAAAACTCTTTTCCTCTATCGCCTCGATCATGCCTTGTACATCAGGATGTTCTATGTCATCCAGTTTCAGCGCTCTGTACACTTCAGCAGTTGAAACACCGATTGTCGGCTTCGCTAAAATGACCCAGCAGTGCGGAGGCGTGCTGATATGTTTAATTTTCTCGCCGCGCCCTGTTGCAAGTGCAGTTCCTCCATAGACACAAAATGAAACGTCGGAACCAATTTCCGCTCCAAGCTCAGCAAGCGTTTCCGCAGAAAGATTTAAATTCCACAGTCTGTTCAGCCCTCTGAGTGTCGCCGCCGCATCACTGCTTCCGCCGGCAAGACCGGCAGCCACCGGAATTACCTTCGTAATCATGATGGAAACTCCCTTTTTCACGTTGTATCTGTCCTTGATCAGCTTGGCGGCCTGATAAGCTAAGTTTCTTTGGTCATCAGGCACAAAACGGTTGTGGGAGGAAACCCTCACTTCATCCTCTGCCAGCTCCGTCAATTCAATTCGATCAGCTAAATCAATTGTCGTCATGATCATTTCGACTTCATGATAACCATCCGGGCGCTTTCGGGTGACATCAAGTGACAGATTGATCTTGGCTGGCGCTTTTTCTAAAATACGCATAGCTTTCACCTACTTCTCCATCTAAACATAAGTATGAACATTGTATCACATTTGAAGTACAGGATGAACATATCCATATTCAGCCCATTATGTATTTATATCCAATATAAAAAACCGGGGAACGGCACGTCCCCCGGGTCACATCCTTATCGGTTATTATGATTCTGAGCCATTTGCTGTTCAGCGATTTCAATGGCGCGCTTTACCATATTACCAGCATCGCGGGCCCGAATTTCGCCCCAACCGCCATTTTTTACTGTGTCATAAAACCCAAGGTCCTTAGCCAGCTCATATTTAAACTCATCTGACATAACTCCACGACGTCTGCCCAAACGAAACAACCCCTTTTTTAGAAGTGATAGCCATTCGTGCACGTCACGATAATATGTGACTGTTTTATCTTTTGTTAAATCAAATGGAACTTTCGTTAAAATTACTGGAAACCAAAAAAGGGCAAAACAAAAAGCAGTAAACAAAAGGTTCACTGCCCGTTAAAATGCCACTGAGCTTGCTGCGTCATCATTAAATGTCAGCTCAACAGTCTCAGTCAAAATATCAGCATAACTGTATGAAACTCTTTCAAACGAGTTCTCGTCTTGATCTAGTTGTATCACAAAAACAGAAGGGTACGTCTCAGCTAAAATGCCCGAACGCTCAATCGTTTTTCGGCGGCCACCGTTTGCTTTTAACGTCAGCCTTTTACCTAAATTCCCATCAAGCGATCTTTTAATATCGGACAACGTCTTCGCCATTGCATCCACCTCACTACATTTATTGTACAACACGAGCCCATTTTTGTCAAATAAAATTTAAATTATATCAACGTTAATAAGACGTTGTCAATAAAATTATTTTGACAAAATTCTATGATTCCTCAATTATGTTCCGCAAGTTTCGGTAAATTATGTATCATTATGCAAAATAAAAAACCCGCATAGATCTACTATGCAGGTTTTCAACTGTTAATTGGACTTATAAGGCATACCAATTCTCAGTACTCCTCTTGTTTCAATACCTCCAAGCCCTTTCTCTCTTGTCAGCGTATTACGGAGCACTTCCCATACATTGATCCGTTCCATAAACGGTGTAAAGCTGATCTTCGCGACGATATATACCGGATCAAGCGCATGAATATTTACTCTTGATGGTGAACTCGCAAAATTTGCACCCGCTCTGATGAGTGATTCAAAATGGGATTGGCAGGCCCCCGCAAAAATAACAAGCTGATCTAAGTGAGGGATCTTTTTTCGGGCTTTATGAACGGTTTCAACAAAGTGCTTAGAATGTCTGTACGCGTTCAAATCATCAATGCCGCCCTTTTGCTTCGAATACGCATCATGCCCTGTGATCACCAGGATATCTGGTCGATATTTGTCGAGCAATTCTTCAATAGAAGCAGACATTTTCTTTTCGTGACAATGGATGCCATAGACCGGCACTCCTATTTTTTTATAGACATTCAAGCATTTTTTCAGATATGCTTCGTCACCATCCAGATGAAGCACTTTGCCAGGCATATGAAAATAATGCTCCTGATGCTGATATTGGCTTGTCGCAAAGTACTCCTGCTTTTCTCTGAGCAGCTTATAATCCTGGCGGAGCAATTCGAGCGACTCATTCATTCTGCTCTCATCTTTCTTTTTCCGCATCATCTGCTCATCCTTTTTCACTGCCACCAGATCAGAAAAGTCCGAATCAGCAATCAGCCTGACTTCATCTCCATGCAAAATGGCAATTGAATTTCCTTTGCTTGTTTGCTCTATTCCTATAATTCGAAACAAAACATCCATCTGATAGGATTTTCTGGCTACCATATCCCCTATTTGAAATTGCACGTTCCTCACTCCACACATAGACTAAGCCTCATCATGAAAGAAAGAGCCTTGAGAAAGCGCCTTTTTTCGCTGAGTCCAAGTTTTTTCTTATCATTGAATGAAAGGTCCTTCTCTAGCCTATGTAGCGGCAGTCCATGTGGTGCGCAAAACAAAAAGCCCTTTTAGAAAAGGGCTTTCCTATTGTTGAAAAAACGCTAAAACGGTTTCTCTTTAGCGTTTTTTTCTCCTTTCAGCGTGATTGAAAACCCTTGAAGTCTAGGAAAGGCGAGCATCGGAGCGCAGCGAATGTTATAATTCGTGAGCATTGAAGCGCAGCCTTGACAACGAATGCGAGGGTTTGTCGATACGCTGAAAGCCCTTTTAGAAAAGGGCTTTATACAATCCGTTAGACAGCGCTGCGAACTCCTCGATAGACAGGGATTCACCTCGGCGCTTGCCGTCAATATTTGTTTCTTCGAGCACTTGCTCAATCGTTGATTTTTGTGCTTTTCCTTCAGGCAGATTGTTAACTAAGTTATTGAGCAGCGTTTTACGGCGCTGTGCAAAGCTTGCCTTGATGAGCTGAAAGAAAAAGGATTCGTTTTCTACGTCCACTGCCGGGCCGTCTCGGAGAATCAGACGGATGACTGCGGAATCGACATTAGGCTGAGGGACAAATACGGTTTTCGGAACGATCATCACCGTTTTGGCTTCTGTATAAAACTGCACCGCGATTGAAAGCGAGCCGTATTCCTTAGATGAAGGATCAGCCGCCATGCGCTCAGCCACTTCTTTTTGCAGCATGACCACAATCCCTTTCAGCGGAAGATGCTCTTCAAGCAGTTTCATGATAATCGGTGTTGTTACGTAATAAGGAAGGTTGGCTACTACCATGATCTCATCGCAGTCTTGAAATTGTTCTTCAATGACCGATTTGACATCAGCCTTTAACACGTCCTGATGAATGACAGTGACATTGTCGTAAGGTGACAGCGTGTCCTTCAGAATCGGCAGTAAACGCTGGTCAATCTCAAATGCCACGACTTTTTTCGCCCGCTTGGCAAGCTGTTCGGTTAAAGCACCGATTCCTGGGCCGATTTCAATGACACCTGTTTTCTCCGTCACTTCTGCGTGATCGACAATTCGGTTTAAAATGTTCGTATCAATTAAGAAATTCTGTCCTAAGCTCTTTTTAAAAGAAAAACCGTATTTCTTCAATATCTCTTTCGTTCTAATCGGTGTCGCAATATCTTTATTCATTCTGTTCCTCCCGCATAACGGTATCGAGCGCACTCATAAAATCACTTTTTTTAATTTGAAACATTTGCAGCCGTTTTTGAAGTTGTTTGCCATTTGTATAGCCGATTTTCAACAGATCACCCAGTCGTTCGCGGCGGCGTTTGGCCGCAGATCCGCCTATTAGTCCGGCATGAATCAAATCCTCAGCCGAAATCTCACTCGGCTGCGCTTCCATCTCTTCATGGACATTTTCTAAACATGCCCTAATGCTTTCAACCGATGCATGCTCCACACCAATTCCCCGCTTGTTTTTAGGTTTGGCAAGGTGCTTTGGCAAAAATGCATGCTTACAGCCGGGTACAGCCTCTGAAATGGTTTTGCGGATCTTCTCTCCCGGAAAGTCCGGATCCGTTAAAATAATCACGCCTCTTGTCTTCTGAGCCAAACGGATTTGGTCAATCACATGATCGTCGATAGCTGAACCATTTGTTTCAATTGTGTCTGCATCAACAGCCAATTTGATGCGGGCCGTATCGTCACGCCCCTCGACCACAATGATCTCTTTTATTTTCATTATTTCCTCCAAGACAAAATAAAAACTTTTGTATATTTATGAAACTTTTTCTTATGTCGAGCGTCTAATAAGCATAAAATACACTTTGTCTATTATAACGAAAAAAACAGAGGGCGCAAAACCCTCTGAATCATAAGTATATATTAATTTAAGACTTTAATTTTGACTGTTTTATTTCCCCATCGGTACGCCGATGATTTCTCTGGGAAAAAGACGTCTATTTTGTTCCCTTTAATCGCTGAACCAGTATCTGCAGCAATGGCATATCCATAGCCTTCCACGTGGACTTTGGAGCCTAGCGGAATGACATTGGGATCCACAGCGATGACTTTGGCATTCGGATTATTTTTTAAATTGACGCCTGTCGCTGTATGTCCTGAACAGCCGCTGCAGCTTGCCGTATAAGCCGTAGAAGATACAGTCATGACTTTTCCTGATGATTCATTGCTGCGGGACACAACTGTTTTTGAATCACCTGAAGCGCTGACCTTTTCAACTTTTGGACTGCTCTGCTTTGTGCCGACAGCAATCACTTTATCTTTGCTTTGTTCAGCTGTTTCTTCTTTTACAAGCTCTCTGGACACTTCTTTGCCGTTTTCTTTAACGACCTCGAAATGTTTCTTAAGCTTGCCTTCTTTTCCTTTTTGGACGACCTTTTCTTCCCCTTTTTCAAGAGAAGCGTCTTCTTGCTTTTTCACATCGAACGCAATCTTCTCTTCAACTACATCGGTGACCTTTTCGATACGAGTAATTGTAATATCAGCCTTTCCTTTCGTCAGCTTTGCATCTAACGCAGGCTTGATTTTATCTTCGTCTTTTATGTGCATCTTTTGCTGTTTTAAAAAGTCAGCGACCGTAGTCGAAGTCGTCCAGATCTTCTTTTGTTTTCCTGCATCATTCACAGTAACCTGAAATGCGGGCTCTATGTTAATCTTCATGTCTTTCGAAATATCTGTATCTATTGCGGGATCAACTTGATCTTGTTCTTTCACATCAACATCTTGTTCGTCCAGTAATGCACCGACCGTTTTTGCTGTTGACCATAATGTCTTTTCTTCCCCGTTTATTGTAAGCTTCACAGGTTTTGCAGCCTCATACACAACGTCCATATCTGCTGTTATCTTTGTCTGTTTAGCAGGTGTGATCTTGTCTTCGTCTCTTGTCTTGATATCAAGCGTCTCCAAAAGATCACCGACTGTACTTGCATGTGTGCGTATATGTTTCTTTTTGCCATTGATAGAAACTGAGACTGATTGTTTCGTCAGCTCATGAGCCGCGTACGCAGTCCCGCTTCCTGCCAAAAGCAAACAAGCAGCAACCAGAATGACTTTGCTTTTGCTAAGCTTTACGGAAAACAGCTTTTTCATTTTTTGTGTGATGAAAAACGCCTCCTTCTCCTCGGAGAGATTATATAGAGTATCTAAAAGGCTGTCAACCCTCCCTTCTCTTTCTCCCAAAAGCTCAGTGTCTTCTTCATTATCCTGAAATACACTGAGAAACGGAAGAAAGACTTGTCGACAAACCTATCCTATGAGGAGAAGAAAGCATGTAGAACTTTTATAGAAAAACGCTGTAAGGGACAAGCTCTTACAAAACCCGCTAGCGTTTTTTGTCAGTTTATACGGAAAAGTCTTTTCGCATTTTCAGTAGTGATTGAGGCAATCTCCTCAAATGTCATTTCTTTTAATTCTGCGATTTGTTCTGCCACATATTTCACATAGCTCGGTTCATTTCTTTTCCCGCGGAAAGGGTGAGGCGTGAGAAACGGGCAGTCCGTTTCAATCAGCAACCGGTCATTCGGAATTTCCTTCACTACTTCCTTCGGTTTCTTCGCGTTTTTGAATGTCACCGGCCCTCCAAATGATAAATAAAAATTCATTTTCATGCATTCTCTTGCCACTTCCGCACTTCCTGTAAAGCAGTGCATGATTCCGCCCACAGCTTCTGCGCCTTCCTCTTTCAGAATAGTCACGACATCCTCCGTTGCATCACGGTTATGAATGATAATAGGAAGATTGACCTCTTTCGCTAATGCAATTTGTTTTCTAAACACCTCTTTTTGAATGTCTTTAGGTGATTTATCCCAGTGATAATCAAGTCCCATTTCACCTATCGCTACCACTTTCTCATGAGCAGAAAGCTCTTTAATCCATGCTAAATCTTCCTCTGTCATGTCAATCGCGTCAACAGGGTGCCAGCCGATGGCTGCATAAATAAAATCATATTCCTCAATCATTTCCATCGCACGGGTAATCGTTGGACGGTCAAAACCAACTACGACAATTCGTTCAACTTTTTCAGCTTTTGCCCGTTCAATAACCTCTTCCAGATCAGTATCATATTGTTCCGCATTTAAATGCGCGTGTGTGTCAAACAACATAAGTGAAAAACTCCTTTCTTGTCGAAACACAAAAGGTGTTCGACGAATTGTTACACGTGAAACACCTTTTGTTTATCATTATTTAATTCTTGTGCCTTTTGGTAACGACTGATCGATAGATACGACTTTTAGGACGCCGTCTGCTTCCCCTGCAAGGATCATACCTTGAGAAAGCTCGCCTCTCAGTTTAACCGGTTTTAGATTTGTTACACAAACGAGTTTCTTTCCAACAAGCTCTTCAGGCGTATAATGCTTCGCTATGCCGGATACCACTTGGCGCTTTTCAAAACCAAGATCCAGCTGCAGCTTCAATAACCGGTCTGCTTTTTTTACTGGCTCTACCTCAATGACCTCAGCTACGCGAAGCTCTACATCCATGAATTGATCAATCGTAATTTCAGGTAAACGATCGACCTCTTGCGGCTCTTCTTCTTTTGTTTCTTCTTTCGCTGGTGCCGAACCTTGCATTTTCCCTTTGATATAAGCAATTTCTTCCTCTGCCTCTAAGCGTGGGAACAACGGCTCGCCTTTTTGTACTTTTGTATCTTTCAGCTGGCCGAAAGCTGTAATGCTGTCCCAAGCTTTTAAAGATTCATCAGTAATGCCCAACTGCTCGAACATTTTTTCCGGTGTTTTTGTTAAGAATGGCTGAAGCAGTACCGCTGAAATACGCAATGATTCAGCGAGATGATACATAACGGATCGCAATTCTTCTTCTTTTGCCGGATCTTTCGCAAGCACCCATGGAGCTGTCTCATCAATGTATTTGTTGGTGCGGCTGATGAGCTGCCATAAAGTCGAAAGTGCTACCGAGAATTCCATGTTTTCCATTGCTTTCTCATAAGCTTTCACTGTTTCTTCAGCAACCGAAGTGAGCGTTTGGTCAAATTCCGTAACAGCACCTTTGTAAGAACCGATCTGTCCGTCAAAATACTTATTGATCATCGCAACAGTACGATTCAATAGGTTTCCTAAATCATTCGCTAGATCATAGTTGATCCGCTCAACAAATCCTTCCGGTGTGAATACACCGTCAGATCCGAATGGCACTTCGCGAAGCAGGTAATAGCGAAGCTCGTCTAACCCATAGCGTTCAATTAATGTAACCGGATCTACAACGTTTCCTTTTGATTTCGACATTTTTCCATCTTTCATCAAAAGCCAGCCGTGAGCGAATACTTGCTTTGGCAGAGGCAGATCCAGAGCCATCAGCATAATTGGCCAGTAAATCGTATGGAATCGTACAATCTCCTTACCGACTAAATGAACATCGGCAGGCCAATATTTTTGATACAGCTCATCATTTTCTGTATCATAACCTAGTGCTGTTAAATAGTTAAATAGTGCGTCAATCCAAACATATACAACGTGCTTTGGATTTTCCGGCACCTTTACGCCCCAATCAAAAGTGGTACGTGATACTGCCAAATCCTCGAGTCCAGGCTTGATAAAGTTATTAATCATTTCATTTTTGCGTGATTCCGGCTGGATGAAGGTCGGATTTTCTTCATAGTATTTCAAGAGACGATCCGCGTATTTGCCCATACGGAAGAAATAAGACTCCTCTTTGATCAATTCAACTGGGTGACCGCTGTCAGGGCTTTTTCCGCCGATGACCTCTCCCTTTTCATTCCGCTCGATATCAACAAGCTGCGTTTCCGTGTAGAACGTTTCATCAGGGATGCTGTACCAGCCTTCATACTCATCAAGATAGATGTCCCCATTATCTAGAAGCTTTTGAAACACCTTTTCAATGACAACTTTATGCCGTTTTTCTGTCGTACGGATAAAGTCGTCGTTTGAGATTTCAAGCTGCTTCCACAGTTTTTGAATATCTGCCGCTGCACGATCCACATACTCCTGAGGTGTAATGTTTTCCTGTTCAGCTTTTTGCTGAATCTTTTGTCCATGCTCGTCCGTTCCCGTTAAATAGCGAACATCGAACCCTTTTAATCTTTTGTAGCGTGCCATTGCATCTCCCGCGACTGTCGTATATGCATGGCCGATATGTAATTTTCCGCTCGGATAATAAATCGGTGTTGTAATGTAAAATGTATTGTTTTCTTGCGGCATCTTGAAACCTCCTAATCAGAATGTCAAAAAGCTCCCGCCCAAAGGACGAGAGCGGCGATAAGTGCAAATCATATATGCATATTTTTTATATTTATCCTTTATCTATGATACCATCTTAGCCTTTAAGATCAAGAATATATACATATGCCCTGAAAAAGAATAATTAAAATTAAAAATCTTTAATGAAAATAAAAAAAGTCTGTTCGTGTCGAATTTTGTCGTATATAATCAAATGAAATAAAAAACTTTGGTTCGAAAGTCTTGATTTAAAAGGATTTTTAGTAGGATAATAGCTTTATTAAATATTTATAAAATGCTGTTATTTCGGTAGTTTCCAAGACATTACTGACTATAAGAACTAATTCTTACAATCAATAGTAAACAAAATGATTGACGATTATTGGAAACCTTGTTATGCTATGAAGGTAAGGATTTTGTCGAATAATGACGAAGAAAAATATAATTTAAACAAATAAGTATCTCTTGGGAGGAGAATGTTTATGAAATCTACTGGTATTGTACGTAAAGTTGATGAATTAGGACGTGTAGTTATTCCTATCGAATTGCGTCGTACTCTTGGAATCGCAGAAAAAGATGCTCTTGAAATTTATGTTGATGATGAAAAAATCATCCTTAAAAAATATAAACCAAACATGACTTGCCAAGTAACTGGTGAAGTTTCTGATGATAACCTTAAACTTGCAGGCGGTAAATTGGTTCTTAGTAAAGAAGGCGCTGAGCAAATCATCAGCGAAATCCAAAACCAGCTTCAAAACCTTAAATAATCATTTCTTGTACAAAAAACGTTCTTGTTATGACACAAGAACGTTTTTTTATTGCTTAATATGGTAAGCATCGTACATTTCACGCTTTGGTACATTGCGGTCGACTGCTGCTTTTTTAATGGCTTCTTTAGAAGTAGCGCCTTTCGAGATGTAATGCTCGACATGTTCTTTCGCAGTGAGGGTTTCCCACCATTGTTCTTCCTCATCTGCTTCTTCATTATTACTTCCTTCTACGACAAGACAAAACTCGCCGCGTATCTGATCCTCGTTTGCCCATTCGATGACCTCGGATATCGTTCCTCGGATAAACTCTTCATATTTTTTAGTGAGTTCACGCGTTACAGCGATTTCTCGATCCCCTAATATCTCTGCCATCGCTGACAAGGTTTCCTTCAATCTGTGAGGCGCTTCATAAAAAATGATCGTTTCCCGCCGTTTTTTAAGGGCTTCAAGCTCCTTCTTCTTTTCTTTTTTCTGTCTGTTGAGAAAACCATAAAAGAAAAAAGGCTGCGGTACAATACCTGAAGCAATAAGAGCTGTTAATGCAGCGTTGGCTCCCGGCAACGGAACAACATAACCGCCTATATCCGTAAAATCTTTCACGATTTCAGCTCCAGGATCAGAAATTGTCGGCAGACCGGCATCACTGACAAGAGCAATGTTTTTTCCCGATTTCAGCCATTCAATAATTTTGTGCCCGCTGCTTTCTTTATTGTGTTCATGATAGCTGACCAGCGGTGTTTCAATTTCATATACATGACAAAGCTTTTTCGTTTGCCTCGTATCTTCCGCAGCAATCGCATCCACTGATTTCAGCGTATCGATCGCCCGGAATGTCATATCCTCTAAATTTCCGATTGGGGTTGGGACCAAGTAAAGAATTCCCATGTCCGACTTTCCATTAAAGCTCATTTGGCGCCTTAACATATACAGCCTCCTTGCTGTTCCGCTTTTCTTCTATATAAAGCTCTTTTTTCTTTCGAGTTAGTTTTTTGAAATAATATTCAGCCTGCATAGCTTCTCGTTTGGTATCGAAAGCTTCAGCAAAAATCAATTCAACCGGACGTCTTACTTTTGTATACTTTGCGCCCTTTCCGTCATTGTGTGTTTTCACCCGTTTATGCAGATCGTTGGTATACCCGGCATACCAGCTATTGTCCCTACATTTCACGACGTAGAAGAAATGATTATTTGTCTCCATATAAAATGGTCCTGATCTCTTTTGTATATTCATTTTGTTCATCATAAACGAACAAAGGAGGAAGAATTTTTAAATCTGGACGCCCGCCTTTGATCCCTTCAACCAAAATGGTATTGGCTTCTTTCCCTTGCTTCGGATAGACAAATTGCACACGCTTTGGCTCGATTTGATAAGCCTTCATCAGTTCAAAAATCTCCAGAAGCCGTCCCGGCCGGTGAACAAGCGCTGCTTTTCCTCCTTGTTTGAGCAGCTTGCTGCTGACTGAAATGACATCCTCCAGTGTGCAGTGAATTTCATGTCTTGCAATTCGGAGATGCTCGTTCATGTTTTGTTCAGTTTGTTTCGGCGTTTTAAAATACGGCGGGTTGCAGGTGACAACATCATATCGATTATGCCCCAGCTTCTCCGGCATGTTTTTCAGATCATCATGTATGATCTGAATCTGACCCTGCAGCTTATTGTACTCCACACTGCGAATAGCCATATCATGCAGCCTTTCTTGAATTTCGACTCCAAGAATGTCTGCTTTTGATCTTGTACTGAGCAGCAGCGGCACAATGCCATTGCCGGTGCACAAATCAACAATTTTTCCTTTTTGTATCGGAACGTACGCAAATTTGGACAGAAGCACAGCGTCCAATGAAAAAGCAAACACCGTTGGACTTTGTATGATTTTCATGTCCTCTGCCAGCAAATAATCTAATCTTTCATCATCACGTAATGAAACCATCTTCTTATCCTTTCAGTACCTTTGAAAAAGGCTCCCGTCTTATGCGGAAGCCTTTTCCCTATTTTTTATTTAAGAATGACAGACAGAAAAGACAATCTTCTTTTCGAACACTTCCATAGTGGACATTGCAGATATGAAATCCTTCTTGATACAGTCGTGCCAGATTATCATATCCTTCCCCTATATCAGTTTGCTCTGTCTTCTGTGTTTTTGATTCTTTTTTATCAGCTTTGAACTTTTCAATCTGCTGCGTCGTATCGTCCAGCCGTTTGCGCAAATGCTTGTTTTCAAGCTGTAAATGATGATTTTCCTCAATCATCTCACCGATATGCTGCTTCAAATCCCCCAGCTGCCGGTACAGTGAACCAATTTGTTCTTCTAAGTTAATGACTGTATCAAATAACTCTTTTTTATCCAAGGTTCCACACCTCGTTAATCTGTGGTTTGTGCGGATACGACGCCCTCTTCCAAGAGCTCTTCCCAAGTATATTCTATCACTTTTTCACGGTTTATCAGTTCCACCTGAAGCACCCGTTCCAGAATATTTAGTCCGACGACCTTCGCGGGGCCGTTTGCTGTCGTAATCATTTCTCCAATATCCGGAAGCTGTTCTTTTGCGGTCTCATACTCATCGTTCTCATATTTTAAACAGCACATCAAACGTCCGCAAAGACCTGAAATCTTCGTAGGATTTAAAGACAAGTTCTGATCCTTGGCCATTTTAATGGAAACGGGTTCAAAATCTCCAAGAAACGTTGAACAGCAAAGCATTCTTCCGCAAGGACCGATTCCTCCGAGCATTTTCGCCTCATCCCTCACTCCGATTTGGCGCAGCTCAATTCTTGTCTTAAAGATAGAAGCCAAATCCTTTACAAGCTCTCTAAAATCCACTCGGCCGTCAGCAGTGAAGTAAAAAATGACTTTATTGCGATCAAACGTGAATTCAACATCGACCAGCTTCATATCCAAGCCGTGTTCAATCACTTTCTTTTGGCAGATATCAAATGCTGATAGTGCTTCTTGTTTATTCTCTTCTACAATGAGAAGATCGCGCTCGTCAGCCACACGTATCACTTTTCGAAGGGGAAGCACCACATCATGCTCATCCACCTGTTTATTTGCAATCACGACCTGACCGTACTCAACGCCTCTGACAGTTTCTACAATTACGCAGCTGTCATGTTCTATATGAAATCCATTCGGATCAAAATAATATATTTTACCCGCTTTCTTAAAGCGGACACCAATTACATTGTACAAGCTTATCCCTCCTGCAACATTAACACCAAGTGCTCCATTAATCCTTGTACATTCACATTGGAATGAAGCCGTTTCTTTGCTTCTAAAACAGCAAGTATCTGATTCGTAACGCTTTGTTGTGTTGATTGTAGCGCATGCTGTTTTATTGATTGGAATAAGTCTTGATAAATCAATTTATCTTCATTTCCTATTTGGATGGACAACACATCACGATATATCAATAAGAGCATATCAAGACCCATTTCTTGATGGGTTTTTTCTTTGAAAAAGGGCATCCATTGATCTTGAATAAAGAAAAAGGCATGTCCTTTCCGCTGGTGTAGGACTTCATACAATTTTATCACTTTCGCTCTAGACTCTGCAAACTCATCATTTCGACTTAATTCGACTGCTTCTGCCACATTATTGGTCATGTTGGCCAGAAGCCTTGCCATATGAGGCGAGACGTCCTGTTCGATCAGTCTGTCTTCAATTGCTTTTGGCTGCAAAGGCTGAAAGGGAAGGGTTTGGCATCTTGAAATGATGGTATCCAATAACCTTTGGGGCTGCTCAGTGATGAGGATGGCCATTGTGTCTTTATTCGGTTCTTCTAAAAATTTCAGCAGGCTGTTCGCCGCATTTGCTGTCATTTGATCTGCGTGCGAAATAATATACAGCTTTTTATGCGATTCAAGCCCGGTCTTAGAAAACTCTTCTTGCAACGCTTGAATTTGCGCCTTTTTGATTGATAAGCCATCAGGCTGAACAAGATGGAGATCGGGATGGTTCCCCGACTCTATCCGTTTACAGTTTCGGCAGCTCTCACAAGGCTCCGCGCCATCCTCCAAACAAAAGAAGCTTTTTGCAAGAAGCAGCGCGGCATCAAGCTTGCCTGTTCCTTTTTTCCCCTCAAACAAATAAGCGTGTGATAATCTGTCCTTCTCAATACTATTATATAAAAGCTTCATCACTCTGGGCTGAAGCTCGTTCATTTCCTTCCAGGATATTGCCATTGTATCACTCTCTATGTGTAAAGGTTAATCAATAAACCTTTTATTTCGCCAATACGCTCCAGCAAATCAATTGCCGGTTTTTCCTGATCCATCATCTCTTCTGTAAGCTGTATCAATTTTTCATCTATTTCTTTCACAAGTCCCAGCGTTCTGCTGTTCCCGTAAAGATCAAAGCTTTTCGACGTTTCATGTGAAAGGCCGCTGTCCACAGCTTCTTTGACAAAACGTTTCACAAGTCCTTTAAATCTCGCTAAGTCTTTAAAGTTCCGCGATTTCGTCAGCCTTTTTCCAAATGCCTCTATGTCGGATAACAGCCTGGTAAGCTGATCAAGTTTCAATTTGCTGCTTTGGTTTTCCATTGATGTTTTAAATGATGCTGTGATCTCAGATGTTTTCACAGAGGGAAGCTGCTTATTATCTATAAATGTACGTATATCTTTATTAATTTTCACAGTTTCAAATCCTTAAAATTGATGAAATTCATCGACTGGAAGGACAAATACTGTCGCTCCGCCAACTTCAACTTCGACTGGATAAGGGACATAAGAATCAGCATTTCCGCCCATTGGAGATACAGGGGCAATCATTTGGTCACGTTTCTGTCCGTTTTCTTTAATAAGACTCAACGCTTTATTGACGCGTATATCCTCAACACCAATCATAAACGTTGTATTGCCTGATTTAAGAAATCCTCCCGTCGTCGCAAGCTTTGTGACCCTGAAGTTGTGATCCGTTAAGGTTTTCAAAAGTCTGTTGCTGTCCTGATCTTGTACAACTGCCACTATCAATTTCATCTGTGAAGGCCTCCTTTAGATTGGAAACAACATGATCTCGTTTACATTATTATATCAACTATTGGGAAACAGGTCACAATTGAATTTTTTTCAACGCTTCATTGATCACCTTTAGAACATCCTGAACGACAAGGTCTTTAGATTGCCCGGCATCAACTGAATGGAATCTTTCCGGAAATCGTTTCATCAGCTCTTGATAACCTTCCTGTACCTTTGTATGAAAGTCCAGTTTTTCTAAATCGAGCCTATTTTTCTCCCGTGAGCCGTTTGCATAAATACGCTTCAGTCCTTCTTCCGGATCAATTGAAAAATAAACCGTTACATGGGGCATCATATCTCCAATGGCAAATTCATTAATGGACAGGACCTCATCAATCCCAAGTCCTCTTGCATATCCTTGATACGCAAGCGAACTGTCTATGAATCTGTCGCAAAGAACGACATGCCCCTCTTCTAAAGCAGGTTTTACTTTTTCAACTAAATGCTGGCGTCTCGCAGCCGCATATAAGAGCGCTTCTGTTTTTGGGTCCATTAATGTGTTGTGCTCATTCAGAATAACCTCTCGAATTTGTTCTGCAATATCTATTCCGCCCGGCTCTCGAGTTGCCATAACCTGAAGGCCTTCAGCTGAAAGTATGTTTTTGATTTCCTGGAGAACAGTTGTTTTCCCCGCCCCTTCAGGACCTTCGAATGTAATAAATAAACCGCTCATGATTTCTCCTCTTCTATATAAACAAGTAGTTGTTTCTCTTTGATTTTCATATTCCCTTGAACATGCGTTTTCATGCTGATCAAGCGGCTGAGCTTTTGCACACTTTCTTTTGTTATTCTTTCTCCCGCCATAATCATCGGGATACCCGGAGGATAAGGGATGATATCCTCTGCATTCAGCCGGCCTGCTGCTTCCCCAAAGTCCACATATTCTTTCTTAAACGAATGTAAGACCTTTTTTTGATAAGGCAAGACAGTAACAGGCTGCGCTCCCCATTCTGCAGGAACAAACGGCTGATCCGGAGGCGTTTTCTCAATCTCCTCATCAATGCTTCTAATGGTTTCAGCGTTTATTCTCCGTTTTCCTCCCAGTGGGAGAACGAGCAGTACTTGATTTTCGTCAGCAAGCTCAGTGAATATGTTAGCACGCTCTAATATGCTTTGCAGTGTATAGCCAGAATGCCCGCGTTTTGAACGAATGGTAAGCTTCAGCGGGTCCGCTATAACCTGTGTATTAGCAGGGTTAACAGCTTCTGCATTTGTAAGTGAATCAAACGTTTGTTTAAGTGTTTGTATTCGCTGCAAAATGTCAGGAAGCTTTTGTTCTTCTATAATATGCTGTACATAAGCACGGGCAATGTCTAACGAAGCCATAATCGGATAAGACGGGCTGCTGCTTTGTAATCGGTTTAAATACTCTGCCACCCGATCCCTGTCAACTCTGCAGCTGCTGTTGAGGTGCAAATAAGAGCCCATCGTCATGGCAGGCAACGTTTTGTGGGCCGACTGAACAACAATATCTGCCCCCATTTTTAAAGCTGAGACTGGAAAAGGCTCTCCTAAAATAAAATGTGCGCCATGTGCTTCGTCCACCAAAACAGGAATCCCGTAATGATGGGCCTCCGTAATGATTTCGGTCAAATCAGCACTATGCCCATAATATGTGGGATTGGTCAGTACCAAGCCTTTCGCATCAGGATATGCTGCCAAGGCTTCTTTAATTGTACCAAGCGGAACATGCATAGGCACATGCATCGCTGGATCAACGTCAGGTGCGAGATAAACCGGCTCTGCACCAGCCAAATCAACAGCATGAAATACAGACTTATGACAGTTTCTTTGAACCAAAATTGTATCACCAGGTTCACAAACAGATAAAATCATCGCTAAGTTTCCGACAGTCGTACCGTTCACCAGAAAAAAACTTTCGGCCGATTCATATAATTGACTGACAAGCTCTTGCGCTTCCTTAATTACCCCGGAAGGATGATGGAGATCATCCAGCCCTGCCAGTTCAGTTACATCAATGGTGAGTAGCGGATCGAATATTGACTTAGCGTCATCAAAAAAGACATCTCCATTGTGATGTCCCGGAACATGAAATGAATGAGAATTTCTTCTCGCATGTTGAATTAATGCTTTATATAAAGGTGTGTTCATGAAAACAATCCTTTGAATGTGTCTTCTTACACTTTATTATATCGTGCCTCTGACAGAACTTAAAGCCAGACTTACTGGTAACTACCTTTCCTTTATTGTAAGCAGCTTTTGCTTTAGGTCGCCTTCCATCATCATGAGCTCTTCTTCTGCCTGACGGCGTTTGATCCGTCCTTCTTCTTGTATAGTCAATGTTTCTTCAAGCGTGCTTATTAAGCTTTCCTGCACCTTTTTTAAGGTATCTATATCAACTAGGCCTCGTTCATTTGCCCGTACGGTTTCAATTGTATTGGTTTTTAAAAGCTCCGCATTTTTCAGCAAAAGCTCATTGGTTGTATCCGATACTTTCTGCTGTGCATCCACTGCATTCCGCTGCCTTAAAAGTGTCAGTGCGATCGCAACTTGATTTTTCCAAAGCGGAATCGCTGTCACAATGGATGACTGGATCTTTTCAGCTAACGCTTGGTTTGTATTTTGAATCAGTCTGATTTGCGGAGCACTTTGGATTGTAATTTGCCTGCTCAGCAGCAAATCGTGCACTCTTTTATCTAATCGGTCAGCAAATTGCATCAAATCATTTACTTCTTGAACGGCCATTTGGTTATGATCACTCGATTCAGCCTGTTGCTTCAGTTCAGGAATTGTTTTTGTTTTTAATTCCTCCAGCTTCAGTTCTCCTGCAGCAATATAAACATTCAGCGCTGCGAAATACTCTTTATTTTTTTCATATAACTGCTCTAATAGCTTATTGTCACTGATTAAAGCATTTTTAGAGTGCTCCAGCTTCAAGCTGATTCTGTCTATCTGCACGCTGGTCTTTTGATATTTAGACAGCACCTCTTGAAGAGAATTTGATACTCTTCCAAACATGCGTGCCAAAAAACCCTTTTTCTTAGATTGAAGATCATCAGGATTTACTTGCTCCAGCTTTTTCATCAGCTCTCCAAGTATTTCGCCAATCTCTCCGACATCCTTCTTTTGAACATGGTTAATCATATCATGAGAAAAGTTCAGCAGTTTAGACTGAGCTTGTGAACCGTATAAGACAATGCTTTGCATATTTTTATGATCAATCTGTCCAGCAAGCTGAATTGCTTTTTCCTTGTTTTCCTCAGGAAGAACATCAACAAGCCGTACTTGCTCTTTCTCTGCTTTTACAGCCTCCGAACCTGATATCTCTATATCACCACCAAAAGGGTCTGCCAATAATTCATCTATATGAAGGTCGCTTTGATCTCGGTTCATCGCTTTTACCCTCTTCCATTATTTCTTTAATGAATGTTTTGCTGCATCTAATTCAAATTGCAACTCGTCAATTTCATCACCCATTACTTGAGTTAAATCTTCCTCTAAACGCTTGGTCAATTCAGTAAGAGTGATGCGTGTCTCACTTAACGACATCGACAATTCTTTGCTTTTTTTCGGGTGAGATGATAGAAAAGCATACTTCTCTGTCAATTCAACAACCGAATCGAGAGTTTGATAAAAAAATCGCTCTGCCTGATAAAACCGCTTTGGCTCTTTTTTGGTTAGCAAATAAATCCTTCTGACAAGCCTAAGGATTTCCGCATTTTGCTTAAACATTTGAATGCTTTTAGCCTGAAACAATGCTTTTCTAAGACGTATGATTTTCCGCCTTGCTTCCTCTAGGTTTTCCTTAATGTAAGCATACTCTCTTCCTGTCAATTCATGCTTTTTAAGAAATAACCTTCTTGCATTCCAGATACCTGCTGTGTATACGACTGCTCCTGAAGCAAGCCCATAAACAAGAGATAAAAAAAGCGACTGATTTAAACCGAAAAAGCACAATATCCCTATGAAAACAAAAGTCGCACTGCTAGTTAAACTCCACATCAAAAAGTGAAAAAATCTCTGCATGAGATAATCGACTCCTGTGTCTATACTCAGTTTTAATATTATTATCTACTACGTTCAACCCTTAAACAAGTTTCATCTTCTTTTTATTATGAAGCGTACAAAAAAAGACCTTTTCAGGTCTATGAATATAATGGCGGTGTATGAATGCTCTTTAGTTTTTTCACGTAAAAAGCATAGTCAGGATCAGAAGTTGATGTAGAAATTACTTTTCTCTCACAATCTAAGCATATGAATTTCGTATAAAGATGAATGCCTCTATTCTTCTCTTGATCACAAATCACACATGTATGATTAAGTTTAGCTGTTTCGTCCACCTTCTCCACCTCCGTACAATTAGCCTCTCCTTAAAACGGCTATTGTATACACTATTTAGATCTTTTTGAAACTTGGAATCAGTATATGGGCTATATAAGCTCTCGGTGTTTGTATTTGTTTGTTTTTCTCGATCTTGGGTAA
>NZ_JBOBQH010000014.1:0-59583 GCF_050585765.1 Bacillus sp. ATD | reverse complement strand
TGAATTAACAGGTACGTTTTGTCTTGTTTAGTTTTCAAAGATCATTATAGCCACTTAACGAAGCAGCTTTATTACTATAACATTTAGCCTCTTTTAAGTCAACAGCTTTTTTCAAAGTATTTAATGAAGCTTTTAGTTGATGTCAGCTGTTTCTCAGCGACGAATAATAATATACCACGGATATTATCAAAAGGTCAACAACCAATTTAGGCTATATGTGAAGAAACATTTTATCGGTTATATTCAATTGGCCATGCTCATAAGATGTAAAACAAGAATGATGGACAAGATAAGGAGGCATCATCAGTGAATCACTTCTATGTGTGGCATATTAAACGGGTGAAACAATTAATTATTATACTTATCGCCGCATTTGCAGCAGCCAGCTTTTTTTATATCCAAAGAGCTGTCCCGCTCCCCGTGTTTTCAACTGACACCGGGCCTAAAGCCATTTATAAAGGAGAAACAGACTCTAAAGATATTTCACTTACTTTCGATATCAGCTGGGGTGATGAGAGAGCAGAACCTATACTTAATACTCTGAAAGCAAACGGGATTAAAAATGCGACGTTTTTCCTTTCAGCTTCTTGGGCAGAACGGCATCCCGACACAGTGGCCCGTATCGTAAAGGATGGCCATCAAATCGGGAGCATGGGCTATGCTTATAAAAACTATGCCAATTTAGAGAGCAGCGAAATAAAAAAGGACATAAATCGCGCGCAAACAGCATTTGAAAAGTTAGGAGTCAAAGACATCCAGCTATTACGACCTCCTACCGGCCAATTCAATAAGAATGTTCTAAAGGTCGCAAAGCAATACAATTATACAGTTGTTCATTACAGTGTGAACTCTCAAGACTGGACAAATCCCGGAGTTGAAAAAATCATCGACAATGTGACCAAGCAAGTGTCCGGGGGAGACATTATTCTTTTACATGCCTCCGATTCGGCAAAACAAACAGAAGAAGCGTTGCCTGATATCATCCATCAGCTGAAAGAAAAAGGATTAAAAAATGTAACCGTGGGTGATCTCATCGCAAATTCTGATGCCAAATCCGCAGAGGTAAAGTAATTACTTCTCTGCAAACTTAGGCAGCATCAACAATTGGAAGGCATTACACGCCATTAACGGAAATAGCATTAAATAAAGCCAGTCCTCATCATTTACTCTTAATGCAGGGAACCATTCTAATGCGGTAATCACAACCATCAAAAACAACGATGACACAAATGTTTTCTTAGAGGACTGCTTTTGCTTTATATAAGCCGTAATCACTCCAAAGATCAATAAAAACACCGGTAACCACGCATAGCCAGCAAGCGATTCTCCGCTTTCTCCAAAAAACAAAAAACGCACGTACATTAAATCAAAAGCAACAAACAGGATGAAAAACAACTGAAGCAAATTCCATAAAGATGAGGATCTTAATATCTCAAGCGCAAACCGATGAACTGTTAAAAACACGAAAAACCCCATTTGGCTGATCACACTGAAAATCATGCCTACACCGATAAACCAAAATAAAACAGAGAAAATCTGCCCCGCTTCAAATGTTAGAAACAGCCCTCTGTATTCTCCCCATTTTAAAGCAAAACCCACAATACTCGTGATAAGCGCTCCGACAGCTAAAATAGAAAAGAAAAAACGAACTAAACCACGGCTTTTCATTTCTTTATTCATCCCCTCAAAAATCGCGAACAGCGATATTTTGTTATGTATAATTCCTAACAGATGAATCATATTAAAGGTAAGACAAGTATGTGAAAGGAGCTTAAGCATGTCAAAAGCCAAAACGCTATTGATAAGCTGTTTTTTGTTATTATCTGTAACAGCTTGCGCTCCAAAAGACCAAGCAGCGGATATGGACTATGATCAGACCAAAAAAATGGTTGTTGATATATTAAAAACTGATGATGGAAAAAAAGCCATTAAGGAATTATTAAATGATGATGCCATGAATGAAGCGCTGGTGATTGACCAAGATGCGATTAAAGGAACAATAGAAAAAACACTCACATCTAAAAAAGGCGAAGAATTTTGGAAAAACATCTTTGAAGACACTGATTTTGCTGAGGGCTTTGCCAAAACTCTTCAGACAGAGCATGAAAAGGTAATTAAAAAGCTGATGAAGGATCCAGATTACCAAAAGATGCTGATGAACGTTATGCAGGATCCTGGTATGGATAAAAAGTACAGTCAGCTGGCAAAAAGCCAAGAATTCCGCAGTTATTTAGAAGAGGTTATTAACGAAACACTTTCTAGTCCGCTTTACAAAAAACAGTTCGAAGATGAACTGAAAAAAGCAGCAAAAGACACTGCCAAAGAAAGTGAATAAAGGGAAAGCCGGGATCTGGAATCCCGGTTCACTTTTTTATACTTGCACTGACATTTTTGCATCTATTTTTTTTGCGATGTCTTGATATATTTCTCCGATGGGATGATTTTCGTCATAAACAGACGGCGCAAATTGGTCCTTATCCCAATCGGGCTGCTTCAATGGGATTCTGCCCAGCAAAGGTACATTTAGTTCCTCAGCCAGTTTATCTCCCCCGCCTTTACCAAAGACATATTCTCTTTCCCCTGTCTTTGCACTTTCATAATAGGCCATGTTCTCTATGACCCCTACGACCTCATGATCGGTTTTAATCGCCATAGAGCCCGCTCTGGCCGCGACAAAAGCAGCTGTCGGATGCGGTGTCGATACAATGATTTCTTTGCAGCTCGGAAGCATTGTATGTACATCGAGAGCAACGTCCCCTGTACCAGGCGGAAGATCAAGAACGATATAGTCTACTTCTCCCCACTCTACTTCGTGGAAAAAGTTATTCAGCATTTTGCCAAGCATCGGCCCTCTCCATACGACCGGAGCATTTTCTTCTACGAAAAAGCCCATTGACATGACCTTTACTCCGAAGCGCTCAACAGGAAGAAGTTTCTCTCCCTCAACCGTTGGACGCACAGTGATACCCATCATATCCGGTACACTGAAGCCATAAATATCCGCATCAATTAAACCGACCTTTTTCCCAAGGCGAGCCAAAGAAATAGCTAGGTTTACTGACACAGTTGATTTGCCTACGCCGCCTTTTCCGCTTGCTACAGCAAGAAAGACTGGCGGGTTATCCATATTTAATAATGTTTTTTTCTCAGCTGACGGCTCTCGGAATTTAGCAACCGTTTCTTCAGGCAGCTCTTCAAATCGAAGGCCGACCGTCTCAGCTCCTGCCCCTTTTAATGCGTTTACGATCTCTTGCTGAATCTGCATTTGTTCTGCAGTTCCTGTTTTTGCAAGAGCGATTTTTACACTGACATGCCGTTTTTCAGGCTTTATTTTAATTTCCTTAACGGCATCCAATTCTCCCAGAGGTCTATGAAGAAAAGGTTCGCGCATTTCTCCGACTAGTTTTCTTACTTCATCTTCTCTTATCATCGAACCTCACCCTTTTGTGTATTCGTTTACAATTATTATTATATCATACATAAATGGCGGGTGTCTTATGCTTAGAACTGCAAGTAAACCCTCCTTACTCCGGAGGGTCTCCTTTTTCTGTGAAATATCGCAAAATGCCTTTATATATGGAAGATGCCACTTTGTCTTGATATTTCGGTTTACCGAGCAGCGTTGCTTCACTTGGATTGGATAAAAATCCGACTTCTATAAGCGCCCCCGGTTTAGTGACGTTTTGCATTAAGTAGATACCATGAATACGCTTTGCTTTCCGGGTCGTGTTTTCAAGGTTTCTTCTCAGCTCATCCTGAATGTATTTTGCGACTTTTTCATTTTCCGCATATTTTCCGTAATAAAAGCTTTGGGCTCCGCTCCATTTTTGCGACGGAATCGCATTGAGATGAATGCTGATATAGAGCTCTGCCTCTGAATGATTTATTAATTTGACCCGCTGTCTTAGGTCTTCCGCTTTTCGTCTGCTATAACCCTTCGTTCCTTCAGGAGCGAGATCAGTATCACTTTCTCTGGTCATGATCACAAGCGCTCCTTGTTCTTGTAGATAATCCCTGACTCTAAACGCGACTTCCAGGGTAACATCCTTCTCTAACAGCTTTCCGCCGACTGCTCCGCCATCAGGCCCGCCATGCCCTGGATCTAGGTAAATGATTTTCCCGCTCAAGGGCAGGCTCCACGGCTTCCAAGAATCGTTATTGCTGAACTGATACTTGAACAGAAATAGTAATACGATGAAGCCTAGCAAAAAACTGAGCCATTTAAGCTTTTTCCTCATCCCTTCCCCTCCCGCTTGTCCGTTATTACATAACTATGGGACAGGGCCGGGAAATATGATTACCGCATGCGAAGCTTACACTGTTTTTCTCTTTGAACAAACCCTGCTGTCCACCAATCTTTAATAAACTTGCGTGCCGCTTCATAAACAGTGTTTTTATCAAATGTTGCGTATTGCTCGTGTATCCAATTATAGAGATAATCAAAAAACTCCATTCGAAGCTCTTCTTCTTCTCTTGCAGAGCGGGCACTGATACTTTGCATGGATTCTCCGTTATAGCCGAATATCCCAAAACGCCCGCCTAACAAATAGGCTTCAATCGCAAAATCAATACAGCCTTCGCTAATTATATCTCGTTCATCATGTAAAAAAGGGAATAATGGTTCCAAACAGTCCTTAACAGACTGGATAATTTGTCTCAGAGAGAGTTCTTTGAGCAAGTTCTTTTCTAATTCAAAATCCTTTTGCCGTTTCACATCCATAAAAGACAGTACTTCTGCCATATAAATTCACTCTCCTTTTACCGATTATTTTGGGGTTTGGATGATGAAACAATGCCAGAATTCGGTTGGAAATTCGCCCAAATGAAGGTGTGAATCGATAAAAAGGCAGCTTTCTGAAGGGGATGGAACAAACGTTCTGTAATTAGTTATAAAAAAAGCAGCCCCTCTGACAGGACGCTGCTTTTCATACTTTCACGCTTCTTGTTGCAGAATATGTATGGATATATTGATCTAACACAAACCCGCCTTTATCTTCATAAAAACCAGTGACGATAAAACCGGCATCTATTTGGCCTTTGATTTGGTCTTCTAAGGAATGGCCGAATTCCAGAGCCTCATTATTATCGATTAGTTTTTTCACTTTATGTTTCGGAAGATCATCTGGGTCAGCATATGGAATGGAGTGCTTTACTTTTAAAATACCTTGCTGTTCTAATTCTACATCAAACAGAAATACGACAGGATTGACAAACCCTGAGATTAGTACGCCATTTCTTTTCAATACACGGTGTGCTTCCATCCAGACCGGGAGGACATTCTCAACAAAAACATTGGCAACAGGATGTACAATGATATCAAATGATTCGTTATTAAATACACTGAGATCATCCATGCTTCCTTTGACAGTGTGTATTGTGAGGCCATCTCGCTCAGCAACCATTCTATCCTGATTCAGCTGTTTTTCGGAGTTATCTAATACGGTGACATCCGCCCCCGCAGCTGCCAAAATTGGACCTTGCTGGCCGCCGCCTGATGCTAAACAGAGTATTTTCAGACCTTTGACAGGCGGAAACCAATCCTTCGGTACATCTTTCATTGGTGTTACTCTTATATCCCAATTGCCTTTTTTCGCTTGTTCGATAACCTGCTGATCAACAGCAACAGTCCATTCATTGCCTGTTTCTACTTTTTTATCCCAGGCTTTGCTATTATGAGCTACTAACGCATTCATGAATCTTCTCCTTACTTTAATGTATAGAGTATAACAAATATTTCTAGATTGATAACGCTTTCCCTTTGCATATTTAGAAAAAAGTTCATAAAAACGCAAAAAAATCACAAAGGAGATATGTGATTTACGTCATTACATTTACACTTACTTCTTTAAATAATGTCAGCTATTGTTCCTCTGGGCTAAGAAATAGATGAGAATCAGCAGTAACTTTAACGGATGAGTGACAGGGATAGAATGGGCTGAGCTGGCGACGTAACGATTATAAACAATGACCACATTTCTAATGATTATGAAATGAAAGATATTATGATTATTACAAGTGAGACCGTTTATAAGCAAGCAATTTGTTTATAAACGTCATTCGTCCATTTTTTGTTGCGGATCTAATAAAAGAAAAAAGCTCCCAACACAAGGTCGAGAGCTTTTTTGAAAACGCAAAATTAACGTTTTGAGAACTGAGGTGCACGACGAGCGCCTTTAAGACCGTATTTTTTACGTTCTTTCATACGAGCGTCACGAGTCAGAAGACCTGCACGTTTAAGAGTTGTACGGTATTCTGGATCTGCTTCAAGCAATGCACGAGCGATACCGTGACGGATTGCTCCAGCTTGACCAGATAAGCCGCCTCCATGTACGTTTACTAAAACATCATAAGTGCCAGCTGTTTCAGTCAAAGTTAATGGTTGTTTGATATCTTCGATTAAAGCTGCAGATGGGATGTGTTCGCTGATTTCACGATTATTAACGACGATACGGCCTTCTCCTGGAACTAAACGCACACGCGCTACAGAGCTTTTACGTCGGCCAGTACCGTAATATTGAACCTGTGCCAAATTGGTAACCTCCTTTTTAATTAACCGCGAAGTTCGTAAACTTCAGGTTTTTGTGCTTCGTGTGGATGCTCAGAACCACGGTATACGTTCAATTTTTTGAACATTTGACGACCTAGAGAACCTTTTGGAAGCATGCCTTTGATAGCAAGCTCAAGCATTTTCTCAGGGTAGTTTGTACGCATTTCAAGAGCAGTTCTTGATTTTAATCCGCCTGGATGTTGAGTGTGACGGTAGTAGATTTTGTCAGTTAACTTTTTACCAGTTAACTCGATTTTTTCAGCGTTGATGATGATCACATGATCTCCAGTATCAACGTGTGGTGTGTAAGTTGGTTTGTGTTTTCCGCGAAGGATAGCTGCAACTTCTGAAGAAAGACGACCTAAAGTCTTGCCAGCAGCATCAACAACTAACCACTTGCGTTCAATAGTACTTGCGTTAGCCATAGGTGTTGTACGCATTGAATTTCCCTCCTAAATGATCTGTCATTTTCAATAAACTTCGATTACGTTCTATTTCACAACACAATAAGTTCCGGGGCTTATCGTGGGGTTGAAATACATACCATATGATATCTTATAACTTTATGCAGACTCTGTCAAGAAAATATTATACACCTGGTTTAGTTGTCATAGTAAACGTTCCATAAATATAGCCCGTGCCCCGGTGCTGTGCGTCCTGCCGCTTCGCGATCCTTCGCTTCCAGCATGGATTTTACATCATCAGGAAAAATTTTTCCAATACCTGCATCAAGCAAAGTACCGACAATAATTCTGACCATATTATATAAGAAACCGCTGCCTGTGATCCGCATTTGCAGGCCGTCATCCGTCTCAGTCCAATCAAGCTCGTAAATCGTTCTTACCTTGTCCTGCACTTCTGTTTTAGCCGCGCAAAAGCTCGTAAAATCATGTGTCCCTATAAGATGCTTTGCCGCTTCTCTCATGTCCTGCACATTAAGGCGATATGAAAAATGGTAAGCGTAATGCCGTTTAAATACGTCCGGGTGTTTCTCCGTGTATACAAAATAGCGATATTCTTTTTTGACTGCGCTAAATCGTGCATGGAACCCATCATCCGCAATTTCTGCCTGTTTGACTGCGATATCGTCCGGAAGCAGTGCATTTAAGGCATAAGGCCATCTTTCCGCCGGGATAGCCAGCGGAGTGTCAAAATGAATCACCTGTCCGGCTGCGTGAACCCCGCTGTCTGTTCTTCCAGACGAAACGACAGGAATTCTTTCTTTTGACTTATGCAGGACAGCCAAAGCCTTCTCAAGTTCATCCTGAACCGTTCTTTTGCCCGGCTGAACCTGATAACCGTTAAACAAATGTCCGTCATAAGAAATCGTGCATTTCAGTCTCATACAGCACCTCTAAGCCCTTAAGAAAAATAACAAAGCAGCTAATATCATCAAGCTGGCAATGACAGAAGTGTCTTTTCCTGTCCATACAAGCTTTCTATATTTCGTACGTCCTTCTCCGCCCTGATAGCCTCTTGCTTCCATTGCCACCGCAAGCTCTTCAGCACGTTTAAAAGCACTGACGAAAAGGGGGACAAGAAGCGGAACAATAGCCTTCACCCTATCTTTAACAGGTCCGCTTGTAAAATCAACGCCTCGCGCCATCTGAGCCTTCATGATCTTATCTGTTTCCTCCATCAGCGTCGGAATAAACCGCAAAGAAATGGACATCATTAGGGCCAGCTCGTGGACAGGAAGCTTTAATTTTTTCAATGGATTCAGCAGCTGCTCCATTCCATCGGTAATCTCAATCGGTGTTGTCGTAAGCGTTAATAAGGTTGTGATTAAAATCAGATAGACGAATCTAAGGGAAATGAATATCCCCTGAACCAGACCGCCCTCATAGACTTTGAAAAAACCTATTTGAAAGATAACCGATCCTTCATGTGTCATAAAAATGTGAAGAAGGAACGTAAAGAGGACAATCCAAATGATAGGCTTCAGCCCTTTCATTAAAAAAGAGAAAGGAACTCTTGTTAAAGAAACGACGCCAACTGTAAACAATCCAAGCAACGCATATGTCTGCACATTATTGGCTAAGAATACGATACAGACAAATAAAAAGATCGTAATAAGCTTTGTTCTGGGGTCAAGCCGGTGCACAAGTGAGGAGCCCGGTACATACTTGCCGATAATCATGCTGTCCATCATAAGGTCTTCTCCCCCTGAAAAAGAGCACGGATTTCAGCTGCGGCATCTTCTATTGTGAGCATAGGCTCATTAAATTTCACACCCAGTGCAGCTTCAAGATGTCTTTGAAATTTTATCGTTTCAGGAAGATCCAGCCCCCAGCCAGCCATCTCTTCACCCTTTAAAAACAGTTCACGCGGACTGCCTGATGCTTGTATCGTTCCTTTATGCATAACAATCATTTCATCAGCGTAGGCAGCTGCATCCTCCATGCTGTGTGTCACAAGGATCGTCGTCAGGTTCCCACGTTGATGAAGCTCATAAAACATGTCCATAATCTCTTTTCGCCCTCTTGGGTCCAATCCTGCAGTCGGTTCATCCAGAACAAGCACCTCAGGATCCATTGCAAGTACGCCTGCAATTGCAACTCTGCGCATTTGTCCGCCGCTTAATTCAAAAGGGGATCTGTCCAGAAGCTCTTCTGATAAACCTACAAGCTTCAGCATCTCCCTCGCTTTTTGTTCAGCATCCTCTTTTTTAACCCCAAAGTTCATCGGTCCGAACGATATATCTTTAAGAACTGTTTCTTCGAATAATTGATGCTCAGGAAATTGGAAAACGATTCCGACTTTTTTACGAAGTTTTTTCAGCTCTTTATTCTTTTTCCCTGCCTGAATGACAGTGCTGCCTAGTGATAGCTGTCCCTTCGTCGGCTTCAGGAGACCATTTAAGTGCTGAAGAAGAGTGGACTTGCCAGAGCCTGTATGTCCGATAACGGCTACGTAGCTTCCTTCTTTAATCGATGCAGTGATATCATACAGTGCCAGGCGCTCGAACGGCGTCTTCATCTGATAGCGATGCTCTACATCTTTGATTGTAATGTCCATAGCTCTTTCACCAGCCCTTCCTGAGTCAAATGGTTTTCTTCCAAAGCCAGTCCATTTTCTCTTAAAAGCTGGCTAAGCTGGAATGAGAAGGGTAAATCAAGCCCGATTTGAACAAGTTCTTTATTCAATTTAAAAATCTCTTCAGGCGGCCCTTCAGCATATTTTTTACCGCCATTCATGACAATGATCCTGTCTGCTTTTGCTGCCTCATTCAGATCATGTGTAATGGATATGACAGTCGCCATGCCCTGTTCTTTTAAATGTCTTACCGTTTCAAGCACTTCTTCTCGCCCGATCGGATCAAGCATGGATGTTGCTTCATCTAAGATAATAATATCAGGACGTGCGGCAATAACTCCCGCAATCGCAACTCTCTGCTTTTGGCCTCCGGAGAGATGGTGCGGCTCTTGATCGAGAAAATCTTGCATATTTACCTGTTTTACTGCCCAGTCTACTCTCTCAATCATTTCTTCCCGCGGTACACCATTGTTTTCTAAACCAAAAGCCACATCATCGCGAACAGTCGTTCCGACAAATTGGTTATCCGGATTTTGAAAGACCATACCTATCTTCTTACGCACTTCCCAAACTGATTCCTCTGTCAATTGAATCCCGGCAACCTCAATGTCGCCTGATTCAGGAAGAATTAAACCATTCAATGCCCGTGCCAGTGTTGATTTCCCTGAACCGTTATGACCTACAATTGCAAGCCATTCACCCTCATACACCTGCAGGGAGACGCCGTCTAGTGCTCGTCTTTCTGCGTCCTTCCGATATCGAAATACGATATCCTCTACCGATATCAACTGATTCTGATTCATGGAAAACCGGCCTCCTCTCAGCTAATGCTCTGCTTTTCTCTATATAAAAAGTTGCAGTATCTAAAAAAAGGGCATAGATCCAGTTAGAAACTGTCCCGCCCTTCTTTAGACACACAAAAATATGTGATTAAACCAATTCGATAATTGCCATTGGTGCTCCGTCACCACGGCGAGGACCAAGCTTCATAATACGTGTGTATCCGCCTTGGCGCTCCTCGTAACGAGTTGCAATGTCAGAGAATAATTTTTGAAGTGCATCTTGGTTATTTTCTTCGTTTGCAACCTCGTTGCGGATGTATGCAGCAGCTTGACGGCGAGCGTGAAGATCACCGCGTTTGCCAAGCGTGATCATTTTTTCAACTACAGAGCGAAGTTCTTTCGCACGTGTTTCAGTTGTTTCGATTCTTTCGTTGATGATCAAATCAGTTGTAAGATCACGAAGCATAGCTTTACGCTGTGCACTCGTACGTCCTAGTTTTCTGTATGACATGTGATGTCCCCTCCTTTATTGGAATGCTGTTTTCTGAATAATAAACACACGAAAATCCTAGTTCACAAGGGAAACTAGTCAATCGTCTTTGCGAAGTCCGAGTCCAAGTTCTTCTAGTTTCGCTTTCACTTCTTCAAGTGATTTGCGTCCTAGATTCCGAACTTTCATCATATCTTCTTCCGTCTTGTTCGCAAGCTCTTGAACCGTGTTAATACCCGCACGCTTTAAGCAGTTGTAAGAACGAACAGAAAGATCCAATTCTTCAATTGTCATTTCAAGAACTTTCTCTTTTTGATCTTCTTCTTTTTCAACCATGATTTCAGCATGTTGAGCTTCGTCAGTTAAACCAACGAATATATTAAGGTGTTCAGTTAAAATCTTTGAACCAAGCGCAATTGCTTCTTTCGGTCCAGTGCTTCCATCAGTCCAAACATCAAGTGTAAGTTTATCATAGTTTGCAACTTGGCCTACACGAGTGTTCTCTACCTGATAAGATACACGAGAAACTGGCGTATAGATAGAATCGATCGGAATCACGCCGATTGGCTGATCGTCTCTCTTGTTTGCGTCAGCAGGCGTATACCCACGTCCTCTTTGAGCAGTAAGGCGAACTCGGAAACTCGCATTCTCACCAAGAGTCGCGATATGAAGATCAGGATTTAAGATCTCTACATCACTATCGTGTGTAATATCAGCTGCCGTTACAGTTCCTTCACCCTGTACATCAATTTCTAGCGTCTTCTCTTCATCAGAGTAGATTTTCAATGCAAGCTTTTTAATGTGTAAGATAATCGTTGTAACATCTTCCACAACGCCTTCAATTGTCGAGAATTCGTGCAGTACACCATCTATCTGGATTGATGTTACAGCGGCACCAGGGAGTGAGGATAAGAGGATACGACGTAAGGAGTTACCCAGAGTTGTACCATATCCACGCTCAAGTGGCTCTACGACAAACTTACCAAATTTGGCATCGTCGCTGATTTCAACCGTTTCGATTTTTGGTTTTTCAATCTCGATCATTACTTAAAACCCTCCTTCAAAACGTCGAAACCTCGAATAGAATCATATGAGATTCCATCCGAAATTCCCCATTGTTTAGTCCCGTATGTGCTCAGGCAACGAGTCGGTGCATTCGTTTCATAAATAACTGTATCATAACCCATTATTGACAGGGACACAAAATCTATACAAACAAATTACACGCGGCGACGTTTTGGTGGACGGCATCCGTTATGAGGAACAGGAGTTACGTCTCTGATAGCAGTGACTTCTAGTCCAGCAGCTTGAAGTGCACGGATTGCAGCTTCACGGCCTGAACCAGGTCCTTTAACAGTAACCTCTAGAGTTTTAAGACCATGTTCGATTGAACCTTTAGCAGCTGTTTCTGCAGCCATTTGCGCAGCGAAAGGAGTAGATTTACGAGAACCTCTGAATCCTAAAGCTCCAGCACTAGACCAAGAAATAGCATTACCATGAGTGTCAGTGATCGTAACGATCGTGTTATTGAAAGTTGAACGAATATGAGCAATACCAGACTCAATATTCTTTTTCACGCGACGTTTACGCGTGTTAGATTTACGAGCAGCAGCCATTGTTTAAGAACCTCCCTTACTTATTTTTTCTTGTTAGCTACAGTACGACGCGGACCTTTACGAGTACGCGCATTGTTTTTAGAGTTTTGTCCGCGAACAGGTAATCCTCTGCGATGACGGATTCCGCGGTAGCTTCCGATTTCAATCAGACGTTTGATATTAAGAGAAACTTCACGGCGAAGGTCACCTTCTACTTTCAGTTTATCAATAATATCACGGATTTTACCAAGTTCTTCTTCAGTAAGATCGCGCACACGAGTATCTTCTGAAACTCCAGCTTCTTTTAAAACTTGCTGAGCCGTTGTGCGGCCAATTCCGAAGATGTATGTTAAAGAAATAACAACACGTTTGTCACGTGGGATATCTACACCAGCAATACGAGCCATTCTCTGGGCACCTCCTTATAAATTATCCTTGTTTTTGTTTATGCTTTGGATTTTCACAGATCACCATTACTTTTCCTTTTCTGCGAATAACTTTACATTTTTCGCAGATTGGTTTAACTGATGGTCTCACTTTCATGTGTTTCCAACCTCCTTCAGTTTCCGGAGTGCTTTATTTGTAACGGTACGTAATCCTGCCACGAGTTAAGTCATATGGAGATAATTCTACCGTAACTTTGTCTCCAGGTAAAATGCGAATGAAGTGCATGCGGATTTTACCAGATACATGAGCCAAAACAGTGTGGCCATTTTCAAGTTCAACTTTGAACATCGCGTTTGGCAGTGTTTCGACTATAGTACCTTCCACTTCAATTACATCGTCTTTCGCCATTCAAGTGTTCTCCCTTCATCAAATCAGTAACTTGCTTTCTGACAAATTTCAAAAGAAGTTTGTCACACGCCCTGTTTCGTTTATACTGTTCTGAACTTCCGGAGATACGCAATCATAAAGGGTTAAATGATTGATATTCTTTTTCTTAGGAGAATGAAATGTACGCTTTTCTCCGTCTGCTGTTAGTACATTGATGATGGTTAAAATTCCAACGACAAGCAGCAAGATGAATTCGGTCTTGCCAATGTTCACCCAAGCTTTCTGCCCTATCAAGCTTGAAAACATCTGTCTTCGGAATTATTTTCATCATCTAGACTCTCGTCAGTATATCAAAACCCGTTTCCGTAATCGCAATCGTATGTTCAAAATGAGCACACTTTTTCCCATCTACCGTTACAACCGTCCAGTTATCAGCCAATGTTTTCACGTAGCGGCTGCCAGCGTTCACCATAGGCTCAATAGCGAGAACCATGCCAGGTTTGAGCCGTGGTCCTTTGTTGGGTGGACCGTAATGAGGAATTTGCGGGTCCTCATGCAAGTCTTGACCAACACCATGTCCGACATACTCCCTAACAACTGAAAACTGCTCATTTTCGACATACGTTTGTATTGCGTGGGAAATATTCGACAAACGTTCACCTGGTTTTGCTTCCTGCAAGCCTTTATATAAAGACTCCTCTGTCACTTCCAGAAGTTTTTTGTCATCATCGCTGATGTTTCCTACCGGATATGTCCATGCAGAGTCACCATGATAACCATTTAATTTAGCACCGATATCAATACTGATGATGTCACCGTCCTTCAGCACCCTGCTGCCAGGAATGCCGTGAACGAGTTCTTCATTAACTGATACGCAAATGCTCCCGCGAAACCCATTATACCCCTTAAAAGATGGGATTGCACCCTGCTTCTTAATAAAACGTTCGGCAATTTGATCCAATTCTTTTGTCGAGATTCCTGGTTTAATGTGCTTTTTTAACTCTTCATGAGTTAAAGCCACGATCCGCCCTGCTTCCCGCATGATACCAAGTTCACGTGGGGTTTTACAGATAATCATTTTTTTAATCCTCCAAGAAGATCCTTCACATCTGCATAAACGTCTTGAATGTCCTGTTGGCCATTCACGTTTGCAAGATAACCTTTCTCTGAATAGAAATCGAGTAAAGGCTGAGTTTGCTTCATGTTTACCTCAAGCCGTTTAGAGACGGTTTCCTCATTATCATCTGCCCGTTGATAGAGTTCGCCTCCGTCTTTATCACAAACACCCGGCGTTTTCGGCGGATTAAAGACTAAATGATAGGTTGTGCCGCAAACACTGCAAATTCTGCGTCCAGTCAGACGTTCCATAAGAGCGTCTTTGTCGACCTCAATGTTAATGACATAATCAATCGGCTTGCCGTATTCCTCAAGAATTTCTTCAAGAGCTTCGGCTTGAGCGACTGTTCGCGGAAATCCGTCCAGAAGAAAACCTCTTTCACAATCATCTTTGCCAAGTCTTTCTTTTACAATTCCGATTGTGACTTCGTCAGGTACGAGCTCTCCCTTATCAATATAAGATTTTGCTTCGAGTCCGAGTGGTGTTTCTTCTTTCATAGCAGCACGGAACATATCTCCTGTTGAGATATGAGGAATCCCATAATCCTCAACAATTCGTTCGCCCTGTGTGCCTTTGCCGGCACCAGGAAGCCCCATTAAGACTAAGTTCATTCGGATTTCCCCCGTCCTCTCTTTATTAAGAGGGAATGGATAAATCCATTTCCTCTAGTTTTTCATAAATCCACGGTAGTTTCGTTTCACCAACTGGCTTTCTAGTTGTTTCATTGTCTCCAAGGCTACCCCGACAACAATTAACAAAGATGTTCCGCCAATTTGTGCACTTTGAGGCAATCCAGCGAATTGAATGAAAAAGATAGGAAGAATGGAAATCACGGCTAAGAATATAGAACCCACAAACGTAAGTCGATACAAAATGCTCGTAATTCTATCTTGAGTCATTTTCCCTGGACGAACCCCCGGGATATAGCCACCCTGTTTTTTAAGGTTATCAGCCATTTGTTCAGGGTTTACCTGCACAAAAGCATAAAAGTACGTAAAGGCAATAATCAACGCAACATATATCGCCATACCCACCGGATGCGTATTATCAAAGTTGTTTTGAATCCACTTTGTCACATCGTTTGTTCCAAAGAATGACGCGATCGTCCGCGGCGTTATCAAAAACGCAACCGCAAAGATTACCGGAATAACCCCTGCAGGATTCACTTTCAATGGAAGGTGTGTAGACTGACCTCCGCCAGCAGGTGAACGACCTGTGCCTTTAGCATATTGAATCGCAATTTTCCGTACGGCTTGCTGAATGAAAATAACTCCAACAATAACTGCTAAAATCGCAATCACAAGAAGTGCGATTGTCACAATATGAATAAACAACTGATCGTTGCTGCCGACAAATTGAGTCTCATATATTTGCCCAATTGTTTTTGGAATACTAGACACAATCCCCGCGAAGATAATGATCGATATTCCGTTGCCTACTCCATGAGACGTAATTTGTTCCCCAAGCCACATTAAAAAGGCAGTTCCGCCAGTGAGCACTAAAGCAATAATAAGATATGTCGATACACCGGATTTTTCGATCAGCATACCGTTTGCCAGATTGTTGAATCCATAAGACATACCTAACGCCTGGATGAACCCAAGCACAATCGTAAAGTACCTTGTGAACTGAGCTAATTTACGGCGGCCAACTTCACCTTGCTTAGACCACTCGGTAAACTTCGGTACAACATCCATCTGAAGCAGCTGAATGATGATCGAAGCCGTGATATAAGGAGTAATTCCCATTGCAAAAATGGAAAATTGGTAAAGCGCACCGCCGCCAAATGTATTAAGGAGATCAAAAACACCCATTTGAGACTGTGCCTGTAACGCTTCAGCGTTAACATAAGGCACAGGAATAAACGCACCTATGCGAAAGACGATAAGCATGAGTAAAGTGAATATGATTTTATTCCTGATATCACTCACACGCATAAAGTTGGAGATTGTTTTAAACAAGTTAGATCACCTCAGCTGTACCGCCAGCAGCTTCAACAGCTTCTTTCGCAGAAGCAGAGAATTTATTGGCTTTTACAGTTAATTTTTTCTCTAATTTACCGTTGCCAAGAATCTTTACTCCTGCATTAAGTTTGCTAATAACACCAGTCTCAAGAAGAAGTTCAGGAGTGACTTCCGTTCCTTCTGCAAAACCGTTCAATTTGTCTAGGTTGACTACAGTGTATTCCTTGCGGTTGATGTTAGTGAAACCGCGTTTAGGAAGACGTTGGAATAAAGGCATTTGTCCCCCCTCGAATCCAGGGCGTACACCGCCGCCAGAACGAGCGTTTTGACCTTTGTGACCTTTACCAGCTGTTTTACCGTTACCAGAACCAATACCACGACCTACGCGATTACGCGTTTTGCGTGAACCTTCTGAAGGTTTTAATTCATGAAGTTTCATTAGGACACCTCCTTATCCGATCAAATATTTTTATTGTTCTTTAACAGAAACTAAATGAGATACTTTATTAATCATGCCACGGATCGCAGCGTTGTCTTCATGAACAACAGTTTGGTTTGTTTTCTTTAAACCAAGTGTTCTTACAGTAACGCGTTGGTCTTCCGGGCGACCGATTACACTTCGTTTGAGGGTAATTTCTAATTTAGCCATTAATGTTCCCTCCTTATCCTAACAGTTCTTCTACAGATTTTCCACGAAGCTTCGCAACGTCTTCAGCACGTTTAAGTTCACTTAAACCTTGAAGTGTTGCACGAATCATGTTGATCGGTGTGTTAGAACCTAAAGACTTAGAAAGGATATCAGCTACACCAGCTAGCTCAAGTACCGCACGTACAGGGCCTCCAGCGATAACTCCAGTACCTTCAGAAGCAGGTTTTAACAAGATGTTACCTGCACCGAAACGTCCGATGATTTCGTGTGGAATTGTAGTTCCAACCATTGGTACTTCAATCAAATTCTTTTTCGCATCTTCAACAGCTTTGCGGATCGCTTCTGGTACTTCTTGTGCTTTACCAGTACCGAATCCTACGTGTCCGTTTTTGTCACCGACAACGACTAGAGCTGCGAAGCGGAAACGACGACCACCTTTAACAACTTTCGCTACGCGGTTAACCGTAACTAAGCGTTCTTCTAACTCTAATTTGCTTGGGTCAATACGACGCATAATCATGTGTCCCTCCTTCTTTTATTAAAATTTAAGTCCAGCTTCACGAGCGGCATCAGCCAAAGCTTTTACACGTCCATGGTATAAGTATCCGCCACGGTCAAATACTACGTCAGAAATGCCTTTTTCAGCAGCGCGTTTTGCAACTAATTCTCCAACTTTAGTAGCAGCAGAAGTATCTCCAGTGCTTTCAACGTTCAAGTCTTTATCGAGAGTAGATGCACTAGCAAGTGTTACACCATTTACATCATCGATGATTTGAGCGTAAATGTGCTTGTTAGAACGGAAAACGTTCAGACGCGGTCTTTCAGCAGTACCGGAAAGTTTAGCGCGAACACGAGCGTGTCTTTTAAGACGAGCAGCATTTTTGCTAGTTTTCGTAATCATCTAGGTCACTCCTTTCTTCACTTTAAGCGATCTTACTTAGCAGATTTACCTTCTTTACGGCGAACAACTTCACCTTCGTAGCGGATTCCTTTACCTTTGTAAGGCTCTGGAGAACGTACAGCACGGATGTTAGCAGCAATAGCTCCTACACGTTCTTTGTCTGTACCTTTTACAACTACTTTAGTTTGAGAAGGAACTTCGATTTCGATGCCTTCTTCAGGAACGATCTCAACAGGATGAGAGTATCCAACGTTTAAAACAAGTTTATTTCCGGATTTAGAAGCACGGTAACCGACACCGACTAATTCCAAACCTCTTTCAAATCCTTTAGATACACCCTCAACCATGTTGCCAAGCAGACTACGAGTCGTACCATGCAGGGCACGGTGCTCTTTTTGATCAGAAGGACGAACGACTGTAAGCACATTGTCCTCTACTTTAATCTCCATATCAGGGTGAAACGTACGAGTTAATTCTCCTTTTGGTCCTTTCACAGCTACAGTGTTGTTATCATTTAACGTTACTGTAACATCAGAAGGAATCTCAAGTAGCTTCTTACCTACACGAGACATACCAAACACCTCCATTCATGATAAACTTCTTACCAAACGTATGCTAGAACTTCTCCACCAGCTTGTTTTGCACGGGCTTCTTTGTCCGTTAAAACACCTTGTGATGTAGAAATAATCGCGATTCCAAGACCGTTAAGTACGCGAGGTACTTCATTAGATTTAGCATAAACACGCAAACCAGGCTTGCTGATTCTTTTAAGACCAGTGATAACGCGCTCGTTGTTTTGTCCGTATTTCAAGAAAACGCGGATGATACCTTGTTTGCTGTCTTCTACGAACTCAACGTCACGAATGAAACCTTCACGCTTTAAAATTTCAGCAATTTCTCTTTTCAATTTAGAAGCAGGAATTTCAAGCTTCTCATGACGTACCATGTTTGCATTGCGAATACGAGTTAGCATATCTGCAATTGGATCTGTCATAACCATTATATAATTACCTCCTTCCCTTTCTTGGGGATTACCAGCTGGCTTTTTTCACGCCAGGAATTTGTCCTTTATATGCAAGCTCACGGAAACAAATACGGCAAAGTTTAAATTTACGAATGACTGAATGCGGACGTCCGCAGCGTTCACAGCGTGTGTACTCTTGTACTTTAAACTTTGGTGTACGTTGTTGTTTCGCAATCATAGACTTTTTAGCCACGATTTCGCCTCCCTTTCATTGATTATTTCTGGAACGGCATACCTACTTGAGTTAATAGCTCACGAGCTTCTTCGTCAGTATTAGCAGTTGTTACGATAACGATGTCCATTCCTCGAACCTTTGTTACTTTATCGTAGTCAATTTCAGGGAAGATTAACTGTTCTTTGATACCAAGTGTGTAGTTACCGCGACCGTCGAAAGATTTTTTAGAAACCCCGCGGAAGTCACGTACACGCGGTAAAGATACAGAAATAAGTTTATCAAGGAAATCATACATGCGCTCTCCGCGAAGAGTTACTTTCGCACCGATAGGCATTCCCTCACGAAGACGGAATCCAGCAATTGATTTCTTCGCACGAGTAACGACAGGTTTTTGACCTGCGATAAACGTTAATTCTTCAACAGCACTGTCGATTGCTTTTGCGTTTTGAACAGCGTCACCAACACCCATGTTGATTACGATTTTTTCGATTTTAGGCACTTGCATGACTGAATCATAGTTGAATTTAGTCATTAAAGCAGGTGCAATTTCTTTATTGTACTTTTCTTTAAGGCGGTTCATGAGATAGACCTCCCTTCCTTTTAATACTATTTATCTAGAACTTGCCCAGATTTTTTTGCTACACGAACTTTTTTGCCATCTTCCACTTTGTATCCTACGCGAGTCACTTCACCTGTTTTAGGATCGAGCGGCATAACGTTTGATACATGAATTGGCGCCTCTTGATTAGAAATACCGCCTTGAGGGTTAGCTTGAGTTGGTTTAGAGTGTTTCTTTACCATGTTAACACCTTCAACTAAAACGCGGTCCTTTTTAGGGAAAGCAGCAAGGATTGTTCCTTGTTTGCCTTTATCTTTACCAGAGATAACCATAACTTTATCGCCTTTTTTTACATGCATCCTGATCGCACCTCCTTGAGTAAGGCATTTATTTCATTAGATAACTTCTGGAGCTAGAGAAACAATTTTCATAAAGTTGTTTTCACGCAATTCACGAGCAACTGGTCCGAAGATACGAGTTCCGCGTGGGCTCTTGTCGTCACGGATGATAACACATGCATTCTCATCGAAGCTGATGTATGAACCATCACTTCTGCGCGCTCCGCTTTTAGTGCGAACGATAACAGCTTTTACGACTTCACCTTTTTTGACAACGCCTCCTGGTGTTGCTTGTTTAACCGTGCAAACAATTACATCACCAATGTTAGCTGTTTTACGTCCAGAACCACCAAGAACTTTAATAGTAAGTACTTCACGTGCGCCAGAGTTGTCAGCTACTTTTAAACGAGTCTCTTGTTGAATCATTATTTGTTACCTCCCTTCGGAAAAAGAATTCCGAACTTTATTAGATAATAACAGCTTCTTCGACAACTTCAACTAGACGGAAACGCTTAGTTGCAGACAATGGACGAGTTTCCATAATCTTAACGATGTCACCGATTTTAGCTTGATTATTTTCATCATGTGCTTTGAATTTTTTTGAGTATTTTACGCGTTTACCGTAAAGTGTATGTTTTTTGTATGTCTCAACAACAACAGTGATGGTTTTATCCATTTTGTCAGAAACAACACGGCCTTGGTAAACCTTGCGTTGGTTACGTTCGCTCATGCTCACGACCTCCCCTCAGTGATTATTTATTAGCAGCAATTTCTCTTTCACGAATCACAGTTTTCATGCGCGCGATAGCTTTGCGCACTTCACGAATGCGAGCAGTATTTTCAAGTTGTCCTGTCGCTAATTGAAAGCGAAGATTGAAAAGTTCTTCTTTAAGAGACTTTACTTTTTGTTCAATTTCAGCAGTGGTAAGGTCACGAATTTCATTAGCTTTCATTTGATTCACCACCAATTTCTTCACGTTTTACGAACTTCGTTTTAATTGGCAATTTGTGAGATGCAAGACGAAGCGCTTCACGAGCAACCTCTTCAGACACACCAGAAATCTCAAATAAAACTTTGCCCGGTTTTACAACAGCTACCCAACCTTCTGGAGCCCCTTTACCGGATCCCATACGAACCTCAAGTGGTTTAGCAGTGTAAGGTTTAGAAGGGAAAATTTTGATCCAAACTTTACCGCCACGTTTCATGTAACGAGTCATCGCAATACGTGCAGCTTCGATTTGACGGTTAGTGATCCAAGAAGCTTCAAGAGCTTGGATACCGAATTCACCGAAATGTACTTCAGTACCGCCTTTCGCACGGCCACGCATTTTTCCGCGATGCTCTCTGCGATATTTAACGCGTTTTGGTAATAACATATTATTTTCCTCCTTCCTCAGTTTTCTTCTTAGTAGGAAGAACCTCTCCACGATAGATCCAGACTTTCACACCAAGCTTACCGTAAGTAGTATCAGCTTCAGATGTTGCATAGTCAATGTCCGCACGTAATGTGTGCAATGGAACAGTTCCTTCACTGTAGTATTCAGAACGAGCGATATCTGCACCGCCAAGACGACCAGAAACCATTGTTTTCACACCTTGTGCTCCAGCACGCATAGTACGTTGGATTTGTTGTTTCTGCGCACGGCGGAAAGAAACACGGTTTTCTAATTGACGAGCGATGTTGTCAGCAACTAGCTGTGCATCAAGATCTGCTCTTTTGATTTCAAGAATGTTAATGTGTACACGCTTGCCAGTAAGGCTGTTAAGGGCTTTGCGAAGTGCTTCGACTTCAGAACCGCCTTTACCGATAACCATACCAGGCTTAGCTGTGTGGATCGTAATGTTAACGCGGTTTGCTGCACGCTCGATTTCTACTTTAGAAACAGAAGCGTCAGAAAGGCGTTTGCTAATGTATTCACGAATTTTTAAATCTTCGTGCAGGAAGTCAGCGTAATCTTTACCAGCGTACCACTTAGATTCCCAATCACGAATGACTCCGATACGAAGACCGACTGGATTTACCTTTTGACCCACTACTTATCCCTCCTTCTTTTCTGATACAACGATTGTAATGTGGCTCGTACGTTTGTTGATTTGGCTCGCACGTCCCATAGCACGTGGGCGGAATCTTTTTAACGTAGGGCCTTCGTCAACGAATGCTTGAGAAATAACCAGGTTGTTAACGTCCATTTCATAGTTATGCTCAGCATTTGCAATAGCGGATTTTAATACTTTCTCGATAATTGGAGAAGCAGCTCTTGGTGTAAGGTTCAAGATTGATACTGCCTCACCTACTTGCTTGCCTCGAATCAGGTCCATTACTAGACGTGCTTTACGAGGAGCAATACGGACTGTTCTTGCAACAGCTTTAGCTTGCATTTAAAAGCCTCCTCTCTTAGCGTCTTGTTTTTTTGTCATCACTAGCATGACCTTTGTACGTACGAGTTGGAGCGAATTCACCCAACTTGTGCCCTACCATATCTTCAGAGATGAATACAGGCACGTGTTTACGTCCGTCATAGACTGCGATTGTGTGACCAATAAACTGTGGGAAAATAGTAGAACGACGAGACCAAGTTTTTACGACTTGTTTCTTGTCTGTTTCATTTAATTTCTCGATTTTAGTCATCAAGTGTCCATCGACAAATGGTCCTTTTTTTAAGCTGCGAGCCATTTTGGAACCTCCCTTCGTGATTGCACTACGGTCCGAAAAGAACCGTAGACAACCCCGTTATTTATTTTTACGACGACGTACGATAAATTTATCGGATTTGTTCTTTTTCTTACGAGTCTTGAATCCAAGAGTTGGTTTACCCCATGGAGACATTGGTGATTTACGTCCGATTGGCGCACGTCCTTCACCACCACCGTGTGGGTGATCGTTAGGGTTCATTACAGAACCACGAACTGTAGGACGGATGCCTTTCCAGCGAGAACGTCCAGCTTTACCAATGTTGATAAGTTCGTGCTGTTCGTTACCTACTTGACCGATAGAAGCACGGCAAGCAGAAAGAATCATGCGAACTTCACCAGAGTTAAGACGTACAAGAACGTATTTACCTTCTTTACCAAGAACCTGAGCAGATGTACCAGCTGAACGTACAAGCTGTCCGCCTTTACCAGGTTTTAATTCAATGTTATGCACAACTGTACCAACAGGGATGTTGATAAGTGGAAGTGCATTACCTACTTTAATGTCAGCTTCAGGACCTGACATGATTTCAGTACCCACTTGAATTCCTTTAGGAGCAAGAATGTAACGTTTTTCTCCGTCTGCATAGTTGATTAGAGCGATGTTAGCTGAACGGTTTGGATCGTATTCAACTGTAGCAACGCGTCCAGGTATACCATCTTTATCGCGTTTGAAGTCGATAACACGGTATTGGCGTTTATGTCCGCCACCTTGGTGACGTACAGTCAATTTACCTTGGTTGTTACGTCCGCCTTTTTTGTGAAGGGGAGCAAGCAAGGATTTTTCCGGCTTGTCAGTCGTGATTTCAGCAAAATCTGAAGTTGTCATGCCACGACGTCCATTAGAGGTCGGTTTATACTTTTTAATCGCCATTTTGAATTTCCCTCCTTCTTTTTACAGATAATTAAGCTTCAAAAATTTCGATTTCTTTGCTGTCTGCAGTAAGTTTTACGATCGCTTTTCTGCGACGGCTAGTCATACCAGTGTAGCGTCCAACACGTTTTGATTTACCTTTGTAGTTCATGATGTTGACTTTGTCAACTTTCACTCCAAAGATGCTTTCAACCGCGTCTTTCACTTCTGTTTTGTTAGCTCTTACATCAACTTCAAAAGTATATTTCTTTTCAGTCATTAAATCAGCAGAACGTTCAGTAATGACGGGGCGCTTTAGAACATCACGAGGATCTTTCATTATGCAAGCACCTCCTCTACTTTTTCAACCGCTGCTTTTGTAATCAGAAGCTTCTCGTGGTTGACAACGTCTAAAACGTTGATTCCGTTAGCTTCAACAACAGTAACTCCAGGAATGTTACGAGCAGATAAAGCTACTGCTTCGTTTGCATCCGCAGTTACGATTAAAGCTTTTTTCTCAACAGATAATCCTTTAAGGATAGCTGCCATTTCTTTTGTTTTAGCCGTATCAAGAGTAAGATCTTCAAGAACGATGATGTTGTTGTCGTTCACTTTAGAAGACAATACTGATTTGATTGCCAAGCGGCGAACTTTTTTAGGTAATTTATAAGAATAGCTGCGTGGTGTTGGGCCGAATACGACACCACCTCCGCGCCATTGCGGTGAACGGATTGAACCTTGACGGGCACGTCCAGTACCTTTTTGACGCCATGGTTTACGACCTCCGCCGCGTACTTCAGAACGATTTTTTACTTTGTGAGTTCCTTGACGTAAGGAAGCTCTTTGCATAAGAATAGCGTCGAATACAACACTCTCATTTGGTTCGATACCAAATACAGAAGCATTTAATTCGATGTCACCAGCAGTAGAACCGTTTTGGTTGTATAATGCTACTTTTGGCATGATCAATTTCCTCCTTTCCTAAGAGAGTTATTTAGATTTAACAGCACTTTTAACAGTGATTAAAGTTTTCTTCGCACCAGGTACGTTACCTTTGATCAAAAGAAGATTGCGTTCTGCATCAACTTTTACGATTTCAAGGTTTTGAACAGTGATTTGCTCTCCGCCCATACGTCCAGGTAATAATTTACCTTTGAATACACGGTTAGGATCTACAGGTCCCATTGAACCAGGACGACGGTGGTAGCGTGAACCGTGAGACATAGGTCCGCGAGATTGTCCGTGGCGCTTGATCGCACCTTGGAAACCTTTACCTTTAGATACTCCTGTTACATCTACGATTTCTCCAGCAGAGAAAATTTCAACCTTGACTTCCTGACCAACTTCATACGCATCCATTTCCACTCCGCGTAATTCTTTAACGAAGCGCTTAGGAGCAGTTTCCGCTTTTGCAACGTGTCCTTTTTCAGGTTTGTTAGAAAGCTTTTCACGCTTGTCGTCAAAACCAAGCTGGATTGCTTCGTAACCGTCGTTTTCAGCTGTTTTCTTTTGAAGAACAACGTTTGGAGCAGCCTCGATAACAGTTACCGGAATAAGATCACCGTTCTCAGCGAATACTTGCGTCATACCAATTTTTCTTCCTAAGATTCCTTTGGTCATTCGTCACACCTCCTATTAAGATCATTCTATATTTTAGAATTAAAGTTTAATTTCGATATCGACACCAGATGGTAAGTCTAATCGCATAAGAGCATCAACAGTTTGTGGTGTTGGGTTCACAATGTCGATTAAACGTTTATGTGTACGCATTTCAAATTGCTCACGAGAATCTTTGTATTTGTGCACCGCACGAAGGATTGTGTAAACTGATTTTTCAGTTGGCAACGGAATCGGACCAGATACGCTGGCACCAGAACGTTTTGCCGTTTCAACAATCTTCTCTGCAGATTGATCAAGGATTCTATGATCATATGCTTTCAAACGAATACGAATTTTTTGTTTTGCCATTATTTTCCCTCCTTTTCGCCTACATCACGTTAGACAGTTCTCCGCGAGAAAAACCTGAACACCTTGCCATGGCAAAGCGGCCGGGTGTGTCAGCAACCTCTCACTTCATCGCAGTCAAAGACCAACATACACCATTATACAGAAAATAGGCGTATGTTGCAAGACTTATTTAAAATATGCATGGTTTGCACACTTTTTATATTATACAGTGGTTTTTCTTATTTATCAAGGACCTATCATAAATGGTACCGTGCATGACGACTTAGTGTACTAGCGAATAATGACGGCTCTTCAATATGCGGGGTATGAGCTGAATTCTCAAATTGAATCCAGCGCTTTTCGGGCGCCACAAGTTCTTGATAATACTGTTTCGATATTTCAGCTGGAACAATCAAGTCATGTTTCCCTGAAATGAAAACACACGGTACTTTAATAGAAGGAACAGATCTAAAAGCATTAAACCTGTACAACTCATCTGTTAAATGTTTTTTGCTGAAGCGCAGTCCATTGAGGACGCTATGAATGTTTCGCACACCATACTCATTACCAGTAAGCATTTGAAATAAAACAGCAAGAGAATGTCGATGCAGGCGAGTGAATCCTCCTCTGCTTACCTCAACGCAAAATCGATAGATAAGATGCTGGATATCCTGCTTCCAAGGCGGAGCACCAATGAAACGTGTTAGCAAAGATAATATGCTGGCTTTTTTTTCTTCAGAAGTTTTACGAATATGTCGATAAGCAGTTGATTCTTCATCGTGAGGACTGACAACCTGACTGATTCCATAATAAGCGTAAAACAAGTCCGGGCGCTGCTGCACTACATGAAGCGCCAGCATTGACCCCCAAGAATGACCGGCCAGATATAGTTTTGTTTTTGAAAAGTGAGCTAAGAGCCATTGAGTGACATGGATTGTATCTTTAATGAAGTGATTTATTGTCATGGAGTGTTGCGAAATTCGTTTAGAATATGAAAGCCCTGATCCTCTCTGATCCCAATGAACTACAGTGAAATACCGTTCCAGCTCTTTTTGATAATGTCTAATGTATCCGATTTGCGGCGTACCCGGCCCGCCATGTAAAAAAAGCAGCAATGGATTTTCAATATCAGCTCCATTAATCATCAGCATTTGCTTTGTATTTTCAATGCTCAGTTCTTTCATGATTGCGATTGATCTCTTTTCAGGAATCATAGATAGTAGCCCCTCGAATATGATAGATCCTATTATACAAGAAAAAGATAAGCAAACAAAAAACGAGACCCGCAGGGGGTCTCGTTTAAAATCATACTATTACTCAGTGATTGTAGAAACAACGCCTGAACCAACAGTACGTCCGCCTTCACGAATAGAGAAACGAGTTCCTTCTTCGATAGCGATTGTAGAGATAAGTTCAACGTTCATTTCAGTGTTATCTCCAGGCATAACCATTTCTACGCCTTCTGGAAGATGGATGATACCAGTTACGTCAGTTGTACGGAAGTAGAACTGAGGACGGTAGTTAGAGAAGAATGGAGTGTGACGTCCACCCTCTTCTTTAGAAAGAACGTAAACTTCAGCTTTGAATTTGCTGTGTGGAGTGATTGTACCTGGTTTAGCAAGTACTTGACCACGTTGGATTTCTTCACGAGATACACCACGAAGAAGGGCACCAATGTTGTCACCAGCTTCAGCATAATCAAGAAGCTTACGGAACATTTCAACACCTGTAACAGTTGTTTTCTTGTTCTCTTCTTGTAGACCGATGATTTCAACTTCGTCACCGACTTTAACTTGTCCGCGTTCTACACGTCCAGTCGCTACTGTACCACGACCAGTGATTGAGAATACGTCCTCAACTGGCATCATGAATGGTTTTTCAGTGTCGCGTTCTGGAGTTGGGATGTACTCATCAACCGCATCCATAAGTTCGAAGATTTTAGCTTCGTACTCAGCGTCACCTTCAAGAGCTTTAAGAGCAGAACCTTTGATTACTGGTACATCATCACCAGGGAAGTCGTATTCGCTAAGAAGATCGCGAACTTCCATTTCAACTAGTTCAAGAAGCTCTTCGTCGTCTACCATGTCGCATTTGTTTAAGAATACAACGATGTATGGTACACCAACGTTTTTAGAAAGAAGGATGTGCTCACGAGTTTGTGGCATTGGGCCATCAGCAGCAGATACTACAAGGATAGCTCCGTCCATTTGCGCAGCACCAGTGATCATGTTTTTAACATAGTCAGCGTGTCCTGGGCAGTCAACGTGTGCATAGTGACGAGTTTCAGTTTCGTACTCAACGTGTGCAGTAGAGATTGTGATACCGCGCTCACGTTCTTCTGGAGCACCATCAATTTGATCGTACGCCATAGCTGTACCTTTACCAGATTTCTTATGAAGTACTGTTGTGATAGCAGCAGTTAAAGTTGTTTTACCATGGTCAACGTGTCCAATTGTACCAATATTGGCATGTGATTTGGAACGGTCGAATTTTTCTTTAGCCATTCTAAAATCCTCCTTAAGAGCTTTTAATTAGTAATGTATAGAGTGATAGGAAGTGAAAGAAAGCTTTCACTTCCTCATCTTACAATAGTAGTTATACTTGAGTTAAGCGGCAAAATCAATTATTCGCCTTTATTTTTTTTGATAATTTCTTCAGAAACGCTCTTCGGCACTTCTTCGTAGTGATCCATGAACATAGTGAACGTACCGCGACCTTGCGTATTAGAACGAAGTGCAGTAGCGTAACCGAACATTTCAGCAAGAGGAACCATAGCACGAACAACTTGAGCGTTACCGCGTGCTTCCATACCTTCTACGCGTCCGCGACGTGAAGTGATATCACCCATGATATCTCCCATGTATTCTTCTGGAATAACCACTTCTACTTTCATGATTGGTTCAAGAAGAACTGGGTTACATTTGCTGACTGCATTTTTCAATGCCATAGAAGCAGCAACTTTAAATGCCATTTCGTTTGAGTCAACATCATGGTAAGAACCGTCGAAAAGTTTAGCTTTAATGTCGATAAGCGGGAAGCCTGCTAGTACACCATTTTCAAGTGCATCTTCCAGACCTGCTTGAACAGCTGGGATGTATTCACGAGGAACGACCCCACCAACAATCGCATTTTCAAATTCAAAGCCCGCGCCTTCTTCGTTTGGTTCGAATTCGATCCAAACGTGTCCGAACTGACCGCGTCCACCAGACTGACGTACAAATTTACCTTCAACTTTTGCACCGGTACGGAATGTTTCACGGTACGCAACTTGAGGAGCACCAACATTGGCTTCTACTTTAAATTCGCGCTTCATACGGTCAACAATGATATCAAGGTGAAGTTCACCCATACCAGAGATGATCGTTTGGCCAGTTTCTGGGTTTGTTTGAGTACGGAATGTAGGATCTTCTTCAGCAAGTTTCGCTAAAGCGATACCCATTTTATCTTGGTCAGCTTTTGATTTAGGCTCAATAGCAACGTCGATAACTGGTTCTGGGAATTCCATTGACTCAAGGATAACAAGATCCTTCTCATCACATAGAGTATCTCCAGTAGTTGTATCTTTTAGACCTACAGCAGCTGCGATATCCCCTGCGTATACAGTAGAGATTTCTTCACGGCTGTTAGCGTGCATTTGAAGAATACGTCCAACACGCTCACGTTTGCCTTTAGTAGAGTTTTTCACGTATGAACCGGAATCAAGTGTTCCAGAGTACACACGGAAGAACGTCAACTTACCAACGTAAGGGTCAGTCATAACTTTAAATGCTAATGCAGAGAATGGCTCTTCATCAGAAGAATGACGCTCAATCTCTTCATTTGTATCAGGACGTGTACCTTTGATTGCAGCAACGTCAGTTGGTGCAGGAAGGTAGTCAAGAACAGCATCAAGTACGAGTTGAACACCTTTGTTTTTGAAAGCAGAACCAACAAGAACAGGGTAGAATTCAACATTTAATGTACCTTTACGGATACCTGCTTTTAACTCGTCAATTGTGATTTCTTCACCCTCAAGGTATTTATCCATAAGCTCTTCATCAAGCTCACATACAGCTTCAATAAGGCTGTTGCGAAGCTCTTCAGCTTGCTCTTTATACTCTTCAGGGATTTCTTTTGCATCAGAACGAGTTCCGAGGTCATCTTCGTAGAAATACGCAACGTTTTCTACAAGGTCGATGATACCTTCGAAATTATCTTCAGCACCGATCGGCAATTGAATTGCATGAGCGTTTGCTTGAAGACGATCTCTTAAAGTTCCTACAGAGTAAAGGAAGTCTGCACCGATTTTGTCCATTTTGTTAACAAAAACGATACGCGGTACTCCGTAAGTTGTTGCCTGACGCCAAACAGTTTCTGTTTGAGGCTCAACGCCTGATTGCGCGTCAAGTACAGCAACAGCACCATCAAGTACACGAAGAGAACGTTCAACTTCAACTGTGAAGTCTACGTGTCCTGGAGTATCGATGATGTTTACGCGGTATCCTTTCCACTGTGCAGTTGTCGCAGCGGAAGTGATTGTGATACCACGTTCTTGTTCCTGCTCCATCCAGTCCATTTGTGAAGCTCCTTCATGAGTTTCGCCAATTTTGTGGATACGACCAGTATAGAACAAGATACGTTCTGTAGTAGTCGTTTTACCGGCATCAATGTGAGCCATGATCCCGATATTACGAGTTTTGTCTAAGGAGAACTCTCTTGCCATTGGGTAATTTCTCCTTCCTTATTGGGAAATTGTGTTTTTTAGTATATAAATCCTACCAACGATAGTGAGCAAATGCTTTGTTTGCTTCAGCCATCTTATGAGTATCTTCACGTTTCTTAACAGCAGCACCAGTGTTGTTAGCTGCGTCAAGGATTTCGTTAGCTAAACGCTCTTCCATCGTTTTTTCTCCACGAAGACGAGCGTAGTTTACTAACCAGCGAAGTCCAAGAGTCGTACGACGTTCAGGACGAACTTCTACAGGAACTTGGTAGTTCGCACCACCTACACGGCGTGCTTTTACTTCAAGTACAGGCATGATGTTTTTCAATGCTTGTTCGAAAACCTCCATTGCATCATTGCCAGTACGTTCTTTAATGATATCGAATGACTTGTATAGGATTGTTTGAGACTTACCTTTTTTACCATCGATCATCATTTTGTTGATTAGACGAGATACAAGCTTAGAGTTGTAAATCGGATCAGGTAAAACGTCTCTTTTTGCTACAGGACCTTTACGTGGCATCTGAATATCCTCCCTTCATCAATTATGCGTATTTTCGTTTATTATTTTGCTTTAGGTTTTTTCGTACCGTATTTAGAACGGCCTTGTGCACGGTTTTCAACTCCAGCAGTATCAAGCGCACCACGAACGATGTGGTAACGTACCCCTGGTAAGTCTTTTACACGTCCACCGCGGATAAGTACAACACTGTGCTCTTGCAGGTTGTGACCGATACCAGGAATGTAAGCAGTAACCTCGATTCCGTTAGTCAAACGAACACGAGCATATTTACGAAGTGCTGAGTTCGGTTTTTTCGGTGTCATTGTACCAACACGAGTACATACCCCGCGTTTTTGTGGAGAAGATACGTTAGTGTGCTCTTTTTTAAAGCTGTTGTATCCTTTGTTAAGTGCAGGAGACTTTGAGTTTTCTACTTTACTCACGCGTCCTTTGCGAATTAGCTGATTAATTGTAGGCATGATTTTTTCCTCCCTTCATTACGTTTTATAACCCACATACCCAGGTGGTTCATCAAAAGGCAAAAAACAATGTCTTTACACAAGATGGAATCTTACGCAAAAACAAAAGTACGTTATAAAATAATGGCAACAGCGGCTGCTCCTACCTCAATTCCGCAGGCTTTGCCGAGCTTTTTCATGGATTCAACCATTAAGACAGAGATACCTTGATCTTCCGCAAGTGAAACAACACTTGACGTAAGTATCGGATCTGCGTCCTTTGCAACGACTACTTCCTTTACTGAACCTCGCTTTAGAGCTTTCACTGTTTGCTTCGTACCAATAATAATTGATTTGGCCTGTGATACTTTATCATAAGACATAAACATATCCTCCAAAGTAACAGGTTTATTTCGAGCACCTTGGTTATATTATCATTCTAGGAGACGAATGTCAACAAGGTATGACATTTTTTAGTTTCTATCTTCTCATAGAGTGACTTTTTAATAAATATATCTGCTGAAAGACTGCAAAAACAGTCTTTCAGCAGAATGAAATCAGTTATTCAACCGGAACCATATCGTCAGTCGGCTGAACATTTGATACTGGTTTTACTTTACGGTATTTCATCATTCCTGTACCAGCTGGAACAAGCTTACCGATGATAACATTCTCTTTCAAGCCGAGAAGCTCGTCACGCTTACCTTTGATCGCTGCATCTGTAAGGACACGCGTTGTTTCCTGGAAGGAAGCAGCAGATAAGAATGAATCAGTTTCAAGAGATGCTTTTGTAATACCGAGTAAGACAGGACGGCCTGTAGCAGGTCGATTGCCTTCGAGCAACACCTTTTTGTTCGCTTCAGTAAATTGGTGGATGTCAAGCAATGTACCTGGAAGCACATCAGTGTCACCGGCATCAATTACGCGTACTTTACGAAGCATCTGGCGAACCATTACTTCTACGTGTTTATCACCGATTTCAACACCCTGCATACGGTAAACCTTTTGAACCTCATGGAGAAGATACTCTTGAACAGTCGTCAGGTCAGTCACTTTAAGAAGTTCTTTCGGATCAATTGAACCTTCTGTCAGTACTTGGCCACGAGTAATTTTATCTCCTTCCGCTACTTTCAGGCGGGAGTTGTAAGGTGCCGTATAAGAACGTGTTTCCACTGCTCCTTGAACCACAATTTCCTGCTGCTTATCACGAACTTCATTAATCTCAACGACTGTACCGTCGATTTCTGTAATTGTTGCCTGACCTTTCGGATTACGCGCTTCGAAAAGCTCTTGGATACGCGGAAGACCCTGTGTGATATCGTCTCCGGCAACCCCGCCTGTATGGAATGTACGCATTGTTAACTGTGTACCAGGCTCACCGATTGATTGGGCAGCAATGATTCCGACAGCTTCACCGACTTCAACATCGGAGCCAGTTGCAAGATTTCGGCCATAGCATCGTTTACATACACCATGAGGCGTATTACATGTGAAGGCAGAACGGATCCACACTTCTTCAATGCCAGCTTCGACAATCTCCAGCGCCTTATCTTCATCGATTAGTTCGTTTTCATTCACAAGCACTTCACCTGTTTCAGGGTGCTTCACTTGTTTTCGTGCAAAACGGCCGATTAAGCGTTCTTCTAAGCGCTCAATTGTTTCAGTTCCTTCTTTAAGAGGCTTAGCAAGAATGCCTCGGTCAGTTCCGCAATCAGTTTCACGGATGATAACATCCTGCGCAACGTCAACGAGACGGCGTGTAAGGTAACCTGAGTCAGCAGTTTTAAGAGCGGTATCGGCAAGACCTTTACGCGCACCGTGTGTGGAGATAAAGTACTCCAATACTGTCAGACCTTCACGGAAACTTGATTTGATCGGCAACTCAATGATACGTCCAGCCGGGTTGGCCATCAGACCGCGCATTCCGGCAAGCTGCGTAAAGTTAGATGCGTTACCACGGGCACCAGAGTCACTCATCATGTAGATCGGGTTGAGTTCATCAAGTGATTTCATCAGTTTGCCTTGGATAACGTCTTTTGCAGCACTCCAGATAGAGATGACTCTCTCATAGCGTTCTTCTTCAGTGATAAGACCGCGGCGGAACTGCTTCATAACGTTGTCAACTTTGCTTTGCGCTTCTTCAAGAATTTCTTGTTTATCATCGAGTACGACGATGTCAGAAACCCCAACTGTAATACCAGCTTTTGTTGAATATTTGAAACCTAGGTTTTTCATGCGGTCAAGCATTTTAGACGTTTCCGTGATATGGAATCGTTTAAAGATTTCCGCGATGATTTTACCCAGAATACCTTTTTTGAACGGTGCATTGATTGGCTGCTGTGCGATGACAGCTTTAACGTCAGCACCTTTTTCCAAGAAGAAACGGTCAGGTGTTTTCTCTTCAATGTTGCTCTTCGTTGGTTCATTCATGTAAGGGAATGATTCCGGAAGAATTTCATTGAAGACAAGCTTACCGACAGTTGTAATTAACAATTTTGAGCGCTGTTCTTCGGTAAATGTCACATTCTTAAGGGAGTTAGCTGCAACAGCTACTCTCGTATGAAGGTGAACATATCCGTTTTGATAAGCAAGAAGCGCTTCGTCTGTATTCTTGAAGACCATGCCTTCACCGACAGCACCGGCACGCTCAAGTGTCAGGTAATAGTTACCAAGTACCATATCCTGAGACGGTGTTACAACCGGTTTACCATCTTTAGGGTTCAAGATGTTTTGAGCAGCAAGCATCAAGATGCGTGCTTCAGCTTGTGCTTCAGCAGATAATGGTACGTGAACCGCCATTTGGTCACCGTCAAAGTCAGCGTTGTAAGCTGTACATACGAGCGGGTGAAGGCGGATTGCGCGTCCTTCAACAAGCGTTGGTTCAAACGCCTGAATACCTAATCTGTGAAGTGTAGGGGCACGGTTCAGCAGTACTGGGTGCTCCTTAATAACTGATTCTAATACATCCCAAACTTCAGGCTGTACGCGCTCAATTTTGCGTTTCGCACTCTTAATGTTGTGAGCAAGACCCTTTTCAACAAGTTCTTTCATAACGAAAGGCTTGAAGAGTTCAAGCGCCATTTCCTTCGGTAATCCGCATTGGTACATTTTCAAATGAGGACCAACAACGATTACAGAACGTCCGGAGTAATCGACACGTTTACCAAGAAGGTTTTGACGGAAACGGCCTTGCTTCCCTTTCAACATGTGAGAAAGAGATTTTAACGGTCTGTTACCAGGACCTGTTACAGGGCGTCCGCGGCGGCCGTTGTCAATTAAGGCATCGACAGCCTCTTGAAGCATACGCTTTTCGTTTTGAACGATGATGCTTGGCGCACCAAGGTCCAGAAGGCGTTTCAAACGATTGTTACGGTTGATGACACGACGATAAAGATCGTTCAAATCAGAAGTCGCAAAACGTCCGCCATCTAGCTGAACCATCGGTCTAAGCTCCGGAGGAATAACAGGAAGCACATCAAGGATCATCCAAGAAGGCTTGTTTCCTGAGTTACGGAAGGCTTCTAAAACTTCAAGACGTTTGATCGCACGAGTACGTCGTTGTCCTTGTGAAGTTTTCAGCTCTTCTTTTAACATATCAACTTCTTTTACAAGATCGATATCTTGAAGAAGTTTATGAATTGCTTCAGCACCCATAGATGCTTGGAATTTATTACCGTATTTATCAAGATAAGCACGGTATTCTTTCTCAGACAGAAGCTGTTTCTTTTCAAGCGGTGTATTTGCCGGGTCAGTTACAACGTAAGAAGCAAAGTAAATCACTTCTTCTAAAGCACGAGGTGACATATCCAGCACAAGACCCATACGGCTTGGAATACCTTTGAAATACCAAATGTGAGAAACTGGGGCAGCCAGTTCAATGTGCCCCATTCTCTCACGACGGACTTTAGCCCGTGTTACTTCGACTCCGCAGCGGTCACAAACTACGCCTTTATAACGAACTCGCTTGTACTTCCCGCAATGACATTCCCAGTCCTTAGTCGGTCCGAAAATGCGTTCGCAGAATAGACCGTCCTTTTCAGGTTTTAACGTACGATAGTTTATCGTTTCAGGCTTTTTCACTTCACCAAAAGACCATGAACGGATTTTATCCGGTGAAGCAAGACCGATGTTCATATACTCAAAATTGTTCACATCTAGCAAGGGGCCTACCTCCCTTTTTATCTTCGGATTAACCGATGTCACTTGCCTTTATAACTAGAGATTATTCTTTTGTTACTACATCACGTTCAACGTCTGCAGATGCTGTTTCTTCCGGCTCTTCATCACCTGATAATGCCAGGCCGTCAGCTTGTTTCGCATCTTCTTCGTCTTCTAAATCTCTCATTTCTATTTCTTCTTCATCACCAGAAAGGATTTTGACATCCATACCTAAGCTTTGAAGTTCTTTGATTAATACTTTGAATGATTCCGGAACACCTGGTTCAGGAACATTGTCGCCTTTAACAATGGCTTCGTATGTTTTCACACGTCCAACCACGTCATCAGACTTAACAGTCAGAATTTCTTGAAGAGTGTAAGCCGCACCATAAGCTTCAAGTGCCCAAACCTCCATCTCACCGAAACGCTGTCCGCCAAATTGCGCTTTACCGCCAAGAGGCTGCTGCGTAACAAGTGAGTAAGGGCCTGTAGAACGTGCATGAAGTTTATCGTCAACCATGTGAGCCAGTTTGATCATGTACATGATACCGACAGATACACGGTTATCAAACGGCTCTCCAGTACGTCCGTCGTAAAGCACTGTTTTGGCGTCACGAGACATGCCGGCTTCTTCAAGTGTTTCCCAGACATCCTCTTCACGCGCTCCGTCAAATACAGGAGATGCAATGTGAATGCCGAGGTAACGAGCGGCCATACCCATATGAAGTTCCAATACCTGCCCGATGTTCATACGTGATGGTACGCCCAGCGGGTTAAGCATGATATCAATTGGTGTGCCGTCAGGAAGGTAAGGCATATCCTCTTCAGGAAGAATCTTAGAGATAACACCTTTGTTACCGTGACGACCGGCCATTTTATCCCCTTCAGAAATCTTACGTTTCTGAACGATATATACGCGTACTAACTGGTTAACACCTGGAGGAAGTTCGTCTCCGTCTTCACGGTTGAAGACTTTAACGTCATGGATAATTCCTCCGCCGCCGTGAGGCACACGAAGAGAAGTATCACGAACCTCGCGGGCTTTCTCGCCAAAGATGGCGTGAAGCAGGCGTTCTTCTGCAGTCAGTTCAGTTACGCCTTTAGGCGTTACTTTACCAACAAGAAGATCTCCGTCTTTTACTTCTGCCCCAATACGGATGATTCCGCGGTCATCAAGATTGCGAAGCGCATCTTCACCGACGTTTGGAATATCGCGAGTGATTTCTTCAGGTCCAAGTTTCGTATCACGTGCTTCTGATTCGTATTCTTCAATGTGGATAGATGTATAAACATCATCCTTTACAAGGCGTTCACTCATGATGATGGCATCCTCATAGTTGTAGCCATCCCATGTCATGAAGCCAACCATTACGTTACGGCCAAGTGCAAGTTCACCAAGCTCCATAGAAGGGCCGTCAGCAAGGATTTCTCCTTTTACCACTTCATCGCCGACACTTACGATCGGACGCTGGTTGTAGCACGTACCTTGGTTAGAGCGGACAAATTTCAGCAGGCTGTATTTATCCAGGTTTCCTTTTACTTTTTGACCGTCCACTTCTTCATAACGGCGAACCCAAACGTTTTTCGCTTCTACGCGTTCAACGATACCAGGGTGTTTACAAATAACAGCGGCACCAGAGTCTTTTCCTGATACGTATTCCATACCAGTTCCAACAAATGGCGCTTCCGGCTGCATCAAAGGCACAGCCTGACGTTGCATGTTCGCTCCCATTAGGGCACGGTTGGAGTCATCGTTTTCTAAGAACGGGATACATGCTGTCGCAGCAGATACAACCTGCTTAGGCGATACATCCATGTAGTCTACACGATTTCTGGAAACAACGGTGTTCTCCCCGCGGAAACGAGCTACGATGCTGTCATCAATAAAGGCGCCTTCGTCATCAAGACGAGCGTTCGCTTGAGCGACAACATAGTTATCCTCTTCATCAGCAGTTAAGTAATCGATTCTGCCCGTTACCTTCCCTGTTTCAGGGTCAACGCGGCGATATGGCGTTTCAATAAAGCCAAAACGGTTTACTTTTGCATAAGATGATAGTGAGTTGATCAAACCGATGTTCGGGCCCTCAGGCGTTTCAATCGGACACATACGGCCATAGTGGGAGTAGTGAACGTCACGCACTTCCATTCCGGCACGCTCACGTGTCAATCCGCCCGGTCCTAATGCTGACAGACGGCGCTTATGCGTTAATTCAGCAAGCGGGTTCGTCTGATCCATGAATTGAGAAAGCTGTGAGCTTCCAAAGAACTCTTTAATGGACGCAATAACAGGACGAATATTGATCAGCTGCTGAGGCGTAATTGTATTCGTATCTTGAATTGACATTCTCTCACGAACCACACGCTCCATACGGCTTAAACCGATACGGAATTGGTTCTGGAGAAGCTCGCCTACAGAACGTAAACGGCGGTTTCCAAGATGATCGATATCATCTGTGTCGCCTACTCCGTGCAGCAGGTTGAAGAAGTAGCTGATTGAAGAAATAATATCAGCAGGCGTGATGTTTTTAATCTCTTCTTCAATGTAAGCATTGCCGATTACATTAATAACCTGTTCTCCTTCTTGATCAGTCGGAGCAAAGATTTTAATGGATTGAAGAGTCACTTCATCTTCAACAACACCGCCATTCGGATACAGCTTTCTGAAACCGATTCCGTTTTCTAAGTATGGCAGTACTTTATCAAGTGTTCTTCTATCAAGAATCTGACCTTTTTCAGCAAGGATTTCTCCTGTTTCAGGATCAACGAGCGTTTCAGCAAGTCTCTGATTGAAGAGGCGATTCTTAATATGAAGTTTTTTATTAATTTTATAGCGTCCTACATTGGCAAGATCGTATCGTTTCGGATCAAAGAAACGAGAATCAAGCAAGCTTTTCGCATTTTCTACTGTAGGCGGCTCTCCAGGACGGAGACGCTCGTAAATTTCAAGCAGCGCTTTGTCGCTGTTTTCTGTGTTATCTTTATCAAGCGTATTTCTCAGGTATTCGTTTTCTCCTATGAGATCAAGAATCTCTTGATCGGAGCCGAAGCCGAGAGCACGCAAAAGAACCGTAACCGGCAACTTACGTGTGCGATCAATGCGGACATAAACAACATCTTTCGCATCAGTTTCGTATTCTAACCATGCGCCACGGTTTGGAATGACAGTTGCGGTAAAACCTTTTTTACCGTTCTTGTCTACTTTACCACTGAAATATACACTTGGAGACCGAACAAGCTGGGAAACGATAACGCGTTCCGCACCGTTAATGATAAAAGTACCTGTATCTGTCATAATAGGGAAATCACCCATGAAGACATCTTGGTCTTTTACCTCTCCAGTTTCTTTGTTAATTAAACGAACCTTCACTCTTAGCGGAGCTGAGTAAGTCACATCACGTTCTTTTGATTCCTCTACAGGATATTTAGGCTCACCTAAACTATAATCAATGAACTCAAGAGAGAGGTTACCAGTGAAATCCTCAATTGGTGATATGTCTTGAAACATCTCTCTAAGACCCTCATCAAGAAACCACTGATAAGAAGAGGTTTGAATTTCAATGAGATTTGGTAATTCTAACACTTCGCTAATGCGAGCATAGCTTCTGCGCTGGCGGTGTCGTCCATACTGAACTAGTTGACCTGTCAACTGATTCACCCCTCAAATCATGCGTATTATATGTGTAATAAGCATTTCTTCCAAAGAAAGAAATACTTTTACAAGACAAAAGAAAAAAGGGTTTCTAATTAAGAAAACCACATCCAAAAACAAATACCGATTTTATTAGCATTTCCATACTTGTATAATTTATACATAGATATTGACAATTCATCATATCAAGCAAAATATATACATTGGCATTTTACAATATTAACATAGTTAAAATACCGAGTCAAACTTTTTTTGCTTTTATGATATAATAGCCTTTCTTTTTTTGAACGACAGAAACTTCATCGAACAGTTCCTCGAGCTTTTCAATGGCAGAAGGCGCGCCTTGCTTTTTCTGTATGACGATCCACAACTCACCTGAAGCTTTTAAGTGTTCAGCGCTTTTCTCAAAGATAGCATGGACAACTTTTTTTCCGGCTCGGATTGGGGGATTTGTAAGAATAGAAGCAAATGTTTGAGCAGAATCAACGTTTGAAAACAAATCGCTTTGATAAATCTTAACGTTTGTTATTCCGTTCTGTTCCGCATTTCCATTTGATAGTTCTACGGCTCTCTCATTAACATCAATCATGTGGATAGTCCGGTCTTTAAAGTCGCTGGCAAGCGATAAACCAATCGGCCCGTACCCGCAGCCTACATCCAAAATGCTGCCCTCAACCTCAGGCTCTTCAAAAGAATCAATCAGCAGGCGGGAGCCGAAATCAACTTCTTTTTTAGAAAAAACCCCGCTGTCGCTGGTAAACGTGAAATCTTTATTCCGAAGCCTAAAAGACCAGGTTTGCTTGTTGCTTTTCACTGAAGGTTTTTCTGAATAATAGTGCTCACTCATTATTAGAACCTCCTTTTTTCATGGCTTAAAGAATGGCAAAGAAAAAGCTCGCCTCATAAAAGCGAGCTTCCCCTCCAGGTAAGTGAAGATTACTTAACTTCTACAGAAGCGCCAACTTCTTCAAGTTTAGCTTTAAGCTCTTCAGCTTCTTCTTTAGCAATACCTTCTTTAAGTGGTTTTGGAGTGTTGTCAACAAGTTCTTTAGCTTCTTTCAAGCCAAGACCAGTGATTTCACGTACAACTTTGATAACTTTGATTTTTTGAGATCCAGCACCAGCAAGGATAAGATCGAATTCGCTTTGCTCTTCAGCAGCTCCGCCTGCAGCAGCTCCGCCAGCTACAGCTACAGGAGCAGCAGCAGTTACGCCAAATTCTTCTTCGATTGCTTTTACTAGGTCGTTCAATTCAAGTACAGTTGCTTCTTTAACGGAAGCAATGATTTCTTCGATATTTAAAGCCATTTGTAATTCCTCCATTTTGTTTTAATTTATGAAAAACTGATTAGATTAAGCGCCTTGTTCTTCCTTTTGTTCTGCCACAGCTTTTGCAGCAAGAGCAAAGTTGCGAACTGGAGCTTGAAGTACGCTAAGCAACATAGAAAGCAAGCCTTCGCGTGATGGAAGTTCAGCAAGAGCTTTCACTTCTTCAACAGTAGAAACTTTACCTTCGATTACGCCAGCTTTGATTTCAAGAGCTTCGTGATTTTTAGCGAAGTCATTCAGAACTTTAGCCGGAGCGACAACATCTTCAGTGCTGAATGCGATCGCGTTCGGTCCAGTTAAGAAATCATTCAAACCATTAAGCTCAGCTTGTTCAACCGCACGGCGAGTCATCGTATTTTTGTAAACTTTGAACTCAACGTTAGCTTCGCGAAGCTGTTTACGAAGTTCAGTTACTTCAGAAACGTTAAGTCCGCGATAGTCAACGATGATCGTTGATTTACTTTCTTTCAGTTTAGAAGCAATTTCTTCAACAACAACTTTTTTAGTTTCAATTGCGCTGCTCATGGTTACACCTCCTGTAGATTCTTGTGTAACACTTATACCGTTAGGTGATCACGACTGAGACGACGGATTCCATATAAAAAGCCTCCATGAGACATGGAGGCTGTATATACAAGCATACGTAACGTAATAGCTGTGATAATATACACCTCGGTAGGATGATTAAGCGATTAGGCCCCTACTGTCTACGGTATAAATGATATTCTATTTTACAACATTTTGAATCATATCAGAATGTTGATGTCATGTCAATATTATTTTACGTTAAAAGTTGAAGAGTCTACTTTGACACCAGGTCCCATAGTAGAAGTTACAGCAACGTTTTTCACGTAAACGCCTTTAGCTGCGGCAGGTTTAGCTTTCAGGATTGTATCATACATTGTTGTGAAGTTCTCAACAAGTTTTTCATCCTCGAAAGAAACTTTACCGATAGGAACATGAATGTTTCCAGCTTTATCTACGCGGTATTCAACTTTACCAGCTTTGATTTCGCCGATCGCTTTTTCAACTTCGAAAGTAACTGTACCAGTTTTAGGGTTTGGCATTAAACCTTTTGGTCCAAGTACACGACCGATTTTACCAACTTCACCCATCATGTCAGGTGTAGCTACGATTACGTCGAAATCGAACCAGCCTTGTTGAATTTTGTTGATGTAGTCAGTATCGCCTACGTAATCTGCACCAGCAGCTTCAGCTTCTTTCGCTTTTTCGCCTTTTGCGAAAACGAGAACGCGCTGAGTTTTACCAGTTCCGTTTGGAAGCACAACTGCTCCGCGGATTTGCTGGTCGTTTTTACGAGGGTCAACCCCTAAACGGAAAGCCACTTCAACTGTAGCGTCGAATTTAGCTGTGTTTGTTTTTTTAACGAGAGCTACTGCTTCAGAAACGTCGTAAGCTTTAGAACGGTCTACAAGCTTAGCAGCTTCAACGTACTTTTTACCTTTTTTAGCCATTTTAAAATTTCCTCCTTATGTGGTTATAGCGGAATAACCTCCCACGAATAAGGGTTGCGAACTTGTTAAAACTCGCAACCCGACAAGAAACAAATTAATCCTCGATTACAATACCCATACTGCGGGCAGTACCTTCAACCATGCGCATTGCCGCTTCAACGTCTGCTGCGTTTAAGTCAGGCATTTTCGTTTCAGCGATTTCGCGTACTTTATCGCGCTTAACGGTTGCCACTTTATTACGGTTTGGTTCACCAGAACCAGACTCAATTCCAGCTGCTTTTTTAAGCAATACTGCAGCAGGTGGAGTTTTTGTAATAAATGTAAATGAACGGTCTTCGTAAACCGAAATTTCAACAGGAATGATTAAACCAGCTTGGTCAGCTGTACGAGCGTTAAACTCCTTACAGAATCCCATGATGTTAACACCGGCTTGACCAAGTGCAGGTCCAACTGGTGGTGCTGGGTTAGCTTTTCCAGCAGGAATTTGCAATTTTACAACTTTAACTACTTTTTTAGCCACGAGACACACCTCCTTAAGTCCGTGATGTGGTAATAGGGTAAACCCTCCCACTCAAGGTTTCATTCTTTATATGAATGACGAAATATCATGCTAGTTGCCTTGGATAAGTCCAAGACGTACCTTTGCTATATTATCATTTATATATAGCAATTTCAAGTTTTTTCACATTACAATTTATCGATTTGGGTAAATTCCAGCTCAACCGGCGTTTCGCGGCCGAACATATTAACGAAAACTTTGACCTTGCTTTTGTCATAATCAATCTCTTCAATCGATCCAGTAAAGTTAGCAAAAGGTCCGTCTATTACTTTCACTGTCTCTTTCAGTTCAAAGTCAATATCAGTTTTGCGTTCGTCCATGCCCATTCTCTTCAGAATGGTTTCTGCTTCGCCCGGAAGAAGCGGCGTCGGTTTTGAACCTGATCCGGCAGATCCTACGAATCCAGTAACGCCCGGCGTGTTGCGGACAACATACCAAGAGTCGTCTGTCATTACAATTTCAACAAGCACATAACCAGGGAATACTTTCTTTTTCACGACTTTTTTCTTGCCGTTTTTGATATCCGTTTCTTCTTCTTCGGGTACGACTACACGGAAAATTTTATCCTGCATCCCCATTGATTCAACACGTTTTTCCAAGTTGGCTTTTACTTTATTCTCGTAACCAGAGTACGTGTGAACAACATACCAATTCTTTTCCATTCTCTTCAGGACTGTCCAGTCCTTCCCTCCCCGCATTTGGTTTTAGTGAATTACCATAACGCTTCAAAAAATAGGCGGCAAGCCTATGATAACTTTCATTTTAAGCCACAATAAAAAACCCGCTGAACGGGTTTTGGCAAGTAATATTATGATCTATTATAGCACGTATTGCTGATCATTATTCAACTATTAAACGAATTAATTGAGAAATTCCTGTGTCAAGGAGGGCAAAAAAGATAACAAAAAAGATAACTGTTGAAATTACCGTAATGGTATAACGCGTTAACTCTTTTCCTTTAGGCCAGCTTACCTTTTTCATTTCTTTCCCAACATCTTTAAAGAATTTCATAATACGCATGTAAAAGACCTCCACAATTTAAAAGCGCAAAAACTATTTTGTTTCAAGATGAGCTGTATGTGAATTGCAAGTACTGCAGTATTTCTTTACTTCTAATCGCTCAGCCGCTGATGCAGAGCTCTTCATTGTCGTATAATTACGGTTTCCGCATGTCTTGCATGCTAACGTAATCTTTTTTCTCATGTCATTACACCTTTTTCTAAATAGACATTAGTTCTTATCTTTAGTAACATATCATAGTCAGAAAAATACTGTCAATATAGCTTAAATTCCTATTACAAACTGATTTCGCGAATTTCCAAGTACTTCTCCAGCTTGCGTTTCACACGCTGAAGGGCATTGTCGATCGATTTCACATGTCGGTTCAGTTCATCGGAAATCTCTTGGTAACTTCTCCCGTCGAGATATAAGACGAGTACTTTTCTCTCTAAATCACTTAGTAGTTCTCCCATTTTCATTTCAATGTCATCAAATTCTTCCTGATTAATGATCATTTCCTCAGGATTTAAGGTTTTCGCCCCTGAAATGACATCAAGCAGCGTTCGGTCTGATTCTTCATCAAAAATCGGTTTATCTAATGAGACGTAGGAATTCAAAGGAATGTGTTTCTGGCGAGTAGCTGTCTTTATTGCGGTAATAATTTGGCGGGTAATACATAATTCTGCGAAAGCTTTGAAAGAGGTAAGCTTGTCCTCTTTGAAGTCACGAATAGACTTATAGAGGCCTATCATACCTTCCTGAACAATATCTTCTCTGTCCGCCCCTATTAAGAAATAGGATCTTGCTTTCGCCCGAACAAAGTTTCGGTACTTCGTAATCAAGTAATCTAACGCATCACTGTCCCCAACATGAACCTTTTCAATGACCTGCTCGTCCTCCAACTGGCAAAACTGCTCTTTGTTGAATTTTCCCTTGTTGTTCTGTAGATTCACTCCGATCCCCCCGGCGCACGTAGATAGAAATATTATACAGTATTGGACAAAAAAGCGTCAACTTAATCTAAGTCTCCCCGCCTCCACTTTTCAAACGTTTTCAAAACCTCTTCCGATAAAGCAATTTTACCCGCCGGCTTTTCGGAAGTGATTTTTCTTACCCGTCTCTCTATTCGCCTTTCAATCGCTTCTACCTCTCTCAAAAGCTCCCGGGCCGATTTCCGCAATGCCCCCTGTCCGAAAATCGCCCATTGCTCAGTATAGTCAGAGGTCGCAACGTGAATTTGAGTCGCGATATTATTCAAAGCCTGAGCGAGCTTTTCTATCCGCTCATCAGCCGTCTCATTTTCTTTTGTAAAAATCACTTCAACTCGATGGTTGGTCTGTTTTTTCTCAAGCCCTTTTACGAGATGCGCGTCAAAAACAACAATAACCCTGTTTCCTGTATACGATTGATATTCCGCCATTTTCTGAATCAGTACGTCTCTCGCCTCTTCGAAACTGTTCGCTTTTAAATCCTTCAGCTGCGGCCAGGCTCCTATCATGTTGTATCCGTCTACTAACAGGATATCCATGGGTCTTTATTCTCCCAGAGGGTTTCGTTTCCGGTAGACTTCATACATCAAAAGTCCAGCCGCGACAGATGCATTTAGTGAAGTTACCTTTCCGGCCATCGGGAGTTTAATAAGAAAGTCACACTTTTCTTTCACGAGTCGGCCCATCCCTTTTCCTTCACTTCCGATGACTAAAGCCAAAGGCATATTGCCGTCCATATTGCGGTAATCCTCACGCGCGGACGCATCCGTTCCGACAACCCAGATTCCCCGTTCTTTCATCTCTTCTAACGTCCGTGCCAAATTGGTGACTCTTGCTACAGGAATGTGTTCAATTGCCCCTGTTGAAGCTTTTGCCACTGTTGTTGTCAGCCCGACAGCTCTCCGTTTTGGAATGACGATGCCATGAGCGCCGACCGCATCAGCTGTTCTCATAATGGAACCAAGATTATGAGGGTCTTCAAGCTCGTCCAGAATGAGGAAGAAAGGCTGTTCATTTCTTTCTTCGGCCGCTTTATATAAATCGTCCAGTTCTGCATATTCATACGCTGCAACCTGTGCCACAACGCCTTGATGCTGTCCTGTCACCATTTGATCGAGTTTTTTTCTCGGGACGTATTGAATCGTGATTCCCTGCTTTTTCGCAAGCTCAATCACTTGCTGTGCCTGTCCCTTTACGGTGTTTTCCGCCATCCACAGCTTATACAGCTTCCGATCAGATTTTAACGTCTCGATCACTGCATTCTTCCCTATGACGTAATCATGTTGCTGACTCATTTGTTTTCCTCCCTGACGTCCCGAATTGTATAGCTTCGGCTACGAGCTGACTAAGCCGTTCCTCTCTTTTCTCTAGAAAAAGGTAGCCCAGAAGCGCTTCAAATGCTGTACTATAGCGGTACGTCTGAACATCTGTATTTTTAGGTGTTGTTCCTGACTTGGCATTTCTGCCTCTTTTCAGCACCGCTTCCTCTTCTTCCGTAAAAAATGATTGATTCTGCAGAAAAAATAGGATCTCAGCCTGCGACTTTGCCGAAACAATCCGGCTTGATTTCTTATGAAGATCATTTGGTTTGGTAAAGCCCTGCTTAAGCAGGTGATGCCTTACATACACTTCAAAAATGGCATCACCTATATAAGCAAGCGCAAGACCGTTAAGCTGCTTTGAATCTTTTATCGTATCAAATTCAAGCATCCGTTATTCTCCCCGTTTCCAGCGAGTGCCTTGAGCCGTATCTTCAAGAATGATATTCATGCTTTTCAGCTGGTCGCGAATCTGGTCTGACAACGCAAAATCGCGATTCCGGCGCGCTTCGTTTCGCTTTTCGATTAAGTCTTCAATCTCTTGATCGAGAAGTTCCTGCTCACCCAATGAAAAACCGAGAACAGAAACAATACGGTCAAACATCTCGATAAACGCCGTAATCACATGATCAGCTGTATGGTCTTTCTGAAGATAGTAATTGGCGTGTTTCGCTAAGTCGAACAAGACAGAAATCGCATTCGCCGTATTAAAATCATCGTCCATCGCTTCTTCAAATGCTTTGCGGTGTTCTTCAACTTTCTCAAGCCATTGATCGTCATCTTCCGTTAAATTCGTACTGCTGTTCAGACGGTGCTGAAGATTGCTGTACGCTGTTTTTAAACGGTTAAATGCGCTTTTCGTATTTTCTAGAAGCTCTTCTGAATAGTTAATCGGATGGCGATAATGAACAGATAGCATAAAGAATCTCAAAAGCTGCGGATCATGCTGTTTAATGATGTCATGCACAAGCACAAAGTTGCCCAGTGATTTTGACATTTTTTCATTATCAATATTGATATAGCCATTATGGAGCCAGTACTTCGCAAACGTTTTTCCTGTCAATGCCTCAGATTGCGCAATTTCGTTTTCATGGTGAGGGAATGTTAAATCCTGTCCGCCCGCATGGATATCAATCTGGTCACCCAGATACTTTTTCACCATTGCTGAGCATTCAATGTGCCAGCCCGGACGTCCTTTTCCCCAAGGGCTATCCCAAGAGATTTCCCCTTCTTTTGCCGCTTTCCACAGTGCGAAATCAAGAGCATCTTCTTTTTTCTCGCCGACCCGGATGCGTGCACCTGATCTTAGCTCATCGATTGATTGCTGAGAAAGCTTTCCGTATCCTTCAAACGCTCTTGTTTTGAAATAAACGTCACCTTCTGATTCATAAGCGTAGCCCTTTTTCACGAGCTGATCTACGAATTCGATAATGGCATCCATGTTTTCCATCACCCGCGGATGAAGGTCGGCTTTTCGGCATCCGAGCGCACCTACATCTTCAAAATATGCTTTAATAAAACGCTCTGAAATGGTAGGCACATCCTCACCAAGCTCATTTGCCGCTTTAATTAATTTATCGTCTACGTCTGTGAAGTTAGAGACATACTGCACATCATAGCCTTTATACTCCAAATAGTTTCGAACCGTATCGTAAACGATAGCCGGACGCGCGTTCCCGATGTGAATGTAATTGTAAACTGTCGGTCCGCATACGTACATTTTCACTTTCCCCTCTTCAAGAGGAACGAATGTTTCCTTCTGTCTAGTCAATGTATTATAAAGTGTGATTGTCATTTTTGATTGATCCTTTCTTTTCTGTCTTCAAGTTCTGCCTTCAGCTCTAAAATCTGCTGTTCCAAAGACTTAAAGCGGTCAGCAACCGGATCGGGCAAATCCTGATGGTTTAAATCGCGTCTTACCTTCTTGCCATTTTGTACAACGACCCGTCCGGGGATACCGACAACTGTTGAAAAATCAGGAACATCATGCAGCACTACTGAACCAGCGCCAATCTTTGAGCCTTCACCGACCGTAATTGAACCGAGCACTTTAGCACCTGTGGCTATCAATGCGTCATCTTTAATCGTTGGGTGCCTTTTTCCCTTTTCTTTCCCCGTTCCCCCAAGGGTAACCCCCTGAAAAACGGTTACGTTATTGCCGATTTCACATGTCTCCCCAATGACAACCCCCATGCCGTGGTCTATGAAAAATCTTCTCCCAATTGTGGCGCCGGGGTGGATTTCGATCCCGGTAAAAAATCGGCTTACTTGAGATATAAGGCGTGCAAGGAAATAAAATTTTCGTTTATATAAAGCATGTGCAATCCGATGCGCCCATATAGCATGTAAACCGGAATAAGTTAAAATCACTTCAAAATAGCTTCTTGCTGCAGGATCTTGATCGAAAACAGTATCAATGTCTTCTTTGAGCATTCTAAAAAACACATGCTTCCCCCCGTTTCTCTATCTGATTTCCTCTGCCCAATAAAAAAAGCGTCTCTGCATGTAAACATGACAGAGACGCTTTAACCGCGCGGTTCCACTCTGTTTGAAAAGCAGACTCCTGCTCTCCCAACTTCAGCCTGTAACGGCGGCGGCCGCCTTTGAATACTGATTTTTAAAAACGTTCTTCAAAGGTCTTAAGGGCGCACTTCTAAAACCCGGCTCATGGATCTCTCTCAGCCAATGAAGATCCTTTCTGTAATGGCCTAAAGCTTTATACTCTTCCCTGTCAACAATCATTTATTTAGATATTTTTCAAACGCTGAATCGCAGTCTCTTTACCGATCAATTCGATTGATTGCGGCAGTTCCGGACCGTGAGTTTGCCCTGTAACAGCAACACGAATCGGCATAAACAGTTTTTTCCCTTTGTGGCCAGTTTCTTTCTGCACTGCTTTGATCGATGCTTTGATATTATCTGGAGTGAACTCCTCAAGCTCTTCAAGCTTCGCAGCGAATGTGCTGAGCACTTCAGGAACCTGCTCCTCTTCCAGAACAGCTTTCGCTTCTTGATTATACTCGATCTCATCCGCAAAGAACAAATCAGTCAGCTCAACAATTTCGGCACCGTAGCTTAATTGCTCATGATACAGGGAAATCAATTTGCGAACCCACTCTTGTTCTTCAGCAGAAAGCTCAGTACCAACTTTGCCGGCTTTTTGCAAATGCGGAAGCGTCAGTTCAACAACCTGATCAAGATCCAGCTTCTTCACATATTGGTTGTTAACCCATTTTAGCTTATGCATATCAAACAAAGCTGGTGATTTAGATAAACGATTTACATCAAAAATTTCAATAAACTGCTCTTTTGTGAAAAGCTCTTCTTCTCCAACCGGTGACCAGCCTAGCAGTCCGATAAAGTTGAACAGTGCTTCTGGCAAGTAACCAAGCTCTTTGTACTGCTCGATGAATTGAATAATGGATTCATCACGTTTGCTGAGCTTTTTACGGCTTTCGTTTACGATCAGCGTCATATGTCCGAACTGAGGAATATCCCACCCGAATGCTTGATAGATCATAATCTGTTTCGGTGTGTTAGAAATATGATCCTCACCGCGCAACACGTGTGTCATTTTCATTAAGTAGTCATCAATAGCTACCGCGAAGTTATAAGTAGGCGTTCCATCCTTTTTCACAATAACGAAGTCGCCAATGCCATCTGATTCAAAAGAAATTTCGCCTTTTACGATGTCGTTGAAGGCGATGACTTTTCCTTCTGGCACACGGAAACGAATACTCGGCTTTCTGCCTTCAGCAATAAATTTCTCCTGTTCTTCCTGAGTCAGATCTCTGTGTTTCCCAGAATACCGTGGCATTTCTCCGCGGGCAATCTGCTCTTCACGCTCTTTTTCAAGCTCTTCTTCCGTACAGTAGCATTTATAAGCAAGCCCTTTTTCAAGGAGCTCTTCATAGTACACTTTATAGATATCGTTACGCTCTGACTGACGGTATGGGCCGTACTCTCCGCCGACATCCACACTCTCATCCCAGTCAATACCTAGCCACTTCAGATAATTCAGCTGGCTTTGTTCTCCGCCCTCAATATTGCGCTTTTTATCAGTGTCCTCAACACGAATGATAAACTTACCGCCTTGATTGCGAGCAAATAAATAATTAAAAAGCGCCGTTCTGGCATTTCCAATATGCAAATGTCCGGTTGGACTCGGTGCATAACGGACGCGTACTTCGTTTCCCATTTTCAAATACTTCCTTTCATGTCATGTATGGCCTCAGACAAAAATGTATGAATCTATTCTACCACCAAATAGACCCAGCATCAAAACAAGTTAGCCTTTTTGTATCAGTACTGTCGCCTGAGCAGCTATTCCTTCCGCCCGTCCTGTAAATCCAAGCTTTTCTGTCGTTGTTGCTTTTACATTTACCTGTGAAACCTCTGCCTCAAGGCCTTCAGCGATTCTTTTTCTCATATCTTCTATGTATGGCAGCATCTTCGGCTTTTGCGCTATGATGGTGCAATCAATGTTCCCAAGGACATACCCTTTTTGTTTCACGATTCCCCAAACATGCTGAAGTAATTTGAAAGAGTCTGCGTCCTTGAACTCAGGATCTGTGTCAGGAAAATGCTTGCCAATGTCACCTTCACCCACAGCTCCCAGGCAGGCGTCAGCGACAGTATGCAGCAATACGTCTGCATCAGAATGGCCAAGCAGCCCTTTTTCGTACGGGATTTCAATTCCGCCAATAATTAGAGGACGGCCCTCCACTAATTGATGCACATCAAATCCTTGTCCAATTCTAAACATGTTTATTCCCACTTTCTGATTCCATGATAGCTTCAGCTGACGTCAAATCGTCTGGCGTCGTCAGCTTAATATTTGTATAACTGCCTTCTACAACACGGACCGAACCGCCTTCCATCTGTTCAACGAGGCTGGCGTCATCCGTCCCTAAAAATCCCTTGCGCTCGGCCTCAGCGTGAGCCTCCAACAATAAAGAAAGACGAAAAGCTTGTGGCGTTTGGACAGCCCACAAGCTTGAACGTTCAATCGTCTCGCTGACTTGTAAATCTTGAACGCGTTTAATTGTATCTTTTACCGGAACAGCGAGGATGGCCGCTCCTGTCTGTTCCGCCTCTGCGATCAGTTCGTCAATTTGTTCATGTTTTATAAATGGGCGGGCACCGTCATGTACAAGGACAATCTTTTCTTGCTTTACGGCTTTCAGCCCCTTATAAACACTGTGCTGACGCTCATCTCCGCCTGCAACAAGCTCAATCGATGTTTGAAACGGATAATCGGTCAGCAATTGCTGAAAGTGCTCCCGCTCCTGCTCGTTAATCACCAAAATGATTTTTTCACACTGCCGGTGGCTGTCAAACACTCTTAACGTGTGTATGATCACCGGGTCTCCTTTCAGCTCAATGAACAGTTTATTTCTCCCTGCCTTCATCCGCTTTCCCTGTCCGGCTGCAGGAATCACCACATCATAACTCATTGTTTTTTCTCCCTTTACAGCGCCTTCTCCAACAGCTTAGGCTTCGCAAAAATCATTCGTCCCGCTGCTGTCTGCAGCACACTTGTGACGAGTACATCAATATGCTTGCCGATATAATTGCGTCCTTCTTCAACGACAATCATCGTACCATCATCCAAGTAGGCAACTCCCTGATTATGCTCTTTCCCATCCTTAATGACCTGAACATTCATTTCCTCGCCAGGAAGCACAACAGGCTTGACCGCATTAGCAAGGTCATTAATGTTTAATACTGCTACCTTCTGAAGCTCGCATACTTTATTTAAATTAAAATCATTCGTCACAACGACCCCAGATGTCAGCTTCGCAAGTTTGACGAGCTTACTGTCAACCTCCTGAATATCCTCAAAGTCGCCTTCGTAAATTTCAACTTCAATGTCTAATTCTTTCTGAATGCGGTTCAGGATATCAAGACCGCGGCGTCCTCTGTTTCGTTTTAACACATCGGAAGAGTCGGCAATATGCTGCAACTCCTCAAGGACAAACTGCGGAATCACGATAACTCCCTCTAAAAATCCAGTCTGGCAAATATCTGCTATTCTCCCATCAATAATAACACTAGTGTCCAAAATTTTCAGCTTCTTGTCTTGAACCTCATGTTCTTCTTCAGCTGATCCTTTTTTCTTTTGCATTCTGGCGGAAATGGAAAACAGGCTGATCAATTCATCCTTTTTCTTAAAGCCCACCTGGAAGCCGAGATAACCGAGGAAGAAAGCCAAAAATACAGGGATAATTGTGCTGAATATGCGGTAAGGTATATTGTCTAAAGGAATAACATTTACGATAAGATAAGCAATTATAAGTCCAAAAACCAGGCCTAGACTTCCAAATAACAAATCTGGAACCGGCGCTTTTAACAATGAATCCTCTATCCACTTCACCCAGTTCACAACGTATTCTGTACCCCATATACTGATGAGAAAAAAGATAATTGCCCCAATTGCCGCAGACGTATATGCGTTTGTTATTAAAGGTATGTCCTGTATATTTAACAGTACAAACAATTCAGGTATTAGAAATATACCAACAACGCCGCCAAAAATAATGAAGAACGCCTGAACTATTCGTTTTAACATACCCCCACCTCCTTTTTTAACATTTTAATTTCACAAAGTCTTATGCATCCTACGAATATCAGAATAAACAAAAACCAACATTAATATACCCGTATTCATAAGGTTTTAACCGAAATCACAGTTGTCTGTCTAAATAATGCTTCTCTTGCAGGCGTTTTAATCCTTTTTTGATTTTTTGGGCTCGTACTTCACCGATTCCCTCTACTTCATCTAATTCTTCTGCACTCGCCTCAATAATCCTTGGCAGGACTCCAAATGCTTCTACAACATTTTCGACAATCGGCATCGGAAGACGCGGTATCTTATTTAACAGCCTGTATCCTCTCGGCAATACATAATCATCAAGATTAGTAGAAGCAGGGTAACCGAGAAGCTTATACACAATGGAATCATCCAGCAGATCATAACTGGACATATCCTGCAGCTCCTTCAAAAGAACAAACGGATCTTTAATCTTTTCTTTTACATAATCCTTAATAAATAAAGCGGCCTCTTCTTCCATATCCGTAATCAATTCAATGACTTGCAGTTTGATCAGATGTCCTTCTGTCCCCAGCTCTTTGATATACATATTTATTTCGTTTTTAATTCTCAACACCATTTCATAACGATGCATGACAGACAAGACATCACTGAAGGTAACAAGCTCCTCAAACTCTAACGCATTCAGTGCATTAATCGTTTTATCGAGGATTGTCTTATATTTTTCAAGTGTTTGAATGGCTTGGTTCGCCTTGGTTAAAATAAATCCTATGTCCTTTAGTGTATACTTCATGTTTTCCTGATATAACGTTATGACATTTCTTCTTTCAGAAATAGCGATCACAAGACAGCCGGTTTGCTTAGCTACTCTTTCGGCAGTTCTGTGCCGCATTCCTGTTTCTGATGAAGCAATTGTGGCATCCGGCATCAGCTGTGTATTCGCATATAGGATCTTTTGACCCGAATCACTTAAAATGATCGCGCCATCCATTTTAGCCAGCTCATACAAATGCGCCGGAGAAAAAGCCGTGTTGATGTGAAATCCTCCATCCACCACTTCTTTTACTTTATCATTATATCCAACAACGATCAGACCGCCTGTATTTGCTCTCAAGACGTTCTCCATCCCCGCTCTGAGCGGTGTACCCGGAGCAACAAACTGCAATATAGATGACAGGTCTAACTCGTGTTTCGCCCCTTTTTTCTCTTTTTCCATCTATTATCCTCCTAATGAAGTACGAAGCGCCTCTGCAACATTTGCTACTCCGATAACCTCAATCCCTTTTGGTTTTGTCCATCCATCCAGATTAGCCGCTGGTATGATCATGCGTTTAAAACCAAGCTTTGCCGCTTCTTTCACACGCTGTTCAATTCTTGAAACCCGTCGCACTTCTCCGGTTAATCCCACTTCTCCAATAAAACAATCTGCAGGATTTGGAGGTGTGTCTCTAAAGCTTGATGCGATACTGATCGCAATGGCAAGATCAATTGCGGGTTCATCAAGCTTAACGCCGCCAGCCACTTTCAAATAAGCATCCTGATTTTGCAGCAGCAGCCCCACTCTTTTTTCTAATACAGCCATTAACAGAGAAACCCTGTTGTGGTCTATTCCCGTTGCCATACGCCTTGGGTTTCCAAAGCTTGTTGGCGAGATGAGTGCCTGAATTTCAACGAGAATCGGTCTAGTGCCCTCCATAGAAGCAGTGATACTCGAGCCCGCGGAACCCGCAGAGCGTTCCTCTAAGAAAATTTCTGAAGGATTCAAAACCTCAGTGAGCCCCTCTTCCCGCATTTCAAATATGCCCATTTCGTTTGTAGATCCGAAACGGTTTTTTACAGCCCGCAAAATGCGGAAAGTATGGTGGCGTTCTCCTTCAAAATATAAAACAGTGTCAACCATATGCTCCAACAGTCTCGGCCCTGCAATAGACCCTTCTTTCGTCACGTGTCCCACGATAAAAATCGGGATACCTTTTGTTTTTGCAATTTTCATTAGCTCGGCGGTACATTCTCTGACCTGTGACACACTGCCCGGTGCTGATGTGATATCGCTTTGGTATACCGTTTGAATAGAGTCAACAACGACAAACGCAGGATTCATCTCTTGTATAGCAGACGAAATATACTCCATATCGGTTTCAGATAAAACATGCAGTGACGGATTATTAATGCCGAGGCGGTCAGCTCGAAGCTTCGTTTGCTTTACAGATTCTTCTCCCGAAATATACAGGACACTGTTTGATGAGCCTGATAATTGAGCGGAAACCTGCAGTAATAGGGTTGACTTTCCGATACCAGGATCACCGCCGATTAAAACGAGGGAGCCTTTAACGACACCTCCGCCGAGTACTCTGTTAAACTCGCCAAGCTGGGTTTTAACGCGGGGTTCTTCTGATGTTTCGATTGATGTAATAGGTGAAGGTTTCTGTACAGTTTGAACAGAATGAGAAAAAGCCGCTCTCCGATTGGCCGGTGCTTTTTTAATCATTTCTTCAACCATTGTATTCCAAGCACCGCAGCCCGGACATTTCCCCATCCATTTTGGAGACTCGTAGCCGCAGGATTGGCAGATGAATTTCGATTTTGTTTTAGCCATATATAGTGTAAGACCTCTCCCTTGTTACTATTTCTTGATATGAAAGTGAGGCATACACTTACATGCTGTATGCCTCATTTCTGTCTTTTATATTAATTCGTTTTAGCAGTCGTTTTTACGACAAATTCGCCATCTTCTACATCAAGAACAATATGCTGTCCTTTATGAATATTTCCTCTGAGGAGTTCTTCAGATAAACGATCCTCTACGTGTTTTTGGATCGCTCTTCTTAACGGACGGGCTCCGTACTCCAGATCAACGCCCTCTTCCGCAACTTTTGCTTTTGCAGCATCAGTCAATTCGATAGAAAGATCCTGTTCTTTCAGGCGTTTCGTCAATTGATCAGACATTAATGACACGATTTCAGTAAGATGTTTTTTCTCAAGTGAATGGAAGACGATAATTTCATCGATACGGTTGATGAACTCAGGTCTAAACGCCCGTTTCAATTCACCCATCACTTTATCTTTCATGTCTTTATGATTTTGAGTCTCATCCTGAACGTTAAAGCCGACATATTTATTGCGTTTCAGCTCACTTGCTCCGACGTTTGATGTCATGATCAAAATGGTATTGCGGAAATCGACTGTACGTCCTTTAGAATCAGTCAATCGGCCGTCTTCAAGAACTTGCAGAAGGATATTGAAGACATCAGGGTGCGCTTTCTCAATCTCATCAAGAAGCACAACAGAGTAAGGTTTTCTTCTGACTTTCTCAGTCAATTGACCGCCTTCATCGTATCCCACGTATCCCGGAGGTGAACCGACAAGTCTTGAAGTTGAGTGTTTTTCCATGTATTCAGACATATCTATTCTGATCATGGATTCTTCATCGCCAAAAATGGATTCAGCAAGTGCTCGCGCAAGCTCTGTTTTACCTACACCTGTAGGGCCTAAGAAAATGAATGAGCCAATTGGGCGTTTAGGATCTTTTAACCCTGCTCTCGCACGTCTGACGGCTTTTGCAACAGCTGCAACCGCTTCATCCTGGCCGATGACACGAGAGTGAAGAATGTTTTCCATATTGAGAAGCTTATCAGTTTCAGTTTGGGCGATTTTAGATACAGGCACACCGGTCCAGCTGGATACAACCATCGCAATATCATCCACAGTAACCTCTGAGTTTTCCTGTCCTTGCTTCTCTTTCCATGATTTCTTCGTATCCTCTACTTGCTCGCGCAAGCGCTGCTCAGTATCACGCAAGGAAGCAGCTTTTTCAAACTCTTGGCTTTGCACTGCCGCATCCTTCTCTTTACGAACCTCATCAAGCTTCTGCTCAAGCTCTTTTAAGTTAGGAGGCGTTGTAAATGAGCGCAGTCTCACCTTTGAACCTGCTTCATCGATTAAGTCAATGGCTTTATCCGGAAGGAAGCGGTCAGAAATATATCTGTCAGAAAGCTTAACCGCAGCTTCAATGGCATCATCAGTGATAGAAACACGGTGGTGGGCTTCGTATCTGTCACGAAGACCTTGTAAAATTTGAATACTTTCATCGACAGATGGCTGATCAACCTGGATCGGCTGAAAACGGCGTTCCAATGCTGCGTCTTTTTCAATATATTTACGGTACTCATCAAGAGTCGTTGCTCCAATACATTGGAGCTCACCGCGAGCAAGTGAAGGTTTTAAGATATTAGATGCATCAATAGCACCTTCTGCTCCGCCTGCCCCGATTAATGTATGGAGCTCATCGATGAATAGAATGATATTTCCTGCCTGGCGAATTTCATCCATGACCTTCTTCAGGCGATCCTCAAATTCTCCGCGATATTTTGTGCCGGCAACAACCGTTCCCATGTCTAATGTCATCACACGTTTATCACGTAAGATTTCGGGTACTTCATTATTGATAATTTGCTGTGCCAAACCTTCTGCGATAGCAGTCTTACCAACACCTGGTTCACCAATGAGAACAGGGTTGTTTTTCGTTCTACGGCTTAACACTTCAATGACACGCTGGATTTCCTTACTTCTGCCGATTACAGGATCAAGACTGTCTTCCTTCGCAATAGCAGTCAAGTCTCTTGCCAAGCTATCAAGCGTAGGCGTATTCGCATTGCTGTTTGTTCCTGCCGCTGATGATCCTGTTTCATTACTTCCTAGAAGCTGGAGCACCTGCTGTCTTGCTTTATTTAAGCTGACACCGAGATTATTCAGAACTCTCGCAGCAACACCTTCTCCTTCACGAATCAGACCAAGAAGAATATGTTCTGTTCCAACATAAGAATGACCGAGTTTTCTTGCCTCATCCATTGAAAGCTCAATGACTTTTTTAGCTCTAGGAGTATAATGAATCGTTTGAGACATTTCCTGCCCGCGCCCGATCAAACTTTCTACTTCTTTCTGAATTTTATCTGAACCGAGTCCAAGCGCTTGAAGAGCTTTAGCAGCAATGCCCTCTCCTTCTCTTACCAGTCCTAATAAAATATGCTCAGTGCCAATGTTATTATGACCTAACCGAAGTGCTTCTTCCTGTGCTAGCGCCAGTACTTTTTGAGCTCGTTCTGTAAATCTTCCAAACATCATATCGATTCATCCTCCTGTCTTTTCCCATTCATTTCTAAGTGAAGCCGTTCTCTGATGAGAGCCGCTCTTCGAATGTCCCTTTCGTTCGGACGCAAAGCGCCTCCCGAGTATTGCTGTAAAAACCCTGGCTGCGTCAAAATCATAAGTTCGTTAAGTATGTTGCTTGAAAGTCCTTTTATTATGCCTAAGTCTATGCCTAACCGAACATCTGAAAGGCACTTTGCAGTTTCTTTCGATTCTATCATCCGGCAATTAGACAAGACCCCATAAGACCGATATACCCGATCCTCAAGTTCGATTTTAGAAGTTTGATAAATCGCTTCTCGGGCAGATCGTTCTTGTTCAATCAACTGAGCAGCAACACTGTTAAGATCCTCTACAATATCCTGCTCTGACTTACCAAGCGTGATCTGATTTGAAATTTGAAAGATATTCCCTACTGCTTCGCTGCCTTCCCCATAAATTCCTCTAACAACTAAGCCTAATTGATTAATTGCCGGTATAATTCGATTTATTTGCCTAGTTAAAACCAGCGCCGGCAGATGCATCATGACCGAAGCCCTTAAACCTGTACCTACGTTTGTAGGACAGCTGGTTAAGTACCCTCTCTGCTCATTGAATGCATAATCAACTTTTTCTTCAATCCAGTCATCGACCTGGTTCGCGGCTTTCATTGCTTCTAGGAGCTGAAATCCAGGGAAAAGACATTGTATTCTAATATGATCCTCTTCATTTAGCATGACGCTTACTTCCTCATTTTCAGAAAGCAAACAGCCGCCAAAAGGAGACTCTGTCAAATTCGGACTGATTAGATGCTTTTCAACAAGTACACGCTTTTCTAAAGGCTGTGCATCATTCATTCTAATCAAAACGAATTTGCCGATTCCAGGAATTTCTTGCTCTGAAAACTGATCTTCAAATTGCTGTATGATGGATGAGGCTTCTTCATTGGAATACCGCGTAGGGAACCGAATATGTTCAAAGTTCCTTGCTAAACGTATGCGGCTACTGAGTACAATGTCACTTTCAGGTCCTTTCTGCTTCATCCAACTGCTTAGTGCGTCCTGAATAAAATGCTTTAGCGACATTACCCCTGTTCCTCCTCACTATCTGTACTTTTGAGTGATTGTTCCAAAGAACGAATTTGATCTCTCACATGAGCTGCGTTTTCAAATTCTTCTTGATGGATTAAGGATTCTAATTCTTTTTTCAGCATATCAATCTGCCGTCTAATATGAAGATTGCCGCCTATTCGTTTCGGTATCTTCCCTGCATGCACAGTGTTTCCGCTGTGCACTTTACGTAGGATAGGTGTAATGTTGCTATGGAATGTTTTGTAACATTCAGAACATCCAAAGCGGCCAATTTTTCTGAATTGCTGAAACGTCATTCCGCATTTCGGACAAGCAGATATTTGCTCCGAGTGACTGAACATTTGAGTCCCTGCATTTTGAAATGAAGAATCCATGTTCAGCAAACCCGAAAGTAAATTATGAATAGAGAAACCTTGATTTGCACTTATACCATATGAATCACTATTTTCTTTGGCACATTGTTCACAAATATGAACTTCTATTTTTTCTCCGTTAACAACCTTTGTAAAGTGAAAAGTGGCTGGTCTCTCGTGGCACTCTTGACAAATCAATCTTTTCACCCGCTTATTTTAATTTTAAAGCAGTCAGCATAGCCTTCATCATTCTTGCTCTTAATTCATCACGTTCAGGCAAGTCAATGTGTAAAACTGAGCGGTCCATTACGCTGACCATCATTTTTGCTTCTCTTTCTGAAATCACCTTGTCTTCTAATAGCCTTAAAATAATGTCATCAGAGGCTGCTTGAGACAAATGGGTACTAATTTGAGAAATAATATTATTGATCAGGACAACTTCATTGTTCATTTTAATTTTAATGATCCTGATGTATCCGCCGCCCCCGCGTTTGCTCTCAACAATATATCCTCTTTCGCTTGTAAACCTGGTGTTGATGACATAATTTATTTGGGAAGGAACGCATTGAAATTTATCTGCAATTTCACTTCGTTTAATCTCTAAAATTTCCTTGCCATTTTGATCTAACACTCGTTTTAAATATTGTTCAATGATGTCAGAAATATTATGTCCCACTCAACCCCCTCCTTTACTGACTTTGACTATATTTGACTTTAATCTTACTATAAGCCGTTTCTCAGGAATTTTCAACTTTCTCGCTCTATCCTTTATTATTTCCATTTTCCCAGCCCATAAAACCTGAATGCTGATTTAAAATTCGGTATAAAGTTATTATATTATACAGTTAAGTGGAATTTTATGATACCAATAAAACAGAAC
>NZ_JBOBQH010000013.1:0-65178 GCF_050585765.1 Bacillus sp. ATD | reverse complement strand
TTCAGCGCCGATGGTAGTCGGGGGGTTCCCCCTGTGAGAGTAGGACGCCGCCAAGCAAGCTTAAACCCAGCTCATCGAGCTGGGTTTTTTGTTTTATATCTGTACCGGTTTGTTTTCGTCGGTATCCATTTTATTGAGCTTTCTGCTTTTTAAGTTCTCTAACATTTTTAATACCAATACAATCCCAAGCATGATCAACATGAGCGTTGTAAATAACCAAAATGCAGTTTGTACGGGAAACTCATCTAGACTCCATCCGACTGCGATTGGCAGGATAGAGCCGCCTAATCCATTGGCAGCGAGCAGCATGCTTGTCGTTTGTTCGGTTTTTCCAGGGTAAAATTGATTAGTGATAATTAAAGCAATGGCGAACATGCCGGCCATAAATAATCCTAAGAAGAAACAAAGAACAAACCCAGCAAAAGCTGTTTTGCTGATTGCCAAAATACAGAGTGAAATGAGGCCGCCGATATTTATCAGCCTAAGATAACGATGATAGGTTAATTTTTCGGAAACCGGCCCGGTCAGTAAACGGCCAATGATCATACCGATCCAATATATTGTTACCGTTATGGTTGCTAAGGAGTTTGAAATATCCCATTTCTCAGCAAAGATAGAAGGGATAAAGTGAACAATTGATACTTCACTGCCTCCATAAAAAAAGAAGTAAGCAGCTGCTAAACAAATAAACAGTAAGCCATGCTTTCGAAAACTTGTAGGTGCTTGCTGCTTTCCATCGGCCGAGGTGTCTGTTTGACGATTGAGTAAATCGTCTAAACTGCCAAAACTCATCCGGCTCCAAACAACCATTAAAAGAAATGAACTTACCCCCAATACAAGAAAAGCCAATGCCCATACATGATTGCTGATTAAAAAACCAGACAGCAATGGCATGAAAAGTGCCCCTAAACCGTATGCTACTTCCATCTTACTCATGGCGATTGCTTGTTTTTCTTTAATTGCTGTTAGGATGATTGTTCCTACACAAGATTCTACCAGCCCTGCTCCAAGTCCAGCCATACTGACAAGAAGAAAGAGCAGCGGCCATGGAGGAAGGAAATAAATAAACAACTCGCAGCTGATCATGGCTAGCCCAATTACAACGACTTTTCTGCGTCCCATTCTTTTTACAGCATAAGGCATCCCCAATACACCGATTAAAAACCCCATAAATTGTGAAAAAACTAATACACCGCCATTACTGTAGCTTTGGGCGTAATAGGAAAGTAATTCCGGCAGGACGGCTCCAAGTATAACGAGAGTAAAGGCGATCGATCCATAAGATAAACATCCAATCCACAGTAAACGAGTTTTCATTCATTAATCTCCTTTGATAAAAATAATACTCTCTACAATTTTTATGATAGGACTGGCAGCAAAATAAGCGTTTATGTAGTTTATATTTAGTTTTTTTACAATAAATCCATTTATTTCTATCATAACATAAGCTGTTTAAATAGGAACCCCCCATGCAAACGTTAACAAATAATTAACAGTTTTTACTATTTATCTAGTTGACATTAATTTCTATAATTTATACGATGATTAACGAGTTTTACATATTTTATTAAATAGGGGTGTTGATAGTGGGGACTAAAGAAATTACGAATCCAGACAGTTTGTATTACAAAGTGGATGATGTTGTCATGGAAAGAGGAGAAGGCATTTATTTATACGACTCAGAGGGCAATGAGTATATTGATTGTGCTTCTGCTACTTTCAACTTGAATTTGGGTTATACCAATAAAGAAGTTATTGATACAGTCAAAGAACAGGCTGACCAGCTGATACATGTCACTTCATCCTACCAAACCAACGCCGTTAATAAACTAGCTGAAAAACTTGTAGAAATCTCCCCCGACAATCTCACGAAAGTTCACCCCAAAGTCAGCAGCGGTTCTGCCGCGAATGAAGGAGCTATCAAAATGGCTCAAAACTATTCAGGGAAAACAGATGTCATTTCTTTATTCCGAAGCCATCTTGGCCAAACGTATATGATGTCTGCGTTATCCGGAAATTCGTTTCGAAGAGAGCCGTTTCCCCCTCAGTTTTCTTTTGGCTTGCAGGTGCCTGACCCCTATTGCAACCGGTGTTTTTACAATCAGAAACCAGATTCATGCGGAATGCTTTGTGTAGAAAGAATTAATGACTTTATCGAATATGCGAGCAACGGAAAAATTGCCGCGATGATTATTGAACCGATCTCCGGTAATGGAGGAAACATCGTTCCGCCTAAGGAATACTTTAAGCAATTAAGAAAGCTCTGTGATGAGCATGATATCGCGCTTATTTTTGATGAAATTCAAACTGGATTCGGCCGTACAGGCAAGATGTTTGCCGCTGATTACTTTGATGTGAAACCGAATATGATGACGGTCGCAAAAGGTTTGGGCGGCACGGGGTTCCAGGTTGCCGCTACACTTACAGAGGATAAGTACATGGGATTAGCCGGCCATAATCACTCATTTACTTATGGTTCAAATGTGATGGCCTCGGCAGCTGCTTGTAAGACCATCGAAATCATGCAGCGTCCTGGCTTCTTAGAAAATGTAACAATTGTCGGGAATTACATTATGGATTCTTTAGAGCACATGAAGAAAGAATTTACCTTTATTGCTGACGTCAGAGGCGTAGGTTTGATGATCGGCGTTGAAATTGTAAAAGAGAATAATGAGCCTGATGTAGAACTGACCAATTATATTGCAAAACGGGCTATGGATTATGGGTTAATTTTACGTACTTCCCGTTACGGATTCGGAAATGTATTTAAAATCCGTCCGCCTCTCACGATTACGCTTAGTGAGGCTGAGGTGCTTTGTTTCAAACTTCGTAAGCTATTGGAGGATATCAAGTGAAAGAATATATTATAGAGCTTGGAAAATTTGTTTATGAGGAAGTAAAGGGACAGAAAGGAACACTGAAAAACCGGTTAGTTAACGGGTATTCCCCAGGGGGAGATGCACAGTTTAACATTGATGCGGCTGCTGAGAACGCAGTGCTGGATTATGTGCAAAGCAAAAAAGAATCAGTCGCGTTTTATACGGAAGATGGGGGATTGAAGATATTTGGAGACAATCCTCAATATATTTTGATTGTTGATCCGATTGACGGTACGCGTCCGGCAGCTGCAGGTCTTGAAATGTCTTGTATCTCTATCGCATTAGCAGCGTACAAGCCTGACGCAAAAATTAAGGATATTGAATTTGCTTTTCTGCTAGAGCTGAAAACAGGAGCCTATATGTACGCGGATGTTTATTCTGAGGGGATCTATTATGAAGGCTATCGTGGCACCCTGCCAAATCTGAGCAAGGTGGAAGACATTAAACATATGTTTTGGAGCCTTGAGTTTAATGGGCATCCCTCGAATCTGATGATTGATGCGTACGGTCATTTGATAGATCAGTCAGCGAATAATGGCGGCGTTTTTGTTTTTAATAGCGCTTCATATTCCATCTCCAGAATTATCACAGGGCAGATGGATGCCTATGTGGATATCGGCAATCGTTTATTAAAGGACGATCCTGCGCTGCTAAAAGATTTTCAGGCTGTAGGAAATGGGCAGGTTCTGCATCTGTTTCCTTATGATATTGCCGCAAGTGTGTTTTTGGCGAAAAAAGCGGGTGTTGTCATTACTGACGCGTATGGAAAGTCCTTGGATGACACACTTCTGACGGATCTTAGCTACAATAACCAGCAGTCATGCATCGCCGCGTCAACGAAGGAGCTGCATCAGAAGCTGCTGGATCAAATTCGCTGGGACAGAAAGGAAGAGACATATGAAAGCGTTGGTCTGGACTCCTAATGAACGGCTGGAATTGCAAGAAGTAGAAGAACCTCAAATTAAAAAAATGAACGATGTAAAAGTAAAAATATACGGGACAGGCATCTGCGGAACGGATCTAAATGTTCTAAAAGGAAAGATGCGCGCGACTCACGGTATGATCCTTGGTCATGAATCTGTGGGCGTGGTGACTGAAACAGGACCTGAGGTTAAAAACGTTAAGCCTGGTGATCGTGTGGTGATCGATCCGACTCAGTTTTGCGGGAAGTGTTATTATTGCAGAAAAGGTTTAACTTGTTATTGTGAAACATTTGAAGACTGGCAGCTGGGATTAGGGGCACATGGCACATTTGCCGATTATTATGTGGGCGAGGACCGATTTATGTATAAAATCCCGGACGCTATGGAATGGGAACGAGCCACTTTAATTGAGCCGCTTTCTTGTGTGTTAAATGTGATTGAGCGGGCTGCTATCAAACCTGACGATTCTGTACTGGTATTAGGTTCAGGGCCGATTGGACTGCTTGTTCAAATCATGGTAAAAAAACTCGCTAGGCTGACAGTTGCGACGGAGGTTGGTGAGTACCGTTCAGAAGCGGCGCGCCGAATATCTGACTATGTTTATCACCCTCAGGATTTAACGGTAGATGAGGTCAAACGGATTAACCAAGGGAGAACATTTGACGTGATCTTTGACGCGATCGGTAATCAGCTTGAATGGGCATATCCATTAATTAACAAGGGCGGAAGACTTGTACCTATGGGATTTGATGATACGTATGAGATGAAAATCAGGCCTTTCCAGCTGCTTTCTAACGGTGTGACGATTGTTGGAACCGGAGAGGCGCGCCAAATTATGGAGGATGCGGTATCATGTGCTGCGGACATGCCTCAGCTTTCTGAATTAATTACGGAGAAAACTCCGCTTGAGAACTACGAGGCTGCCATCCAGGAATTGATGGGTATAGGTGCGTTGCCAAATGAGAGAAAAGATATTACTGCCATTAAAACGATTCTTGTGTCTCATCCGGATATGATATAATCCAGCGAAATGGCTCAGACTATGTTTGAGCCATTTTTTTCTTCAGCATTCATCTTGCGTAATTGATTAAAATTTATTATGATACTTTGTATGACAACTCCTTGCCTCAATACAATATACTCAACGTTTCCCCGTTTTCCCCGGTCGTTTTTCTTTCATTTTTCTCCCGTAAAATAAAAAAAGCTCCCAATACAATAGATATGGTGCGGATTTATTTTTTTATAAGAAGGAGTCGTTATATTTGAATAATAGTTTTACATTACAACAGCAATGGTTCGGGAATATCCGAAAAGACATTCTTGCTGGCATTTTAGTTGCGTTAGCATTAATTCCTGAGGCGATCGGCTTTTCTATTATAGCCGGTGTGGATCCGATGGTCGGTCTATATGCGTCATTTTGTATAGCCATTATTATTTCTATTTTTGGCGGCAGACCTGGCATGATTTCAGCTGCGACTGGTTCAATGGCAGTCGTTATGGTGTCGCTCGTTGCTGATCATGGGCTTCAGTATTTATTTGCGGCTACGATTTTGACAGGCATTATTCAGGTGATTTTAGGTATCAGTAAAATAGCGAGATTAATGAAATTCATCCCGCGTTCTGTCATGATCGGGTTTGTGAATGCGCTGGCGATCCTTATCTTCTCTGCGCAGCTTCCTCAGTTTGAAGGTGCTTCTTGGAGTATGTATGCGATGCTTGCCGGGTCGCTGGTTATTATTTATGTGCTCCCGAGGTTTACGACTGCTGTTCCGTCCCCGCTTGTTGCGATTATTGTGATGACAATTATTGCGGTCACTTTCCATGTGGATGTGCGGACGGTTGGCGATATGGGCAATATTTCTAGTTCGTTGCCTCATTTCTTAATTCCTGATGTTCCGTTAACCTTTGAAACACTGCAAATTATTTTTCCTTATTCGATTGCTTTAGCGTTTGTCGGGTTGCTTGAATCTTTGCTGACAGCACAGATTATTGATGAAATGACGGATACGGACAGTGATAAAAATAAAGAGAGCCGAGGACAGGGAATTGCGAATATCGTGACCGGATTCTTTGGCGGCATGGCAGGCTGTGCTATGATCGGACAATCTGTCATTAATACAAAAGCGGGCGGGCGCGGACGTTTGTCAGCATTTGTGGCCGGTGCTTTTCTGATGTTTTTAATTGCGGTGCTAAGTCATGTCGTGGTGAAAATCCCAATGGCTGCGTTAGTGGCTGTAATGGTTATGGTGTCTGTCGGCACATTTGATTGGTCTTCTTTAAAAGGACTTAAAAAAGCGCCGCTCACGGACTCGATTGTCATGGTTGTGACTGTGATAACGGTTGTTGTGACGGATGACTTATCTAAGGGTGTATTTGTCGGCGTTCTTTTAAGTGCCGTGTTCTTTGTGGCAAAAATCTCGAAGCTGAAAATCGTTTCTCATGCAGAGGATCAAAAGCTTAGAACCTATCAAGTGAAGGGGCAGATCTTTTTTGCGTCAGTGACGGATCTTGCAAATGCGTTTATTTATCAAGAGGATGTTGAGCGGGTCGTGATTGACTTAACTGAAGCTCATGTATGGGATGATTCTGGAGCGGCAGCACTTGATAAGATTGTTGCGAAGTTTAAAGAACAAGGCATTGAAGCCGAGTTAAAAGGTTTGAATAAAGCGAGTAAGTCTCTAATGAAACAGATGGCATAAAATAGGGAAGCCCAGATTAACGAGATCTGGGCTTTTTTATATAACATACGGTTAAGCAGCATTGATATAATAGAGAGAAGAGAAATTTAAAATAGGGGACTTGCATATGATGCTTCAGAAGCTGAACCGTGTATTGGGGAGGGTGATGCCGCTTTTAACGCCGACTAGTGTGGTGTTGGGCGTGCTGTTGTCTCAATTTTTAAATGGATATGAAAGCGCAGTGCCTTGGATCTTTGCGTTTATTACGTTTGCAGGCAGTTTAAGCGCGAACTTTCAATCTTTGAGACATGCATTATCTCACCCTCTCCCTATGATTCTTGCACTTTTTGTTCTTCATATTTTTATGCCGCTTTTTGCTTGGGGCAGCGGCCATCTTATCTTTAAAGGCGACCCTTTAACGATCACTGGTTTAACGTTGGCTGTCGTAATTCCTACTGGGATTACAAGCTTGATTTGGGCAGCGATGTACAAAGGGAATGTCGGTTTGACGCTTTCGATTATCTTAGTTGATACTGTGCTGTCACCGCTAATCGTACCGCTTAGCCTTTCATTGCTGGCCGGCGCTCAGGTTCATATGGACGTGTGGGGAATGATGAAAGGCCTGATTGTAATGGTTGTGATTCCTTCTTTTCTGGGCATGCTGTTTAATCAGATGTCATCTCCTGAACGAACTGCATCTGTGAGCAGCGCGCTGTCGCCTTTTTCAAAGCTTTGCTTGATGGCAGTGATTGCGATTAACAGTTCAGCGATTGCTCCTTATTTCAAAGCCATTGATTTGAGATTTGCAGGAATAGCTGTAACGGTCTTCTTTATTGCGTTAACAGGCTATGCCGCTGCTTGGCTGATCGGAAAAATGATGAAAAGGCGCCAAGAGGAAATAGTCTCTCTTATATTTACGGGAGGCATGAGGAATATCAGTGCCGGCGCAGTTCTTGCCGTTACGTTCTTCCCGTCTCAGGTTGCCGTTCCTGTTGTGATCGGCATGCTGTTCCAGCAGATATTGGCTGCTTTGTTTGGCTATATGCTGAATCGTTTTGAATTAAAACCTGTTTTGCAGAAAGCATGAAAAAACCGCTCATTGGATTGAGCGGTTTTTTCCGTATAGCCATTCGAGAGCGGTGATGAACTGTTTGCAGAAATACTTGCGGTGGTGCACCGCCCCTTTTTCAATTGAAAGACAAAGCTGGTCTTCAGTGAAGCCTTTTTCTTTTAGACTTTGGTGAACTTGCTTTGTTTTATTCAGCATATGCCGCTGAATGGATTGCTTTCCACGGCCTTCTTCACTGCCGACAGACATAAAAATACGCGCAGTGCCGGGTGTTAAAGAAGAAATATGAATGGTTTCCGCTGCGTTCTCGTACCAGTATGAACCTGAGATAGAACCTATTTTCCCAAACACTGACGGATACTTTAATAAGGCGAACATTGAGATGAGGCCGCCTAATGAGGCGCCGATCATTCCTCTTGATTGCAGTTTCCTGGCGATGTTCCAGTTTTCTTCGATAAACGGAATGAACCGGTTTGTCATGTCAGACAGATAGTCATACCCCATGCCTCCGAAGTCCGGGAATCGATCACTGAGTGATGCAGCCGGCCATGGCGTGTATTCGTCAAGCCGATTTTCAGGTTCGATACCAATTAGTACAAGTTGAGGGAGCCTATGCTGTTGAAACATGCTTTCTAATAATTCAATTTGGCCGTGAAACAAAGAATGGCCATCTTGCACATAAACAGCAGGGAATTCCCCGCTGTCTGCGCTGTAGGAAGGAGGGAGGTACAGCGTGAACCTCCTGTTGCCGGTTTTGTGTTCTGAAAGAGATCCTTTCAAGCATTCTCCCCCTTTTTTTGCTTAAAAAGCAAATATAAGAAATAAGGAACACCGAGGATCGCCAAAATGATGCCTGCGGGCACTTCCGCGGGCTGAAAAAACAGTTTTCCTGCAAAGTCTGCGCTTATCACAAGCAGCATCCCGATTAAACCGCTCAGTGGCAGGATATAGCGATGTTCGACACCGGACAGCCTCCGTGAAATATGGGGAGCAATTAAGCCGACAAACGCCATGCTGCCCGCTACGGAGACACAGGCACTGATGATTGCTACACAGGCGACGAGCAGGATGGTTTTTTCTTTATTTGATGATATGCCGAGGCTTCTGACTGTGTCTTCATCAAAACGAATGGTGTCGAGCAAGCGGGATTTGGCAATAAGAATCGGTATAAACAGCAGCATCCACGGAAGAACGGCTGTGATATACGTCCAGTTGGCAGACCAGATGCTTCCGTTTTTCCACACCATGGCCATTTGATAGTCTTGCGGGTCCATTTTTAATGATAAAAACAAAGAAAGGGCGCTGAATCCTGAATTGATCGCGATTCCTACCAGAATAATTCTTCCTGAATCTAAATTGCCTCTGTGCCATGCAAATATGTAAATCAGGAGCGCCGCGATGAGCCCGCCTATCAATCCAAAGAGCGGCATCCCCATCGCTGCAGCTATGGATGTCACTTCCTTCTGGCCTTGGAACAAGAGCATAAACGCCACAATACCGGCTCCTGCCCCTGCGTTGATTCCGAGAATTCCCGGGTCAGCAAGCCCGTTTCTTGTGATGGCCTGGATGACAGCGCCTGCAATGCCAAGACCGAGTCCGATAATAGCAGCCATGACAACCCTCGGAAGTCTTAGATCGAACAGCAAAATTTCATACTGCGGATTCGGATCGATTTGAAAAAGAGTGGAGAGCAGCTCAGCCGGACGAACAGAAAATGATCCGCTCGTTAAGCTGAAATAGCTGACAACGAGAATCAAAACGATGAACAATGCATATTTTTTAGGCATTTTGCTCCCCTCCTTTTCGTTTAATCAAATAAAGGAAGAAAGGTACGCCGATAATGGATGTTACGACCTCAATCGGTGTTTCAAACGGATAGTTGATAAATCGGCTTGCGAGATCACACAGGGTTAAAAAGATTCCGCCCAAAATACAGGAACACGGAATCAGCCTGCTGTAATCAGAGCCGACGAGAAATCTCGTGATATGCGGAACAACCAAACCAACAAACGCAATTTTTCCGGCCAGCGCTACGGCACTGCCGGTTAAAATAATGACGGAAAGCATCGCCATGATTTTTATGGTTTTTTTCTTTTGGCCCAGACTTTTAGAAATGTCATCGCCTAAGGATACGGCAGTCACCTTTTTGCTGAGAGACATGGCCATTATGATGCCAATCAGGAAAAACGGAGCGGCAAGCTTCAGGAAATCCGGACTCATTTGATGAAGTCTGGCACTGTACCAGAAACTGAGATCCTGAGAAATTTGAAAATAAATCGACATGGCCGCTGATAAACTGCTGAGCAGCATGCTTGTGACTGTGCCGATGATGGCGAGCTGCACGGGGGTAAATCCGTTCGGCATCATGGCGGCAAGGCCGAATACTAACACAGCCCCTAACGCTGAGCCGATAAAAGAATAAATGATCATTTCAATCGACGATGATTGCGGGAGCAGAACCATACAGAGCGTGATGATAAACGCGGAACCATCTGAAACGCCCATAATGGAGGGCGAAGCTAAATAATTGCGCGTAATGCCTTGCATAAGCGCTCCAGAAACAGCAAGGGCTGCCCCTATGAGCAGAGCTCCGGCAGCCCTTGGAATCCGAGAATGCCATATAATTTGATGGTCTGTGTTTCCAGGATCGAAATGAATAAGAGATGTAAAAACAATATCTGTGCTAAGATGCTTTGCCCCATAAAGGATTGAAAGCAAAAGCGACAGTGCTATAGCAAATGGAGAAGTAATCAATATGATACGTGTCCACTGTTTTGAATACATACAAAAACCTACTCTGAATTAGTTTTGTGTCAATTTTTCAGCAGCCGCTTTCAGGAAACGGACTTTGCTCCAAGCTGTGCCGCCTTGTGCGAGAGGGTCCACTGAGTTGACATACACATGATCTTCTTTGACTGCTTTCAGGCTTTTCCAGATTGGATTTTTCTCCAGATCTTTTAAGGCATCAGGTTTGTCTGCATTTTCATCATCAGAAAATTGGACGAAGATATGATCTGGGTTCATTTCACTTAATTTTTCTAATGAAATCAGCTCTTGCGCTTTTGCAGCTTTTACTTCGCTCGGCGCCTTAAGGCCTAAATCACCGTATAGCGTGGAGTTGAAATACACCTGTTCAGGGTAAATGTAAATGTTGCCTTGTCTGATTCTGATGACAAGCGCTTTTGAATCTTTCGCTTTATTGTTGATTTTAGTTTTTGTTTCTTTTAGATCCTGTTCATAATCTGCAATGATTTTTTTCGCTTTTTTCTCTTTTCCAGTCAGCTGGGCAAGCAGCATCATGTTTTCTTTCCAGTTTGAAGAGATATGAGAAACTGGGATCGTTGTGCCGGCTGTGCTTATTTTTTGCAGTGTTTTTTCTGGGAATTTTGTTGAAGCAAGGATGACGTCTGGCTTCATTTCTAGAATCTTTTCGATGTTTGGCTCCATTTTTTCTCCGGTTGATTGGGCTTTATCAGTAATGTCTTTGAACATATCAGGGAATTTGCCTGAGAATGATATCGCGCCTTGCGGGTGAACATCCAGCAGTTTGGCATCTTCCATTGATTCAACGCTTCCTGTAATGGCAATTTTGTCTGTCGGTACAGTTACTTCATATGTTTTATCCAGGTATTCAATTTTCTTCTTTTCAGATGCTGTGCCGCTTGCCTTGCTGGCAGTCGATTCGTTTTTGCTGCCGCAGGCTGCTGCCGTCAGCGCGAGAAGCAAGATTAATAAGGTTAGAGATATTTTTTTCATCTATAGGGCCTCCTGTCAATTGATAACTATTATCAATTAGAATTATAGAGAATGAATAGATATAACACCATGGACAAATTTCTGATTTATCATGGACAATCTCCGGATAGTAAAGAAATAGTTTGCTGAACGATGCGTTCGTGCCCGCAAGCTGAGTATTCATTCCATGGGTCAAGGGATAGAAGATAAACACGGTTATTCTTTACGGCGCTTAGGTTCTGCCATGCTTCTGTCAGCTGTAATTGCTGGTAGTAAGCTATGGTCTCCGGCTCTTTAAAAAGAAAAAGCATCATGCAGTCAGCTTGGTAATTTGCGATATTTTCTAACGAAATCGCTTGTTCTGAAGGTGTGTCAGCCGTTGTTGCCGAGCTGAATCCTAAATCTCCAAAGAAAACTTCGCGTACACTTCGGTTATGTGCCAGATAGAAGTTTTGCTTATGCAGCCTCAAAAAGAGAAAACGCAGCCCTTGAACGTGCTGAAGTGTTTTTTTGGCGGCTGTTGTCTGCCGGTCATAAGCCGCGAGCCACTTTTCTGCTTCGGATTCTTCCTTTAAAAATGAGGCCGTTTGCAGAAAGTGGGTTCTCCAGCTTTCTTCTGAAGGAAGGTACATAACTTCTGCGATGCGATTCAGGTGATATTGTTCTTCCGGAGAAATAGAATCCATGCTGACAATCACATCTGGTTCTGCCTGCGATAATGTGTACAGGTTTTCTTCCCACTTTTCATTAAAGCGGTATGCACTGAGCTGGACGGGTATATCTGTCGAATAATGCTGATAGTAGTAAGACGTCCATTTCGGATGCAGAGCAGCGGCAAAGGGTATGTGATGAAGAGGAATGAGATGGCCCATTGTCCCCCTTCCATAAGCGGCGATCTTTTTTCGTCGTTTTTTCATATAGCTTGTAGGTGAACACCCTGTATATTTTTTAAAGATTCTGCTGAAATAAAATTCATCTTGATAACCGGATTGGTGAGCGATTTCTTTCAATTTGCAGTTTGATTTTGCCATGAGCTGTTTCGCTTTGGTGATTCTTGTGTTCGTAATAAATTCTGTTACGCTCTGTCCAGTCCATTTTTTAAAGCTTTCGCTGTAGTGTTTGGCGCTGATTCCTGCGATTTGTGACAGCTTGGCAAGGGTGATTTTTGAATGGGCATGGGTTTCGATATAGTGTTTTGTTTTTTCGATTGCTGAATGTGTATCCGTTTGCTCAGATAAACTGGCAGTAAAGAGGTCATAAATCAGGCTTTGTACTTCAATCACGCATTTAAGCTGAGAAAGCTGAGACGATTCATTCCATAGTGTTGCAAGCTCTTGAAGCCGGACTGCAAGGTTTTCGATATGCGAAACATTCACAAGCTTCAGTTTGGCTAATTCTGATTCTGCGCATGGTGTGAACATATCTTGGCCGTTTTCCTTGATATAGCTTTGAAGCCTGATCAGACAGGCATCTATATGTCCATTGGCTGCTGGTGTAAAGCCAAAGGTCTCGTTAGGCGGGCAAACATAAAGTGTCTTTTTTTGCAGAGGATTGGTGTTTGTTCCGATCGAAATATGGCCGTTTCCTTTTAAATGAAAGATCAGCACGAATGAATCGGCTAATTGCTGTTCTGAGAAGAGATCACTTGTTTTTTTTAGATATTCAATTTGTATGGGTTGATAAATCACTGCGTTTGGCAAGAGTAGACCACCTTTTCAGAAGCTTTCAATTGATAATCATTTTCAATAAAAATTGTACCAAATAAATGAAAGTTTTCCTATATAAAGCGGGTGGGTTTTTAGCACGAAAAAAAACCCTTACTCATGTGTGAAAGTAAGGGTCTTTCGTTCAGTAAGAATATGTTACACGTGTAACATACGATGCTTACGCCTTAATAAATGAGATATTTTTTTCTTGTTTTGCTGAATTGTTGGAGTGTTTTTTCATAGCTGTCTATGATGTCTTCAATAGAAGTTCCATTTTCGATTTTTGTCCTGATCCAGCCGTTGCCTGCCAGTTTATCGAATGAACCTGTTGACAGGAACTCAAAATCCTCAGGATAGAGATCGTGTATGGTTTTAATGACTGAAAGACCCGTTTTAACGGCTTCAAACTTATCTCTGTCTGTCACATAGAGCTGCACACCGTGGCAAAGCGTTCCTTGATGTTTAGAAAACGTCGGTGTGAAGGATGCTGCCCTAAATGTAACGCCCGGCAAATGGAGGCTGTTTAATGTTTCTTCAAGTTCTGTGCTTTTGATAAAGGGAGCTCCGATCAATTCGAATGGCTTTGTTGTCCCTCGCCCTTCGGATATATTTGTTCCTTCAATCAGCCCGGTTGCAGGATAAACAAATGTGCTTTCCACCGTCGGCATGTTAGGCGAAGGGAGGACGAAAGGCAATCGGGTATCGTCAAAATCCATTTTTCGCTTCCAGTGTTTCATTTTTACCACTGTAAGATCGGCATCAATACTAAATTCTTTGTTGAACAGTAAAGCCAATTCGCCTATCGTCATCCCATGCTTCAATGGAATGGGATACAATCCGACAAATGAGGCGTATTCAGGTTCTAAGATTGGTCCTTCAATATGATTCCCGCCTTGAGGATTCGGACGGTCCAGCACCATAAATGGAATGCCGTTTTCTTTAGCGGCTTCCATTGCGTATGCCATTGTATAAATGTACGTGTAGAAACGGGTCCCGACATCCTGAATGTCAAACATTAGAATATCGACATTTTTCAGCATTTCTGGAGTCGGTTTTTTCGTTTTTCCGTAGAGGCTGTATACGGGAACCCCGGTTTTTTCGTCAATGTAAGAGCCTACTTCGTCTCCAGCCTGGGCGTCACCGCGGACGCCGTGTTCAGGGCCGAATAAAGCTGTCAGTTTGATATCTGGGTTCTCGTAAAGAATATCGACACTGCTTTTCAGAGATGCGTTTACTCCGGTTGGATTGGTGATCAGTCCGATGCGTTTTCCCTTGAGCTGTTTTTTATAGTCTGGCAAGAGCGTGTCTATCCCAGTCTGGACTTTAGGTTTTTTAGCCGTTTGATTCTTTGAATCGGGTGAAGCAGAGGCAGCGGTTATCGTTCCGAACATCATGAGCCCTGTCAGAAAAGCGAATATTGTTTTTCTCATGTGTCCCTCCTTATTAAAGCGGTCTTCCAGTTTTGATATTTAATCCGTAGCCAAATGGGTAAAGGGTGTTCCCTGGTTTCGTGACTGACGGAATGTCAACTGGAAGTGTGCCTTTAGGTTTTGCCTGGCCGAATATCGCCATCACTCCGGCTGGAATATTAGGTTGAAGATAACGGCCATTTGTGTATCCTTTAAAGCCATAGACAGCAATCAGTGCCTTTGCTTCTTCAAAATTGGCGGCATCATAGGGATTGCGCAGACTCATTAAGACAAAAGGTTTATTGTGCTGCAGTGCGGCTTTCATGACAGCTCTCGGAAACACGGTAGCCCATTTGCTTGAATCAGATATGGTGTCGCCGATGACACCGTCGTTGACGACAGGGTCATTTTTGACGACATAGGAACCGGTAATGATATAATCAGCCTCTTTTACTTGTTTTTCATGCTCGGCCTTAAATACTTGGTTGGCAAAATTCATTTTGTCGACAGATACGGGTTTGATTTTCTTACGATTGACGAGATCGCGAATGGTTTGTTCGATTGAAGCAGTTTGTTCTTCGTAAGGTGCCACAATTAAGATTCGGCTGCCTTTTTTGGGCTTGAACGGCAAAGTGTGCTGTTCATTTTTTAATACAGTTACTGCTTTTTCAGCTATTTTTTTCTCTGCTTTCAGGTGCTGCTTGCTTCCTACGATTTTTTGGGCTTTGGCTATTTTTTCTTTTGTACTGTCGTCGTTCCGTGCTGGATACATGCCGCGTTTTATTTTCAGGGAAATGATTCTTTCAACTGATTTGTTGATTTGATGTTCAGGAATGTCTCCGTTTTTCACGGCTTCTTTTAAAGCTTGAATAACACGTGAGAATTTCTGTTCTTCTTTCAATGAAGTAACTGAGGCTGGCATTAATGCAATATCGACACCAGCTTTTACGGCCATGACCACAGCCTCTTCCTGTCCGAAATGATCTGCGATTGCCTTCATATTGAGCGCATCGGTAACGATGACCCCATTAAAGCCCATTTCCTGACGAAGAAGGCCTGTCATCACTTTTTTCGAAAGTGTAGCTGGAACCAAAATGTCGGATCCATCGAGTTTGCTTTTGTATGTGGTGTCGTCAAAGGCAGGGAATTGAACATGGGCTGTCATCACCATATCAGCACCGGCATCAATTGCTTTTTGAAAAGGATAGAGCTCGACCTCTCGAAGCCGTTCTTGATCATGGGAAACGAGCGGCAGTCCATAATGGCTGTCAACGTCCGTGTCTCCATGTCCCGGGAAATGTTTGAGGGCAGAGGCGATATCCTGCCGCTGCAACCCTTTCATCGTGTATAAACCGAGTCGTGATGTCAGTTCTCGATTGGAGCTGAATGACCGTACGCCGATTACAGGATTATCAGGATTATTGTTAATGTCTACGACAGGGCTGAAATCTGTATTGATGCCTAAGGCCGAGAGCTCTTTTCCAATGATGCTGCCGGTCTGATACGCATTGATTCTGCTTCTGGCTGCGCCCAGCGCCATATTCCCTGGGAAATTAGTGCCCTCCCCTAGCCTCGTTACAATGCCGCCTTCCTGATCAATACTAAGCATGAGCGGGATTTTGGGACTTGCCTTTTGGTAAGCGTCTGTCAGCTGGACCGTTTGCTTTGTTGTTTTTACATTTTCTGCAAAAAGAATGACGCCTCCGAATTGATATTTCTTGACGAGGCTGGCGACTTCCTCATTCATTTCCGTAAGGGCTTGCGGTGAGGACTCGCCTTTCTTTTGCCAATTTCTAAAATCAGGCATCAGCATCTGACCGAGTTTTTCATCTAATGACATACGATTGACAATCTGATTGGCATCGATTGAACTTTTAGATGCAGTGGCTTCTTTCTGGTTAGCCACGAGAAAACATGAAAGAAAAAGAACGGCTGAAAGGATAAGCGGAAAGACAGGTTTCATAGAAACTTCCTCCTATCGTCTAATCATTCATTCCATTGCTTCATAAATCGCGGTTATAACGCTTCCATAACTGCCTGTTGGAAATTGATCACCCTCAAAGACGTTGGGATTTTCTTCTGGATCAACAACTGGGGTATGCTTTTTATTTGTTAACAATGCGATGCCTAAATTGAATGCCGGATCAATGATTGTAACGGTCCCCGTCCAGCCTGTATGCCCGTAAGCATTTGCGCTGGCGTAAGGGCCAAACATCCATTCCATGCTTTTGCTTCCGTTCCGCCGCCAGCCAAGAGCGAATGTCGGATCTGTTGCTGAAGGTGCTGTAAACAAGTCAGCTGTTTTCTGATCAAATAAAGAAATGTTTCGGTATGATCCTTTGTTTAACATGACATGCAGCAGAATGGCCATATCATCTGCATTTGAGAACAACCCGGCATGGCCAGACACGCCATCCATTGAGTAAAACGCTTTTTCATCATGCACTTCTCCTTGCAGCGTGTTTGTGCGTATGTTAGGGAATTGAATAACGCCGTCACGTGTATTGCCCATGCGTTCAGTAGCTGCGAACTGCTTTGGTTTAAAGCCTTTTTGCAGCGGATTGTACAAGGTGTGCTTCAGCTTCAACGGCTTGTAGAGCTCTTGCTCCGCGTAGCCATCAAGCTGTTTTCCGGTGAGTTTTTCGACAATACAGCCGAGGAGCATATACCCAATGTCACTATATACGTGTTTTGTCCCGGTTTGATAATCGAGCGGAATTTTCGTCAAATATTCAATCGTTTTGTCACGTTCCTGGGAATAGTATTTGCCGGCTTTTTCCGGCGTGTAAAAGTAAAAGCTTGATGGAAGCCCTGATTGGTGCTTAAGAACATCAATGACACGCATCTTGTTTTTTCCTTTTATGGGGTCTCCAGGCTGATCCTTGAAACCAGGCAAATATGCAGAAACTTTTTCATAGACGTCAAGTTTTCCTTGGCTGACTAAGCGCTGCAATGCAAAATTTGTGGCGTACATTTTTGTATTTGAGGCTAAGTCAAACATCGTGCGGGTTTTCATTTTTGCCGGACGGCGCAGCAGCTCTGATCCTTCGTACTTTTTACTGTAGCCGTATGCTTCTTTTTTTATGATGCGTCCATCCTTCACGACGACAAGAACGGCGCCTGGAAATCCTGCTGCAATATCCCGTTCTATCATCTGATCTACCTTCCTTAGCTTCTTCGTCGAGAATTGTGCAGTTGCTGCATTTATGGTTTTCGGCTCAACCAAGCTGTCTGCTGTTTGCGCGAAGGTTTCATTTGGCGCCAATATCGATAGGGTTAAAATGGCACTGAATAACAACAGTGTCTTTGTTTTCACAGGCTATCCCCTTTCTGTGCTTCTATCCCGTTTACTATCCCTAAAACAGAAACAATTTAATCGAACTGAGAAGCCATTTCATCTTTATATCCGAATGCATAGGTCAATAAAAAGCCGGCCGCGTAGGAAATAAAGAGCCCAACGATATACAGGATGATTTGCGAAGGCAGGACTAGAAAGGAAAGCGGCAGTCCGGAGACACCAATCGCAAAGGTGGCTACTTGAAAATAAGCTTGAAAGGCGCCGCCGATTCCAGCACCTAAGCATGCCGTTAAAAACGGACGGCCAAGCGGCAGCGTGACTCCGAAAATGAGCGGTTCCCCAATGCCGAGCAGGCCTGACGGAAGCCCGCCGGCGATTGCTTTTCTCAGTGTTGTTTTTTTCGTTTTCACGAAGACGGCAAAGGCCGCGCCTACCTGTCCTGCACCTCCCATAGCCAAAATAGGGAGCAGAGGATCATTGCCAATTGAATTGATCAGTTCCATGTGCACAGGCGTCAAGCCTTGATGCAATCCGGTTACGACGAGAGGAAGGAAGGTTGCGCCCAGAATAAAGCCCGCAGCGATGCCGCCGATGTCCAGGATGGACAGAAGGCCGGATGTAATGGCGTCAGAAATGAATCCGCCTAAAGGCATGAATACGACATACGTTACGATTCCGGTGATTAACAGTGAAACGGTGGGTGTGACAATGATATCGAGTGATTGAGGAATAAAGCGGCGAATAAATTGTTCGGTGTAAGCAATGAATATAGCAGCGAAAAGGACGCCGATCAGGCCTCCCCTGCCCGGAAGAAGCTCTTCTCCAAATAAACTGATCTTTGCGATCTCCGGATTGATAATCAAGATCCCGGCCAAAGCCCCAAGAGCGGGTGTCCCGCCAAATTCTTTTGAAGCGTTGATACCCACGAGAATGCCGAGATAAGTGAACAGCCCTGATCCGATGATTGTCAGGATAACAGCAATTTGTGATTCTGCAGAGAGCCAGCCGGCTTGAATACTTGCTTTGGTAATCCCGGTAATTAAACCGGAAGCGACAAGGGCGGGAATAAGAGGGATAAAGATGCTGGCGATTTTACGTAAGAAAAGTTTAAAAGGAGTGGCGTTCTTTCGATTGATATCGGCTTTCTTTTTGGCGGCTGCTTCATTCACATCGACACCATCTTCCGCTGACATGAGCTTGGAGAAAGCCGCTGTAACATGATTGACGACTCCTGTGCCGAGGATGATTTGTAAGGTTTCAGCCTCGACGACCCCCAATACCCCGTCAAGCGCTCTTAAAGCCTGAGCATCTGCTTTGTTTTCATCGTAAGGTGTAATACGCAGCCTTGTCATGCAATGCGTAAATGAGGATATATTGGATTTCCCCCCGCATAACTCGAGGATTTTCTTTGCGAGTTGATGGTAGTTATTTTCTTTGCTCATTAAAAACCCCTCCCCTTCAAGATGCTTTATTTTTTTCTCATAGATTGTATGGCTGCTCTTGTTTTATCGATATAGCCGGTTGTTTCTTCATATTGCTCAGCCGCCATGCCTAAAAACAATACATCTATCATAAAAAGCTGGGCGAGGCGGGAGGAAGTGGCTGCACTTCGAATTAAGGCTTCATTGGAATGGGCTGTATACAATGGGACATCAGCCAGTGCGGAGACGGATGTCTGACTGAATTGTGTGAGGCTGATCGTTGTGATGCCTTTTTCCTTAGCCATGGCAAGCAGTTCAATGATTTCCTGCGTCTCTCCTGAGAACGAAATGGCGAATACGATGTCGTCTTTATCTGCATTTGCGATTAAAGATGCCACAAGATGAGTGTCTGTAAACGCGGTTGCTTGTTTATGAATGCGAAGCCACTTTTGCTGAGCGTCCTTGGCGACAATGCCGGAAGCCCCGACGCCGATAAAATGCACAGTGTGAGCTTTGAGAAGCAGAGAAACCGCTCGTTCCAGTTCTTTGTAGTCCATCAGGTCTGAAGTATCCTGAATGGCTTGAATGGCATTGCCGGCCGCTTTTTCGGAAATAGAGGGCAGCGGCTCGTGGGGAACAATATCACGGTAGCCCTGAAACGTAGGCTTTGCCAGATCGCCCGCTACTCTCATTTTTAAATCTTGAAATCCCTTTAATCCGAGTGATTTGCAGAGCCTGATGACGGCAGCGTCACTTGAATTGGCTAAGGCGCTGATTTCGCTGACAGTGCTTTCGATTGCTTTGTGGGGATGGGTTAGGATATAATCTGCAAGTTTACGCTCGGATGGAGGGAGCTTATGCTTCATTGATTGGATGATCGCTAAACCGCCTGTTGCCATTCTAGTTCTCTCCTTATCATGGATGGTAATTTTCGATTGCTTTATCAATGAAACCGTTTGCTTCATCGAGTAATGTCTTTGCTTGTTTCTGATCTGTACTGGTTTTGAGCATAACGATTGCTGTTTTGACGTGATGATCGGCTTGTTCCAGGGTTTTCCTGGCTGTTTCGTATGAAGCGTTTGTAAGGCTTTGGATGATGCTGATGGCGCGTTCTTTTAGTTTTTTGTTGCTGACGTTGACGTCTACCATTAAGTTTTCGTAGACCTTGCCGATTTTGACCATTACAGCGGTAGATATCATGTTTAGAATCATTTTATGAGCGGTTGCAGCTTTCATACGTGTTGATCCTGTAATGGCCTCAGGTCCGACGACAACCTCAATGCTGTGGTCCGCATCCTTGCTGATGACGGAATTTTCATTGCAAGTAAGGGCGATGGTGTGCGCTCCGACTTCGCGGGCGTATCTTAGGGCGCCTGCGGCGTAAGGTGTACGGCCGCTTGCTGCGATGGCAATGACGGTGTCATTTGACGTGAGCTGTATGTTTCTTAAATCCTCAGCCCCTGCTTTTTCACTGTCTTCAATGCCCTCTGCTGCCTGTAAAAAGGCTTCGGGGCCTCCAGCCATGATTCCGATGACCTGATCAGGACTTACGCTGTAAGTGGGAGGACATTCAACAGCATCCATGACGCCGAGTCTGCCGCTTGTGCCTGCGCCTGTATATATGAGCCGGCCTCCACTTTGAAATGAATCATATGCGCAGTCTACAGCTGTTTTGATGTCGGGGAGAACCTCTTGGACGGCTGCAGCGACTTTTATATCTTCGTTGTTGATCATTTTGAGGATGCCGAGAGTGTTTGCTTTGTGGATTTCAACCGTTTGGCTATTGCGTGATTCCGTTGTAAGATGATGAAGGTTTAATGATTCTGACATGAGGATGCCCCCTGTTTTAAAATGATATATCTCAATATTCAGTATATTCATTTCTGTTATGATATTTCAACTATGTTTTTGCATTTTTGAAATTTTATTTCACTCAAGACTATAAGAAATGATGAAGGATCAACTGTTCTCCAAGCGGCCCGATTCTTCGCCGTCCTTTATCAAGGAACCCGCATTTCATATAAAGGTGTTTTGCACGTATGTTCAGATGATTGACGGCCAAGATGATTTCGTCGCACCATGGAAAGTATCCGCTCACAAAAGAGGGAAGCAAAAGCATGGCTTTTTTCGCGTACCCTTTTCCGTGATGCACAGCGTTTAAAGACAGGGAGCTGAGTAGTAAAGCAAATGGATTGTTAGAATAGGAAGCTAGCGTTTCTTTTGATGCATGTAAAATGAAAAAACCGACTGGAAGGTCGTCTTTTAAGATGACAACCGGGTAGCGGTCCTGTATGCCCAGAGCCTGAGATAGCACCTCTTTCGGGAGGGAGGTAAAGCGTTTGTCATCGTTGGTGAGCGTGAATGATTGAAGCTCGGGCAAGTGTTCAGGCTTATAGAAGGATAAAGAAATGTCTTGAGTCATGGGGTGGCCTCCTTACAATATGTCGTCTAGCTGGTTTTCTGAAATGACGCGGTAGCCCGCTTGTTTTAGCAGTGCGGCGGTTACTCCGCTGCCGGGGATTTTTTTGCCAGAGAATGTGCCGTTATAGATAAAGCCGCTTCCGCAAGATGGACTGTTTTCTTTTAATATGACGGCAGTGGCGTTGATTTCTTTTGCGTAAGCCAATGTTTTCGCGGCACCTTCCATATATAGCTCTGTGACATCTTCACCTGAAGCTGTCACGATTTTCGCTGTTCCATTGAGGACATCCTCGCCGGTGCCTCCTATGATTTCTGCGGGTTCACGGGGGGTTGAAAAGCCGCCAAGAAGTTCAGGGCAAGCCATGACTGCTCTATTTTCAGCGACGAGTTTTCTGATTTTCTCAGACGCTGCGTGAGAGCCGTTATATCTGCACTCAATGCCTCCAAGGCAAGAACTGACTAGAATCATATTGGTTTCTCCTCTCTTGCTTTGCTTGTCTCTATCATAAAATAAATGACTTTAGTTGGGAGGCTTTTTCAGTTAAAAAAGGAGTTAAAAAGTTTGAAAATAAAAAATTTAATTTTTCTCTTTACAAACAGGGGATGACCTGTATATAATAACTTTTGTCAGCTCGACGAGAACACAACGGCCCGTTGGTCAAGCGGTTAAGACACCGCCCTTTCACGGCGGTAACACGGGTTCGAATCCCGTACGGGTCACCATTTGGAGGATTAGCTCAGCTGGGAGAGCATCTGCCTTACAAGCAGAGGGTCGGCGGTTCGAGCCCGTCATCCTCCACCATCTTGCCGGTGTAGCTCAATTGGTAGAGCAACTGACTTGTAATCAGTAGGTTGGGGGTTCAAGTCCTCTTGCCGGCACTGTTTTTTCAAAATTTAATGTGGAGGGGTAGCGAAGTGGCTAAACGCGGCGGACTGTAAATCCGCTCCCTCAGGGTTCGGCAGTTCGAATCTGCCCCCCTCCACCATTATTGGGCTATAGCCAAGCGGTAAGGCAACGGACTTTGACTCCGTCATGCGTTGGTTCGAATCCAGCTAGCCCAGTCACAGACACCTTTGACCAAAAGGTGTCTTTTTTCTTTTTTAAAATTCATTCCAACTTCTAACTGTTCAGTCTGTATAATAATTTTAAAAATATGTTAAGGTAGTTTATTCACGAATTACCATCTACACCCTGCCAAAAATTTGATAAACTTATTTTATAAAAAAATTGAAACCTTTTGAAAAGAAGCTCGTATACATACAGACCGGTGAAGGCAGAGGTTAGATAAATATGGAAATGATGATTAAAAAAAGAATTAAACAAGTCAAAAAAGGCGACCAGGATGCATTTGCGGACATCGTAGATATTTACAAAGATAAAATTTATCAGCTTTGCTACCGTATGCTTGGCAATGTGCATGAGGCGGAGGATATTGCACAGGAGGCTTTCATCAGAGCGTACGTTAATATCGACAGTTTTGATATTAACCGGAAATTTTCAACTTGGCTTTATCGAATCGCGACCAATTTGACCATTGACCGCATTCGCAAAAAGAAGCCGGATTATTACCTCGATGCAGAGGTGGCTGGTACAGAAGGCTTGACCATGTATTCCCAAATCGCCGCAGATGGTGTTTTGCCTGAAGATGCAGTTGTGTCGCTGGAGCTCTCAAACACGATTCAGCAGAAAATTTTAAAGCTTCCTGACAAATACAGAACAGTCATCGTATTAAAGTATATTGACGAACTCTCATTAATTGAAATCGGGGAGATTCTAAACATTCCTGTGGGGACTGTGAAAACGCGGATTCACAGAGGCAGAGAGGCTCTTAGAAAACAATTAAGGGATCTTTAAGTGGGGTGATGAAATGAGCTGTCCTGAACAAATTGTGCAGCTTATGCATATGCATCTTGATGGAGATATCCTTCCAAAAGATGAACACGTATTAAATGAACATCTGGAGACATGCGAGACATGCAGAAAGCATTTTTACGAGATGGAGAAATCTATAGCGCTCGTACGGAGCACATCGCATGTCGAAGCCCCCGCGGATTTTACCGCTAATGTCATGGCAAAATTGCCTAAGGAGAAGAAAAGAGCTTCTGTGAAAAGATGGTTCAGAAGCCATCCCGTTATCGCAGCTGCTGCGGTATTCATCATTTTGATGGGCGGAGGTTTTTTTAACAGCTGGCATAATGACCACAATTTCAGCGTGTCCAAGCAGCCAAATCTTGTGGTTCATAACCATACTGTGACCGTGCCGGAAGGTGAGACGGTTAAAGGTGATGTCACTGTCAAAAACGGCAAGCTGATTATTAAAGGCAAAATAGACGGGGATGTAACCGTCGTGAACGGCGAAAAGTATATGGCCTCTGCTGGACAAGTCACCGGTCAAATTGAAGAAATCAATCAATTATTCGACTGGACATGGTACAAGATGAAGTCTGCGGGGAAAAGTGTACTCAATGCATTCAATCCGAACGGAGAAGAGTAAAGCGCGTTAGCTGCTTTGCTCTTTTTTTGCGGGCTGAGCGGCTGACACATTTCACTTGCTAAATCGATATGTGGTATAATGGGCTCGCTATGTAAAGTACATATGCGTAACACGTAAAACACAAAATACGAAATGACTGAAATCTTGGAGGACGAGGAAATGGCTTTTGAGGATATCCCTTTTTTGCAGTACCTCGGCAATGCCGTTGATATTCTCCTTGTTTGGTATGTGATATATAAATTGATTATGGTGATACGCGGCACGAAAGCGGTTCAGCTGTTAAAAGGAATTGTAGTCATCGTGCTTGTTCGTATGGCCAGCCAATATTTGGGCCTCAGCACACTTCAGTGGCTGATGGACCAAGCGATAACATGGGGATTTTTAGCAATTATTATTATCTTTCAGCCTGAGCTGAGAAGAGCGCTTGAACAGCTAGGCCGCGGCCGCTTTTTTTCAAGGAGCGGCACGCCTGTAGAAGAAGCGCAGCAGAAAACGATTGAGGCCATCACAAAAGCGATCAATTATATGGCGAAACGTCGTATAGGCGCCCTGCTGACCATTGAGCGGGATACTGGAATGGGGGATTATATTGAGACCGGCATACCACTGAATGCCAAAGTCAGCTCTGAGCTGCTGATTAATATTTTTATCCCAAACACCCCGCTTCATGACGGTGCGGTGATTATGAAGAATAATGAAATTGCCGCGGCCGCCTGTTATTTGCCGCTTTCTGAAAGCCCGTTTATTTCAAAAGAATTGGGCACGCGGCACAGAGCGGCTGTCGGCATCAGTGAGGTAACAGACAGTTTGACGATTATTGTGTCTGAAGAGACCGGCGGCGTCAGTGTGGCAAAGAACGGCGACCTTCACAGAGAGCTGACAGAAGAAGCGCTGAAAGAAATGCTTGAAGCCGAGTTTAAGAAAAACACCAGAGACACTTCTTCTATCCGCTGGTATTGGAGGGGCAAGAAAAATGGATAAATTCTTAAACAACCGCTGGGCTGTGAAAATCATTGCTCTGCTTTTCGCGCTCTTGCTTTATGTGGCGGTTAACAGCAACCAAGCACCGACTCCGAAAAAACCGGGGGAATCTTTCTTTCCGACATCAACAACTGATGAAGCAACTCTGACCGATATTCCGGTTAAAGCGTATTATGATGATGAAAATTACGTCGTGACAGGTGTTCCGCAAACGGTTAATGTCACGATAAAAGGCTCGACAAGTGCCGTGAAAAAGGCTAGGCAGACCAAGAACTTTGAAATATACGCCGATATGGAACATTTGAAAACCGGCACACATAAGGTTGAGCTTAAGGCCAAAAATGTGTCGGATGGGCTGACAATCTCAATTAATCCGTCTGTTACGACAGTGACCATACAGGAACGGACGACCAAAAGCTTTCCTGTAGAAGTGGAGTACTACAACAAAAGCAAGATGAAAAAAGGCTATTCTCCGGAGCAGCCGATTGTCAGTCCGAAAAATGTGCAGATTACCGGATCTAAAAATGTGATCGATAATATTTCTCTTGTCAAAGCTTCAGTGAATTTGGAGAATGCAGATGAAACGATTGAAAAGGAAGCGAAAGTGACTGTCTATGATAAAGACGGAAACGCGCTTCCTGTCGACGTTGAGCCCTCGGTCATCAAGATTACCGTTCCGGTGACAAGCCCAAGTAAAAAAGTGCCCTTTAAAATTGAACGGACAGGAAGCCTTCCTGACGGTGTCAGCATAGCGAATATTGAATCCAGCCCCAGTGAGGTAACGGTTTACGGCTCACAGGATGTGTTGGATTCTCTTGAATTTATTGATGGCGTCAGCCTAGACTTAAGCAAAATTAACAAGGATTCCGATATCGAGGCAGATATTCCGCTTCCTGACGGCGTCAAAAAAATCTCGCCGTCAAAGGTGACTTTGCATATAGAAGTCGATAGTGAAGCGGATCAGAAGTTTGAGAATGTCTCTATCAAGACTGTAGGGCTGAGCAGTTCACAAAACATTGAATTTCTTGATCCTGAATCACAAGCGATAGACGTAACGGCTAAAGGCTCTCCCGCGAATATAAAAAAACTGAAAAAATCGGATATTGAATTGTATGTGAATGTTTCAGATTTAGAGGACGGGGAGCATAGCGTGAAGCTTGAAGTAAACGGACCTCAGAATGTAACCTGGTCCTTGGGGCGGAAAAACGCCAAAATCAAGCTGACATCCAAAAAAAGCAATACATCAACGAATGATAACAGCAGCAATACATCAGGGAATCAGGATGACACAGATAAACAAACGAATGATCAAAAGAACAATCAGCAAGAAGATACAAAGAACACTGATAAAAACAGCAACGATCAAAACCAAGACGAAAACCAAGATCAGGATGAGGATGAATCCACTGCGGATTCACAATCCTCATCGGAATAAAAAAGGAGCGATTACAAAATGGGCAAGTATTTTGGAACAGACGGTGTAAGAGGTGTCGCCAATAGTGAGCTTACACCTGAGCTGGCCTTTAAAGTCGGACGTTTCGGCGGTTATGTGCTGACAAAAGACAAACAACGTCCAAAAGTGCTGATAGGCCGCGATACACGTATCTCCGGCCATATGCTGGAGGGAGCCCTTGTCGCCGGACTTTTATCCATTGGCGCAGAAGTCATGCGTCTGGGTGTCATTTCTACACCGGGTGTATCCTATTTGACAAAAGCGATGGATGCAGAGGCGGGCGTCATGATTTCCGCTTCTCATAACCCAGTGCAGGATAACGGCATCAAGTTCTTTGGGGGAGACGGATTCAAGCTTTCTGATGAACAGGAGGCTGAAATTGAGCGCCTGATGGACGAACCTGAGGATAAGCTGCCAAGACCGGTCGGAGCCGATCTTGGGCTTGTTAACGATTATTTTGAAGGCGGACAAAAATATCTGCAATTCTTAAAACAGACAGCCGATGAAGATTTCACAGGCATTCATGTGGCACTTGACTGTGCTCATGGCGCAACATCATCCTTGGCGACACACCTGTTTGCTGATTTAGATGCTGATGTTTCAACAATGGGGACTTCCCCGAACGGATTAAACATTAATGACGGCGTCGGATCGACTCACCCTGAAGCGCTCAGCGCGTTTGTCAAAGAGAAAAACGCTGATCTCGGCCTTGCGTTCGATGGTGATGGCGACCGCCTGATTGCTGTTGATGAAAAAGGAAATATCGTTGATGGCGACCAAATCATGTACATATGCTCAAAACACCTGAAATCAGAGGGCCGTTTAAAGGATGATACAGTGGTTTCAACCGTGATGAGCAACCTCGGCTTCTATAAGGCGCTCGAGAAAGAAGGCATCAAAAGCGTGCAGACAGCTGTCGGTGACCGCTACGTAGTAGAAGCAATGAAAAAAGATGGCTATAATGTCGGCGGAGAGCAGTCAGGACATCTTATTTTCCTTGATTACAACACGACAGGGGACGGATTATTGTCTGCTATCATGCTGATGAACACTTTGAAAGCAACAGGCAAGCCGCTGTCAGAGCTTGCAGCTGAAATGCAGAAGTTCCCGCAGCTGTTAGTCAATGTGAGAGTGACTGATAAATATAAAGTTGAAGAAAATGAAAAAGTAAAAGCAGTTATTTCTGAAGTTGAAAAAGAAATGAACGGCGACGGACGGATTTTGGTTCGCCCTTCAGGAACTGAACCGCTCGTCCGTGTCATGGCTGAAGCGAAGACGAAAGAGCTGTGCGATGAGTATGTCAATCGCATTGTTGAAGTCGTCCGGTCAGAAATGGGATTAGAGTAACGAAGTCTCTAATCAGAGAGCGAACAAGACAAGCGGCGTTTACATATGATAATTGTGAGACATACGGCAAAGTTGTTTAAAAAACAATTGACCGTTTATGCCACATGCTGTAAAATCAAGCTTGTCTTGTTCTTGCTTTCTTAATAGGAAAAAGTAGACGGGATTATGGATTTACCTATAATTATAGCGCCCGAACTAAGCGCCCGGAAAAAGGCTTAGTTGACGAGGATGGAGGTTATCGAATTTTCGGCGGATGCCTCCCGGCTGAGTATACAGATCACAGCCGTAAGGATTTCTTCAAACCAAGGGGGTGACTCCTTGAACAAAGAGAAATCACATGATCTTCCAAAAAACATGTAGGAGGGGACGATTGAAAGTCCCCTTGAAATTTGACTTTCTTCGTCTCCTTTTACCATCTTAGGAGGAAGAAAAATATGTGTGGAATCGTAGGTTATATCGGTCAGCTTGATGCGAAGGAAATTTTATTAAAAGGGTTAGAAAAGCTTGAGTATCGCGGATATGACTCTGCTGGTATTGCTGTTGCCAATGAACAGGGAATCCATGTGTTCAAAGAAAAAGGACGCATTGCAGATCTTCGTGAAGTTGTGGATGCCAATGTAGAAGCGAAAGCCGGAATTGGGCATACTCGCTGGGCAACACACGGCGAACCAAGCTATCTGAACGCTCACCCGCATCAAAGCGCACTGGGCCGCTTTACACTTGTTCATAACGGCGTGATCGAGAACTATGTTCAGCTGAAGCAAGAGTATTTGCAAGATGTAGAGCTTAAAAGTGACACCGATACAGAAGTGGTCGTTCAAGTAATCGAGCAATTTGTCAATGGAGGACTTGAGACGGAAGAAGCGTTCCGCAAAACACTTACACTGTTAAAAGGCTCTTATGCAATTGCTTTATTCGATAACGACAACAGAGAAACGATTTTTGTAGCGAAAAACAAAAGCCCTCTATTAGTAGGCCTTGGAGACACATTCAACGTCGTAGCATCTGATGCGATGGCGATGCTTCAAGTAACCAACGAATATGTTGAGCTGATGGATAAAGAAATGGTTATCGTCACTGATGACCAAGTTGTCATCAAAAACCTTGATGGTGACGTGATTACACGTGCGTCTTATATTGCTGAGCTTGATGCCAGTGATATCGAAAAAGGCACGTACCCTCACTACATGTTGAAAGAAACGGATGAGCAGCCAGTTGTTATGCGCAAAATCATCCAAACGTATCAAGATGAAAACGGTAAGCTGTCTGTGCCTGGCGATATCGCTTCCGCTGTAGCGGAAGCGGACCGCATCTATATCATTGGCTGCGGAACAAGCTACCATGCAGGACTTGTCGGTAAACAATATATTGAAATGTGGGCAAACGTGCCGGTTGAAGTGCATGTAGCGAGTGAATTCTCCTACAACATGCCGCTTCTGTCTAAGAAACCGCTCTTCATTTTCCTTTCTCAAAGCGGAGAAACAGCAGACAGCCGCGCGGTTCTCGTTCAAGTCAAAGCGCTCGGACACAAAGCCCTGACAATCACAAACGTACCTGGATCAACGCTTTCTCGTGAAGCTGACTATACATTGCTGCTTCATGCAGGCCCTGAAATCGCTGTTGCGTCAACGAAGGCATACACTGCACAAATCGCAGTTCTTGCGGTTCTTGCTTCTGTGGCTGCTGACAAAAACGGCATCGATATCGGATTTGACCTCGTCAAAGAACTCGGTATCGCGGCAAACGCAATGGAAGCTTTATGCGACCAGAAAGACGAAATGGAAATGATCGCCCGTGAATATCTGACTGTATCCAGAAACGCTTTCTTCATCGGACGCGGCCTTGACTACTTCGTATGTGTCGAAGGCGCACTGAAGCTGAAAGAGATTTCTTACATCCAGGCAGAAGGCTTTGCCGGCGGAGAGCTGAAGCACGGAACGATTGCGCTGATCGAACAAGGCACACCGGTATTCGCACTGGCAACACAAGAGCACGTAAACCTAAGCATCCGTGGAAACGTCAAAGAAGTTGCTGCTCGCGGAGCCAACACATGCATCATCTCACTGAAAGGCCTAGACGATGCGGATGACAGATTCGTACTGCCGGAAGTAAACCCAGCGCTTGCTCCGTTGGTATCTGTTGTTCCATTGCAGCTGATCGCTTACTATGCTGCGCTTCATCGCGGCTGTGATGTTGATAAACCGCGTAACCTTGCGAAAAGTGTTACTGTAGAATAAAGTGTTTTACCCCTTTGGTTGTTTTTGTAGCTTTAAAATAAAGTTACGACGTTTATAAAAATGTTGCGATGCTTTTTCCCTTAGACAATTTTTGTCTAAGGGTATTTTTCTATTTTAACTAAAGAGGCAGGTAACTAAAAATTATAAGGGGATTCCAATTGATTTTGGGTCCCCTTTTTACATAAATGATGTGACACCAATCTTACAAAAATGTAACTGTAATCTCAAATAATGTAATTTGATTCGATGGCAGGTCATCTAATTTTCTTTTATTATGTTCTAAAAAGAGATTGGATGGTGTTGGGTTTGGACATTTCAGAAGTTAATATATCACTGTTTAGACTAGTTAATGACTTAGGAAAAGAATATCCCTTTTTGAATCCTGTATTTAGTTTTATTGCTGAATATATGGTTTTTTTACTTGCACTAAGTGTTCTTTTTATTTGGTTTACAAGAGATACGGATAATAGAATTATGATTCTTTGTGCATCTATCGCTTTCATTTGTGCCTTTACGATAGGGAAGGTTTCAGGGGTATTTCACTCGAATTATCAACCTTTTGTTGAATTGGGAGAGGTTAATAAACTGATACATAAAGAAAAAGACAATTCTTTTCCAAGTGACCATACAATTTTATTCTTCTCATATTGTATTTCATTCTGGCTCTTTAAGAGAGGCTGGTCAATTTTATGGGTATTGTTAGCTGTTCTTGTGGGAGTCTCACGTATATGGGTTGGGGTTCATTATCCTTTTGATGTTTTAGCAGGAGTATTAATAAGCCTAGCAGTTTCAACTTTTATATATTTAACATTACCTAAACTAAATATTACTCAAACTACCATGAAAATTTATGAAAAATGTGAAAACATACTTCTTTATCCCTTCAAAAGAAAGGAAAACAAGTCAAAAAATCTTTAGATTTATTCAACAATCGGGTGCTAATGTTCAAAATATCGTAACCTAAAATGATAAACTTTTTTATAAAGATTCCTATTCAAAGCTTTAGAATCCATAAATATTAAAGAAGGTATTTTTAAGGAAAGTGACATCTACGGAGAAATTGGAGAATTCTAGCTATAACAATATCCATAACAGCTAGTTCAATTTCTTGGTCGTTAAGGCTGTTGAAAATAAAGTAGGAACCAGTATTCATTTATAGTTCCTAATTGAACTCAGTTATTTACTAAACAAGAAAATAGAAAAATGATTATAAAATTCATCTTGTATTTCTACAAAAAATTAAAGTGATAGATATCATAAGCCTCGGATAAAGATTTAGGATGTATATTTAAAGGGAAAGAAGGATTTGATACTTCATTCTCCGTATTCCAACATCTTGACAATGTTTAAGATTTAGCATATCTTATACTTAACTTAAAAATCGCAACCAGATGTTTATTTTCGTTTGTGAAATATTAGGACTTTAGCATTCTTTCAACTAATCTTGACAGGATGAAAAAGTATCCTAATTTAAATGAAAGAGAAACATAAGTCGATTTATCTATAATCAAGCACTATATTAAAGTGTAGCGGTGACTTCATTCCTTTAGAATGAACTTAAAATATTGTATAAAGTAAAATGATAAATAATAAGGTAGCTCTTCAAAAAACTTCGCTGAAGTTAGTTGAAGTGAAGCCGACAATTTTCAAGATTCAATGATCTGCAATCATCATTGGAATTTTGAGGTTGTCGGTTTTTTTGTTGGAAAAAAATAGAGATACATAAAATTTGTATCCATTATAGAAAAATATGATCTGATTTAAAGGTCGTATGAGCAATAACGACATTTAAAAAGGGAGAATTTGAAATGTTAGTTTCGCTGAGTTTGTCATCATTATTAACATTATTTTTTATTATGCTGATTGCTTCTGGGATAAGTGGACTTTTGTTTTTACATCCGCGAGTGCCCTTGAGTTTTGTTCGCATTCATATTGGGATTTTGGCTTTACCACTTTTGGTTGCCTTACTGATCCTTGCCAATAGCAGCGTGAGTGGAAACGTTGGCCCTTGGCATTTAGATACCTTAGCTTGTTTAATGACCTTCTTTGTTCTTGCAATTGGATTCGTTATTCAGCGTTTTTCTGTACGTTACTTAATGGGGGATCGATCTTATCGCAAATACTTTGCGCTTTTTACTTTTACAACAGGTGCTGCTTCAATGACGTGGTTAAGTGGCGATCTCCGTTTGATGGTTTTATTTTGGGGAGCAACTCTTGTTGGTTTAACTTTACTGATAAGGTTAAACAGTGCTTGGCAAGTGGCTAGTGAAGCAGCCAAAATTTCTGGCCGGTTATTTTTGTTAAGTTGGTTTTCTTTGTTTTTTGCGATGATGTGGCTTTTTCATGCCACAGGTCAATGGCAGTTATCATTGGTTGTAACAAATGAAAGTTTAGCTGGGCTGGGAGAATGGGAGAGAACAGGGATTCAGCTATTGATTGTACTAGCGGTAATTATTCCTGCAGGTCAATGGCCATTCCAAAGATGGTTAGTTGAGTCTATTGTTGCTCCAACCCCTGTTTCTGCAATTATGCATGCAGGTTTAGTAAATGCAGGAGGAATAATACTAACTCGATTTTCACCTCTATTTCATGGTGGTATCGCTTCGATTATCTTACTTCTGCTTGCTGGCATTTCTGTATTGATTGGAACTGGTATTAGTTTAGTCCAGGTTGATTATAAACGCCAATTAGTAGGCTCCACGATTGGACAAATGGGATTTATGCTCATTCAGTGTGCACTAGGGGCCTATATAGCAGCCATTATTCATCTTATTTTACATGGTTTATTTAAAGCTACGTTGTTTTTACAGGCTGGTTCAGCCGTACAGCGCCATGAAGTATCGACTCGTGTTAAAGAGAGATCATCCTATTTATGGCTCGTGGCTGGTCGTACGTTAGCCTTAGTTATAGGTGTTGCTTTTTGGCTCACTGCTCCTGGAGACGGATATCAATTAATGAGTGCGCTGATCTTAGGGTGGTCATTGTCCGTTTCCTGGACTCAGCTTGTAGCTTTTGGAGAGGGGCGAATTGGCCGAATTGCCGGCTTAATCGTTTTAGGAGGAGCAGCCTTTATATATTTTATCATTCATAACCTTTTCTATGATTGGCTGCATGCAGCCGTTTCTCAAACTGTTCAGCCTCCAATGCCAGCTGTCATCATTGTCGTATGTCTTTTCCTATTTGGCAGTGCTTTAGGTTCGTGGGTTGCTCGTCATCGTTCTTCCGTTTTCTTCACGATACTCTATCTTTGGCTGGTTCGGTTAGGTGAAGCAAAACCAAAGTCAGTGGAGAGTCACCCAGACTACCTTAAACAATATTTATCATAAGGAGCTAATCTGAGATGGGCATTACATCCGTATTAACGAAAGAAAATGTAAAAAAGATAGATACAGATATTGATGTTCAAGAAAGGGATCTTAACGTTTTCATTACATCTGCCAGCCGAGTGATTGCGCCACTTTGGCCTATTTCTACATTTGCTGCACGCAATCCGTGGATGGGACTCGAAAACCAGACTTTTGATCAGGTTGCAAGCTGGTTGAAAAATACGCGTGATGTTGATATATACCCAAGTGTGTCTATGATCCGTTCAGCAAAGAATAAGGGCGAGATTGATGAAGTTTTTGTGGAAATGGGGCTGCAGCGTTGGCTTGATTCACATTCCTTTCACATCCCACGGGACGTGGCAGAACGGTTTTGTCATGCGGGATTACAATTAGATCCATTACCTTCCGACCTTTTATCATCACACGAGCTGGAGAAATTAGTAAGTGGATGTAGAGGATTGGATCCTATCGATAATGTTTTTATGGAACCACTAAGTTCGTATATAGAGAATCAAGATGGTGAAAGGTTAGTCACTATACTAGATCATCATGTCATTAAGTGGAGTAAATTATATCTTGATGACTCTCAAGCCGGTTGGACAATGCCCAATCGTGAGGAAGGCTTCTATCGTGCCTGGCAGCAGCTCATACAATATGATCCAGCACTTAGCAAAAAGCAGCGTGAAAGGTTAAAAGGTTTGCCGCAAGAGGCGCATTTGGCTTTACAAGAAGCCTTATTCGCACTAGGAATCCCTGAATCAGAAATCCAGGCTTATCTTGAAGCTCACTTACTTTCCTTACCTGGATGGGCAGGGATGATGCTTTGGCGCTCCCAACAATCGAGCCATGAACATGCACTCTTAACAGAATATTTAGCGGTTCGATTATCCATGGAGTGGGCTCTGATAAAGCCATATTTGCCTTTGACTAATGAACGAGCTGAGAAAAAAATTTCGATTGCTCCCCTTATAGCAGCTTGGATTCATTGGGGTGGGCTTACATTAGAGGAATGGTCACAGATGTCGGCCAGTGAACAAAATGAATATTTATCATTTGCCTACAGCTTTGATGAGAAACTGCGCAGGAAACTTTGGTTAGAAGCTTGGGAACAAACTTACACTGATCGATTGAGCCAGAAGATCATCTCGAAACAACGTGAAACCGGTAAAAAATCTGCATTAGCTCAATTAGCATTCTGCATTGATGTACGATCAGAACCTTTTCGCCGTCATCTAGAAAAACAAGGTCCGTTTGAAACGATTGGCATCGCAGGTTTCTTCGGGGTGCCGATTGCAACTTGTGAACTTGGCAGTAAACACAGTCATGCCTCCTTGCCGATCATACAAAAACCGCAAAATAAAATAAAAGAGTTCGCGGATGAGGATGCATTCAACAAATACAATCAACGGAAGCAAGCAGTTCATTCGTTAAGCTATACATTTAAAACGATGAAACAGAATGTGCTTTCAAGCTTACTACTGCCTGAGCTAAGCGGACCTTGGCTTACTCTGCAAATGGCAGCACGTAGCTTTGTGCCAAGAAAGGCGGGTCGTTTCATTCGAAATCTCCGTGAGGCTTGGTTGCGCAAACCTGATACAAAACTCTCGCTTCATCATGATGCTACAGAGGCAGAAATACCTGTGGGTTTTACTGATGAAGAAAAAGTGAACTATGCTCGCCAAGCATTAAAAATGATGGGGTTAACAGAAAACATCGCACCATTGGTCGTGATATGCGGGCACGGCAGTCAAAGTACCAATAATCCTTATTCCGCAGCCCTTGACTGTGGTGCCTGCGGTGGAGCGGCCGGTGGATTCAATGCAAGAGTTTTAGCTGCTTTATGTAATCTTTCAGAGGTGAGAGAAGCACTTTTAACTGAAGGAATTAAAATCCCTGAGGATACGGTGTTTGCAGCAGCTGAACATAATACAACGGTGGATGAATTACATTGGCTTTATGTACCGGAGCTTTCTGAAGCTGCACAAGAAGCATTTGAGCAAATTGAAGCTGTTATGCCGAAAGTGAGACATCATGTAAATGCAGAACGTCTGGCCCAATTACCGAATTTCCATTCGGAATTTAAAAATCCGAAGGCTGAGGCACACCGATTTGCGGAGGATTGGAGTGAGATACGCCCGGAATGGGGGCTGGCTCGTAATGCTGCTTTTATTATCGGCCAACGTGAATTAACCCAGGATTGTGATTTGGAAGGAAGAGCCTTTCTCCATAATTATGATTGGAAACAGGATGAAAGCGGCGAAATCCTAGCAAATATTATTGCAGGACCTGGAACTGTGGCCCAATGGATTAATTTACAATATTACGCATCAACGGTAGCACCTCATTATTATGGCAGCGGAAATAAAGCAACTCAAACCGTTACAGCAGGTCTCGGCGTTATGCAGGGGAATGCAAGTGACTTGTTAGCCGGACTGCCTTGGCAATCCGTCATGAAATCAGATCACGAAGCCTATCATTCTCCGCTTCGTTTGTTGATACTCATTCAAGCACCTAAAGAATATGTAGAACGGTTATTAAACAATGACTCAGCATTTATGCAAAAAGTTCAAAATGGATGGGTCCGACTGGCTAGTATTGATCCAGAAGGATGTTGGGAAAGCTGGTAATTATGAATCTAAACATTTATTAAATGGATTTGTTACTCAATACTAAACATAAGGAAGAGGTGTGCTATATGAATGGAAATCAAAATAAAAAAGTATTATTTTTGACGGACATTGAAAACGGCTTGGAGCCTATTTTACAAGAAGTGACTAACACTCCTGCAGAAAGTATGTTGACTATACAAAGCTATGGTGCCAGTATTTCACATCCTTATGGAGAAATCATGAGGTCTGTTATTTTTGCGATTTTCCAGGAAGATGTTGAGGAGATTTTTGTAGTAGGAACAAAAGATAAGAAAACTTCCACAGGTCATAGACTTACTCAACTTGAAGCAATGAAAGATAAAATACAAACATTGGATTATCTCTTTCAGAATTGCAAACCTGAATTTTTAGGTGGTACGGTCGATGAATGGCTACATGAAAATAGCAGTGACACCATTGAAAAAAGTGTTGATATCATTCGTCATCATCCATTAGTGCCGTCATATGTTAAAGTTCGAGGTTTAATCATTAATCAAGAGGATGGAACATCATCAATTGTGGAGGTTCCTGCTATGAAAACAGGTCAACCTGATCATTGCTTGTCATGATGAAATGGAAGAACTTCTATGCACCTATATGTAAAAAAAACAGCTCTAAGGAGAAGGTATGGATTCTAATTTAACTGATTTTGTCACGAAAACAATAGAGGACATGAACTCGTTTGATCGTGAAAATATGGAATGTATGAAAAAGGTAATAAGAAAAGCAATTGATTTTTATCATCTACAATCTTATGAAGAAGTTGAGGAAACCCATTTAGGAAGCATTCGATTTTTGCATATACACTCTATGATGGAGGAAAATATGTTATCCAAAATGATAGTGGTCACAAGAAACGGTAATACTGATTTGGATATTGAAGGTGTATATGAAGGACATGTTGTAAGAGAATATTAATGAGACGAAATCACAAATAGAATATGCCAATTTTTTTGCTCAGGAGATGTATGATATATGAAAAAATCGAAAGGTTCTATTGAATCAGAGATCAGTAAATCCATTACTCAATGGGAGAAAGATTATCTTGGGCGCGGGTCTGTATCTGTTAAAACTGATATACTCCGGGATATGGTCATCGTCAATTTAAAAGGGATTTTAACACCAGCTGAATATGTAGTGTGTGGATCAAAAGAGGGTATGTTATCTATTAAACAAACACGCTCGGAGTTAGTCGAATCAGGTATAGAAGGTCTTAAGGATATTATCCTAAAAATCACCGGAGAAAAAGTGATAAGTTTTCATACTGATTTAAGCTCCCGGACAGGTGAACGAGTAATGGTATTTAAATTATGTAATGATCTAGAGAAAAATCTTTAATATAAATGTTTGATGATCCCTGCTATTCAAGCCAGGGAGAGGGCATTCAAAATATTACCTGCCGCTTCTTTTGCTTTACAGTTATGTCATCATTACTATTTTTTATTCATAACCCACGAGCGGACTTGTTATTCCTGCCGAAAGATCTTACATCCGCTTTTGTTACGAGCGGATGTTTTTTCACATCTAATTAAAATGCATGAATTTGATGCTGGTGATTAGTCAATGCCAAATTCATTAAAAACATCCAAAATACCCGAACCCAAACATCTGTGAAACGTAAGCCTCTAGCGAATAGTGTTGTTTACTCCCTTAGCCAAAATCAAAATGTTTTATTGATTTAAATTAGAAGCTTTGCTTCGGTTAACAAAGTCACCGCCGAGTTCCCCCAAGAATAACATGATAATGAGACCCATTCGAAAGTGTAGGGTTTTTGATATGCTGTCTTCAGTTTCATTCCTCGAAATGAGTACCAAAAAACGAATTGACATATCGAAATATAACGATATAATAATTGGTATGGAGCCAATTGAAGTATTCAAAGCTTTATCAAATGAATCAAGGCTGCAAATTTTACAATGGCTGAAGGAGCCCGATCGTCATTTTGCACCCCATGAAGGGATTGATATGAACACAATCGGGGTATGTGTCAGTCAAATAACAGACAAATTGAAAATGACGCAATCGACAGCTTCTCAATATCTTACCATCCTTTTAAGAGCCGGCTTGATTAAGGCGGAGCGTATTGGAAAGTACACATATTACAAAAGAGATGAAGAAGCCATTGGGAAACTTGCTGACTTTCTTAAAACAGAGATATAAAAATAAACATCAAAAGATGTTTATTTTTACACTATACATATCGACATATTACGATGTGTTTATTTTTTATAATAACATATCGATATATCGTGATATGTTTATTAACAATTAAGGAGTGAATGCTTTATGTCTAATACTTGGAAAATTTATATTTTAGCCATTGTCAGCTTTTTAGTTGGAACCTCAGAATACATCATTTCGGGAATTTTGGATCAAATTGCTCATACTCTCGGGATCACTATAGCTGCCGCGGGCCAGCTTATTACCATTTTCTCACTTGTGTATGCTCTTTCTACACCCGTACTTATGGCGTTGACAGCAAGTATGGATAGACGCAAATTGATGATGTATGCCCTCGGTTTGTTTGTGTTCGGTAATGTCCTGGCTTTTGTACTGCCTGGTTATGGATGGTTTATTGCAGCGCGGATCATTATGGCGATGGGAGCAGGTGTGGTTGTTGTTACCGCTTTAACCATTGCCGCTAAGATTGCATCGGAAGGAAAGCAGGGCAGTGCCATCGCTACGGTGGTTATGGGATTTACCGCTTCTTTAATCATAGGTGTTCCGCTTGGAAGAATGATAGCAGTAGCATTAGGCTGGAAGTCCGTATTTGGTGCCATTGCTTTGTTGGGATTGATCGCAATGGCCGTTATTTTCTTTACTCTTCCGCATACTAAAGGGGATAAGCCTGTGCCTTTACGTCAACAGCTTGCTCTTTTCAAAAAACGGAAAGTGGCTATGGGATTATCAATCACTTTCTTTTGGCTCGGGGGATATTCTGTTGCTTACACTTATTTGTCACCGTATCTCTTGAACATCTCAGGTATAAACGGCAAGTTGCTTAGCGGTGTTTTGCTTATATTTGGAATTGCCAGTTTGGTTGGGTCGAAGTTTGGGGGATATAGCACCGACAAATGGGGAGTGCCCTTTACACTTGTTGGCGGGATGACATTGCATATCGTCACACTGATTCTGCTGTCACTTGTTACTCATTCCTATATCGGCGTGTTGGTGATTCTCATATTATGGTCGTTTGCCGCATGGTCTACCGGTCCGACACAGCAATTTCACTTGGCTACAATAGAACCGGAAATGTCAGGTGTTTTGCTCAGCATGAATCAGTCCATGATGCAACTCGCCATGGCAGTTGGCGCAGGGATAGGAGGGGTTTTTGTGGAAAATGTATCATTGGCCTCGATTACCTGGATTGGTGCATTGGGGGTTATGATTGCCATTATTGCATCATTGATGATTTTCAATTCACAACCGAAACAAGCGCTAAAAGATATTAATCAATAATTTCGAAAGATCTAACATCCGCTCGTTATACAAGCGGGTGTTTTTTTATAAGCCCAAGTAGAAGGCACACTGAAGCTGAAAGAGATTTTTGCCGACGGAGATCTGAGGTACAGCAATTTATAATATACTAGGAATGGAAATAACGATATGGCGGAAGGATTCTAATGCTTCTCGCCTGTAATCACTACTTTGAGGATGTGTCATCGTGAATCAAAAGACGTACATTGAAATGAGCAGGACATCGCAGTACATCAACAAATTGAGAGAGTTTTCAGTGTTAATTGATGGGGCTGAGATGGGAAATATCAAAGATGGAGGGAGGCTGCGAATTGATGTGCCGCCTGGTGAGCATGTTATTCAAGTGAAGATTGCTTGGTGTACAAGCCCAACTTTGAGGTTTACTTTAACGGAAGGGGAAGTGTTGAAGTTTAGATGCGGAAGTCCGCTTCGAGGATGGAAGTTGCTTTTGGCGCTTTTTTCTGTTTTGGGCCGTCCTGAAAATCATCTGTTTATCGAGCAGGAAGAAGAGAAAAAGGCTTTGTTGTGACTTTGTTGTGTGAATAAATAGGAATAAATAGATTAAATACCCCTGAATTATGTTTTGTGAAAGATTGATATAAGCGGTAGCCTTCTCAATGTCGTTCTCCTTGGAGAAGGCTGCGTATAAGAAATTCTCGGACTTTGCGGATAGACCCTCCGATACCCATTTCAGGATTAATATCTTCGGGTGAATGAGTTCGATTTCATCATAGTATCGCAGTGTTTTTGTTGATACTTTGCATATCTTTGAAAATTCACCGATCGATAGCAAGCGATCACCTCCTTGCTCCAAATGTACACCTTTCCGTAAGGACAAAGTCAAATGTGGAAATAAAATCTCTCCAAAGTTAATCAGAAATTTATTTTCATATCGTATCCTTTCAGTATCACGTGAAAGGAGCATCTTATGAAAACATTATGGAAAGTCGTAAAAATCTTTTTTGGCAGCTTAGCTGCTTTGGTTTTGCTTGTATCCGTCTCGGTATTTATTTATCACCATTACCAACTAAATAAGGAAGCAGCACTTCTTAAAGAAAAAGGCACATTGGTCGATGTTGACGGTAAAAAGATGAATGTGTATCAAGAGGGAAGCGGGAAGGATACGTTTGTGTTTATGTCCGGCTCGGGGATTGCTGCGCCTGTTTATGAGATGAAAGGTTTGTACAGTAAGTTTTCAAAGGAAAACAAGATTGCTGTTGTTGATCGGGCAGGTTATGGATACAGTGATGTGTCTCACGATGACAGAGATATTGATACGATACTGGAACAGACAAGGAAAGCGCTTATGAAAAGTGGAAATAAGCCTCCTTATATTTTAATGCCTCATTCGATATCCGGGATTGAAGCGATGTATTGGGCACAGAAATATCCTAAGGAAATCAAGGCGATTATTGCGATGGATATTGGATTGCCCCAGCAGTACGTCACGTATAAATTGAGCAGGATCGACAGAATGAAAGTGAGAGGATTCCATCTGTTAACGTCGATTGGTTTTCATCGGTTTATGCCTTCCGCTGTATATAACCCTGAGGTGATTCGTCAGTCGTTTTTAACCGATAAAGAAAAAGAAATCTATAAAGCCATTAACTTTAAGCAATTTTTTAATGCTGATATGGAACATGAGCTGTTACAGTCTTACCAAAACGGCAGGAAATCTGTGAATTTGCCGGCGCCAAAAGAAACCCCTGTCTTAATTTTAGATGCGGTTTCTGACCAAAATAGACATTCAAAGTATGCCATACAAAACCGAAAAGACTATGAAGCGTTTGCGGCTCAATTCAATACTGCCGATATAAAGGAACTGAGGGGAACACACAGTATTTATTTATATCAGCCTGATCAAATATATAAACTTTCCATGGAGTTTATGAGAAAGGTTCGCTAGGATGAAGGGTTATCATATTTTAATCGTGGAAGACGATGTGATGATTGGTGATTTGCTGCAAAAGATTTTGCAGCGTGAGGGATATCGTGTGATATGGAAAACAGATGGAGCGGATGTGCTTTCGGTCATACAGAAGGTGGATTTGGTCATTATGGATGTGATGCTGCCGGGTGAGGACGGGTATCAAATGTCTGCAAAAATCAAAAAGCTGGGGCTGCGCATTCCGGTCATTTTTCTTTCGGCCCGCAATGACATGGACAGTAAGCTCCAAGGGTTGAAAATCGGCGAGGATTATATGGTGAAGCCCTTTGATCCGAGAGAGCTGCTGTTAAGAATGCAGAATATGCTTGAGCATCATTATGGGACCTTTACGCAAATCAAGCACTTGTATATTGATGCTAAAACCAAAAAAGTGTTCAATGAAAGCCTGCATGATGAGGTGTTGTTTACTGCGATTGAGCGGAAAATTTTCTTTTATTTATATGAAAATAGGAACAGCACCCTGACAAAGGATCACTTCTTTGAATATCTGTGGCAGCTCGAAGACAGAAACCCGAATATCGTCAATGTGCACATTAAAAAAATAAGAACCAAAATCAACGATCAAGCGGGTGAGATTATTGAAAATATATATGGAGAAGGGTATCGGCTGAATACCGTTGTGAAGAAATGAAGTTAAAGACAAAATATATGTTGTTATTATGTACGGCTGTCATTAGTGTCCCGGTGCTATTGCTGGCGGTTAGTATTTTGATGTCTGTCATTTATGAAAACATGTTTAAATCAATGAATCACGGTACGCCTTTTCACAGGTCGTTTGCGTATCCGGCAATGCTCATTGTATTTTTGTTATCACTCTTATTGTTAGCTTTTTTATTTTCGAAGTCGATTCATTCTCTGCTGCATAAAATCAATCTATTACATCATACCATTCGGCATCTGGCGAGTGATCAAAAGGTGCCGGATAAAATAGAAGTGAAACGCGCTGATGAAATCGGGGAGCTGATCAAGTCGGTCAATTTGTTAATTGAACGGACGACATATCGTGAACTGGAATTGAAACAGCAGGAGGAAATCAAAAAGGAGCTTTTGCAAAAACTGCGTCATGACATTAACACACCTTTAACAGCTCTCAGGCTGCAGCTGTTTTATTTGGAAGGCCAATGTCATGATCAGGCCATATTCGATTCGTTGTATCAGCAAATCGATTATATCTCGGAATTAACCAATGAATTCAATCTATATTCCGCCGAAACGCTAGAAAGTTCTTATATCGTAAATGAAGAAGTGCGTCTAAATGAGCTGTTAGAAACAGCGGTGAAAAAGTGGGATTATTTATATAGTATGAATGGGATTGAATTGCACTTTAAGCCGGCAGATCAAGATGTGATATGGGTGAGCAACGTGTTATGGATGCAAAGGCTGTTTGATAATATTTTTCAAAATACGTTAAAGCATTCAAAAGCTGAAAAGATGGAAGTCAGGATCGAAAATGGCACTGTTTCTATCCGCGATGATGGTATTGGATTTGATCGGAATGAGAACAGTGAGGGGCTTGGGTTGAAGATTATTGAGGATATATGCAGACTGCTCGCGATGACTTATGAGTTGGAGACAAATGAGTATGGAACGCGGTTTTTGTTTTCAAAAGAGTGACCCCGCTGATGTTTTTCTTTCTCCCATAAACTATATATAATAGGAAGAAAGAAATGAGGTGATCAGTATATGTTTAAAAAATTCATCAAAACGATCAAAAACCTCTCAAGCAGTTCTAGTGACCGATATCGCAGACACCGGCATTACAGCAGCAGCCGGCGCAGACATTATCGCAGCTATAGCAGCAGCTCGGGCAAAAGAAGACACTACGACCGTTATGGCGGGAGTCATCGTTACAAACGCCGGAGCTACAGCAGCAGTTAATCCGAAAAAAGTTCTTGTTCCGCTTTTGGGACAAGGTTTTTTTATGTGACCGATTGAATGGCCCGGTTTAGATCCTCGCGAATGGAAGCGGTGTGCTGATACTCTTCATCAATGCCCAATAATTTTTTCAGCAGCAGGGTTACTTCTTTTGTCAGCGTTAATTCCTCCAGCCAAGTGCCGTTTTTCTTCTTTTTTCCTTTATATTGAGAGTACAGCAGAAATAACAGCGTTTCTCCGAGATCGAAGAAGTCATCCTGTTTTCGCACCTTTATTTCCTCCGTTTCTTCAGAAGTCAATTGTTTGGCAAGGCCGAAATCAATGAGACAGAGCCTGCCGTTATTGACGATGATATTAGGCGTTCTGATATCGCTGTGGAAGATAAGGCGATCATGCAGGTATTCTATAATCTCAAGCAGCTGCGAAATCATCTGTAATGCCATAAGCTCTGTGAACGGCTGCTTTCGAAAAAATAATAATTCTTCTATATTCTCTCCCTCAACGAGCTGCATGACATAATAAGCCTGTCCGTCTATGATGAACTCATCTATGAAGCCCGGAATTTGCGGGTGGTGAATGCTTTTGAGCAGTTTTATTTCCTGTTGGAACCGGACTTTCTCTTTTTCCTTTTTCGCTTTTGTCGGCCGAAGCTGTTTTAAGACATAAGGTGTTTGAGTTAGGATATCGGTGCACAAATAAACCAAACCGTAGCCGCCCATGCCGAGGCATTCTTCGATTTTGTATTGATGATTTAATATAACGCCGTTCTTTAGAGGGCGGTCAAAAAGGAGCTTTTTTAGCTGTTTTAATGCCATATCTGCACTTCCCTTGGTTGTACTGACTATAGTTTACCTTCTAGACTGAGAATAAAAAAGAGCCGGATAACCGGCTCGGTATAAGTTAAAACTGCTTTGTCACGTCGTATTCATAATCTATTTTTGCTTTTACGTTGCTCATCGTCGATCTGGCTGTCGCTAATGTATTATATTTAAAACTCCATACCTTTGCCACACTAAGTTGATCTGACAAAGAGATATCATAAGACCCTGAAGTCGAGCTGTTTACAAGAGCACGGCGCCATTCGTTGTTTTCGCTCGTCATGATCAGGTGGCGTGTATTTCCCTGGCTTGGTGTTTGAGTGGCGGTTGTCTGAACTCTGGTTACAATGGCATCACGCGGTATCCCAGATTGGTTTGTTAAATCAACCTTGATCACGCTGGAGTCAGAACCTGAGGGGCTAAGGCTTGTATTTCCTTTATTTTCAGCAATGCCGCTGAATTGGAATGTTCCGCTGCCTGATTTGATTCGGTCTTCAATTGAAAGCGTAAAGTACATGTTTCCGGTATAGGTGCCTCGTGACACCTTCACATAGAAGGTATCCGTCGTGTTTTGGGCGTCTGCATTTGCATAAATAAAAGAGGAGAACGTATTGGAATTAATGACTTCTGTGCCTTGAGAAACAGGTATTCTGTTCTTATCGTAAATTTCAATTTTCATCCCTGTATACGCGCTCTGGTATGTACTCCTCACGTATACCTTTTCTCCCTTATTAGCCGTAAAAGTGAAATAGGCTTCATCTTGACCAGCTTCCAGTATCGTTGTATCGATATTTTTATATTTCCAATAACCGATAGGCATTGCGGTATCAAATGAATTGTTTCCTGTGATCGCAGTGACCCCGGCAGCTGATGCCGAATACGTAAAGGTGAAGAAGACAGACAGCATAATAGCAAATGGAATAAGCCATTTTTTCGCCATGCAAACAACCTCCTTTTATTTCCATCATACATAATGACAGTACGAGTGTAAATAAATGTTTTTAGAGGTTAATATATACATTGTCATTGCCGATAAAAAAGAGTAAGAGAGAATACTCGGGAGGGAATTCAATGCGTCTGAATCGGCAATTTATCCGCACTCAGCTGATGGCACAGAATATATTAAGCAAGAATGCGCCTGCCAAACGAGAGAATTTGACTGAAAGTACAGCGGCAGTTCTGGAAAAGGCATACAGCAGGCTTGAGCCGCGATCTTCAACTGTGGGAATCGATCAGTTCAACTATTCTAAAACCAGCGTGTCGGGAAACAGTGGGACGTTCAGCAAAGTGTATCAATCAGCGAATGACCGAACAGTGACAGATACAGGGAAAGAAACAGTGATCGAATCCAATAACCCCTATGACTCTGAGAGTGATATCAGAATCAAAATACTAGATGAAAAATACAGCAGGATGAATGCCATAAACAAAGCAAAGTCTGATCCCTTAGGCTATATTAAGGATAAGTATCAAAATTCAAAGTCTCCTTATTTCAGAAGTGATCTGTCTGCTGCAGAAAGACAGGCTGCTTACGATAATGAAACAGAATGGCTATTCAAAGGCAAGGCCCAAAACTATAACCTCCAGGATGCTGCGTTTCGCAATGTTACATTTAATGGGGAAGTGGAAGCTGAGAATGAAAAGGTGTATCAGCGGAGCCAGGTGAACCAGCAGCTGCAAGTGCTTTTGAATCGGAACCATATTCACATTCCAGAGGGGACGGAGCTGACGTTTACGATTACGCCGATTGACTATCAGGTGCGTGTGAGCGGGACAGACGATCAGGATCTGATCAAGCGAATTGAGCACGTGCTGCAATCTGGAGACAACAGCAAAGAACTATTTTTACACATCATGAAAAGCCAAAGCAGTGATTCAACACAATTTTCCGAAGCGGCCTATAAAAAGTATCAGGCAGCTCGTGAGATGTACGAAGTCACAGGCTACCATTTGAAGGATTTAGAAGTGATTGACGGGCGGTATGTAACGCCTGATGGACGTGACTTGTTAGACGTCTATAAAGAAGAGCTTGAAAAAAATCCTGTGCAAAAAGAGACGGCCTCTTATGCTATATCTCACTATCGTTCAGAGCTTAGTGAAATTGCGGAAGTTGGGTATGATGCCATTCCGGATTTCATCCTATCAATTGATTACAGCAATGGATCTCTGAGAGATGTGGGACAAAGCAAGAGCTATGGAACCGGAGATACCGGGTGGCTTGAAGCATTAAAGCGTCAAACGGGCGTAAATTATTAGGTAAGCTGTTCATGTAGAACAGCTTATTTTTTATGAAAATCTAAAAATTATAGTTTTAATATTCAAATAATTTTATTATTTTTATATAGAAGATTTTAAATGAAGCAAATGATTCAAAACTTAGCACAAAGGTGTTTACCTGAAAAAAACAATTGTATTTTCCAGAGAAATTTATTATGATGAAATAAGTAATTTAGGAGATTATATAACAATTTTGAGTTTGAATTTTCTGATTGTTATCACTGAGTGATGTGAGGGCAAGCAGGTCTGCTGTTTTCTCATTTGTGAGTATTTTTGTGAGGAGGAGGAAGAGGAGTGGCAAATAAAGAATTAAAGAGGGGCCTGGGCGCGCGTCATATTCAGATGATCGCCTTGGGCGGCACGATCGGTGTTGGCTTGTTTATGGGGTCTGCCAGCACAATTTCATGGACTGGCCCATCTGTCCTTCTGGCTTATGCAATATGCGGAATTTTTATCTTTTTTATTATGCGTGCGATGGGTGAAATGCTGTATGTCGAGCCGAGCACAGGTTCTTTTGCGACATTCGGCCATCAATATATTCATCCGATGGCAGGTTATATAACAGCGTGGAGCAACTGGTTCCAGTGGATTATCGTCGGCATGTCAGAAATCATCGCTGTCGGTACTTATATGAAGTATTGGTTCCCGGACTTGCCTGCTTGGATACCTGGTATCGTGGCAATGGTGATTCTTGGCGCGGCGAATTTAATTTCTGTTAAGTCGTTTGGTGAATTTGAATTTTGGTTTGCGATGATTAAAATCGTGACGATTATCTTGATGATTATTGCGGGGATCGGAATTATTTTCTTCGGTTTTGGCAACGGCGGAGATGCGATCGGATTGTCGAACCTGTGGTCTCACGGGGGCTTCTTTGCAGGAGGTTTCTCAGGTTTCTTCTTTGCACTGTCGCTTGTCATTGCGGCTTATCAAGGAGTTGAGCTGATCGGGATTACAGCGGGCGAAGCGAAGGACCCGCAAAATACGCTAAGAAATGCGATTCAAAGTATTATCTGGCGTATTTTGATTTTCTACATTGGCGCTATTTTTGTGATTGTGACGGTGTATCCTTGGGATGAGCTCAATTCACTCGGAAGTCCGTTCGTGTCAACGTTCTCGAAAATCGGAATCACGGCAGCGGCCGGCATTATTAACTTTGTCGTGATTACAGCGGCAATGTCGGGCTGTAACAGCGGCATTTTCAGTGCGGGCCGCATGCTGTATACACTGGGTGTAAATGGACAAGCACCGAAGTTCTTTACGAAGATTTCACGCAACGGTGTGCCGCTGTATGGCACAATTGCGGTGCTGATCGGTTTGGCTGTCGGTGTTGTACTGAACTATATCGCGCCGCCGAAGATCTTTGTCTATGTATACAGCGCAAGCGTGCTTCCTGGGATGATTCCTTGGTTTATCATTTTGATCAGCCATATCGGATTCAGAAAAGCGAAGGGCGCCGCATTAGATAAACATCCATTCAAGATGCCATTTGCCCCTTTTACAAACTATTTGACGATTGCTTTCTTGCTGATGGTTCTGGTCGGCATGTGGTTTAACGATGATACTCGTATCTCTCTGATTGTAGGCGTGATTTTCTTAGCGCTTGTGGTCATTAGTTATTATGTGTTTGGGATAGGCAAACGCACACAAGCCAATTTGACCAAAAGCCAACAAGCAGCTGAATAACGATAAAAAAGAGACATTTACGGATGTCTCTTTTTTTATTTTTCGCGTATGGATTTTCCCTGTTTTAGCAAGCTATAGGGTAAAGATAGCAGAAGGAAAGGTGTTCATAAAATGGATGTTACACTCGGTTATTTGCGTGAATCACTTTCGAATCATCTAGAAAATGAAGTTTGCCAGCGGATTTGCAAGAAAATGCTGGCGAAGCGGTATGCGAATGAAGAGGAATTTGTAAAAGACTTAGATGATAATGAAATGTCTTTTTTGAACCATGTATTAGAAAAGGAAATTAAGTATGCGCAGAATGAACAGGATCAAAAACGGGCTAAGGAATTAAATGAGGTGTATGAATTACTGCTTTGAGAAAGGCGGGAAAAAGGAATGGGAGCAATTGAACGAAGCGGATATACTTTTCAGCCGGAGTTTAGCGTTGTCCGTCAAAACGGAGCCATCCATGTGTACCATCAAGGAGAATTTGTGGAAGAAATCGAATTTGAATTTAACGGGGAATATCCTGATCATGATTTGATTGAAGAGCTTGTGAACCATTATTGTTTTGAGCATGAGATTTAGAGCCCTGCCATGCAGGGCTCTTTCATTTATGATGTGATCAAGCCATACTTTTTCAGGATATTCACGGTGATGTTTTTGGCTTTTGTGCCGGAATCATCGACATTGGTGACAAAGACATAAGAGCCGTGCTCTGTTTTGATGAATCCGACAAACCAGCCTAATCCCATATCGGTCAGGCGGGTTCCGGTTTTCCCGTAAAGCGTGTAATGATCGCCTTCCTCTTGAATCATCATGCGCTTGACGGTTTTCATTACCGGCTTGTCAAATGGAAGCTCCTCTTTAGCCAGTTTCTCCAAAAAAGTTTCTTGTTCCAGCGGAGATATTGTAAGCGAGCTTTGCAGCCAAAACTGATCGATTCCCCCGCTGATATCCTCGTTGCCGTAAGATAGTGTATGAAGCCATGTTTTCATTCTTTCCTCGCCGATATCCCGCGCTAATGCTTGATAATACCAGATTGCGGATTCGCGTATGGCCGAGCCAAGCGTATGGTCGCGGTTCCATGATTCGAATTCACGCTTGACCCTGTCCCATCGTTTAACATCGTATTCATCGCGTACAGCTTTGACCTGCAAACCGATTAAGGCATTTACGACCTTAAAGGTGGACTGCGGAGTTTGTCGTTGATTTGCCCGTTCTCTGTTGTAGACAAATGTCTGATCCTTTTGCAAATCGTGGAGAATGAAGGTTCCATCCGTATCCTTGAATTCATCATCGACATTCATTCTGCTGACATTCAAGTGTTTTTCATGAGCAGATGATGCTGCGTGCACGGAAAAGCCACCGATCCCTGCAATACTCAGCACAAGCACAACATATATCCATTTCTTCATTTTGTTCTCCCCTTTGTTTTGATTAACTACCTTTTCTCTCTTTCGTTTGTTCTTCCTTTAAAAAATAATCAAAAAGCGCTTAAATTTGGATTTGCAAACAAATACTGTTACTGGGTTTATATTAGGAAGATAACGTGAAAATAGAGGGTAAAAAGGAAGGCAGGGTAAGCGGATGAATGAGCAGATTCCACATGACAAAAGTCTCGATAACAGCCTGACACTGCTGAAGGAAGGGTATTTATTTATTAAAAACAGAACAGAGCGCTACAATTCAGATTTGTTTCAGGCCCGTTTGTTGGGAAAAAACTTTATTTGCATGACTGGCGCTGAGGCGGCGAAGGTGTTTTATGATACGAATCGATTCCAGCGGCAGAACGCTTTGCCTAAGCGGGTGCAGAAATCGCTGTTTGGTGTTAATGCGATTCAGGGAATGGATGGCAGCGCGCATATCCATCGGAAGATGCTTTTTCTGTCATTGATGACACCGCCGCATCAAAAACGTTTGGCTGAGTTGATGACAGAGGAGTGGAAAGCAGCAGTCACAAGATGGGAGAAGGCAGATCAGGTTGTGTTATTTGAAGAAGCAAAAGAAATCCTGTGCCGGGTAGCGTGCTATTGGGCAGGTGTTCCGTTGAAGGAAACGGAAGTCAAAGAGAGAGCGGATGACTTCATTGACATGGTCGATGCGTTCGGTGCTGTGGGACCGCGGCATTGGAAGGGAAGAAGAGCAAGGCCGCGTGCGGAAGAGTGGGTTGAAGTCATGATTGAAGATGTGCGTGCCGGCTTGCTCAAAACACCTGCCGGAACAGCGCTGCATGAAATGGCGTTTCACAAACAAGAAGATGGAAGCGAGTTGGATTCCCGGATAGCAGCCATTGAGCTGATTAATGTACTGCGGCCTATTGTTGCCATTTCTTACTTTCTTGTGTTTTCAGCTTTGGCGCTTCATGAGCATCCGAAGTATAAGGAATGGCTGCGGTCTGGAAGCAGCCGGGAAAGAGAAATGTTTGTGCAGGAGGTCCGCAGATATTATCCGTTCGGCCCGTTTTTAGGGGCGCTTGTCAAAAAGGACTTTGTATGGAATAACTGTGAGTTTAAGAAGGGAACATCGGTATTACTTGATGTATATGGAACGAATCACGATCCTCGTCTATGGGATCATCCCGATGAATTCCGGCCGGAACGTTTTGCGGAGCGGGAGGAAAATCCGTTTGATTTGATTCCTCAAGGCGGGGGGCACGCCGAGAAAGGCCATCGCTGTCCAGGGGAAGGCATTACAATTGAAGTCATGAAAGCGAGTTTGGATTTTCTCGTCAATCAGATTGAATACGACGTTCCGGAACAATCACTGCACTACAGTCTCGCCAGAATGCCGTCATTGCCTGAAAGCGGCTTTATCATGAGCGGAATCAGGCAGAAAAGGTAAATCAAAAGCTCTCTTCCTTATCGAAGAGAGCTTTTTTGATTACTTCTTTTTTTCATCGTAGTATTGGACTGGATACATGGAGCCTTCTGATACCATTTTGTTGTCCTCGATATCTTGCGGGTCCGGGTGGCCGGCTTTATCGACTGGGAACGTTTCCATGTCTGGCTGTTTTGTTATTTTCATCTTCATGCTGTGAATGAATTCTCTTGCTTTTTGGCGATTTGACGGGTCTTTTAATAGATAAGAAGTGATGCCGACAGTTGAAACAGCGAGACCTGAAAGTAACAGTTTTTGTTTCATGGTGATACTCCTTTCTATTTTAAGAGTAGTGTTTCCTGTATCATTCCCGTTTTGGTTATAGCTAAACCTATTAAGTTTTTATCATTCGCATTTTCAGTAAATTCCATTTTTGAAAAACTAGTAACTTCATTCCTGTATTGGAAGGTAATATACATTGATTTATTATTATTTTAGTCAAAATTCGATAAATATTGACAAGGTCAAGTAATCAGAATAATAATATAACTAGCAAGAGAATGCCATCATACATGAAAGGTGTTTACGATATGAATCAATTGCATCGAAGAATGGGAACGTTTTCCCTCATGATGGTCGGGCTCGGGTCGATGATTGGCTCAGGCTGGCTGTTCGGGGCGTGGCGTGCGGCCCAGATAGCAGGACCAGCTGCTATTATTTCATGGATTATTGGAATGGTCGTCATTTTATTTATTGCTCTTTCTTATAGTGAATTAGGATCTATGTTCCCTGAAGCCGGGGGAATGGTAAAATATACGCAATATTCACACGGTTCGTTTATCGGTTTTATCGCAGGCTGGGCCAACTGGATTGCGATTGTGTCCGTTATTCCGGTTGAAGCCGTTGCCTCTGTCCAATATATGAGCTCTTGGCCTTGGGAATGGGCAAAATGGACAAGCGATTTGGTGAAGAATGGAACACTGACTGGGGAGGGACTGGCATTTGCCTCTGTATTGCTTCTCATTTATTTCCTGCTGAACTACTGGACAGTCAATCTATTTTCTAAAGCGAATTCATTCATTACAATTTTTAAAATTATTATTCCGGGTCTGACGATTGGAGCTTTGCTGTTTGTCGGATTCCACGGAGAAAACTTTACTGACGGTCAAAGCGTTGCGCCGAATGGCTGGGCGAGTGTGCTGACAGCGGTGGCCACTTCTGGTATCGTTTTTGCGTTTAATGGTTTCCAAAGCCCGATTAATATGGCGGGTGAAGCAAAAAATCCGGGAAAATCAATTCCGATTGCAGTTGTCGGTTCTCTTTTCGTAGCAACAGTCATTTATGTCCTGCTGCAGATCGCCTTCATCGGAGCGGTGAATCCTTCTGATATTGCTCACGGCTGGAGCCACCTGAACTTTAATTCTCCTTTTGCTGATTTGGCGATCGCGCTAAATATTAACTGGCTTGTGATCGTGTTATATGCGGATGCATTTGTATCACCTTCTGGAACTGGGATTACGTATACGGCGACAACGTCCCGAATGATTTACGGAATGGAAAAAAACAAATATATGCCGAGTATATTCGGGAAGCTTCACCCGATTTACGGTGTGCCGAGACAAGCCATGTTCTTTAACTTGATTGTTTCGTTCATCTTTTTGTTCCTGTTCAGAGGGTGGGGTGTGTTAGCGGAAATTATTTCTGTTGCTACGTTAATTTCTTATATCACCGGCCCGGTTACAGTGATGACATTGAGACGGACGGGGAAAGACCTGTACAGGCCTCTTCGTTTAAAAGGCTTAAACGTGATTGCGCCGCTTGGATTTATCTTTGCGTCGCTGGTGCTGTATTGGGCCCGCTGGCCGTTAACAGGACAGGTGCTGTTTATTATCCTGATCGGTCTGCCGATTTACTTCTATTATCAGGCGAAGGCGAAATGGAAAGGGTTTGGCCGAAACTTTAAAGCCGGCGTCTGGATGGTGTTTTATCTGCTGGCCATGATGGTCATTTCTTATTTGGGCAGTGATAAATTCGGTGGCCTGAATGTCATTCATTATGGCTGGGATATGGTTCTGATTGCGATGGTATCACTTGTATTCTATGTGTGGGCGCTGAAGAGCGGCTACCAGACAGAATACTTAAAGGATGCGAAAGAGATAAATTCTCAGCTGCTTAATGGACAGTCAGAAGCTGCTGCAGGAAAAGAATAAATGAAAAACCTTGCGCGGAGGGCGCAAGGTTTTTTTGTTGATTTGCTTCATATCGAAATGTTACACCATTGTAAATTCAATTTGGGTTTTAAAGGCCCATTGTTAAGTTAGTGTAAATTTGTTAGAAGATTCATTTACATTCATATGAACTTGAAACATAATCATAGGGAGTTTTGCTGATATATGTCGAGACAGAGGTGAAAGCGTTGACGATTGATATCCAAACATTACTGTTCGAATTCTTTGGGGGTCTCGGTATTTTCCTAATTGGAATTAAGTTCATGGGAGAGGGACTTCAGAAATCGGCTGGGGATAGATTGAGAAATATATTAGACCGTTTTACAAGCAATCCGCTGATGGGCGTATTGGCGGGCATCATTGTGACGGTTTTGATTCAAAGCAGCTCAGGAACGACGGTAATTACCGTCGGGCTTGTCAGTGCGGGCTTTATGACGCTTCGTCAAGCCATTGGCGTTATTATGGGAGCCAATATTGGAACAACGGTTACCGCGTTTATTATCGGGATTGACATAGGGGCTTATGCATTGCCGATTATTGCTGTCGGCGGATTTTTACTGTTTTTCTTTAAGCATAAACATGTGCAAAATGCCGGTCAGATTGTGTTTGGGTTTGGGGCTCTGTTTTATGGGCTGGAGTTAATGAGCGGCGGCATGAAACCGCTCCGTTCACTTGAGGCATTTCATGATTTAACTGTCAGTATGAGCTCTAATCCGTTACTGGGTGCTGTCATTGGGACTTTGTTTACGGTTCTTGTGCAAAGCTCCAGCGCCACGATCGGCATCTTGCAAGGTTTATTCTCAGATGGGCTGATTGATATTAACGGTGCGCTGCCAGTGTTATTCGGTGATAATATCGGGACGACGATCACCGCGGTTCTTGCATCTTTAGGTGCATCTGTTGCGGCGAGGCGTGCTGCTGCTACTCATGTGCTGTTTAACCTAATCGGGACAGCAATTTTCCTGGTTTTTCTTAAGCCGTTTACAGCATTGATTTTGTCACTTCAGGCTTCGATGGGGCTTGATCCGAAAATGACAATTGCATTCGCACATGGAATCTTTAATACGACCAATACGATTATACAGCTTCCTTTTGTCGGGATATTGGCTTTGATCGTTACAAAACTGATTCCGGGCAAGGATTCTATGGTCGAATACAAGTCGCATCTTGATCCGATTTTTATTGAACAATCACCATCTATTGCTCTCGGACAGGCAAAAGAAGAAGTGATCCAAATGGGGAATTTTGCGGTGCAGGGGCTGGAAGTCACAAAGCAGTTTTTGGTGACAAAGCAGCCAAAATATGCGGCCAATGCTTATCAGATAGAGGATGCGGTTAACAATCTCGACCGGAAAATTACCGATTATTTGATCGAACTTTCTTCAAGTTCTCTCTCAGAGCACGAGTCTGAGGAGCATCATATGTTGATGGATACGGTCAGAGACATTGAAAGAATCGGAGATCACTTCGAAAATGTGATTGAATTGATAGAATACCAGCAGGCGCATCGTGTGGTTATAACTGAATCTGCTATGACGGATTTAACTGAAATGATGGATTTGACGATTTCTACTGTGAAGGCGTCCATTGAAGCTTTGCACCACAATGATGCAAAGATAGCTGAACAAGTCATTGAAAAAGAAGATGACATTGACAAAATGGAACGGAAGCTTCGCAAAAAGCATATTATCCGTTTGAATGAAGGGCTGTGTACTGGACAAGCGGGCATCGTCTTTGTTGATATGATCAGCAACCTGGAGCGTATCGGCGATCATGCGGTCAATATTGCTGAAGCTGTTATTGGTGAAAATCGATGAGGAAAAAGCATAGAATCCTAGGATTCTATGCTTTTTTGTAGTCTTTTTTCACTTTCTGGAAGACATCAGCGTAATTTGTGAACACTCCTGTCACGCCCCAATCAAGCAGGCGGCGCATATCTGCTTCTGTATTGACTGTGTAAGGGTGCAGCAGGAGGCCGTGGCTGCGGATCATACGGACGTTTTCTTGATTCAAAGCTTTATAATCCGGGCCTGCACCAACAGCGTATGTTTTGATTTCTTCCAGTTCAGCATCTGTCATTGCCGCCATTTGTTTGGCTTCCAGCAATTGAACGGTCGGCAGTTTTGGCTGTAATTGATGGACTTTTAACAGGCTTTCTTTGCTGAACGATTGAATGATCACCTGGCCGGGCTTAGAATGTTTGCCTAGTAATTTATGTTTCTGTAAGGAAGCGATCAGTTTTTCTTCCATACCAGGGTAGGTGTCAGGCGATTTTGTTTCAATGTAGTAGTTCGCGTGCTTTCCGAAACGGTCTAATACTTCTTCTAATGTAGGAACTTTAAGGCCGGCGTACTGCGGCTTCGCTTTTTCCGGATAAGCTTCATTAAACCAAGAACCGGCGTCCAGCTTCTTAATGTCTGCGAGCGTATGGTCTTTCACCCAGCCCGTTCCGTTTGTGGTACGGTCCAGTTTTTCGTCGTGCATGACAATTAATTTCCCGTCTTTTGTCATTTGCAGATCCAATTCAATATAATCTGCTTTCATTTTTTGAGCGGTTTCGTAAGACAGAATCGTGTGCTCAGGCACATATCCAGAAGCCCCTCTATGCGCAACAGTCAGGATACGGTCAGGCGACAGCAGGTTTCCTTTTGACGCTGCCGACACTGGTGTTACCATAAATGAGAGTAAGCCTAGCGACAGAACAACCAAGGCAAGTATTCTATTTTTTCTCATGATTTCTCCTCCTTATTGATAAAGACTACCTGTCTTTCATATTAAAAAACGGATGTAAACGGCGTGTTGGAAAATGATTAATCTTTTATGTGGCTTTTTTAAACGTGCTCTGCCCGTTTGCCTGTATTCCATGTCAAAGCTAAGAAGACGATAGCAAGAATGCAGGAAGAGATCAGCATGATAAAGCCGCCGTTCCAATCAAACCGGTCAACGACAAAGCCCATAATGGCGTTTGCGAAAGCAGATCCGCCGATGTATCCGAAAAATCCGGTCAAACCGGCTGCAGTTCCGGCTGCTTTTTTCGGTGCTAGGTCAATCGCTTGCAGGCCGATCAGCATAACAGGTCCGTAGATTAAGAAGCCAATGCTGATCAAGGCGATATTGTCTACGAGCGGATTGCCGGCCGGATTCAGCCAGTACACCATTACGGCAATGAAAACGCCCGCCATAAACAAAACGCCTGCCGGTGCCCGGCGGCTTTTGAAGAATCGGTCACTGATCCAGCCGCACAAAATGGTTCCCGGTATGCCGGCATATTCGTAAAGAAAATAGGACCAGCGCGAGTCTTCAGGAGAAAAGCCTTTGGCTTCTGTTAAGTAAGTAGGCGCCCAGTCCACCACGCCGTATCGCACGAAATAAACAAATACATTGGCAAACGCGATATACCAAAGAAATTTGTTATTCAGCACATATTGAAAAAGGATTTCTTTTGTTGTTAATTCCTTTTCTTGATTTTTAAAAGCGTGTTTTGGATAGTCATTCCGATACTCTTCAATTGGCGGGAGCCCGCAGGATTGAGGCGTATCACGAACCAATAAAACAATTAAAAATGAAATGATAATGGCGATGATGGCAGGGAAGAAAAACACGCTTTTCCAAGTGACGAACATCGCGATGCCAAGAGTGACAAGCGGAGCAAGAATACCGCCGCCTATGTTATGTGCGACATTCCAGATCGACATTTTTGTGCCGCGTTCACTTATAGAAAACCAATGGGCCATTGTCCTGCCGCATGGCGGCCAGCCCATTCCTTGAAACCATCCGTTGATAAACATAAAAATAAACATGATGGTGACGCTCGAAGTCACCCACGGCATTGAAACGAATAGAATATTGACGATTGCTGATAAAAATAGGCCTGTCGCCAGAAAATATCTCGGATTACAGCGGTCAGACACCATTCCCATGATGAATTTGCTGAAGCCGTATGCAATGGACACAGCGGCCAGCACCAAACCTAGTTCTGTTTTGGAAAATCCCTGTTCCTGCAGATAAGGAATGGCAAAGGCAAAGTTTTTACGCAGCAGGTAGTAGCCTGCGTAGCCAATGAAAATACCAATGAATACTTGCAGCCTGAGCCGTTTATAAGCCGCATCCATCTTTGAATCATCCAGTCTCTCAATATGAGGAGCCGGTTTAAATATATGAAGCATCAAAAATTATCCCCCTTTGTTGTTTGTGCTGGATGTATGCGTGCCTCCTTTCTGAAAAACAAAAAGAGCCAGAAAACACCCCTTGTCAAAAGGGGGTGGATTCCTGGCTCTCCTCATCTCCATCCAAGCTATTAACTTATTATGATAGCGCTTTCTTAAGTTATCATAGTCTAGAGTGAATGTAAACGGGTAATTTCAAATTAGGTATTGAGAAAGTAAATATAATCCTTTTACTAAATGGAGTTATGTTTTTTTACTGGCAGCATAAAAATCTGGAGGGAGGCTGTTGCAGGTGGATGAATTAGATATCGCATTCGGTATTTTACCGTTAGGAATTATGCTGTTGTCGATTGTCGGGACTTGTATTTGTAAAAACGCGTATCTGATGCCAATGCTTAGTTTGGTGATTTCTCTAGTGCTCACCTTTACCATTTTTAATGAATCATTTTTGGGATGGGTTGTAGTCTATAGCTTGATTTCCCTGGCTTTATCCTATATCACATTGATTGTGATAAGGAAAAAGAAAGAATCAGGAAAATAAAAATCCTCACTTTCTAACAGATTGTTGACTAAGGCAACTATATGTGATTATAATTGGCTTAGTCAACGATATTAGAAAGTGGGGATTTGATTTGAAAACAAGAGAATCATCTGTCGGATTAAAATTCAGAAAGTTCAATCGATTTTATACAAACGTCCTTGGTTTCCTTAATGAGCACATTTACGACAGCCCGTTTTCCTTAACGGAAACACGGATATTATTTGAAGTTTATAATACGCCCAATTGTACGGCAAAAGCCCTTCAGGATAAGCTGGGGCTTGACCGGGGATATGTCAGCAGGATTGTGAAGCAGTTTGAAAAAGAAGGTTTGATCTATAAACAGAGGAGCAAAGATGACGCCCGCCACCATTATATTTTTGTCACAGAAACAGGAAAAACGATTTATAAAAAGCTGGAGGAGAAAGCCAACGAACAAGTGGAACTGATGCTGAAGGAAATCAACCAAAAGGAGCAGCACAAGCTTGCCGAGGCGATGGCAGAGATTGAAGCGATCCTTTCACAGTCGCTTTCTGCCAGAACATCAGAGATATCGATTAGAGATTATTTTCTGTCGGATGATCTTCAACTCCTTATTGAGAAACAAAGACAATTTTACGCGGAGGCTCACGGCTGGGATGACACGTTTTTAGCTTACCTTCAGGGGACATTTGACGCTGACATCGAAAACATATGGATTGCGGAAAGCGGCGGGAAATTTGCCGGCTCTGTCGGGCTGGTCAAGCATGATGATAAGACAGTCCAGCTCAGATGGTTTCTGGTTGATGCGGCTTTTCGGGGCAGGGGGCTCGGCACTCAATTGCTGGAGCATCTGGTTGCATACTGCCAAGACATGAAGTTTGACCGCATTTTCCTTTGGACGGTGAGCACCATGGCTGAGGCTCGTCCGCTCTACGAAAAATTTGGATTCAGGATAAGTGAAGTGAAACAAGAAGCGCCATTATGGGGACAGCAGCTGACAGAAGAACGGTGGGATTTGGAGCTGTCATGAAAAGACTGCACTATGCTTGGATCATCGTCTCCGTCACCTTTTTGATCTTATTGGCGGTTCAGGGGGTGCGGCTGTCGTTTGGTGCATTTGTGGAGCCGTGGGAACGGCAATTTTCAATGGATAGAAGCACCATCTCGTTGATTTCGACGATGAGCTTTATTGTTTACGGCATATCACAGCCTGTGATCGGCCGGCTTGTGGACAAGTGGGGTGCTCGGGCTGTTTTGGCATGGAGTGCGTTACTGACAGGCGTCAGCATTTTCTTAACATACCTTGTGACTTCGCCTTGGCAGCTGTTTTTGCTTTATGGGCTGGGTGTCTCGCTTGGGGTTGGCGGAGCATCGAATGTGGCAGCAAGTGTATTGGTCGTCAATTGGTTCAGCAAAAAGCGGGGGCTAGCCTTTGGGATCATGGAAGCAGGATTTGGCGCGGGGCAAATGCTTCTCGTCCCTGGCTCACTCATGCTGATCCATTGGTTTAGCTGGAAGCTGACGGTTGTGGTGTTGGGGCTGCTGTTAATCGTGATTGTTTTTCCGGCTGCGCTGCTGATGCTGAGGAACAATCCTTCAGAAAAGAAGACAGAGCCGATAGGCGGACTGGCTGCTTCAGAAAAAAACACAGCACCTAAAACAACTGCTCTTTCAGTGACCGGGATGTTTCGAATGAGGCAATTCTGGTTTTTGATTTTGCCGTTTTTGATCTGCGGATTTACGACCGTGGGGCTGATGGATACCCATTTGATTCCCTTTTCTCACGATCACGGCTTTTCCACGACGGTCACGAGTGCCGCTGTCAGTCTGCTCGCAGGCTTTAATATTGCCGGCATCTTACTGTCGGGAATTATAGCGGACCGGTGGAGCAGCCGGAAAATCCTGTGCTTTTTATATGCGGTGCGCGCGATGTCGATCGTGATTCTCATATACAGCCACGAGCCCTACTTGCTTTTAGCCTTTGCGATTCTGTTTGGATTAGTGGACTTTGCAACGGTAGCACCGACTCAAATGCTCGCCACCCAGTACTTTCAAAACTACTCGATCGGCCTCATGATTGGCTGGCTCTCACTCGCCCACCAGATCGGATCGGCACTTGGCGCGTACGTGCCTGGCGTCATCTATACGATAACAGGTGAGTATACACTGGCTTTTTATTTGTCGATTGGAATGCTAGTGCTGGCGAGCGTGATGAATGTGATGCTGAGGGAGCCTGCGGCGGTCACGCGTGACAGTGCGGCTGTGATAGAGAAGTGATAAGGGCAGAGGGGAAGCATCTCTGATTTCGGAATTATTCAGAGATGCTTTTTTTGTATTTTTGTTCTAACACGAAGTCGATCATACCGACAGTGCGGGCGTTTTCGGATTTTTGTTTGAAGCGCTCAGAGATTTGAACTTTTCTTGAAAATGGGGAAACACCAAATACCCATATTAGGCCAATTAACACAAAAAACATTTGTACACCCATTTCTATTAAATCATTGTAATGAGAACTGAAAAAATAAATATATAAGGTTATTAGTGTCACTGTAAATACGATTTTGACAGTGTGTTTGAATGTGAGCTGTGGTTCAATTAAACACACTTTCATTTGGTTGAGTGTGAAAGAGTCTTGTTTCATTAGGTAAGAAAGTAAATCGTTATCGCTTTGACTGATAGGGTACAAATCGGTTTCTATTTTTTTTGTGATCTCCTGATATGTATGTATATTACTTTTCATACAGTATTCCCCCTTTTTTAAGAAGATCTCCATGAATCCTCTAAAAGGATCCATGGAGATCAAGACTATTAATAATGTACGGAAGAGTCCTGCAACTGCTCCTGCTTCAGGGCCTATTTTAAATGTAATCCAATTCTTAAGTCCAGAAGTAGCGCTGTTACATATTGCAACGTCAAAAAGGTACAAATTAAGTATTCAATGTTTGAGTTATTGAATGACATAAAGTTCAGTCGGTAAGCTAAGACTGTTAGATAGATTTTGATAAAGTGGATTTGGAACCCAGTGAGCGCCTTTTGTGTCTGCCCATACACCCCGTGTATAGATGCCGTTAAGCATCCATTCTAGATCCGTTCTCCATCAGCTTCGCTTTCGGTTTCAGCTCTGAAATGTAGAGGCCTAAAAGTGTAAGCGCGCCTCCTAGAAGAGCGATCCATGTCATGTTTTCGTGCAGAATCAGGACAGAAGCGGCGATCGTGATAACCGGGACCATGTAAATATACGCACTGGATTTGACGGCTCCGAGCACGCCAACTGAATAATTCCAAGTGGCGAAGCACAGGGCAGAAGCGCCAATGCCTAGGAAAAGCATGTTAAGCGCATTCGAAGCAGATGAAAATCGGCTCAGGCCAAAATGGAAGTCGAACAAAAATAAGGCGGGAACCATAAACAATAAGCCATACAAAAATACTCTCTGTGTCAACTCGATGATGTGGTATTCGTAAGCACTTAATTTTTTCATGAATATCGAGTAGCCTCCAAACACGAGAGCGGCCCCGGCTGCCATGATGTCTCCGAGCGGATTCAGACGCAGTACCACATTGCCGTTAAACGTAATCAATAAAAGCCCGATCAGTGCCGAGACAAATCCAATGAAAAAAGTCAGACGCAGTTTTTCGCCTTCGAGCAGAAAATGGGCCAAAACCGCAGTGATCATCGGTATAATGGACACGATCATGCCGACATTGGATGCGTATGTATAGGTGAGAGCTATATTTTCTAATAGAAAGTATAAGGTTACGCCAAATAAACCAGCCCCGGCAAACAACAGCTCATGCCGCCAATTTCTGAACGGAATCATGTTGGGACGAACGAGGATCAGAGCGATAAAGCCCATCAAAAACCGATAAAATAATATTTCCATTGGAGAGAAGTCAGCCAGCAGAACTTTTGTCGAAATAAAGGTCGTCCCCCAAATCAGAATGGTCACAATGGCTGCGATATGCCCGGAAGTTTCTCTTTGTATGTTCATCTGTGAAGCTCCTTTTCAAAAATCTTCATGTATTGCTTCGGTGTCAGCCCCACCTGCCGTTTAAAAAACTTCGTCATATGGCTCTGATCACTGAACCCTGTCTGAAATGCGGCATCAATTGGTCTTACCCCTTGTTCAAGAAGTTTTTTCGCTTGATTAATCCGGATTGTTTCCATATAGCTATTAGGCGTAATTCCTTTTTGTTTTGTAAACGAACGCAATAAATGATACTTGCTCCATCCTGTTAATTCACTCAAATCATTGAGCGTGACGTTTTCGGCATAATGCTCTTCTAAAAATTCGCAAACCAATTTGACTTCGTCGGATGGTTCGGGAACGCTATTAAGGAACGTAACATCCGAATAGTGGCGAATCAGCTCTTCCAGCAGATGAAGAAACAGCTCCTCCTTACGCAAAGCTTGTTTTTCGTCTGATATCAAAATATGCAATTCCTGCAGGCTGGCTGTCAGCTCATGACGGAATAACACATGCTGGGAGAAGTAAGGGAGATGCCCGGCGCCGGTAATTTCCTTCACTGCCTTCTCCATGACATCCGGCATGACATTGATACACCGATAATCAAGCGTCCGGCCGTCAATCTGTTCACAGCTATGCGTGTCACGGGGGTTAAAGAGGAGAAGATCACCTGGATTGATGATATATTCTTGATCCTGACAGGCCAGATACCGTTGCCCTTTTTCAATAAATCCAATCACATAATAATCGTGAAAGTGGTTCGGGAACTTTTGCATAATCCCCTTGAAGCGGTAGGCTTCTATATGAAGATGTGGGTCAAGCTGCAGTGTGCGGGTTTCGTTTTGCATGGGATGCCTCCTGTCGGTATGGTGGTCTTGGATTAAGTGTAGCATGGTTTTGGGGGATTTCTTGTATGATGTTGCTGTTTAAAAAAGCTAACCTTTATTGGCTGCTTCTTTTTCCATCAGCCATGAATAGAATTTGTGGTGCCCATCTCAACTAATGTCAACGTAGCTATATTACGCTAGGCGGGCATCTGGATTTTTCCAACTCAACAGGGCTTTGAAATCTAAGCTGAATTTTTTTAAACGAATTCTGTCAGTGGTTAGAAGAAAACAGGAGGTCATAAAATATTCTCTTATGTACATTGATTTCACCTGTCGCTATAACTCATATTTTAAAATTAAACATCTGATAAAGAAGTATATCGAAACAAATTTCCGAGGAAGTTTTTATGATGAATGTTCAAATTTGTTGTGAACGCTGCCACGGAGGCTAAGATATTAGTTGTTCATCACATTTACCGCTAACACCAATTATAGGCAATCCGATTAAATTCTTTAGAAAGTCAGCAGGTCAATTGGTGCTCTTGCCCCTTTTCTATAAAATCACTTCCGCGTCGTAGAACAAAATGTCATTAAGCGCCTGTGGTTCTAATACCTAGCCCTACCTGTGCTGACAGGATGACTTTTGTTACCTTGTCAAATATCGATTCTGAATGAGAACTAATTTTTCTCAGTTTTTGCAAGTAGCTAAAGACATGCACCGTTGTTTCCTCATTATGTGAGCTTTTCGCCCTTCCGTCATTAAAGTCCACGAGATCACTTGTATCAAAAATTTTAATCAATTCGGACAGAATTGACTTTTAGAAAGAGCATATATTCATGATTTCTAGCCCATAAAAAAAAGGAACTTGAAACGTTCGGTATGTTTGATTACTGTTTTTTTTCTTCAAAGGTTTGTCGAATGCCCGGGTAATAACCGAGTTTTCAGTTTTTAAAGAGAGTGACGTAGGCATTGAGATGTGATATCTATAAAAAGTCTTAATGGAATAGATTAACTCAAACAAGCCTTTAAGGTTTTTTTTTATAAAAAAATAAACTTTTGGATTATTTTTAGAGTTTTCAGCCAGAATGTGGTTACAAATATTAGAGATGAAAGAATTTTTTACAATTAAAATAGGTATATAGGGATAAATCTAAAAACAAATGAAAGGATGAAGGTTTCTTTTAACAAAAATTCCTTGTTTTTTTATACCGAATGTTTTTGGGGACAATTAATTAAAATATGGAGCGCGAGTTCGATTTTTTCTAGGAAAAGAAAGGTGATTGCATATGTATACACTTCAAGAAATTAGTAAACCTAAAAGAAAAAAACTAGTGAAAAATATTGAGAAGCATTTAAAGAACTACAATAATTACAAAGTTGCCATCCTTAATCTAAGTAAACAGCTTGAATTCATAGCTTCAAATGATAACAGGGAAATCTTTAAAGAAAGCATCGATGATGACTGTGAGTTTCAAGAATCTGTAGATAAACTCACCAGCGAGTTGCAGCATATCAAACTTGTTAAAGATTCAATCGATATATCATTATCAGAATTAACTGAACTAGAGTATAAATTTGTTCAATACCGTTATTTCAAGAATTGGACTATAGAAAAAAGTGCACTAGAGATTGGTTACAGTGATAAAGCTCTGTTTGTAATACGTAATCAGGTAATGGATAAATTATTGATTAGCCTAGGAAGTGTTGTTTACATGTAACTTGATAGATTGAAAATCCAGTTTTGTACATATAGTCTTTGAAGTTGAAGATAGAAGTATAACTAAATATACAAAATACTTCTACCTTTTTCTTTAAATTAATCTTATTTTTCTTTTAAAAAGAAAGCTCGATAACCAATAGCAACAGATTTACAGTAAAGGAGATTTGATGATGGATAAAGGGACATTTGTCAGGACGTCTGTCTTAATTATAGCACTTATAAATCAACTTCTTACTATATATAATAAGTCACCTCTTCCTTTAGATAATGAACAGTCGGAACAATTCGTATCTATGATATTTACCACTATTGCTGCAGTGATAGCGTGGTATAAAAATAATTATGTTACAAAAAAAGGGCACTCACAAAAACAATTATTGGAGGAAAAGAATTTAACTAAAAGTCAAAAAAAAAATAATAGGACCTTTAGCTCTCCTAAATAGGGGAGTTTTTTTATTTCTTTGGAATGAAGTACATCACAAGCTAAGAATTTAAAGACTGGTTTCTCCCGATTATTATAATTTGCTCGTAGGATGAATGTACATCATTTTTGACAAAACTACTATAGAGAGTAAGTCCATTAGATTTGTATTAGTAAACGAATAAGAAGGAGGAAAAATCAATTACAACACATTAATAAGTAGGCATCCTGCTTTATTCAACCTGTCTCTAAGACCTATATGTAAATACATTTTGTTTTTTTTTGCTTATTTTTTCAGGATTTTTAGCTTACATAATGAATACTCCTAAACCTCATCTAAGATTTAAGATAATTTATGTACTCTTCCTCATGAGGACTAATAAAAAAATGGAGGTCAATTATGGCAACAACATATTCTACAACT
>NZ_JBOBQH010000012.1:0-114675 GCF_050585765.1 Bacillus sp. ATD | reverse complement strand
CCTATGCCGGTGTAGCTCAATTGGTAGAGCAACTGACTTGTAATCAGTAGGTTGGGGGTTCAAGTCCTCTTGCCGGCACTGTTTTTCAAAATTTAATGTGGAGGGGTAGCGAAGTGGCTAAACGCGGCGGACTGTAAATCCGCTCCCTCAGGGTTCGGCAGTTCGAATCTGCCCCCCTCCACCATTTATAGGGGCATAGTTTAACGGTAGAACAGAGGTCTCCAAAACCTCCGGTGTGGGTTCGATTCCTACTGCCCCTGCCAAATTTATGACATCTTGAGATTATGGCGGTTGTGGCGAAGTGGTTAACGCACCAGATTGTGGCTCTGGCACTCGTGGGTTCGATTCCCATCAATCGCCCCATATTATCATTGGGCTATAGCCAAGCGGTAAGGCAACGGACTTTGACTCCGTCATGCGTTGGTTCGAATCCAGCTAGCCCAGTCTCACTTTTCATATCAACTGCATATGATGTATTAAGTCCCTTAAAATGCGGAAGTAGTTCAGTGGTAGAACACCACCTTGCCAAGGTGGGGGTCGCGGGTTCGAATCCCGTCTTCCGCTCCAATTACGGCGGCATAGCCAAGTGGTAAGGCAGAGGTCTGCAAAACCTTTATCCCCGGTTCGAATCCGGGTGTCGCCTTTCTTTTGCCGGGGTGGTGGAATTGGCAGACACACAGGACTTAAAATCCTGCGGTAGGTGACTACCGTGCCGGTTCAAGTCCGGCCCTCGGCACCAATTTTACTTACATGGTAAGTTGAATTGGTGTTTGTGTTTTATCATTATAACTAATCTATAAATGATCTACTTATGTAGATCATTTTTTTATTGCTTTGATTTCTCATAACTGGCTAAGTTATGAGAAATCGATGATAGAGATTCTCTTAACACTTTCTATTTTATATTTCCAAAAAAACTTTTTTGAAATACGTTGACACATTATGAGATCCATGATATATTTATATTCGTCGGTTAGATACGACGTAAAAAACTTGCCGGTGTGGCGGAATTGGCAGACGCGCACGACTCAAAATCGTGTTCCTTCTGGAGTGTCGGTTCGACCCCGACCACCGGTATACTGAAGAACCCGTTTCTTATTTAGAAACGGGTTTTTATTTTTATCGAAGAAAAGGAGCTAAGGCTCCTTTTTTTACTTACTCAGCGTATTGGTCTATGATCTCTTCTAGTACCTCTTCTAGCTCTTCTGTATCTTCAAGCTCTGATTGGCTGAAACGGACACGAACAAGCTGTTCTCCGTCATTATACATCTCTTCCAGCCATCCTCGCAGTCCTCTTGCCCTGCGGTCGACTTCGAAAATGATTTCCAAACCGTCTTCGTCTAAAAGGAAAATGAGCTCTAATTCATCAAGCATCTGACGATAATATCCGGAAGTCGGGACGAACTCGAATTCTTGAACGAACGGAAGGCGACGCTGGAAGTAGGGTGCTTGTTCGCAGTCTGCTTCGTTAAGACGGAAGCCCAGGTTTTCGATAGCTCCCAGAACATTTTCAATCCAAGGGTGCGCTTCAACGAAAATGCGGTCATGATCAGATTTGTCGATACCGCCTTGAATGTCAAGGTCTGTCACCACGGCAACCTCTACTTTTCCTACAGTGATCGGCGTATCTAGAGGCAGAGTGAATGCGAACGGAAATTGATGCTCTTCTCCAGGCTGAATGGCAAATGAACCAGTGACCCGGAAAGAATGAATTGTAGCGTATTTCCGGTGCTCTTCGTCGTCTTTTACAATGACGTACTTGGTGTTAAGCTGTAAGTCAATATAGCGGATGTCCTGAGCGATTTTTCCGCCTTTGACGTGTACAGTTCCCCGGACTTCTTCTCCTGGAAAATATGCATCTTTCTCTAAAATTGTATCGACTTTTGCAGCTCCGATTCCGGCACTTGCCGCAAGTTTCTTAAAAAATGACATGTTTGATCTTCCCCTTTTTCTTTTTTTCAACAGATATACGCAAGAAGGAGGAAAAAAGATTCATTTGATTCATACTTTTTTCCTATTATTCACTAAGCCTAGGGGCAGACTAAGAATAATATTGAAAACAAAGGAGTAGATGGAAGTGAATAAAGAACATTTGGTTGCAGATGAATTACACAGAATGTTTTTGGCTGGTGAGCTGCAAATCACAGTAGAGGAGGATATAAACCATATTTCCGAAAGGCTGAGAAACGGCGATCTCAGTTTAGACCGATTAAGCGGTGAAGACGCGTTTATAAAAGAAACGGTAAACGAGGCTTTAAGAAGAGTGGAGGAATAAAAAAGAGACGGGATCTCATCTTTGAGATCCCGTCTCTTTTTGTGGTCTTTGCTGCAAGATTAAAGTGAATCGATTGAAATTGCTCACCCAAGCCACCCTTTTTCCAACAGAAGATCTGACAGTTCATCATGGAGATGGGCAGCTGTATCTAATTGATCATGCAATGCTCTTCTGATGTGGGGATTTTCGGCTTCTGTTATTGCGACAGTGTAGTTGTTAATGCTGTTTTTTATTGTTGTTAACAAATCAAAAATGTCTTCGGGATAAAGACTCAATGAGCAAGCCACCTCCTTTGGTTTTTATAGCAGCTCCTGATAAGAAAGTATTTTGCTTTGTTTCTTGCTTCTATTCAAAATGCTATAATAAACAACAAATTTTGTTGGGGAGTGTAATGATGAAACAGATTATTGCGATGGGAGGCGGGGGTTTTTCGATGGAGCCGGAAAATTTGTCCCTCGATCAATATATCCTCAATCAATCGGAACGGGAGTCACCTCGTATTTGTTTTTTGCCGACCGCGAGTGAAGATTCCCAAAACTATATTCAGCGGTTTTATCATGCGTTTCAAACAATGGATTGTGTGCCGTCTCATTTATCCTTATTTAAGCCGCCGTCAACAGATTTAACTTCTTTTGTTATGGAAAAGGACGTGATCTATGTTGGCGGGGGAAATACGCGCAATATGCTTGTGCTGTGGAAGGAATGGGGGCTGGACTTTATTCTCAGAGAGGCATGGAAGAACGGAGTGATTTTAGCTGGATTAAGTGCAGGTGCGATATGCTGGTTTGAAGAAGGCGTGACAGATTCGACCGGGCCGCTGACAAGTATGAAAAGTTTAGGTTTTTTGCAAGGGAGCTTTTGTCCCCATTATGACGGGGAAAAGGATCGGAGACCGGCATACCACCAGCTGATAGCTAACGAATTCTTGTGCAATGGCTATGCGGCGGACGATGGAGCGGCTCTCCATTTCATAAATGATCAGCTGTTTCAGACTGTGAGTTCAAGATCGGATGCAAAGGCATATCGGGTGATGAGGGATGAACATAGGATATCTGAAATCCCGTTGCCCGTCACATATTTGGATTCAATTAGCTGAATATTTTCTATATTCCTCTTTTTTTTCGATTGGTTTTATGTTAAGATGAGTCCGAAATCAATAGTTACTGGGGGTGCCCGCTTTCGGGCTGAGAGAGAAGATAAGCTTCTTAACCCTTTGGACCTGATCTGGTTCGTACCAGCGTGGGGAAGTAGAGGAATTGTTTTTATTATTGTCGTGCTGGGCAATAATATGTTTCTTTCTGACTGTAACCGGGTTCATTTTTATGAATCCGGTTTTTTGTGCTGGTTATGGGCTTGATTTTGTCCTTTCAAACGTAGAGAGGGGAAGGATAAGTAATGCAAAACAATTCAGTGCAGCAAGCCAACATTTCTATTATGTCGAGTTTTTCGGGCAGCAAAAAGGTATACGTGGAGGGTTCTTCTTCAGACATCCAAGTGCCGATGAGGGAGATTACATTGAGTCCGACGACGGGATCGTTCGGCGAGGAGGAAAACGCACCTGTGCGTGTCTATGATACAAGCGGACCGTATACGGACCCCGAAGTTACTATTAATATTCAAGAAGGATTAAAGCCGCTCCGCCAAAAGTGGATTACAGAGCGCGGTGATGTGGAAGAATATGAAGGTCGTGCAATAAAACCAGAAGATAATGGTTATAAAAAAGCAAATCCAAACGTAAGCTACCCAGGGCTAAAGCGGAAACCGCTGAGGGCGAAGGCTGGTCATAATGTCACCCAAATGCACTATGCCAAAAAGGGAATCATTACACCTGAGATGGAGTTTATCGCTATTCGAGAGCATGTGTCTCCCGAATTTGTAAGAGACGAGGTGGCAAGTGGCCGGGCAATCATTCCTTCAAACATTAATCACCCTGAAAGTGAGCCAATGATTATCGGCCGGAATTTTCATGTGAAGATTAATGCGAATATCGGGAATTCAGCTGTTACGTCATCCATTGAAGAAGAAGTGGAAAAAATGACGTGGGCCATCCGCTGGGGAGCAGATACAATGATGGATCTCTCTACAGGAAAAGATATTCATACGACGCGTGAATGGATTATTCGCAATTGTCCTGTGCCTGTGGGAACTGTTCCGATTTATCAGGCGCTTGAAAAAGTAAACGGCGTAGCGGAGGATTTAACGTGGGAGATTTATCGTGATACGCTGATCGAGCAGGCAGAACAGGGAGTGGATTATTTTACGATTCACGCGGGTGTTTTGCTTAGGTATGTGCCGCTGACTGCCAAAAGGACAACTGGTATCGTGTCCCGCGGGGGCGCAATTATGGCACAGTGGTGTCTGGCTCACCATCAAGAAAGCTTTTTATACACTCATTTTGAAGAGATCTGTGAAATCATGAAAACATATGATATTGCGTTTTCTCTTGGGGATGGTCTGCGTCCCGGATCAATCGCCGATGCTAATGACGAAGCACAGTTTGCTGAATTAGAGACGCTTGGAGAGCTGACGCAAATCGCGTGGAAGCATGATGTTCAAGTGATGATTGAGGGTCCTGGACATGTTCCGATGCATAAAATCAAAGAGAACGTCGATAAACAAATGGACATTTGTAAAGAAGCTCCTTTTTATACATTAGGGCCGTTGACAACGGATATTGCCCCTGGATATGACCATATTACTTCAGCGATCGGGGCGGCGATGATCGGTTGGTATGGGACAGCAATGCTTTGTTATGTAACACCGAAGGAGCATTTAGGGCTGCCAAACCGTGATGATGTTCGTGAAGGAGTCATTACATATAAGATCGCTGCGCACGCTGCGGACCTTGCAAAAGGGCATCCCGGAGCGCAAATCCGCGATGATGCGTTATCGAAAGCCCGTTTTGAATTCCGCTGGCGGGATCAGTTTAATCTATCACTTGATCCGGAAAGAGCGCTTGAATATCATGATGAAACTCTGCCGGCTGAAGGAGCAAAAACCGCTCACTTCTGTTCCATGTGCGGTCCAAAGTTTTGCAGCATGAGAATTTCTCAGGATATTCGAGATTATGCGAAGAAAAACGATCTCAGTGAAGCAGAAGCCATAAATAGAGGATTAAAAGAAAAAGCAAAAGAATTTGTCGATACGGGAAGCAATTTATATCAATAAAAAAGATGAAGATGGAGAATGCTCCATCTTCATTTTTTTAGAAAAACAGAGAACGTCGAAGCGGAGGAATACTCTGTTCAAAGCGGAAAACATTTTCTGGATCATATTTCGTTTTGACACGGCGGAGTCGTTCAACATTTTCGCCGTAATATGTTCTTGGCCAGTTTCTGATTTCGATATCTGGCCAATTTACGTAGTCCCCCATCGTTTCTCTCGAAAGGGATGTTCTCAGCTCCTCAATCCAGCGGACGTTTTGTCTTTTTTCTTCAGGGGATGTCCAGTTTGTTAGGTATTCCTGGGCAATGATTGCATCACGATAATAAAATGCTGTTTGGTCTGGAGCGATCCGTCCGGCTGCTCCGCCGAGCGACTGCTGCCAGACGCTGGCGTTTTGATTCGGAGCGTGCTCCAAAAAGTGTTTAATCGTTGAAATCGCACGTTCTGATAATGGCTTTTCAATGAAAGAGCCGGAGCGTTTCATTTTTTGAGGCTGATTGCCTCCCGGGCTGTTAAAAAAGGTTACCGCTTCAATGAAGGGCATTGCGATTACCATTCCGCTTGTCGGGCTTCCTGCTTTCAATAAAGGCTTTAACAGTTTTTTTAACTCTGTTTTTGGACCGACAAATTGGCCGAGGGCCTCTATCCGGTTTACTTCTTTAGGCCAAAACTCTATTGATGAGGTAAGCCGGTCATCTGTATAGGGGGCCCAGTGCTGCCACGTGTTAAATACTTCTTTAAAATCATCCCAGCCCCATGTAATTGAAAAAATCGACACTTGAGAGATGGGCACCGCTTGAAATGTCATGGAGGTGACAATGCCGAAATTGCCGCCTCCGCCTCCCTGAGACGCCCAAAATAAGTCTGGATGGTTTGAAGAGCTGACTGTAACCAAATCAGCGCCCTCTTTTTCGTCTGCTATTATCATCTCGAGATTCACGAGGCGGTCACAAGTAAGACCGGCAGCCCTTGTTAAAAGTCCAATACCTCCTCCGAGAGTTAAACCTGTGAGCCCTACATTAGCAATGGTGCCTGCGGGAAGCGTCAGGCCGTATTGCCAGAGAGTCCGATAGACTTCTCCCAATTCAGCGCCTGCTTCAATATAGGCAAGCTTTTTATCCTGATTTACAGTTATTTTTTTCATTTCGCTTAAATCAATAACAAGACCGTTATTTAAAAGGGAGAAATTTTCATAGCTGTGCCTGCCGCCTCTAATACGGAAAGGCACATGGTTTTCACGCGCCCATTTCAGCGCATTGAGTGCATCTTGTTTGTTTTGGCAAAACACAATGATGTCAGGATACCTTTCTAAGCTCAGGTTAATATTGGTCCTTGCTTCGTTATAGTCCGGATCATCCCGTGTGACGATACGTCCGGTCAGTTTTGTCTTTTCCACACTCCCACATCTCTTTCTCACGTATTCTAGTTACTCTAGCTTATGCGTCAGGGTAAAAGAGTGTATAAGGAAAAAGCGTGGATATAATCTAATAAAGCGTCAATATCTTCAAAATATAGTTGACAGGTCAGTATTGTATGAATTAACATGGTCAGTACAAATTTTCAAAACTGTCGCGCTGATCGGAACACCGAAGGCTCTTATCTTTAGATAAGGGCCTTTTTTGTATGAAAAAGGAGGGATTATTGATGGGAGTCAAAAAAGAAAAGGGAAGAAAACGATTCAGGAAGCGAAAAACCTACGGGAATCAGATTTTGCCGCTCGAGCTGCTGATTGAAAAAAACAAACGAGAGATCATAAACAGCGCGGAGCTCATGGAGGAAATTTATATGAAGATTGATGAGAAGCATACGCAATGCGTAACTAAATATAAAAAAACCCGCTGATTCCAGCGGGTTTTTGCATTTCGATTAAGCATCTTTTTTAATCGGCAATCCAAGGCCTTCTGCAACGCGTTTTCCGTATTCAGGGTCCGCTTTATAGAAGTGCTCGATTTGACGAAGCTTGATTTCTTCTTTTTCTACCGGCTTCATAGCATTAACAATATTTTCAACAAGGCGGGCACGTTCATCTTCGCTCATTAAACGATACAGGTCACCGGCTTGTGTATAGTGATCGTTGTGATCGTAGCTTACGCTGTCAGCGATACCTTGTACCGGATATGCTGCTTGCTTATCCTCAGGTGACTCTTTCGGGCCGCCGAAGCTGTTAGGCTCGTAGTATACAGATCCGCCGCCATTATTGTCAAAGCGCATTTGTCCATCACGCTGATAATTGTTCACTTTGTTGCGTGCACGGTTGATTGGCAGCGCTTGATGGTTTGCGCCGACACGGTAGCGGTGTGCATCATGATAAGCAAACAGTCGGCCTTGAAGCATTTTATCCGGTGAAACATCAATACCAGGCACGAGTGTTCCAGGTGAGAATGTCGCTTGTTCTACTTCAGCAAAATAGTTTTCCGGATTTCTGTCTAGAACCATGCGTCCGACCTCGATTAACGGGTAGTCTTTTTGAGACCAAACTTTTGTGACATCAAACGGATCGAAACGGTACGTATTTGCATCTTCTAAAGGCATGATTTGCACATATAGTTTCCATGCAGGGTAATCACCGTTTTCGATTGCGTTGAAAAGGTCTTCTGTATGGTAATCAGGATTTTCACCGGCAATTTTTGCTGCCGTATTGACATCAAGGTTTTTCACGCCTTGTTCTGTTTTAAAGTGATATTTAATCCATACGCCTTCGCCTTCGGCATTTGTCCATTTGAATGTATGGCTTCCGAAGCCGTGCATGTGGCGAAGTGTCGCAGGAATTCCGCGGTCAGACATCAGGATTGTCACTTGGTGCAGCGACTCTGGTGAAAGTGACCAGAAATCCCATACAGCCGTAGGGTTTTTCAGGTGTGTTTTTGGATCTCTTTTTTGTGTATGGATGAAATCAGGGAACTTAATCGCATCGCGGATAAAGAATACCGGCGTATTGTTGCCGACGATGTCGTAGTTTCCTTCTTCAGTATAAAATTTAACAGCAAATCCGCGTGGGTCGCGAACTGTGTCAGCCGAGCCAAGTTCACCGGCAACTGTTGAGAAACGGATGAACAGCGGTGTGCGTTTGCCGACTTCAGAAAGGAAAGCGGCTTTCGTATATTTTGTTACGTCGTTTGTCACTTCAAAATATCCGTGTGCGCCTGCTCCTTTGGCGTGAACAACACGTTCAGGAACACGTTCTCGGTTGAAATGGGCCAATTTTTCGAGTAAATGTACATCTTGAATTAAAGTTGGTCCGCGAGAACCGGCAGTCATTGAGTTTTGGTTATCTCCAACCGGAGCGCCCCAGCTAGTTGTCAGTTTATTTGAACTCATGTTATCACCTCTTGGAATTTATAAGAACATAATATCACCTCTAATTAAAAAGTCAATATTATTTTATAATTATTATAAAATAGTTATCTATATTAAGCGATATCTAGTATTGCAAATGGTGAAAAACCTTGTTATATCAGCTATTTCATAGCATTTAATAATTTTAGAAGAAATCATTTTTTCTTCTCTACTTGCGAAACAAGCAGAGTAAGTGATAAACAAGGATCAAAAACCGCATTTTTAAAAAAGAGTTGACATATCGGAATAATTTGAATTAACATGTTATTCAAACAAAAAACAATTGGGCAGCTGATCGGACCGCCGAAGGCTCTCATCTCTACAAGAACAGAGATGGGGGCCTTTTTGTTTTTTGAAGGCGGGGTTGGCAGAAAGAGGGGATAAAAGTGGCTGTGACCATCAGCATCAAAGAAAAGGCATTTGTTCAAGAGGGCCGCAAAAACACGGTCTTAGAGAACATACAATTATCAATCGCACCAGGTGAATTTTTAACGCTTATCGGACCGAGCGGGTGCGGGAAAAGCACCTTGTTAAAGATTATTGCGGGACTTGATTCTGAATATGACGGGAGTGTTGAAATCAACGGCCGCAGCGTAACAGCTCCGGGGATTCAGCAAGGATTTATTTTTCAGGAGCACCGCCTCTTTCCTTGGCTGACAGTTGAGCAGAATATTGCCGCCGACTTGAATTTGAAGGACCCAAAAGTCAAACAGAAGGTGGATGAACTGATCGAGATTGTCAGATTGAAAGGATCGGAAAAAGCATATCCGCGCGAGCTGTCAGGCGGCATGTCACAAAGAGTTGCCATTGCCCGGGCCCTTCTGCGGGAGCCTGAGGTGCTGCTTTTAGATGAACCGTTTGGTGCACTTGACGCTTTTACAAGAAAACATCTGCAGGACGTGCTGCTGGAGATATGGAGGAGGAAAAAAACAACGATGATTCTCGTGACTCACGATATAGATGAATCTGTTTATTTAGGAAATGAGCTTGCGATCCTTAAGGCCAAACCGGGGAAAATCCATAAGCTGATGCCCATTGACCTGGCGTATCCGCGGAACCGGACGACTCCGGATTTCCAAGCGATCAGGCAGAAAGTGCTGTCGGAATTCGAGAAAACAGAAGATTTGGAGTACGCTGAAGGATCAGGGATATAGAAAGGGCGGAAGCGGAAATGAAAAAAAGGCTCATTGTAATGGTTGCCGTTATTTTTTTGCTCGCAGGCTGCGGAGCAAACGGAGCCAATGGTGATCACAAACAATTGAAGGAAATTCGTATTGGTATTCAGCAAAGCTTAAGCCCGCTTTTGATCGCGAAGGAGAAAGGCTGGTTCGAAGATGCATTTGAAAAAGAAGGCATCAAAGTGAAATGGGTGGAGTTTCAAAGCGGTCCGCCCCAATTTGAAGGCCTTGCGGCAGACAAACTTGATTTTTCTCAAGTCGGCAATTCGCCTGTGATCGCTGGACAGGCGGCAGGCATTGACTTTAAAGAAATCGGTTTGTCACAGGACGGATTGAAAGCAAACGGCATCCTTGTGAATCAAGGCAGCGGCATTCAGGAAGTCAAGGACTTAAAGGGGAAGAAAATTGCAGTCGCTAAAGGCAGCAGCGGGTTTGATTTTTTGTATAAAGCGCTTGATCAAGTCGGGTTGTCAGCTAATGATGTGACAATTATTCAGCTTCAGCCTGATGAAGCGGCTTCGGCGTTTGAAAACGGATCTGTTGATGCCTGGTCCATTTGGGAGCCGTACTTGTCATTAGAAACTATGAAACACGGAGCAAAAATCCTTGTGAATGGAGAAAGCACAGATTTATATTCACCGGGCTTTACTTTAGTAAGAACCAAGTTTTTAGAAGAGCATCCAGACGAAGTGGTCCGTTTTCTGAAGGTGTTTAATAAGGCTGTTGTATGGCAAAAGGAACATTTGGATGAAGCAGCAGAACTGTATGCAGACATTAAAGATCTCGATAAAAAGGTCGTCGAAAATGTGCTGAAGAATACTGAGCCCCTGAATGAGGTCATTAGTGACGATATTGTGAAAGCACAGCAGGAAACAGCAGATTTTCAATTTCGAACGCAGGCGATAGATAAGAAGATTGATGTGAAGGATGTTGTGGATAACACTTTTATCAAAAAAGCATTAAAGGAATATTCCTCAGGAGGTGATCAGTGATGAAAGCAGAGGCTGCGGGCTCGCTGCCCAAAACGAATGCGGAAGCAGTGCGAAAAAAGCCCGGAAGGAGAAAATATGACTGGACGAAGGGGCTTTTACTGCCCGCTGCCATCATTGCCATCTGGCAGATTATCGGCGCGCTGGGGCTTGTGTCCGCTACAGTGCTGCCTACGCCTGTGACGATTGTCCTGACCTTTAAGGAGCTTATTTTGTCCGGTGAGCTGTTCGGCCATCTGCAAATCAGCATTTATCGAGCGGCGCTTGGTTTTTTGCTTGGCGCGGGACTTGGATTGATAATCGGGATTTTGGCCGGATTCTCAAAACGAACGGAGCTGTATCTTGATCCGTCGTTGCAAATGCTTAGAACGGTACCTCATTTGGCCGTCACGCCGCTGTTTATTTTATGGTTCGGATTTGACGAAGTATCTAAAATTTTGCTGATTGCGCTCGGTGCCTTCTTTCCCGTCTATATCAATACGTTTAACGGTATCCGCGGAGTTGATGCGAAGCTGTTTGAAGTCGCTCGGGTCCTTGAATTTAAATGGCATCAGCAGATAACCAAAGTGATATTGCCGGCAGCCCTGCCCAATATATTGCTAGGCATTCGCTTATCGCTCGGCATTGCATGGCTCGGGCTCGTTGTAGCAGAGCTGATGGGCTCAAGCTCGGGAGTCGGCTATATGATTATGGATGCGAGACAATTTTCACAAACGAACAAAGTCTTTGCAGGGATTATCATTTTTGCAGTGGTTGGAAAGCTGACGGATTCCTTCGTCAGGCTGCTTGAACGAAAGCTGTTAAAGTGGAGAAACAGCTACGAAGGATAGAGTATCTAAGGGGGATGAATATGGAAATTCTTTGGTTTATACCGACTCATGGAGACGCGAGATATTTAGGATCTGAAAGTGATGGACGGACTGCGGACCATCTTTACTTTAAACAAATCGCGCAGGCGGCAGACAGGCTGGGATATACAGGGGTTCTTCTGCCGACGGGAAGATCGTGCGAGGATCCGTGGCTTACAGCGTCGGCGCTGGCAGGAGAAACAAAGGACCTGAAGTTTTTAGTCGCGGTAAGACCTGGTTTAATGCAGCCTTCTTTAGCAGCCAGAATGACATCCACCCTAGACCGCATTTCAGACGGACGGCTGCTGATCAACGTTGTGGCAGGTGGCGATCCGTATGAGTTGGCAGGTGATGGCCTGTTTATCAGTCATGATGAGCGTTATGAAGCAACAGACGAATTTTTAACCGTTTGGCGAAAACTTTTGCAGGGAGAAACGGTTTCCTATGAAGGAAAGCATATAAAAGTGGAAAACAGCAATCTGCTTTTCCCGCCGCAGCAAGCGCCGCATCCGCCTATCTATTTCGGTGGATCGTCGCAGGCAGGGATTGAAGCTGCCGCAAAGCATACAGACGTGTACTTGACATGGGGGGAGCCGCCTGAACAAGTAAAAGAAAAGATTGAGAGAGTCAAAAAGCAGGCGGAAAAAGAAGGGAGATCTGTCCGGTTTGGCATTAGGCTGCATGTCATTGCCCGTGAAACTGAACAAGAGGCGTGGGAAGCGGCTGAGCGCTTGATCAGCCGCTTGGATGATGACACCATTGCCAAAGCGCAGGCTGCTTTAAGCCGTTACGACTCTTCAGGCCAGCAGCGGATGGCCGTTCTTCATCAAGGCGATCGGACGAAGCTTGAAATCAGCCCGAATCTGTGGGCGGGGATCGGTCTGGTCAGAGGAGGGGCAGGAACAGCCCTTGTCGGTGATCCGCAGACTATTGCCGACCGGATAGCGGAGTATCAGGCACTCGGCATAGAATCATTTATATTCTCCGGCTATCCGCATCTAGAAGAAGCGTATTATTTTGCAGAACTTGTATTTCCACTTTTGCCGTTTGAAAACGATCGGACGAGAAAGCTTCAGAACAAAAGGGGAGAAGCAGTAGGAAACACTTATTTTGTCAAAGAGAAAAATGCATGAGTTTAATTAAAATACAGCCCCTGAATATGGTATAATTTTCAAAAAGGGGGCTGTTTTTCTGAAAACATTGAGAAGCGCAGCAGTCATTTGCCTGATAGCTATGCTGTCGGCATGCGGACATTCAAAACAGATGGAAATCAAAGCAGCGGACATGTCAGATCTTGAAAAAAACAGAATGGATGTTGCAGCTTCACAGGCATTCACTGCTGAAGCCGTCAATATCGGTGAAGGTATTTCCTCAGCTGACATGTACATCGAACATTACCAAAAGGGAAAGCTTGTTGAGACGGTTGGACCATTTCGTGCAGATTATTCAGAGGAAAAACCCGATATCATACAATTTGTTTATTTTGTGAATGAAGAGGGGGAAGGAAAGGATAAACACACCACCATTCATTTTGGCATTGTGGATAAACAGGGAAATATAGCAGCTGATTCATCGGTGAAACGTGACGATAGCGCAACACAGGAAATGACTCAGAATATTTCATCGCCGGAACCGATTTCTTTCGAGAAGCCTGTTTTGATCGGCAGCAGTATTAGAGGGACTGACGAGACAATGCATACCTCTGAACATAAAAAAGAGCTCATTAAGCATCAAGATGCGTTACTGTATTATGTGAAATTGCATCATTAGAAACGGGCGGCTTCAGGCCGTCTGTTTTACAAAGCGGTATGCTTGATTTTTTAAAGGGAGCATGATACATTTTAAATCGTAATAATTTCGATTTGATAAGGAGGCTATGTGACTTGGCTAAAAAATCAAAAGTGGCAAAAGAGTTAAAACGACAACAGCTTGTTGAACAATACGCTGATATTAGACGCCAGTTGAAGGAAAAAGGAGATTACGAGGCACTCAGCAAGCTGCCAAAAGATTCAGCGCCGGGAAGGCTCCACAATCGCTGCATGGTAACGGGGCGCCCGAGAGGATATATGAGAAAGTTTAAAATGTCTAGAATCGCTTTTAGGGAGCTGGCCCATAAAGGCCAGATTCCAGGTGTGAAAAAAGCAAGCTGGTAAGAAAAAACTCCGGCCGATTACAGTGCGCCGGAGTTTTTTTCGTTTTTCTTGAAAGAGATGACGTAGGAAAGGTGCTGGATGATCATGATGACAAACACAATAATAATAGGGAAAAACGGCATGCGCGATTGAAAAAGCGGATAAAAAATGAGAAGCACCGCAGCGGCAGGCAGCGAGAAGTAGACAGCGATATATGAAGCGCGGCATGCTTTTGCCGTCATCATCTGCTCTCTTTCATCCTGCTCTTCAAATTCATCAGGCAGAAGAAGCTGCTTTCTGGCAGGGCGGCTTTTTTTCTGTAAGTACAAATAAACCGCAGTCGCCGCAATAAACAGAACAAAGGGGGTGAGGTCTAATTCAAACACCGTCCCGCCGCTCTTTGTGCGGAAAAAAGATGCTATGCCTTCCGAGGCTTCAAAGTATGAAATCAGCGTCCAGCATGCAAGGCCAAATAACACCAGTTGAAAAGCTGCTTTTGTTTTCATGCTCATCTTAGTTTTCCTCCTCTAACCAAAAGACATCCTCCATTTTCATGGAGAAGGCTTTGCAGATTTTCAATGCTAACAGCAGTGAGGGAACATAATCGCCTTTTTCAATGGCTGCCACAGTCTGTCTTGTGACGCCGACCGTTTCTCCGAGTTTTTCCTGAGAATAGCCGAAGCGTGCCCTCAGCTCTTTTACTTTATTTTTCATCATGACGTCTGTCCCCTTCACTTTCTTGTTTCATTATATTGTATAGTATACTTAACATTATGTAAACGGTACTTAACAACTTTACAAAAAGATAACTTTTTTTCGACAAAATTTTTATATTCCCTTGACGAAAAATAAATAAACCTGTAATATAAGAACAGTCAAAGCGGTACTGTTACTGACATTCACAAATGCGGGTGTAGTTTAGTGGTAAAACCTCAGCCTTCCAAGCTGATGTCGTGAGTTCGATTCTCATCACCCGCTCCATACATACGTTATTAACGCAGTGTTTCGTTTCTCAGATAAACGAAGTATTGCGTTTTTTTATGTAAAAAAGAACACGTTATTCGTGTTCTTTTACGTAAGCCAATGTACTGTATGGGTGCCGCCGTGAATTTGTTCAAACATTTTCGTTAATGATGATAAGAGTTTAACAGCGCTGCTTTTCTCAATGGATGGCGGAAAAAAAATGATTTGCAGCATATTTTTGGTCTCGTTTGAAACGGGATGTTGATTGAAGCTGTTTTTAAAATCGCCAAAAATGCCGTTTTCATCAGAGAAAAGCAGGATGTTTTCTTTTTCTCCCAATGAGATCCGGACAGACTCATGAAGCTTTCCGGCATCATAAATCATAATGGGCAGAGAATATTTTAATGCGAAAAAATCGATTGTGTCATGGGCCGAGTCCTTACTTTCCATGAATTGTTCTTTGGATATGGGGATCAGCATGTCCTCCATTGGGGTTGTTTCTCCCTCAAATGAAGGGTTAAGCTGTTTAAAGAGTTCCCGCCATTCCTTGACGAAGGGTTCATCAGGTATACCGCCGTCTGCATAGTCGAAAAACAGGGACTCCTGGAATAGGCGGAGTCTGCCTTTCAGCATTTGCGGTGAGGAGCCGACTTCGATATTCTCATAAATGACAGCTGCTGCATGTAAGCCAGCCGCACGTTCAGTAATAACAGAATCAAGTTTGATATTCACTAGCATTCACTCCAGTTACGTGATATCAACCTATTATAAACGCTGTATCGTTTTATCACAAAGAAAGGAGGCTGTGCAAAACATGAACGTTTATCAGCTCAAAGAAGAATTAATTGAATACGCGAAAAGCATTGGCGTGGACAAGATTGGTTTTACGACCGCTGATACTTTTGACAGTTTAAAAGACCGTTTGATTCTTCAAGAATCACTCGGCTATCTCTCCGGCTTTGAAGAGCCGGATATTGAGAAAAGGGTGACGCCGAAGCTTCTGTTGCCGAAAGCGAAATCAATAGTGGCGATTGCTCTCGCATATCCTTCCAGAATGAAGGATGCGCCAAGAAGCACGAGAACTGAGCGCAGGGGCATTTTTTGCAGAGCCTCCTGGGGCAAAGACTATCATGATGTGCTGAGGGAAAAGCTCGATCTGCTGGAGGAATTTCTAAAAAGCAAGCATGAGGATATCAGAACGAAGTCAATGGTTGATACAGGTGAATTGTCTGATCGCGCCGTTGCGGAACGTGCCGGCATCGGATTCAGCGCGAAAAACTGTATGATCACAACGCCAGAGTATGGCTCTTATGTGTATTTGGCGGAAATGATCACAAATATCCCTTTCGAGCCTGATGTGCCGATTGAAGATATGTGCGGCTCCTGCACGAAATGTTTGGACGCCTGTCCGACGGGAGCACTGGTGAATCCGGGACAGCTTAATGCGCAGCGCTGCATCTCTTTTCTGACCCAGACAAAAGGATTTTTGCCTGATGAATTCCGGACAAAGATCGGAAACCGCCTGTATGGGTGCGATACGTGTCAAACGGTATGTCCTCTCAATAAAGGGAAGGACTTTCATCTTCATCCGGAAATGGAGCCTGATCCTGAGATTGCCAAACCGTTATTGAAGCCGCTCTTGACCATCAGCAATCGGGAATTTAAGGAGAAATTCGGACATGTCTCAGGTTCTTGGCGCGGGAAAAAACCGATTCAGCGAAACGCCATTCTCGCCCTTGCGCATTTTAAGGATACCTCCGCACTACCCGAGTTGACGGATCTGATGCATAAGGACCCGCGTCCTGTCATCAGGGGGACAGCCGCATGGGCAATCGGTAAAATCGGAGACACCGTATACATGGAAGAGCTTGAAAAAGCGCTGGAAAAAGAGAAGGATGAAGAGGCAAAGCTGGAAATTGAAAAAGGAATTGAGTTGCTAAAAGCTTCAGGCATGACTAAACAAGGCCTGTCCTGACATACGTATAGAGCAGAAGGAAAAAACACTTGAGATCATCCAAGTGTTTTTTCTCTATAAAAAAGTATGGCGGGTGGGGTGAGCTTGAAGCACATTTTAGAACAATTAGCGGAGGAGCGGCTGGGCTTTCTGGTTAACGGGCATGATATGAGACAGGAGTCTCAAGTCGGAGATCTTAAAGTCATGGAGCGTAAGAAAAAGCTTCTGGAAAAACGTAAAGTTGACATCATAAAAGCGAAAGCAAAGGCCGTGATTAATCATGTGCGGGTTGAGGATGACGGAACGACCTGCCTTTCGTATACCATCCATTACGAATACGTGTGTAAGGAACAGGACGACAGCTTGTATATAGAAGAGCACATAGAGGAGCGAAGGGCTTTCCTTTATGATCACATTTTGATTAGTGATCAGGAAATTGCGAAAAAGCCGGCTGGATTTCATGAAGGGACCAGCATTATTGACTATTCTGAAGAGGAAAGAGAAGCGTTTGGCAGGGCTTTTCAATACGATCGTCTCGGCGCTGTGCGATATGCCGAGAAATTTTGGAACAAGCGCAATCCTGCTTATAAAAATTTCAGCGATAACTGTACCAATTTTATTTCTCAGTGTCTTCATGCGGGAGGCGCGCCAATGCGCGGCCATCCGAACAGAGGATCAGGCTGGTGGATGAAACAAAGCTCATGGAGCTACAGCTGGACGGTGGCTCATTCGATGAAAATGTATTTGTCGAATTCAAAAGCTGGACTGCGTGCGGTGCGGGTGAAATCAGCGGAAGAGCTGATGCCGGGCGATGTGATTTGCTATGACTTCGAAGGAGACGGCCGGTTTAATCATACAACGATTGTCGTGGCAAAGGACAAAGGCAATATGCCGCTTGTTAACGCCCAGACCTATGACAGCCGGATGAGGTATTGGTCATATGAGGATTCAACGGCATACACGCCGTCGATACGATATGCTTTTTTTCATATCGTTGATGATACGACAAAAGAGTAATTAATGTTATAATGATGGGCGGATAAGAAAAACAGAGGTGAACATTGTGGCATTACATGTCGTTTTATATCAACCAGAAATTCCCGCTAACACAGGGAATATTGCGCGTACTTGTGCAGCAACCAATACTACGCTCCACCTGATTCGTCCGCTCGGCTTTTCAACGGATGATAAAATGCTGAAGCGTGCCGGACTCGATTATTGGGAGTTTGTTAATGTTGTGTATCATGATTCGTTAGAGGAATTGTTTGAAGCATATGAAAAAGGCCAATTTTTCTTTATTACGAAATTTGGCCAGCAGCCTCATACATCATTTGATTACACTGATCTTGACGAGGATTATTTCTTTGTGTTCGGAAGAGAAACAAGCGGTTTGCCAAAGGATTTAATTCAAAATAATATGGACCGCTGCCTGCGTCTTCCAATGACAGAGCATGTCAGATCGTTAAACCTGTCCAACACTGCCGCGATTCTCGTTTATGAAGCGCTGCGCCAGCAAAATTACCGTGACTTGAAGTAGTAGTAAATCCGCTCATGATGATGGGCGGATTTTTTTTGGCTGCAAGAAATGCTTAAGAAACAGCTAATTATCAATTCTATTGTGACTACTGTTTAACTGTTTCATTATATTTTCACAGGAGAGATGTCAAGATAACCCCAAAAAGTGTTTTCTAGAAACGTTCGGATAAGTCAAAATATTGTCACATTAATTCCGTTGAAAAAATTGTAATAAATGTATAATATATTTAAATGTATAATATATTTATGTGATTTATTTTTAAGGGGGTAGTGGAAATGCTTGAGGAAGTGTTAACTACAGACCTGCACCTTAGAGAAGCTAAAAAGAAAATTGAATCTTTATGGGCAAACGGGATTGATTTTTCTAAACAAGAGGTAGAGGAAGCGAAAAAAAACAACCGTTTATTACTTTTGGACATGGATTTTACAAGTGAATGCCAATTGCATTGTTACTACTGTGACAGAACACCAGACCGTTTTCAGCAGGAGGGGCGCACAAAATTAACAACTGAAGATCGAAAAAATCTGATTCTGCAAGCAAAAGCTCTTGGAGCACGGACTGTCGAATTCCCTGGATCTGGTGAGCCAATGATAGATGAAGGATTCTGGGAGGTAATGGAATTTGTGTATGAGAACGGTATGACGCCGGTTATCTTTACTAGCGGATGGCATCTTGATGATGCCTCTATAGACAGATTATATAACTTAGGTGCAACTATTTTTCTAAAATACAACTCGACAAGCCATGAAGTTAACGACAAAATTGTGAAAGTTAAAGGATATGGAGCATATGTAGAAACAATACTAAATAAACTTGTAAAAAAAGGATTTACCGAAAGTATACCTACAAGACTTGCTATAGATATTGTAATTGCGCCTCAAAACGAAGATATAGATGATTTAAGCCATATTTATCGATGGTGCAGAAGAAATAATGTTCATCATTATATTTCTACTTTAATACCAGAAGGGCTAGCAGATCGAAAATCCAAGCTTTATGAAAAAAACAGAGCAAAAAAATTTATTGAACATTTTTATCAGATTGATAGGGAGGAGTTTGGGTTAGATTATACTCCTTCGCTGCCAATGGCAGGCGGATATAAATGCAGACAAGTGAATGTGGGATTGTTTGTGAATTTGTATGGAGAAGTTTACGATTGTAATGGCTTAGGTCGTTTTTTAGGACACATAAGAGTGAATACACTTGAAGAAATTTGGAATGCGAAATATGCAAAGCATGTTCGAGAGGAAGAGCAAGAGGGGCACTGTGAAGTTCGCAGCAGGGTTTGGGATGAAACTGAGCTGAAAGGTTTTGACCGTAAATTAGAAGAATATAAAGAGTGGGAAATAAAAAACAATGCTGTGGATGAAGTGCTCTTAAAGGGGCTATATCATAGGGAAAATAAAAACGAACTTGTGAACAGTTCACAAGATAAGTAAATTATAGTGGGAGAAGTTTCTTACAGCTTCTCTCTCCATAGTATATTTTGGTGGTGAAGCTGTGAAATCTAACCGAGCTGCTTGGATTTTAATATGCAGTCAAAGTATATCTATAGCAGGAGACAGTTTACTACTAATTGTTTTGCCTTTATTAGTTTTTGATTTGACTGGATCTGCTTTTGAAGTAAGCGTGGTGTTTATTCTAACGGAATTGCCAAACTTCTTTGGTTTTTTCTCAGGGGTGTTACGTCGATATTTCAGTCCTAAACAATTGGTTATACTTTATGATGCAGGTCGTTTTTTTATCTTGCTATTTCTTACCTTCATGGAGATATATGGATATAATTCCACGTATCTTATCTATTGTATGTTTTTCTTAATCAATATCTTTTCTGCGTTTTTTAGGCCTACAAGAATAGAGTTAATCACTCAATTAGTTGACAAAAGTCAATTGAAGAAATTTAATTCACTTGATCAGACCTTTGAAGCCACAGCGATGGCGATTGGGTTAGGTTTAGGGGGATATGCGTACCACTACCTTTCTCTTGAGTGGATCTTTTTTTGCAACGCTTTGACTTTCTTTGTATCAGGTTTTGTAATGTTAATGATCAAATCAATAAAGTCTACTAAGGATGTATCAGAAAATAATAGTAAGTTCACTCTGTCGTATTTTTGGAAGATGAGTATTCAAGTATCCAAGCAAAAACAAACTTCCTTTTTAGTATTTGGAGAAGCATTAGCAGGAGGCGCTGTTGGGATATTTATTGCTATATTTGTAGTTTATGCTAAGCAATATCTCCAAGTCGATAGTATTACAATCGGTCATATGGAGATGATTCAGTCTATATTTGCAATATGTACAGGCATGTTAATTGCATTGAACTTTATACGTATTTCTGAACGATCATTAGGAGTATGTGGTTATCTAGGAATGGGAATATGTATGATAGTCATCGGAATAACAACTTCCATTCCTTTAGTGTATCTCTTAATGGCAATATTAGGTTTATTCAACATGATGTATAGCATTGCGGTGCGAACTCTATTGCAAACAAGTGTTCAAAAAGAGGAAGTGATTCATGTGTTTGCTCTAGAATCAATCTTATCAAGATCTGCTTCTATTGTTGGAGCATTGGTCGCTGGAAGCTTAATTAGTCTTTTCTCAATTACTGCAAACTGGGTTATTTTCTATTCGGGTCTAATTCTACTAATTGTCTCTTTATGGGGGTATAGGAACTTATTCTCAAAACAAAATGTATATCATATTGATGGGAACAGAGGTGAAAAAAATGTCTAAACATATCTTATTTATTGAAGCCAGTACGACCGGAGCAGGGGCAAAAGCAAATGATTACGCAAAAAGCCAAGGGTATACAGTAAGTTTGGCTGTTAGAAATCCCAATCAATATTCAGATGATATTTTGAACACAGCTGATAATATTATTGTCTGCAATACTAATAATTATGAAGAACTGATAAACAATGTTCTTTCCCTGAATCAAGAAAAGCAAATTGATGGAATTACCACTACTGCAGATTTCTATGTTCCTCAAGCAGCTCTTGCAGCTGAGACTTTAAAATTGCCCGGAATATCGTTTCAAGCAGCATTAAATGTTCGAAATAAATATAAAATGAGAAAAAAATTAAGTGAATGTTATCCCCACCTGAACCCTGCTTTTCAATTGGTTAAAACAAAACATGAGGCATTGAAAATAGCTAATGAATGGGGATATCCCATTATAGCCAAACCCCAGGATTTAAATGATTCTTTACATGTAAAACTAATTGGCTCAGAAAAAGAACTGCTAAATTATATGGAACATTCGACTTCTTGGATGGTGAATGAATCGGGACAGCCAATTGCGGCAGGAGTATTGTTAGAGGGATACATTACTGGAGGGGAGTACAGTGTCGAAACAATGCAGCATAAAGGAGGGGAGATTCAGTTAATAGGTATTACTAAAAATGTACTTGAAGGAGTGGAAAGAGGGCACTTTGCAGAAGTTGCTGCTTCTTTTCCATCAGATGATGAAGAAACGAAGCCTCTTTTGGATGAAGTGAAAAAAGCTCTGCAATGTCTTGAAATTGACTGTGGAGTTATCCATACGGAGTGTCGCATTGAAAATGGTAATGTGAAAATAATAGAGATAAATCCGAGGCTGATAGGTGATAAAGTAGGGAGTCATGTTATTGAATTGGCTTATGGTATCAGTCCTTTAAAATATGTTGTGGAGATAGCCCTTGGCAGTAATGTTGAATGGCGTCCAAACTTTAAAAAAGCAGGGGCTCTTTATGGATTGTGGGTGAAAGAGAGAGGGGTTTTTGGCGGCATTGAAAATCCTGAAGAAATTCTAAGAAGGAAAGGAGTCGCATTTCTTGAAATAACGGGTGAAATTGGAAGTGTTTATTCGCCTCCAACATCGAATGGAGATATCGTAGGCCATATTATCACACAAGCGAATTCTCCTGAAGAAGCATTAAAGCAGGCTTATGACGCTGCGCAGGTTGCCAAACTAATTGTTAATCACGAATAGGGGACAATACTGATGCGCCATTTTATTTTGATTACTAACGAAATCGAATACTATGCACTTTACCTTAAATCTCTTATCGAACAAAATGAATCAGAATTTTTTCCTGTGCTCACAACTCACCCTGATACAATGGGCTCCTTATTAACGATGCACGGATTCTCTTGGGATATTTATAGAGGTAAAGTTGGTCATGCATACATGGATCTATCCTTAGAACTTTATCAATATATCAAAACGAAGAAGTTCAAAGAGCTTGAATCACTTATATATAAGCTATTCAAACAATTAAAGAAATACCAACTGCCAAAGTCATATGTAGTGGGAGTAGGGAGCGGATCAGTTTTAGCTGGATTAAGGGCCCTGGCTTACGGAAGACAGTTTTTTGCTGTAGATTGTATTCATGATATATCTAATACTTCATTCCCTGAAGGTGCAGAGAGTTTTTATATTGTTTCAGAAGAAGTGGATGATAATGATATTGCTGTGTTACATGATAATTTTGAAAAGTTTCAAGGGAAAAAAAGTATTTTTCTTGATTTAGAAACAGTAAGTTTTGGTTTTTTACATGCAAGAAACTTAGAGATCATGACATTCTTGGATGCTAAACAAAGATATTATCATGCTGAAGCTGAGATATCTCCTCAAGCTCTGTTATGTGACGCTTTTTTAAATGAGCCGCTGACTGTTCCGAAGGATCTTATTGTACCGCCATATAAAGAGTTATCAAAAGAGTTTGTGGAACGCCGTAATCAAGTAGGGATACTAGCGATTACTTCCCATGGAATGAGTGATCTGGTTCATCTTAATAATGACTATATATGTGGCAAAAGTTATTTTTTAAATCATGAGCATCACTTGATAAAAGGACCACTTCCTTCCTGTATGGAAGAAGACGAAGCTTGTTTTTTTAAAAGAGACGGAATCGCATTATCGGCGTACTCCATAAAGGCTCGTCATATATTTATGAATTCGTGCGGCTCACTTAGATTTAAAAATGGTGATTTTGACTCAATTTTTAATATAGCGTATTCGATTTTGGAGGGAAAAGCCGAAAGCTTTATCGGGGCAGTAAGATGGAAAGATGGGCACGGAGTAGAGAATCTCTTGTACTTGCGGTTAATAAAAGCAGGATTTTCGCTTGGAGAAATAATCTACCTGTTGAATAAATCTTTATTTTTCAACCAATATGAACCATCCGAAGGGGTTTTTCAATTAATTGGAGATCCTGAAACACGGCCTTATTCAAAACCAGATATTTCACCAATCGAAGAACTAAATTTTGGAAGTAATATGGTGGAGATAAGATCAGGCTTTGGTGTTTTTCAATCTACTTCAGAGGAAGTTATTGAGGCTTATAAAAAGTCTTTGCTTATTGTTAAGGTGAGTGTAAAGAACTTTTTTGTTTCTGTTGTTCTTTCAGATAACTCCAAGATTCTTTATATTTTTATTTATGGATATGAAGAACAGAAAGTTGAAGCCAAGGTTCAAATTATTAATTTCAATGATATTTTTGAATTTATCTCGAGAGCTTATAGGCGAATTGAACAAAATTTATCTCCTTCTCTAGGCCTTGCTAAACTATATCCGAATAAAGTATTGCAAGGACGAAAAAAAAATTTAGATAATCGGCTATTAAATATTTCACGCCTATTTAAAGTTTCGTTTACGGATAACTCTAGTATTCACAAACTATACAAGTCTTGTCATAAGTTTTTAAAAGAAGTTGATCAAATAGACTTTGAAATAGCCGAAGAAATGAAGAACGCACTTGTAAATCATTCTTTTAGATTTTCAGAACATTATCAAAAAAGTTTTCTTCTCCGCCCTGCAGAAACAACCGGTATGTGTTATATATGCGGAGAAGTGTTAGTTGATCGATATTTAGAACATATCATAAAACCATCACTTTATCGGATTGAACGAATATGTACAAACTGTGGCGGAATAGAAGACAAGCCCAGTTCTTCATTAACTTTGCACATTTTATTGAAAGATAAGGTATGCAAAAAAAGTATTGTGAAAGTGAAAATCAAGATTGTCAATGACTCTGAATATGGATACAAGGGATATACATTATTGGCTGTACGTAGAAGTGCAAAATATAATTTCAAAATAGATCATTCTATTCAAAAAATTGATATAAAAGCACGTCAGCATATAGAAAGAGAATTTACAATGGAAATTGGAGACGTTTCTATTCATCAATACAACCTGCAGGCGGCGTTCATCTCAAATACTGATATATTTTTAGCAGCCCGATCATTTTGGATTCAACATCAGACACTAAATAGGAGTGAATAATAAAATGGAGATTCATAAAACTCGTGTTGTCAACGATCAGACTGTAAAATGGATTTCAGATCATTGGAATTTAGAGAATAAGAAAGGCAATGCTGAGTTTCAATTTTTGAGTATTCCTTTTGATTACGCTGTCAGCCATAGACCAGGTACGAGAATTGGGCCTCAGATGATTATGGATACTTTAAATAGTTACAGTTTATATTGTTCAGATAAACGAGTGTCAATTGAAAATACAAGATTTGTCGATTTAGGTTTTGTAGATATTGTTCATGACATTAAACAATCTTATCAGAATATTGAGCGGGCTGTAAGTGGCATATCAGAAATTGTGACACCGATTTTTTTGGGTGGTGATCATTCGATTACAGATCCGATTATTAGAGGAATGAAAACCAGACTGATAGATCAGAGATTTGGTGTCATTATGTTTGACACTCATTTTGATTTTCGGGAACCGGTTATAGGGAAAGAACATTCAGGACATTGGCTCAAAACCCTTGAAAATTCAATAGATTATGAATCATTAGTGTTGATCGGAATTGGAGCCCCTATTTATTCAGATTATTATATGCGTGAATTAGAAGAAAGAGGTGCTTTGATTAAAACCGTATACGATTTGCGGAGAGAAGGAAGAAGAGCGGTAATAGAGCAGGCTGTCAATCATGTTCTCAAGAAATCTGACGCGATTTATTTTACGATTGATATAGATGTTTTTGATCAAGCTTACGCTCCTGGATGCAGTGTACCTAATCCTAATGGTCTCTTTCCTTATGAGGTCATAGATAGTGTATTTGAGATTTGTTCATCTGTACCAACAGTAGGTATGGATATTGTGGAAGTAAGTCCTTGGCTTGAGGGATCTCAACAATTCACCTCACATATAGCTGCAAACATCATTATAAACTATATAGCTGGGTGTGTGAAAAAAAGTTTTTAAAAAGTTAATTGGTGTCTAATTTCGTATGCACAAAATTCTTAAACTCAGTTGTTTTGGTTAATAGGGATAAACTAGTTACAATTATGAGTGTTATACTGCTGCAGAATTTAATTTCTATGAAGCTTGTTAACTGAGATGCCATAACAGATAAAATGCTTTTAGGGAATTTTCGAAAATTGTATGATGATTATCACAGAGAAGCAGGATAGCGAAAACATTAGATGCAACAACAACTTCTAAACTCAGGAGTGGGGTGGTGTTTAATATAAGCGTTAAAAGTGAAGGAGATGGACGGCTAAAGATCGTCCGCTGTGAGATTTAGGTGAAATTTAGTACTAACTACTTGTCATCAGGCCGCTATATCAATACAAAAAATTGTTATCAGGATGCACTTCCAGCTTGTAGAAAAAATATTTTTCTACAAGCTTTTTTGTTATATAAATTTTGATACATCAATTCACCATCTTCATATTGCGGCATGCTGCTTTGGGGAGAATTTGCTTGTTCACATTCAGTTATCCCCTCAACCCGCAATATCGAAGCCGTTGCAGTTGTTTTGAATCCGCAAAGTTTTTGTGCTTTTTTATTATTATATGGGGATTTTCCTAAATCGGCAGACAAGTGATTTTGTCTGACCTTTTCTTTACGGTCTTCCCATACATGTTGAGTAATGATGTTCTCGTTTTTTTTGAGTCTATGCAGTTCTTAAGCGGGCGGGCATGAGGAACATATTTGGGGATTGATTTATTATGAACGATAGCCCTTTGCGATCAGTTGTTTTTAGTGCGTAAGTGTTAGCTAGTTTGACAAATGTATTGTCTTTTTTCACTGTTCATCTAAGGGCTATGACGCCAAAAATATAGCTTTATAGATATCCACTTTCTGGATCAGTTGTACTGTGGTGGATCTCTTTTTCTTGAGTCTTTATGCTCGATGGCAGTGGCTTTAGGCGAGTGAATCGGTAAATAGGGGGCGCGTTCCTGCCACTATGGCATGATCGAAGGCCTGAAAAGCGGTCAAGTGGGGGGCTACTTTTGTTTTTACTGTAGCCAGTTTTAACTTATTCAAATGACAAAAGGAGTTTAAGTGCTAAATAATTTGTCGAAGCAGATGATTCTCTTCGACAAGTGGGGCGAGGGGAACAAATTTGGCTGCGTTTTGATAAGTATTGCTTGTATGGGTCATGAGAAATACAGTCCTTTTGCAGTCTATCTTTATTTTAATACAGAATGGATTATAAGGTAAAGGCTGTCTAGGCTTTCTGGACAGCCTGAGGATGCTCTTATGAGGAGCACCCTTTTTTATTCTTTTCCAGGCTTGCTATCGTATCCTGCAGTAAAAATTGATACTAAAAAAGTGACAATGACCCCCATCATGATGATTGTTTTCACCGTCTCTCCCCCTCTTCAATTTTTCCGTGCTGTCCGAGTCTGGATGATTCTGTATTTTTCTTTATTATGAACGGTCGCAGTCGGCCTTGTCAACGATGTATAAGTATCTTTATTTTTAAGAAACCAAAGCATGTATCACGAGTTGGCGGCATAGATTGTAACAAAGTACCTTATTTGCATAGTGTATCAAACATGATAGAGGAGGTCCTTATGGATATATTAAAGAAAATTGAACAGTACAGAGAGGAAGAGCAGCGGCTGAAATGGGAAGGAACTTTCGCCGATTATTTGGAGATTATTAAAGAAAATCCGATGGTCGCGCAATCTGCTCATTCTCGAGTTTTTAATATGATAAAAGACAGCGGGATAGAGGAGATTGACGGACGCAAGAAGTACAGTTTTTTTGACCGTGAGCTGTTTGGGCTTGAAGAATCTCTGGAGCGTCTTGTGGAAGAGTATTTTCATCCGGCTGCCAAACGTCTAGATGTCAGAAAGCGGATTCTATTGTTGATGGGACCTGTGAGCGGCGGTAAATCCACGTTGGTCACGATGCTTAAAAAAGGTCTCGAAGCGTACACGCTGACAGATAATGGCGCTGTATATGCGATTAAAGGCTGCCCGATGCACGAGGACCCTCTACATTTAATCCCCCACCATTTACGTGATGACTTTTACAGAGAATACGGTATTAGAATAGAGGGAAGTCTTTCTCCTTTAAATGTCATGAGGCTGGAGGAAGAGTACGGAGGAAGAATTGAGGATGTGAAGGTGGAGCGCATCTTCTTTTCAGAAGATAAGCGTACGGGAATTGGAACATTCAGTCCATCTGACCCAAAATCTCAGGATATTGCTGATTTGACCGGGAGTATTGATTTCTCGACAATCGCCGAGTACGGTTCGGAATCAGATCCGCGCGCTTACCGGTTTGACGGAGAGCTGAATAAAGCGAACCGCGGGATGATGGAGTTTCAGGAGATGCTGAAATGTGATGAGAAATTTCTCTGGCATTTGCTTTCATTGACACAGGAAGGGAATTTTAAAGCGGGGCGGTTTGCGTTAATTTCTGCTGATGAGCTGATCGTGGCGCACACGAATGAAACGGAGTATCGCTCATTCATTTCTAATAAGAAGAATGAAGCCCTGCACTCGAGAATCATCGTGATGCCGGTTCCTTATAATTTAAAAGTGTCTGAGGAAGAGAGAATTTATGAAAAAATGATCGCAGAGAGCGATGTGTCGGATGTTCATATTGCCCCTCATACTTTGAAGGTCGCCGCGATGTTCTCAATCCTTACCCGGTTAAAAGAGCCAAAGCGATCGGATATTGATCTGGTCAAGAAAATGAGACTGTATGATGGAGAAAGTGTGGAAGGATATAATTCCGTCGACGTTGAGGATATGAAAAAAGAATATAATGATGAAGGAATGAGCGGCATTGATCCGCGGTACGTGATCAACCGGATTTCTTCAACGATTATCAGAAAAAATATGGAGTCAATTAATTCTCTCGATGTCCTTCGTTCCTTAAAAGAAGGTCTTGATCAGCATCCATCAATTTCAAGCGAGGACAGGGAGCGGTATTTGAATTTTATTTCTGCCGCCAGAAAGGAATATGACGACATTGCGAAAAAGGAAGTCCAAAAAGCGTTTGTGTATTCGTATGAAGAATCAGCAAAAACACTTATGGACAATTACCTCGATAACGTAGAGGCCTATTGCAATAAAAATAAGCTTCGTGATCCTTTGACAGGAGAAGAAATGAACCCTGACGAAAAGCTGATGAGATCCATCGAGGAGCAGATCGGCATTTCGGAAAACGCCAAAAAAGCGTTCCGCGAAGAAATTTTAATCCGCATCTCGGCCTATGCGAGAAAAGGCAAGCGGTTTGATTACAATTCCCATGAAAGACTGCGTGAAGCAATTCAGAAAAAGCTGTTTGCTGATCTGAAGGATGTCGTTAAAATTACGACTTCAACAAAAACGCCGGATGAGCAGCAGCTGAAAAAGGTAAATGAAGTCGTGGCCCGTTTAATTGATGAGCACGGCTACAACTCGACGAGCGCCAATGAGCTGCTGAAATATGTCGGCAGCCTGCTGAACCGATAAGCAACGTGACCCGTCCGAATAGGGCGGGTTATTTTGTCCCATTTTCTAAATAGTTTGTCAATTAAACGTGCTTTTGTGCATATGATGAATATAAATCTTTTCAAAAGACTTGTTTCATAATCTGGCACAAGCCGGAATACGTATGTATCACGACCACAAATGGTTAAGGAGGGGAATTCATGTCCCAAAATGACAGCGGCCATTTTTTGATTTCTGAGGAAAACTGGTCCCTCCATCGCAAAGGCTTCGATGACCAGCAGCGTCACCAGAAAAAGGTGCAGGAAGCGATCAAAAACAATCTTCCGGACCTCGTAACTGAGGAAAGCATTATTATGTCTAATGGAAAAGATGTAGTGAAAATCCCAATCCGTTCACTTGATGAGTATAAAATCCGTTACAACTATGATAAGAATAAACATGTAGGGCAAGGAGACGGCGACAGCCAGGTTGGTGATGTTGTGGCCCGGGATGGATCAGACAAAAAACAAGGACCAGGAAAAGGGCAGGGTGCCGGTGATCAGGCAGGCGAGGATTATTATGAAGCGGAAGTTTCATTAATGGATTTAGAAGAAGCGCTTTTTAAAGAATTAGAGCTTCCGAATCTCCAGCAAAAAGAGCGGGACAATATCATTCATACAGATATTGAGTTTAATGATATTCGTAAAACAGGGTTAACCGGTAACATTGATAAGAAAAGAACAATGATGTCAGCCTTTAAACGAAACGCAATGTCAGGAAAGCCGTCGTTCTATCCAATTTATCCGGAGGACCTAAAGTATAAGACGTGGAATGACATCACAAAGCCTGAATCAAAAGCTGTCGTTTTAGCAATGATGGATACAAGCGGCAGTATGGGGGTTTGGGAAAAATACATGGCCAGAAGCTTCTTTTTCTGGATGACCCGTTTTTTGCGGACGAAATACGAGACTGTGGAAATTGAATTTATTGCCCATCATACAGAAGCAAGAGTTGTCTCGGAGGAGGATTTTTTCTCAAAGGGAGAAAGCGGCGGAACCATTTGTTCTTCCGTATATCGGAAGTCGCTTGAGCTTATTGATGAAAAGTACAATCCCGCTCGCTATAACATTTACCCGTTTCATTTTTCTGACGGTGACAACCTGACATCTGATAACGCGCGCTGTGTGAAATTGGTTAATGATATTATGAAGAAGGCCAATCTATTCTGCTACGGCGAGGTCAATCAGTACAACAGGCATTCAACGTTAATGTCTGCATATAAAAATGTGAAAGATGAGAAATTTAAGTACTATATTTTAAAACAGAAATCTGATGTTTTTCAGGCGCTGAAGAGCTTTTTCAGAAATGAAGAGTCTGGTGTAAGCCATCAATTTTCGTAATGAAAAGCCCATTTCAGGGCTTTTTTTTATTTAATAAAAGTAAGAAAACGCTTGCGAAAAAAATACGGGAGAAAAAGAAATTTTTCCTTTGACAAATCTTCTTTCATTTATTAATATTTTATCTTGTGAACTATTATTGAGGAATGAGGTGAAAAGGAGTTGACTGAATCAGAACGTGCTTTGCTCACTTTTGAACAGCTCTTCGATACGTCTCGGGCGATTTATAAAAAACAGAAGAAGATATTGGAGATTGTGCTTGAGCCTTTTGATATTACAGTCCTTCAATATTTGCTGATGTTTAAAATTCATCAAAGCGGAAGCACCCCGCTAAGCAAGCTGGCAATGTCGCTTGATCTTAAGCCTGCTTCTGTGACGCGGATGACAGATATTCTGTATAAGCGCCAATTGATGAATCGATATGACAGTCCGGATGACCGCCGTATCGTCATGATTCAGTTAACCGAAGAGGGGGAAGAACTGATAGAAAAAGCCGCTGTGCAATATGCAAAAATGGGTGCGGGCTTGTACCAAAAGCTTGATACCTCCCAGCTGCAGTATTTGCGCAAACTTGCCGGAAGCTTAACGAAGCTTGCTGAAGGCTGTTCAGAAAAAAGCGGTAATTAAAAACTTCTCACATATTTTCACCAGCTTTCCGCAAAATGATAGAGGATGAAACGAAAGGAGAAAACAAAATGAACAGAGGACGTTTAATTCTGACCAACATTATCGGTTTGATTGTTGTTCTTGCAATTATAGCTGGAGGTGCTTACTACTATTATCAAAGCACTAACTACGTAAAAACAGATGAAGCAAAAGTAGCCGGCGATATGGCTGCTATTACTGCTCCAGCAGCAGGTAAAGTATCTGACTGGGATCTGGACGAAGGAAAAACAGTGAAAAAAGGCGACACAGTTGCAAAAATCAAAGGTGAACAAACTGTTGACGTAAAATCCATTATGGATGGAACAATTGTGAAAAACGAAGTGAAAAACGGACAAACCGTACAAGCTGGTACAACAATTGCACAAACGATTGACATGGACAACCTATACATCACAGCAAATATTAAAGAAACAGATATTGCGGATATTGAAGTAGGAAATAGTGTAGACGTAGTAGTTGACGGAGACCCTGATACAACATTTGACGGTACTGTAGAAGAAATTGGATATGCGACTAACTCAACTTTTGATATGCTTCCTTCTACAAATTCAAGCGGAAACTACACAAAAGTAACACAAAAAATTCCAGTGAAAATTTCAATCAAAAACCCATCTGATAAGGTGCTTCCTGGTATGAATGCATCTGTTAAAATTTCTGAGTAAAACAGATCAGTCATCAAACCATGAAAGGAGGTTGTCTTAGATGGCTACAGGCAAAGAAAAAAATGCAAAAAGCCCTATGTCATTGCTGATTGTGCTAATGGCGGGTTTATTTTTGGCAATTCTCAACCAAACATTGCTTAACGTTGCAATGCCGCATTTAATGACTGAATTTGGCGTAAGTGCAACGACGATTCAATGGCTGACAACAGGTTACATGCTTGTTAACGGCGTATTGATTCCGTTATCTGCCTTCCTGATTACACGGTTTGGCCAACGGAGTCTCTTTCTCGTCGCGATGTTCTGTTTTACGCTCGGTACGTTAGTCTGCGGTATTGCACCTAACTTCTCTACAATGCTGATCGGCCGTTTGATTCAGGCCGTGGGCGGAGGTATCTTGCAGCCGCTCGTTATGACAACCATTCTGTTAATTTTCCCGCCTGAAAGCAGGGGGAAAGGAATGGGGATTTTCGGGCTTGCGATGATGTTTGCTCCAGCGGTCGGCCCGACTCTGTCCGGGTGGATTATTGAGCATTATACATGGCGCATTATGTTTTACGGACTTGTGCCAGTCGGCGCAATTGTTATCATTGTGGCATTCTTCATCTTTAAAAATATGGTGGAGCCGCAAAAAATCAAACTCGATACTCTGGGAGCCATTCTCTCGATTGTCGGATTCGCCTCCTTATTATACGGAGTCAGTGAAGCCGGATCTGACGGCTGGACCGACCCGATTGTACTGTCTACAGTTATTATCGGCGTCATTGCAATTGTTGCTTTTGTTGTTCAGCAATTGCGCCATGATGATCCGATGCTTGATTTCAGAGTGTTTAAATATGACATTTTCTCACTCTCAAGTGTCATTAATATCATTATTACAGTGGCACTTTACACAGGTATGTTTCTTTTACCGATCTATCTGCAAAACCTGGTCGGCTTTACGGCACTTCAATCCGGTCTGCTTCTGCTTCCGGGTGCGATTGTCATGTTGATTATGTCACCGATCTCAGGTATTTTGTTCGATAAATTCGGACCGAGACCGCTTGCGATTATCGGGCTTCTCGTGACAGTGGTAACAACTTATCAATACACGCAATTGACAATTGATACACCATATACGCACATCATGCTGATCTATTCAATCCGTGCATTTGGTATGTCTCTCTTAATGATGCCAGTCATGACAGCCGGGATGAACCAGCTTCCTGCCCGTCTGAACAGCCACGGAACGGCGATGAGCAACACGCTTCGCCAAATCAGCGGATCAATCGGTACAAGTTTAATTACGACGATTTATACAAACCGGACGACATTCCATTATTCACAAATTGCAGATAAAACGAGCACGGCGGACCCGAACTTCCTCCATGCGTTCCAAAATGCAGTTTCGAATTTAATGGTGAATATGAATGTGTCTTATGATACAGCGAAAACGTATGTGTACTCACATATTTATAAACACGCGTCACTCGATTCCAATGTCATGGGGATAAATGATGCCTTTATGTGGGCAACCTTATTCTGTGTAGCAGGTTTGATTTTAAGTATCTTCCTGCGTGACGTCAGAAAAGATAAATTGCGTAAGAAGAAAAAAGAGGAGCTTTCATTACTTCCTGCTCCTAAAGAAGCTAAGGAATCTTAATCTGTACAGGGAGGTTTCCTGAATGAAAATTTATGTAGTGTATGATAGTGAAGGCGAACATACTAAAGTGCTTGCAGAAGCGATTGCTGACGGCGCGAGAGAAAACGACGCGGCTGAAGTGTTCATCGACCATGTAGATCAGGCGGATATCCGCAAGCTTAAAGATATGGATGCGATTATTTGGGGATGCCCAGGGCATTTCGGAACAATCAGCTCCGGTCTTAAAGCATGGATCGACAGACTTGGCTACTTGTGGGCTGAAGGCGAGCTGATCAACAAAGTCGGTGCTGTTTTCTGCACAACGGCAACGACACACGGCGGCTTGGAAATGACAATGCACAATTTAATCACGCCGATGTTCCACCAAGGCATGATCGTTGTCGGACTGCCTGGCAACGTGCCTGAAAACGCACTTTATGGCTCTTATTACGGAGCAGGCGTCACTTGTCCGGTTGACAGTGATGAGTTAATGTCAGAGGAAGGTATTCAGCTTGGACGCGCGTTGGGAAGACGTGTCAGCCAAGTCACAGGAAACCTAACAGCAGGACAGTAAGGAGAGGTTGAAATGGCCATTATTATAGCAATTATTGCTGCTGTCATTGTCATTGCGGCCCTTATTACATTTAATGTCCGCAGCGCCTCACCTGGACCTGAGAAGCAAGAAGCAACTGATAGAATCGCACCTCCAGAAGAGGAAAAAAACGAAGCGCAATACCCTGCTGAAGCAAGGGCTGCCGAGCATACGCCATCTGTTGTCGAAAATGATTCTCCAAAAGAGAAACGTAACACAATGGGTGATGATATTTACAGGCAGGCGCTGCAAAAGTTTAAGCATTCTGACGAAGATCAGGCAGAAGAAGAGGTCACTGAGGAAAGTGACAAAATGCAGGACCGCAGCTATCGTGATGCGCTGCTCTCTATGAAAAACAAGAAAAAATAATGAAAAAGGCAAATCCGTTTACTCATGGCGGGTTTGCCTTTTTTGCTGTTTACATCAATTATGTTTTTTATCAAATAAATCCATGGAATATGTTGTATTTCATTTTGATCTAGTGTACTATGTTACTCATACACCGAGGATTCTTCCGGGAGGTAAAGACATGGATTCTTTTTTAGGTTTATTAAAGAAAGATATCAACCTTTCAAGAATGTGGCTGCTAGTATGGATATGCGGAATCATTTTCTTATTGGGAACAGGCCATATTATAGCTTCTCGCACGAAAGAACCTCTAGTCGTTTTTGGTTTTTTTGTTGCAGTTGCTTTTTTTCTGCTTTTCTTATCTCCTGTTTTTGTGTTTTATCACCTTCGCAAGGAAGGGAAATCACAGCTTTGGCTGTACAATCCAAATGGCGGCTTATGGCTGTTTTCTTCTAAATTGGCAGCATCTTTGCTCTATCAATTTGTGATTCAGTTGGCATTAACAGCCTATGGGATATGGATGTATCATATGCTCTCTGTAAAAAATCTGCTGGAGCATCAAGTTGATATAACGAGTACAGTGGCTTTGCTGAATATGTATGGGCTTATTTCTTCGTTGGATATGTCAGTAACAGTCATCGTGTTTTGGACTGTTTTTCACGCTCTCAGGAATTGGCGCGGAATGCGATGGGCTGCGATGGTTCTGTTGGTCGCAGTGTGGTTATTCTACGATGAATACATCATAAGCCCTTTGGTTGAATCTCAAAAGCATTTCTGGCCGGTAACAGTCTATTGCAATTTTGATTTCCACTTCCATAACGTTTGGAAATTGGAATTAAAACCTATCCATCTGTCTGTGCTAGGGTTTCCTATTACCTTAGTCATCACGTTCTTGCTGCTCATCATGGCTTCAAAACTGCTTGATCGTAAAGTAGAGGTGTAAATATGGATAATCAATTTCAATCCTCGAAACCGATTTATCTGCAGATCGCTGATCAGATCTTTTATAGGCTGGTCAGGAAGGAGCTGCTCCCAGGAGACAAGCTTCCTTCAGTAAGAGAAATGGCGATTCAAACTAAGGTAAATCCCAATACAATTCAAAGAACTTACAGTGAAATGGAAAGGCTGGGTATTGTGGAGACAAGAAGAGGTCAAGGGACGTTTATTGCGGAAAAAGCTGAAATCGTAGACGAGTTGAAAGAAAGGCTGACACGAGAAGTCCTGGAAGGCTTTGTCAAGCAAATGAAAGAGCTGGGGCTCACGAAAGAGGAAATGGTAGAGGGGATTAAAACATTCACAGAGGGAGGTTAAAATGGAAATCAAGCTAGAACACGTATCAAAAAAATATGGCCGCCATACGGCCGTCGATGATGTCTCATTTACCCTATCATCTGGACGGATTTATGGTCTGATCGGACCGAACGGCAGCGGCAAGTCAACGACCCTGAAAATGATGGCTGGCCTTTTGTTTCCGACTTCAGGGTTTGTAAAAGTAGATGGAAAACAAGCTACGAGAGATATGGTGCGTCAAACGGCTTATCTTACTGAGCTTGATATGTTTTATCCGGATTTCACTGTCAAAGATATGGTGAATTTTTATCAGTCGCAGTTTCCTGATTTTCAAACAGAACAAGCTTATAGACTATTGAATGAGATGCAGCTGGATCCGGAAAAAAAGATCAAAAAGCTATCAAAAGGAAATCGGGGCAGGCTGAAAATCGTTCTTGCTTTAGCGAGACAGGCAGACGTCATCTTGCTTGATGAACCTTTTTCGGGGCTTGATCCGATGGTGAGGGACTCCATCGTAAACAGCCTTGTGTCGTACATTGATTTTGAGCAGCAGATCGTCGTGATCGCGACACATGAAATTGATGAAATTGAGACGTTGTTAGACGAAGTCATTATACTCGCAAATGGAGAAAAAGTGGCGCAGCGCGAAGTAGAAGATATTCGTGAACAGGAAGGCATGTCTGTTTTGCAATGGTTTAAATCAAAAATGGAAGTTTGCTAGAAAGAGGAGGAATATGATGAAAACAGTGTTGGAATTGAGAAATGTGACAAAAAACATCAGAGGCCGAACGATCATTGATGATCTCAGTTTTACGATTCGTGAAGGTGAAGTATTCGGTTTTTTGGGACCAAACGGAGCTGGGAAAACGACAACCATCCGGATGATGGTAGGCTTAATGAAGCTGTCGAAAGGTGATGTCCTCATTTGCGGTCAATCCATTACGAAAGAATATGCCAAGGCGATTAAGCATATTGGAGCGATCGTAGAAAATCCAGAGCTGTATAAATTTTTGAGCGGATATAAAAATCTCCAGCAATACGCAAGGATGGTCAAGGGTGTCACGAAGGAAAAAATTGATGAAGTTGTTGACCTGGTTGGTTTAACAGACAGAATCCACGACAAGGTGAAAACATATTCTCTAGGAATGAGACAGCGTCTTGGCTTGGCACAATGCCTTCTGCATGATCCGAAAGTGCTGATCTTGGATGAACCGACAAATGGCCTTGATCCGGCGGGAATCAGGGAAATCAGAGATCATTTAAAGAAGCTGACCCGAGAAAGAGGAATGGCTGTCATCGTTTCAAGCCACCTGCTGTCAGAGATGGAACTGATGTGTGATCGCATTGCGATTCTGCAAAAAGGAAAGCTGATCGATATTCAAAATGTAAAAGATGAAAACATTGATGAGAACGATACATATTTCTTCCAGGTTGAGCAGCCGAATGAGGCAGCTTCCGTGCTAAAACAGTACGATTTAGTGAGTAAGACAAATGGTGTAGAACTCAAACTGGCTAAAGACGAAGTCCCTGCGGTTATTGAATTGCTGGTGATGCAGCAAATCCGCATTTACGAGGTCAAGATTATAACAAAATCATTAGAGGACCGTTTCTTAGAAATGACAGGTGAAACAAAAGAGGAGGTTCAGCATGCTTAATTTGATTTATAATGAGTGGATCAAAATTTTCAGCCGTGCCGGAACATGGGTGATGATCGGAATTCTGGGGCTAACAATGGTTGGATTTGCATTTTTGGCGAATCATTTTTCTGCCGGTGAAGCAAATTCTCATTGGAAACAAGAACTTCAAGCACAAAACGCCGAATTAAAGAAAGAAATCAAAGACGATCCTTCACTGAAAGATGGATATAAAGAAATAATCACACTCAACAACTATCGCATTGAACATAACATCCCAAATGACACGGGCTATACGGTATGGTCTTATGTAACGGATTCAGCAGGTTTTACCATCCTTACCGGACTGTTTACCATTATTATCGCAGCCGGAATTGTCGCGAACGAATTTAATTGGGGAACCATTAAGCTGTTAATGATCCGCCCGCTCAGCCGTTTTCAAATTTTGATGTCAAAATATATTACAGTTCTCCTGTTTGGGTTCCTATTGCTGTTGATTTTATTTATCGGTTCTACTTTATTAGGGTTGATTTTCTTCGGGACGGGTGGTGAAACCGCCGCGAATATTCATTTAATCTATAAGGATGGCCATGTCATTGAGCAAAACATGATGAGTCATTTGGCTACAACGTATCTTTCTGAATCCGTCTCAGCCTTAATGGTGGCGACGATGGCGTTTATGCTGTCTGCAGTATTCAGAAACAGCTCTCTTGCAGTAGGGTTTTCCATCTTTTTATTGGTTGCCGGTACGACAGCCACTGCATTTATTGCAGCGAAATTTGACTGGGCAAAGTATATATTGTTTGCTAATGTCGATTTAACTCAGTATGTGGATGGCACACCGTTAATAGAAGGGATGACTATGACGTTTTCTATCGTCATGCTTGCGATTTACTTTATCATTTTCCTGCTGCTTGCTTTTGGAATCTTCATGAAACGGGATATTGCAAACTAATGAAAAAGCTGTTTTGCTTATGCAAAACAGCTTTTTTGTCAAAATAAAAACTGCAGGTGCGAACCTGCAGTTTTTCATATCAATTTATGCTTACGCTTCTTTAGTAACGTTAGCAGCTTGTGGTCCGCGGTTTCCTTCAACGATTTCAAAAGAAACAGCTTGGCCTTCTTCTAAAGTTTTGAAGCCTTCGCCTTGAATAGCAGAGAAATGAACGAATACATCGTCTTGACCTTCTACTTCGATGAATCCGAAACCTTTTTCAGAGTTGAACCATTTTACTTTACCTTCTAACATGAAATTTCCTCCTAAAGCGATCATAACGCTTAAATTCACTATTCTTGCTCTTAACAAACTTTCAAGACGAAAACTCTTACAAAACTTTCTTCTTAAAGATAGTTCGAACAAAAATAATTACCTTTACTCTACCAGTAATCTTCAGAAAAAACAACTGCTTATTGAAACTTTTTTGGGAAAATACCATATTTATTTTTCAATTTGATATTTATTTACGGAAATTCATCTGCTTTCTCGATATGTGATCATACGTTTGCCTTCGTATGCCTTCATTTTGGGAAGATAATGTCATAGGAATTGACAACCTGATTGGATATGAGTAAGGTAAAAGTTAATCAATATTACAAATGACAACGTTTATCAACTAAGAGAGCGTATGATTTTTTTGTCTGATATTGCTTGCATGCTCTAATACATAGATAGGAGTATGGTCACAATGAAAAAGTGGCTTATATGCAGTTTCGTCCTTGTTCTTTTCGTTTCATTTACTGCATGCTCACCGTCTGCAGAACATGAATCGATAAAAATCGGGATTGCTGAGTCTGACGAGGCAATATGGAACTATATTGCCCAAAAGGCTGAAGAGGCAGGGCTGGATATTCAGCTGATCCCTTTTTCTGATTATGCAGAGTCTGATATCGCACTTGCTAACAAAGAAATTGATGCCAACGCCTTTCAAACCATTTCATATTTTCAATCGTTCACTCAAAAACATAAACTTAAGCTTGCACCGCTCGGTACGACATACATAACGCCTATGGGCATTTATTCAAAACAATATGACAGGATCCAAGATATACCGAGGGGAGCTGTTGTTTCTGTTCCCGATAAAGCGTTCGATTTTGGCAGGGCGCTTACTGTGCTTCAGGAGGCGGGATTGCTAACGTTGAAAAACGGATTTAACGGAACAGGTTCAGTTGATATGATTAAAGATAATCCGAGACATCTGAAATTGAAAGCTGTCCGGCAACAGGATGCAGTGAGCGGTGGGGACGTGTTTGTCATGAAACCATCTGAAGCAAAAAAAGCGGGCCTGAACCCGAAAAAGCATACCATAAAGAGCGGCGGTCTCATGTCTGGGGAAGAGATGAATTTGATTGTTGTCAGAGCGGAGGATCAAGATCGGGAAGCGCTGCAAACCATTCTTGAGCTTTATCAAGCTGATGATACAGCGGCATTTATAGAAAAAGAATATCAGGGAGATCTTGTCCCGGCTTTTCTGCCTTTGAAACGTCTTTCAGATTGGAAGAATGAATTCGAACATTGAATTCATTCTTTTTTTTCTGAAAAACACACTTTGTTCCGTCCCGTCTCTTTCGCTTTGTAAAGCATTTGATCGGCAAGAATGGGCAAGGATCTTGGCCGTTCCGTATTATTGGGGTAATGAGCGGCCCCCAGTGATATCGTAACTGAAAGCTTTTCGCCGTTTTTTAATATAATCGGTTCATGACTGACAGCGCTCCTGATCCGTTCCGCGATTTGGGCTGCTTTATCTAGAGAACAGTTCGGCAGAAGCACGGCAAATTCTTCACCACCGATCCGAGCGGCTGGATCACTATTTCGGATGCTCTGCTTCAGACGTAAGCCCAGCTCTTTGAGCACCTGATCTCCTTCATGATGGCCATATTGGTCATTGATGGTTTTAAAATGATCGATATCCATATAAATCAGTGCAAATTGAAAATGCGGGGTATCGGCCGCCTGTCGATACAGAGCTTTTGTGATTTCTTCAAACTTTCTACGGTTATACACGCCTGTTAAAAAGTCAAAGTGCGCTTGAAACTTATATTGTTTATAAAGAAGATGTGCATTTGTTTCATGATCAATAATATATAAACTGAGCATACCGCCCGCTATTGAGATGATCCAAAAATATAAATGAAGTTCATATGAATGTAAGTCTATAAGAAAATAAAAGGCAAAGGAGATCAAGCTATTTGTGATTATTATAAGATAGAAAGCATGTTTTAGTTGAACTTTTTTTCTTCTAGAAACAATGAGTGACGGGATGGCAGCGATACAAATGATAATAACCGAGTAAAGTGCAGATGTGTTCATTGTGATCAGCATGCGGCCAGCAGCGATCATAGCCAGGGCCGTTGCCGTTGAAACCCAGCCTCCATAAAGAGCGGCAATCATAATAGGGATATTTCGAAGATCAATAATTGAATGCTGATAGGTAAATCCAAACACCATCAGAATAACCCCGAGCAAACCGCAGGCCAGTCCTTTAACAGCTTGAAAGGATATGCTGTCTTTTTTATGTACTAACCTTTCTTTAAACAGGTGGGTGAAGAGATAATTAAATGTGATTAAAATCGTCAAGTTTACAAACAGTTCTTTCAGCAAATATTATCACCCTTATATAAGGTACTAAAGATGGAAGGGAAAGAAAAGAAAAAAAAGGCATTATATAAGGTTTTTTTGCTTGAATTGATAAGTTAAAATAATTCGCACTTGACCCATCGGAATTAGTGTAATATAGTAAATGAGAAAATTTGAAGGGAGAGTTTACCTGCTTTGGAGACTTTACTAGTTGTATTACATGTATTTATTTTATTTTTACTTATCTTAGGGCTCTTTGTTATGCAGAAAAAACATGTTTCCTTCTCTAAACGTGTATTTACTGCGCTGGGACTGGGGATTGTATTTGGATTTGCGCTTCAGCTGATTTACGGCCCGACTTCAAATATAGTTATTCAAACAGCCGACTGGTTTAATATTGCCGGGGGCGGATATGTCAAATTGCTTCAAATGGTTGTCATGCCTCTTGTCTTTATTTCGATTCTCGGTGCATTTACAAAGCTGAAACTGACAAAAAATCTCGGGAAAATCAGCGGTTTGATTATCGGGATTTTAGTAGCAACAACAGCTGTTGCAGCAGCTGTCGGTATCGTGTCCGCACTTTCATTTGATTTGCAGGCGATTCAGGTTGACCAAGGAAGTACAGAGCTTTCACGGGGGCAGGAGCTTCAGCAGAAATCAGAGGATATGACAGCGAAAACGCTGCCGCAGCAGATTGTTGAACTGCTGCCTGGAAACCCGTTTTTAGATTTTACGGGAGCTAGACCGACTTCAACGATCGCTGTCGTTATTTTTGCCGCTTTCCTTGGAGTGGCATTCCTCGGCGTAAAAAACAAACAGCCGGAACAGGCAGAAACATTTAAAAAACTGGTTGATGCCGTTTATGCCATTGTCATGCGTGTTGTCACGCTCATTTTGAGACTGACGCCTTATGGGGTGCTGGCTATCATGACAAAAACGATTGCAACGAGTGATCTTGACAGCATTCTAAAACTGGGCATGTTCGTGATTGCTTCATATGCCGCGTTAATCACTATGTTTATCATTCATTTGCTGCTGCTGACGTTCAGCGGCTTGAATCCTGTGATTTATTTGAAAAAAGCGCTGCCTGTACTTGTATTTGCATTTACGTCAAGGTCAAGCGCAGGTGCTTTGCCACTGAATATTAAAACACAGAGAAGCATGGGTGTGCCCGAAGGGATTGCAAACTTTGCCGGTTCGTTCGGCCTTTCGATCGGCCAAAATGGATGTGCGGGCATTTATCCTGCAATGCTGGCGATGATGATTGCCCCGACTGTCGGCCAAAATCCATTCGACCCGGTGTTTATTATCACTGTTATCGCAGTCGTTGCCATCAGCTCCTTCGGTGTTGCCGGAGTCGGCGGCGGAGCGACTTTCGCAGCGCTTCTTGTATTATCATCATTAAACATGCCAGTAGCGCTCGCCGGTTTATTAATCTCCATTGAACCGTTAATTGATATGGGGCGTACTGCTTTGAATGTCAGCGGAAGCATGACATCCGGCCTTATTACAAGTAAGGTCACGAAGGAAATTGATCGAGGGACATTTCATGATCAATCCAGAGTGATTGAAGCTGAAGAAGCGTAACATATGAAAAACGTGTAATCGTCAGGGATTACACATTAATAAGACCCATGAACCTTGTAATATAAAGGTTTCATGGGTTTCTTTTTTTGTTTTTTTGGGGAAGATCAAGCCGGCATTACTGATCAATGGATTGATCTAATTGAAATGAAAATTGTTTTTTTAACGAGTATTCATGGTATCTTGAAGACGCTAATTTATCGGAGGCACACATAAAAGATTCCTTCTTAGAAGATGAGTTGGCTAATAATCTAATTCGCCTGTGGTAGATGCATTCCCCAATTCCTTCATTGAATTAAAAAAGTTCATAATGAACCTCTTCGCATTATTTTTCTATTAACATTGAATACTTTCGATACACTTTATAGAAACTGGCAGCAAAGAAAACAACCATAAGGGCGGGAAGCGACCTCAAAAGAACAAATGGGGTTTCAAATAAAAATGCTTTCCAAAACCATTCACCTTTCATACTCCAAAGACCTTCAGTTAAATATAAACCTGAATCCTTATAGATCATATAAGAAAAAAACAAACACATGAAACCTAAACCAGAAGAATAATTCATCAATCTTTTATAATAATTACTCTTTGATTGGCGATCCGAGAAGATTTCATTTTGACCATCATTTTCTTTTTGCCAATATCGAATTCCACTAAGCCAAGGGCCATTTATATAAATCCAACCGAAGTCTTCATATATCCCTTTGTAATCCTTGAACTTTTTCTTTGGTAAAATATCTTGGTAATCCAGTCGGATGACATATCTCTTGTCAGTTTTTTCAAAAGTGTATATTCCTAATCCACTAATATTTGTACACCGATAGCCTTTTTGTAATTGCTCGTTCAGCCATTGTTCCTCTTTTTCAATATCAAAAAACATCTTAAATTTCTTCATTCGATTCACTTCCTTCGTACAGGGATAAAATATGCAATAACCTGTTTTGTTCCATTTTTAAAATGGCGCTTCCTTCTTCAGTTATCATGTAAACTTTTCTCCGGCCTGACTCTCCAACAGGTTCAATCCAACCATGCTTATTCAAGTTTTCAATCGCACCGTATAATGTACCCGCTGCTAAAATAACAGTACCGTTACTTATCTTTTCTATCTTCTGCATTACGGCATAGCCATGGAGCGGCTCACGCAGAGCTAATAAAATATAATGCATGGTTTCAGACAACGGTAATAATTTGTGTTTCATATCCGCACCCTCTATTCAGTTAGACTATATAGTTCAACTTAATAATAATGTAATACAGTTCAACTGAATAGTCAACAGCATTTTCCAACGCTCGAGTAAATTCTAAATGTTGAGTGTTGAAGCAAGAAACAAAATGAATAGTGTTCTGTCCTTTTCAGCCTTTTGATGAGGGAGCTAATAATGAATCGATAAAGATTGCTTCGGATAGAGCGGCAGCATAAAAAAAAATCCTTCAAACGTTCTAATTGAACGAAAGAAGGATTTTTTTAGCTCGCCAATTGTACTCCAAAATAGGCGAAAAAATATAGAAAACAAGAAGTTTAAAAGAAAAAAACACCTAGAGGCCAATGTTGAGCCAGGTTACACGTTTTTTAACGGCCAGGTTCTAAGTCCTCCAGTATTTCCATCATCGTGTTGTCGTCCATGACATTCATTGCGCTTTGCTCAAAATGAATGGGTTCAGCATAATGGGGTTGTCTTTTTTTCGGGGCTGTTTCAGTTTGCCTCGATTGTGTCTGTGTATGCTGATGCTGTGTTTGCTGTTGTCCGGCATTCTGGTGCTGACGGCCGTTTTGCCGCTGGCTTTGATGTTGTGAACGGTCCTGGTTATCACCGCTACCGCCGCCTAATGCTTGTTTGACCATGTTTCCTACATTAGAAGCATCAAATGTGTTATTTCCTGAATGTCGTCTGTTCATTTGTCCTGTGATAAACCCGCTGATTCTTTGGCGGATCTGAGGTGATAATGCAGCAATAAGCATAGTTGATCCGATGATCAATGCTGCGGGGCTGATTCCTCTTCGCTGGTTGAACAACATGATCCCTCCTTTGCAATGTATTCATATTTTCCCCCTCATTAGACAAATTAACCGTTATATTTCCCGGGAAAGCATTTCCTTCAGATTTTCATGCATAATTAAAGCCAGTTAGAAAAACCTATAAGTAAAGTGATAAAGGAGGAATTCACATGCTTGGAAAAAAACAAGTCCTTGCGTCTGTGCTTCTTATCCCTTTGCTTATGACTGGCTGCAGTATGGCCGACCAAGGTGAGGGCAGACGTGACAATAATGATGTAAGAAATGTAAATTATCGAAATCCGGCCAATGACGATATGCGCAATGTGAACAACCGGGATAACGTTGACAACAATGTTACTGATAATGTCAATAACAATAACAATCGTGTAAATGACGATAATAACAACGACCGGAAACTCGAGGTTGCTGATGAAGCAGCTGATAAAGTAACAGATCTAAAAGAAGTAAAGCATGCCGATGTCATTGTTGCTGGAAATCAAGCTTACGTTGCAGTCGTTTTAACCAATGGAAATAAAGGTGCAGTAGAAAACAATCTGAAGAAAAAAATAGCCAAAAAGGTAAGATCTACTGATAAAAACATTGATAATGTTTACGTTTCAGCTAACCCTGATTTTGTAGAGCGTATGCAAGGATATGGAAAGCGTATTCAAAATGGTGATCCAATCGCCGGGTTATTTGATGAATTTACACAAACTGTACAGCGCGTATTCCCTAACGCTGAATAAATGAAAAAGCCGCACAAATTGTGCGGCTTTTTCTATGCGTTGATGACACACTGTGAACTCAGGCTGCATAGAGTAAAAATAAAAGGTACAAGACGGACCGGCTCAGGGAGGGAGACGTTTGCGGGGTGGCATAGGAAAGCGTGCGGCATCCGCTCTATTCCTGTGCGGAGTCCTTGTGATGCTGGCTGTAAGCTCAGCCATCGTATCAAGCACGATGTATATTCTGTCTTTGCCAGGGCAGGCATCTGGAATCACAAAAGAACAAGTGACGAAGCACATGAAGAAAGAGTCATTTAAACAGGCCGATATTTATTACACTTCTAAGGAAAAGTCCTTACTGCCATTGACGAAAGAAACGCTTGAATATGCGGTCAGTATTAATCAATTTATGATTGGATATTCGAATCAAAAGCCTATTGATATTATTTTTTTTTCTAATGAAAAACAGATGGAGGATTACTCCGGTTTATTGGATGTCGTTGGTTTTTATTCTGAGCGGGAGCAGCTGATCGGATTGTTGCCTGAAGAGAAAAAGAAACTTTTAGAAGGGGACGAGGTAGCGGTTTATTTGTACCAGAGATTGTTGATTCATGAATACACACATCATGCGTTTCACCAGAAACTGAAGGAGCTTGAGGCGGACCCCGATGAGTTTCCGTTATGGTTTCATGAAGGGTTAAGCGAGTGGATTGCGAACTATGAATTGCTTATCGATCCGATCACGTTTTCTGTTGTCCCTTTTGACCGTTTGCAGTCAGACCGAGACTGGCAGGAAGCCAGAGCCGAATATGAAACTGATGTCTATTTGCAAAGCTTTTATATGCTCGATGAGCTGACGGGTAAATACGGGAAAGACATTATATCAGAACTGATAAAGGAAACGGCAAAAAAAGGGGACTTTAAAAAAGGGTTTAAATCAGCAACGAAGGAAAGTCTTGATCAATTTGAAAAAGACTTTAAGAAAAAATTTGAAAAAAGTGAGGCATTGGATAGTATCTATCCAATGCCTTTGTATTAATGAAGCCCTTGCTGGCCCATACCGCCTTGTGTCGGAGGCATTTGTCCTTGTGCAGGGGCGAATGAATTTCTCAGCTGTTCCATGTCCTGCGCATCAAGCTGAGGAACTTGGTAATAGCCGTGTTTGTTTTGATATAGGAAAATTTCAAATGCCATTTCAACATACTCCTGAATTTGCGCAGACAGTACGCGTCTTACGGCCGGATTTGTCATTTCCAGAGAAGCCATCGTCAGCATAGAAGCTTGTGCTTTAACCGCGCAAAGCATTTGTCGGCTGATGATGCTGTCATCAATATCATTCATGGATTGAACAGGCTTTTTAGGCTGTGACGGCTGCATGCCATAAACAGTCTGGTTGTCTTCCTTCATCATATAAGTTGCTGTTTTTTGTGAAGGTTCGCTTCCTGTTTTGAAACATTCTGCAGTTATATTGTATTGAGAAGAAATGAATTGATATTGACGATCAAGGATATTTAATAATTCTTGATCCTTACAGAATTGTCTCAGCATCATAAACTGATCAAGCACAGTAAGTGTTCCGGACAGCACCTCGTGCATATCAAACATTTCATGTCCGCCGTGGTTTTTATGCGGTTTTCCAGGAATGCCTTTGTTCATTTGGGATTGCTGCTGCTGATTTAACTGATCCAAACCGAATTCCTCCTTGTTTTTCAGATCAGCTGTATTTTGTGCCAGTCCGCCGCGTATTATGCAGAAGCCTGAAAGGAATTATATGCTGTCTGTCGAAATGGTAAGCAGACAAAGTCATTGTCATTATGTGTATATTAAGGGAGGAAATATGATGAGGCGTATGATGCATATGGTATTGATCATGGCATTGATATTCTTAAATGTCATGTACACGTGCGAAGCGGTAACTGCAGCTGAACCGCAGCAGGCTATATCAGTTGAGAAGGCAAAACAGCAAAAAGAAGGACAGGCGCTTGTCGAAGGATATGCAGTCGGCCAGGCTGTTTCCCCGCAGCATTACAAGCTGACAAGCCCATTTTCAAATGATTATAATGTCGCGCTGGCAGACCGCAAAAATGAGATATCGCCCGATCATATCCTTCCTGTGCAAATCCCTTCAGCTTTCAGAAACCAGTTCGGGCTGCAAACCAATCCGCTTCTTCTTGGAAAAAAGATAACGGTTCAAGGCAAGCTTGAAAATTACTTTAACACGACGGGACTTAAAAACGTTCAGTCGATGAACCTAACCGGTGACACGAAAACTCCGCCGGCTGAACACACAATGACCATAAATGAAGCGCGGGGAAGGCTGAATGAAGAAGTAACGATAAAAGGGATCGTCACAGCTGATCAAAACGCAATCGGAGGCGGAAAGCTGTCGACCTTTTTGCAAGATGAAACCGGAGGCATTAACATGTATTCGCCTTCCCCTGAACAATTTCCTGAATTAAAAGAGGGCATGGATATCACGGTGACAGGTAGAATCACGACTTACCAGGGACTGAAAGAAATCGTTCCAATCTTATCAGGCATCAAAATCAATCAGTCAAACCAGCCTCTCCCCGCCCCTAAACAATTAACAATCAATGAACTCATTAATGGCAGCCTGGGTGATCAGTATGAAGGCCGCCTTGTGACACTAACTGCATTTGTCTCCTCAATTCCAAGTTCTCCTTCAGGCGGCGGTTACAATGTAACGATGATTGATAACGATCATCATGCAATGACGCTCCGGGTTATGAATGAAACAGGGGTGATAGACGAACTTAATGAGGGCAAGTGGTATGAATTTACTGGGGTGTTAAGCAGATACCAATCCTTTCAGCTGCTTCCGCGAAAATCGTCTGACCTGAAGCTGCTTGAAGAGCAGCCCGCACCTCCGTCTGCTGAGGGAGAATATGAAGGGATTGTTGACCGGGTTGTTGACGGCGATACCATTCATCTCAAATCTCCGGTTCTTGGAACGACAAAAATTCGGTTTGTAAATGTAGATACACCTGAAACATATCACACACCAAAAAATGACGCAGACGAAAATCAATTAAGATTTGGCAAAAAGGCATCTGACTATCTAAAAACGGTTCTGTCCCCAGGGGATAAAATCACTGTTAAGGTCGGGAGTGAAGCCAAGGACAGCTATGGCAGGCTGCTCGGACAAGTCATAACTGAATCAGGTTCAAACGTGAACTTAGAGCTTGTGAAAAAAGGCTATGCGCCGACATATTTTATTTGGCCGGTTGACAATGAAGAGGATTATCAGCAGTTTCAGTCCGCAGTAGCTGCTGCGAAAAAAGAACAAAAAGGAATTTGGAATGAAAACGATCCGCTCATGGAAATGCCGTTTGAATTCAGAGCCAGAGAGCAAGGGAAAGGCCTGACAAGATATGTAGGGGATTCGTCGAATCAAACATATGTGCAGCCGGCTGACTGGAAGAGGGTCGCGGTGGAAAACAGAATTTTCTTTGCATCAGCAAAGGAAGCGGAGAACGCAGGATATAAAATGAGGCAAACGGCACCTGAAAAAAATGTGCCGCTAAGAATTCTCAGCATGAATGATTTGCATGGCAAGATCGATCAGCAATATGAGCTTGATCTTGATGGGAACGGAACTGCAGACGGCACATTTGGACGCATGGACTATGCCGCCGCATATTTAAAAGAAAAAAAGGCTGAAAAGAAAAACACGCTAATGGTGCACGCGGGAGATATGATCGGAGGCAGCTCTCCAGTTTCATCTCTTCTTCAGGATGAGCCCACTGTAGAATTAATGGAGGACATCGGATTTGATGTCGGAACTGTGGGAAACCACGAATTCGATGAAGGCACCGATGAACTGCTGAGAATTTTAAATGGCGGTGATCACCCGAAAGGCACAAGCGGATATGATGGACAGAACTTTCCCCTTGTATGTGCCAATTGTAAAGTGAAATCAACTGGAGAGCCCTTTTTGCCGGCTTACGACATCATAAATGTGGAGGGCGTACCCGTGGCTTTTATCGGAGTTGTCACACAGTCGGCAGCTGGTATGGTTATGCCTGAAGGAATAAAAAATATCGAGTTTACAGATGAAGCGACAGCGGTGAATGAGGCGGCCAAAGAGCTGAAGAAAAAAGGCGTAAAGGCCATCGCAGTTCTCGCACATATGTCAGCTGAACAAAACGGCAACGCCATTACCGGAGAGTCTGCTGATCTTGCAAACAAAACAGATTCTGAAATTGACGTGATTTTTGCCGCGCATAATCATAAGGTTGTTAACGGCGAAGTGAATGGAAAACTGATTGTTCAAGCGTATGAATATGGAAAAGCGATAGGTGTCGTTGATGTAGAGATCGATAAAACGACAAAAGACATTGTCAAAAAGTCAGCGGAAATCGTATATGTGGATCAAAGTAAAATCGAACCGGATGCCAGCGCTTCAGCCATTTTAAAGAAATACGAAACTATTGCTGAACCGATTATCAGCGAAGTAGTCGGCGAAGCAGCTGTTGATATGGAAGGAGGGTATTCAAATGACGGTGATACACCACTTGGAAACCTGATTGCGGATGGAATGAGAACTGCCATGAAAACGGATTTCGCTCTTATGAATGGCGGAGGCATACGTGAAACGCTGAAAAAGGGCCCGATTACGTGGGGAGACCTTTACAATATTCAGCCGTTTGGAAATGTGTTAACGAAGCTTGAGATTAAAGGAAAAGATTTAAGAGAGATTATCAATGCGCAAATCTCGCCGGTTTTTGGGCCTGACTACAGCATCAGCGGGTTTACGTACACGTGGGATAAAAAAACTGGAAAAGCAGTCGATATGAAAATGGCAGATGGCACCGAGATCCAGCCTGATGCCACATATACATTAACCGTCAACAACTTTATGGCGACGGCGACAGGCACCAAATATCAGCCGATCGGATTGCTTGGGAAAAATCCGGTGACAGGGCCAGAGGATTTGGAAGCGACAGTTGAGTACGTGAAGAGTTTTGATGAGCCTATTGCGTATACAAAAGAGGGAAGGATTAAGCTCGCTGCAGCCAGTGATATTGAAGACCCTGTAACAGAAGACCCGGTTACGGAAGAGCCTGGAGATGACCCGGGGATGGAGCATCCAATGAAAGAGGTTCCAGAGCCTGATGTGGATTTGCCTGATATAAAAGAGACTCCGGGCACAGCACCGGTTCATCAGCTGCCGCCTTCAGCCATTTTGAGATTCGTTGAAATACCTATCAACAACACAAAAAACGCTGCCAATAGCATCAGCACATTGCCTTTACGAAACGAGGGCGGGGAAAGCGGGTCAGAGCATCCGCTTCCGGATACATCAGCAAACTACTATAACTTTATGGTGATCGGTGCGGCGGTGACATTATCCGGAACTTATTTATATGTCAGAAGAAAAAGGAGCGCCTCCAGAACGTGAAAAAAGTTATTCCACTACTTATCATTGCGGCCGGCCTAGTGATCGCAGGCTATGGAGGCTTTAAATTGATCGATACGAATATGAGAACGGAACAGACATTAAAAGAAGCAAAACTGGCGGCGGAAAATCCGCAGGAACCTTCGGGAATGAAAAATAGCGCAGATCAGGCAAAGAACAAAGCATCATTTAAGCCAGAAACCGGCCAAGCGAGCGGCATTTTGGAAATACCGAAAATCAATGCAGAGCTTCCGATTGTGGAGGGCACTGATGCTGATGATTTAGAAAAAGGTGTCGGGCATTATAAGGATAGCTATTATCCTGATGAAAACGGACAAATTGTGCTGTCAGGGCATCGAGATACCGTGTTTCGCCGGACGGGAGAGCTGGAAAAGGGAGATCGGCTCCGCATTCTGCTGTCTTATGGAGAATTCACATATGAAATTGTAAAAACAAAAATTGTTGATAAGGATGACACATCTATTATCACGCTCCAGCATGAAAAGGAAGAGCTGATTCTGACGACCTGTTATCCGTTTTCATACGTGGGAAATGCCCCGAAGCGCTATATTATATATGGAAAGCGAGTCATTTAAAAAGCCGCAGGAAATGCCTGCGGCTTTTCTTTATGAAAAATATGTAGAGCACAGGATTTCTATATCAGCCGGGAAAGGCGCTTCGGCAACAATCAGCTCGCCGGTTATCGGGTGAACGGCCTGTACCTTTTTGGCATGCAGCGCCTGCCTGTTTAACAGCTTGTTCCCGCCTCCGTAAAGCGAGTCTCCTATCAGTGGATGGCCGATGCTCGCCATATGAACACGAATTTGGTGTGTTCTTCCTGTTTCAAGCTCTAATTCAACGAGCGACAGACGCTCTTTCACATTGCTGGCCATTACCTTGAAATGAGTAACGGCTGCTTGCCCGCTGAGTGAAACCCGGCGCCTTGTCGGGTGTGATCGGTCTCTGCCGATTGGTGAATCAATTGTTCCTTTTTTCGTCCGTAGCTTTCCTTCAGCGATGGCGGTATACGTACGCTTCAGCATCTTTTTCTCTAGCTGCTGGTCTAAGATGGCGTGTGCCAGACGATGCTTGGCAAAAACGATAGCGCCAGATGTATCCTGATCCAGACGGTGGACGTGGCGCACCTTACATGTTTCGCCATTTATCTGATAATGATACGCGATCAAATTAGCCAGTGTGCCTGTTTGCCCATCCTCATTCGGGTGCGTCGCTATGCCAGCTGGTTTATTGACGATGAGCATGTGATTGTCCTCAAATAAAATATCAAGCTCGCCATACTCCGGAATGACCGAAGATTCTTCACTTTCCTGAAGATCAATGAACACGCGGTCTCCCTTTTTTACAATCATATTGTTTAAGACGGATTCGTGGTTGACCTTTATCTGATGATGCGTCATCCAGTCTTGTATCACAGGTTTAGAAGCTTTGAGCCCTGTTTTGAGTATGGAAAACAGCCATTGGCCGTCCTGTTTTTCATTGATGAGGACCTCAAGCCCTCTGCCTTTTTGTTTCATGTCAAATGGCTCCTTTTCGAAGCGGAAGGCTGCTGTTTCTCATAGGAAACACTTACCTTAGCTTTCGCGTTTTTTTCTGTGCTATTCTTGAGTAAGACTTAGGATATTCGATGGCAAGAAAGGTGATTGACGTGAGAATTGTGAACGCAGCAACTGCAGAACAGGAGAGCTTTATCAAGGAGCTGTCTATGGAGCTGATCCATGATGTATTTCCTCTTTATTTCTCCGAGCTGGACATTCAGCGCTTTAAAAAGAAAGGCGTTCTATCTTTAAATAACCATTATTACCAAGGAACATTAAAAGAAGCATTTCAAATTATGGCTTGTCTGCAAATGATACATATTATCCTGACAAAGCCTTCGCCGCACTCTGATGTGAGTGATCAGGCGATTTTTGAAAAAAACAGCAAGATGCTGAATGATTTTGGGATTTATTTTCCGTTTGCTTTTTCTGACTTTCAAAAGAAGGCAAACAAAGCCTTTTTCGGTCACAGAAGGCTGATATAATCAGGTGGCAAGAGCTTTTCTATTTTCAGAAAAGCTCTTTTTTGTATCAGAGAAATCATATCATAAAACCTTTCCTCTAACTCCCTTTTTAAACGGCTCGTGTCTGAACATACTAATGATTGAAAGGGGTGCTGACAATGAGTTCAGTTAAAGATACAATGACAACGCAGGTGGCAACCGTTTCTCCGAATCAAACGATTCAGGAAGCGGCTTCTCTAATGAAACAGCATAACGTCGGGGCGATTCCCGTTGCAGAGCAAGGTGTTTTAAAAGGAATGCTGACTGACCGTGACATTGCATTAAGAACTACAGCTCAGGGCCGTGATGGCCAGACACCCGTTTCAGAAGTGATGTCAACAGAACTCGTATCAGGAAACCCTAATATGAGTCTGGAAGACGCGTCGCAGCTGATGGCCCAGCACCAAATCCGCCGCCTTCCTATTGTAGATCAAAACAATCTAGTCGGGATCGTTGCGCTTGGAGACCTGGCAGTCAATCAGATGTCGAACGAGTCTGCGGGAGCAGCGCTGACAAACATTTCTCACCAAAACATTCATTAAATAGAAAGAGCTTGCAGTGTGCAGGCTCTTTCTTCACATAAACCTTACTTTTTGAAAGCAGACTTGTTTCGGGGTATAGTAAATGTATACATATGTCTCAATTCGGACTAAAGGAGTTGTACCGAGTGATTAAAGCGTTAATTTTTGATTTTGACGGACTTATTCTAGATACAGAAACACACGAATATGAGGTCCTTCAGGAAATATTTGAAGAGCACGGCTCAGTGCTGCCGCTATCTGTCTGGGGAAAGGTCATCGGAACTGCAGCGGGATTTCGGCCTTTTGAATATTTAGAAGAGCAGATCGGGAAAAAGCTGAATCATGAAGAGCTCACAAAATTGAGAAGAGAGCGGTTTGCCAAACGCATGGAAACAGAAAAAGCGAGACCTGGTGTCGAAGCGTATTTGAATGCGGCAAAGGATTTAGGCTTAAAAGTAGGCCTTGCTTCCAGCTCTGATTATAAATGGGTATCGGGCCATTTGAAGCAAATCGGCCTGTTTGATGATTTTGAGGTTATTCAAACGGCGGATGATGTGGAAGAGGTAAAGCCGAATCCTGAGCTCTATTTATTGGCGGCAAAGAATCTCGGGGTATCGCCAGCGGAATGTCTCGCGTTTGAGGATTCTGTCAATGGTTCGATTGCTGCGAAACGCGCAGGAATGAAGTGTGTCATTGTCCCGAATAAAGTAACGGGCACCTTGATGTTTGAAGACTATGATCACAGGCTTGAATCAATGGCGGAAATGGAGCTCGCCCTATTGCTTGATCATCTGAACTCACAAAACTAGAAAGGAGCGAGTAGGTTGTCTGAGAAATTAGATTTGACCCGGTTTGAAAAGAAAATGGTTATCCGCAATATCGAAGAGAAAGACATCGACAAGATTATCGATCTTCAAAAGGACTGCTTTCCGGGGATGGAGCCTTGGAAGCGAGAGCATTTAATCAGCCATTTGGAGCATTTTCCAGACGGGCAGTTTTGTGCAGAATTCGAAGGTGAAATTATCGGTTCTTGCTCAAGTCTCCTGATTAACTTTGATGAATATGATGACCGCCATACGTGGCAGGACATTACCGATGACGGTTATATCACCAACCATAATCCGGACGGCTTGAATATGTACGGAATTGAGGTCATGGTGCATCCGAAATACAGACGGATGAAGATCGGCCATCGTTTATACGAGGCGAGAAAGGATTTAGCGAGACGCTTAAACCTAAAAAGCATCATCATAGGCGGACGGATTCCGAACTATCACAAATATGCAGAGGAAATGACGGCCAGAGAGTATGTTGAACAGGTGACACGCCACCAAATTTACGATCCGGTCCTTTCTTTTCAGCTGATGAACGGCTTTACCCTTATGCGAATTAACCCGAATTATCTCCCGGATGATACAGCTTCGATCAAGTATGCGACGCTGATGGAATGGAATAATGTCGATTATCTTCCGCAGCAGACAAAGCGCTATTATAAGTCAGCGTTCCCTGTGAGAATTTGTGTAATCCAATATGAAATGAAGAAAATTTATTCCTTTGAGGAATTTGCGAATCAAGTAGAATACTATGTCGATGTTGCTTCTGACGCGAGATCTGATTTTGCGGTGTTCCCGGAAATTTTTACAACCCAGCTCATGTCTTTCCTTGAAGAAAGGTCGCCGAGCTTGGCGGTACAGAGAATTACCGAGTATACAGAAGATTACATCAGCCTTTTTACTGATTTGGCTGTGAAGTATAACGTCAACATTATCGGCGGGTCTCATTTCGTCGAAGAGGAAGGCAAAATTTATAATATCGCTTACCTGTTCAGACGGGACGGAACGATCGAGAAGCAATATAAACTCCATATTACACCGAATGAACGCAAATGGTGGGGAATCAGCGCCGGAGACCAGGTTCGTGTATTTGATACAGACTGCGGAAAAATTGCGATCCAGATCTGTTATGACATTGAATTTCCTGAGCTTGCCCGGATTGCGGCTGACAAAGGCGCCAAAATCATCTTTACGCCATTTTGTACAGAAGACCGTCAAGGCTATTTGCGTGTCAGATACTGTTCGCAGGCTAGGGCGGTTGAAAATCAAATTTATACCGTTATCTCGGGAACGGTTGGAAACCTGCCGCAAACGGAAAACATGGATATCCAATACGCCCAGTCAGGCATCTTTGCCCCGTCTGATTTTGAATTCGCCCGAGACGGCATTGTCGGCGAAACAAACCCGAATATTGAAATGGTTGTCATCGGTGATGTTGATCTGGAAATTCTCAGAAGACAACGCCAAAACGGCACAGTGCGCCAGCTAAAAGACAGGCGGCGTGATATTTATCATATTCACTATAAGAAATAATCCGGAAACCCGCCTGAATTGGCGGGTTTTTTTAAAACAAAAGCGGATTGATACGTTTACTTTAAATTATATATTGTCTTATAAAGTTTCTGTATTTTCGTCAGAAAACGGCTAGGCTTCACATTGCTATTGCAAGGGCTGTCCAAGTCGTTTCGTGTGCGACCTTTATCAATACAATGCTGCATCCTCTGTCTTCATGAGGAAAGAGGACGTTTTATGATTGACACGGTTTATTGACTCTGGCCCCGTCTGGCTTTATATTGAAGGCAGGGAAATCATCACCAAGACATCACATAAAGAGAAGGTCTGTTTCAATGAATTGGCATTTTAGGGTACGCTAATGAAATGGAGATGATGGGGATGGAAAACATTCAGCAAAATCAGGGATTAAAGCAAAAAGATGAGCAATTTGTGTGGCATGCCATGAAGGGAGCGCATCAAGCGGAAAGCCTGATCGCCCAGAAGGCCGAAGGGGCCTGGGTGACCGACATAGACGGACGACGCTATTTGGATGCGATGTCCGGTTTGTGGTGCGTCAATATTGGTTACGGCAGAAAGGAGCTTGCGGAGGCTGCCTATGAGCAATTAAAGGAGCTGCCTTATTACCCGTTAACGCAAAGTCACGCACCCGCAATTGAACTGGCGGAAAAGCTGAATGAATGGCTTGGCGGCGATTATGTGATCTTTTTTTCCAACAGCGGATCGGAAGCTAACGAAACTGCTTTTAAAATTGCCCGCCAGTACCATCTGCAAAATGGCGACCACAGCCGTTATAAATTCATCTCAAGATATCGGGCATACCATGGCAATACATTGGGAGCGCTCTCAGCTACCGGACAGGCGCAGCGGAAATATAAATACGAGCCTTTAAGCCAAGGGTTCCTGCATGCAGCTCCGCCAGATATATACCGGAATCCTGATGATGCTGATACGCTTGAAAGCGCAAATGAAATCGACCGCATCATGACATGGGAATTAAGCGAAACGATTGCCGGGGTCATTATGGAGCCCATCATTACAGGCGGAGGCATCCTAATGCCGCCGGACGGATATATGAAGAAGGTGGAGGACATTTGCCGGCGCCACGGAGCTCTTTTGATTTGCGATGAAGTGATCTGCGGATTTGGACGGACAGGCGAGCCGTTCGGGTTTATGCACTACGGCGTGAAGCCTGATATCATTACGATGGCGAAGGGAATCACAAGCGCGTACCTGCCATTGTCAGCTACTGCTGTGAAACGGGACATTTTTGAAGCGTATCAGGGAGAAGCTCCTTATGACCGTTTCCGCCACGTGAACACGTTCGGCGGAAGCCCGGCTGCCTGTGCCTTGGCATTGAAAAACCTGCAAATTATGGAGGACGAACAGCTGATTCAGCGCTCACGCGATCTTGGAGCAAAGCTTTTAGGTGAGCTTCAAGCTCTGAGAGAACACCCGGCAGTCGGAGACGTCAGAGGAAAAGGGCTGCTGATCGGAATCGAACTCGTCAAAGATAAATTAACCAAAGAGCCGGCTGATGCTGACAAAGTAAATCAAGTGGTTGCGGCATGCAAAGAAAAAGGGCTGATTATCGGCAAAAACGGAGATACAGTTGCCGGCTACAACAACGTCATCCAGCTCGCACCGCCATTTTGCCTGACAGAAGAGGACCTTTCCTTTATCGTGAAAACGGTGAAAGAAAGCTTTCAAACGATATAATATAAAAGTGATTGATTAAAGGAGCACATGATGAGTTTTCACAACCAGCCGATCTTACCGGCTATTCGCAATATGAAGCAATTTGATGAGTTTTTGAACAGTTCATTCTCTTACGGTGTTATTCTTGATATCCATCTCGGCCAGCTGAAGGGCGTGATCAGAGAAGCGCAAAAGCATGGAAAGAACATGATGGTGCACGTCGATCTCATTCAAGGGATTAAGCATGACGAATACGGAGCGGAATTTATATGTCAGGATATCAAGCCCGCTGGGATTATTTCAACAAGATCGAACGTGATTGTCAAAGCGAAGCAGAAGAAAATTTATGCCATTCAGCGCCTGTTTTTGCTTGATACAAGCGCGATGGAGAAAAGTATGGAGTTTATCGGCAAACATAAGCCTGACTTCATCGAAGTGCTTCCCGGCATCGTTCCGTCACTCATTCAGGAAATAAAGGAGAAAACGGGGATTCCCATCTTTGCCGGCGGCTTCATCCGTACGGAAGAGGATGTAGAGCAGGCATTGAAAGCGGGGGCTGTAGCTGTCACAACATCTAATACCAAATTGTGGAAAAAATATGAAAACTTTTTGACAGAAAGTGATTGACACCGCTTTCATACACTGATACAATTGCACTAGGTTAATACATTGTGATGGAGAACTCGGAGACCACAGCAGCTCTTTACGGCAAATGTTTATGCACCCGTAAAGCGGTTTGTTGTGGTTTTTTATTCTCTTCTTCTCTATCATGCTTTTTAATCGTGACTTTAGGAGGAATGTGCTATGACAGCATTTTGGGGAGAAGTCATCGGTACGATGCTGCTGATTATTTTTGGTGCAGGTGTTTGTGCAGGTGTCAATTTAAAGAAATCGCTTTCATTCCAGTCTGGCTGGATTGTTGTTGTATTTGGATGGGGATTGGGTGTTGCCATGGCGGCTTACGCGGTAGGCGGTATCAGCGGCGCCCATTTGAATCCGGCGCTAACGATAGCGCTTGCATTTGTTGGGGATTTTCCATGGAAAGAGGTTCCGGTTTATATTGCGGCGCAAATGATCGGAGCGATCATCGGTGCGGTGATTATTTATCTGCATTACCTGCCGCATTGGAAGTCAACAGATGACCCCGCTGCCAAGCTGGGTGTTTTCTCAACAGGACCAAGCATTCCGCATACATTTGCAAACGTTTTAAGCGAAGTGATTGGGACATTTGTCCTTGTGCTTGGAATCTTGGCCATTGGGGCAAATCAATTTACAGAAGGACTTAATCCTTTAATCGTTGGTTTCCTCATTGTAGCGATCGGTATTTCTCTAGGGGGCACCACCGGCTATGCCATTAATCCTGCGCGTGACTTAGGTCCGCGGATCGCCCACGCATTTCTTCCGATTCCGGGAAAGGGCTCATCAAACTGGAAATACGCATGGGTTCCGGTAGTCGGCCCGATTTTAGGCGGATCGTTCGGGGGCGTATTTTACAACGCTGCATTTAAAGGGCACATCACGAGCAGTTTCTGGATTGTAAGCGTTATATTGGTTGTGGTATTGTTAGGACTCTATGTCTATACGAAATCACATTCTGCTAAAACATTATCAAATTCAAAATATATTTAATCAAAGGGGAGACACCTTATGGAAACGTACATTTTATCCTTAGATCAGGGGACAACAAGTTCAAGAGCGATTCTGTTTAATAAAGAAGGCAAAATCGTTCACTCCGCTCAAAAGGAATTTACACAATACTTCCCGAATCCTGGCTGGGTTGAGCATAATGCCAATGAAATTTGGGGCTCTGTGCTCGCGGTTATCGCGTCAGTCATCTCTGAATCAGGAATCAGCGCTTCTCAAATTGCCGGCATCGGCATCACGAACCAGCGCGAGACGACGGTTGTGTGGGATAAAGATACAGGAAGTCCTGTCTATAATGCAATTGTTTGGCAGTCCAGACAGACGTCCGGCATTTGTGAGGAACTTCGTGAAAAAGGATATAATGATAAATTCAGAGAAAAAACTGGGCTTTTAATCGATCCATACTTCTCCGGCACGAAGGTGAAGTGGATTTTAGATAATGTGGACGGCGCAAGAGAAAAAGCGGAAAAAGGCGAGCTGCTGTTCGGAACGATTGATACATGGCTCATTTGGAAAATGTCAGGCGGAAAAGCGCATGTGACCGATTACTCCAATGCCTCCAGAACGCTGATGTTTAATATTTACGATTTAAAATGGGACGATGAACTGCTCGACATTTTAGGCATACCGAAATCCATGCTCCCTGAAGTGAAGCCGTCTTCCCATGTGTATGCGGAGACTGTTGATTATCATTTCTTCGGAAAAAATATCCCGATTGCGGGAGCGGCAGGCGACCAGCAGTCAGCATTGTTCGGCCAAGCGTGCTTTGAAGAAGGCATGGGAAAAAACACATACGGCACTGGATGTTTCATGCTGATGAATACCGGGGAAAAAGCAATTAAGTCCGAACACGGGCTTTTGACGACAATCGCTTGGGGTATTGATGGAAAAGTGAACTATGCGTTAGAAGGAAGCATTTTTGTCGCAGGCTCTGCCATCCAGTGGCTTAGAGACGGATTGAGAATGTTCCAGGATTCATCGCTAAGCGAATCTTATGCAGAAAAAGTAGATTCAACTGACGGCGTGTATGTCGTTCCGGCATTTGTCGGATTGGGAACACCTTACTGGGACAGCGATGTGCGCGGTTCGGTTTTCGGCTTGACAAGAGGGACAACAAAAGAGCACTTTATCCGTGCGACACTGGAGTCATTGGCTTATCAGACAAAAGATGTGCTTGACGCAATGGAAGCAGATTCAAACATTTCATTAAAGACGCTTCGTGTAGACGGAGGAGCTGTGAAAAACAATTTCCTGATGCAGTTCCAGGGTGATCTGCTGAATGTTCCTGTGGAGCGTCCGGAAATTAATGAAACGACTGCACTTGGCGCGGCTTATTTGGCAGGTATTGCTGTGGGATTCTGGAAGGACCGTTCTGAAATCGCGAACCAGTGGAATCTGGATAAACGGTTTGAACCTGAATTAGAAGAAGAAAAACGAAATGAGCTGTATAAAGGCTGGCAAAAAGCCGTGAAAGCAGCTATGGCTTTTAAATAATGCAATACTATGGTATAATGGTTACAAGTTAATAAGAACGGTCCTGAGACGAGGAGAGACCACAGCACCAAAGTGTAAGCATGCACTTTGGCTGTTGTGGTCTCTTTTTCTATTTACCGTGACAACAAGGAGGAAACGTAATGATGAAACATCAATTTTCAAGTCTTGAAAGAGATCGCATGCTGACAGACATGACGAAAAAAACATATGACCTATTTATTATCGGGGGAGGAATTACAGGAGCGGGAACAGCTCTTGACGCGGCATCAAGGGGAATGAAGGTCGCACTAAGCGAAATGCAGGACTTTGCGGCAGGGACATCAAGCCGATCAACGAAGCTGGTACATGGCGGCTTGCGCTATTTAAAACAATTTGAAGTGAAAATGGTCGCTGAGGTAGGGAAAGAGCGGGCGATTGTGTATGAAAACGGTCCGCATGTCACAACACCGGAATGGATGCTGCTTCCGTTTCATAAAGGCGGCACATTCGGTTCATTTACAACATCCATCGGGTTACGAGTGTATGACTTCCTTGCAGGGGTGAAAAAGTCAGAACGAAGAAGCATGCTTTCAGCAAAAGAAACGCTGCAAAAAGAGCCTTTGGTGAAAAAAGACGGCTTAAAAGGCGGCGGGTACTATGTGGAATACCGCACTGACGACGCGAGACTGACAATCGAAGTCATGAAGGAAGCGGTGAAATTCGGGGCAGAGCCTGTGAATTACTCCAAAGTGAAGGAGCTTCTTTACGAAAAAGGCAAAGCCGTCGGCGTATTAATTGAAGATGTGCTGACAAAGAAAGAATATAAAGTGTATGCGAATAAAATTGTCAATGCGACAGGTCCTTGGGTCGATCAGCTCAGAGAAAAAGACCATTCGAAAAACGGAAAGCATTTGCAGCATACAAAAGGCATTCACCTTGTATTTGACCAGTCTGTCTTTCCGCTCAAACAGGCTGTATATTTTGATACACCTGATGGCCGGATGGTATTTGCGATTCCTCGTGAAGGCAAAACATACGTGGGAACAACAGACACTGTTTACAAAGAGGCGCTGGAGCATCCGCGGATGACAACGGAGGATCGTGATTATGTCATCAATTCAATCAATTATATGTTCCCGGAACTGAATATCACTGCGAATGACATCGAATCCAGCTGGGCAGGGCTGCGTCCGCTGATTCATGAAGAAGGCAAAGATCCTTCTGAAATTTCACGGAAAGACGAGATTTGGACATCTGACTCAGGCTTGATCACCATTGCCGGCGGAAAACTGACTGGTTATAGAAAAATGGCGGAGCACATCGTTGATCTTGTGCGTGACCGCTTAAAAGAAGAAGGCGCAAAGGATTTTGGCCCGTGTAAAACGAAAAACATGCCAATCTCAGGCGGGCACGTCGGAGGTTCGAAAAATCTCATGTCCTTCGTTACCGCGAAAACAAAAGAAGGAATTGCAGCCGGTTTATCAGAAAAAGACGCAAAACAGCTGGCGATCAGATACGGCTCTAACGTAGATCGCGTCTTTGACCGGATAGAAGCGCTGAAAGATGAGGCCGCGAAACGCAACATTCCGGTTCATATTCTTGCTGAGGCAGAATACAGTATAGAAGAAGAGATGACTGCAACCCCTGCAGACTTCTTTGTCCGCAGAACGGGACGTTTATTCTTTGATATCAATTGGGTAAGAACATATAAAGATGCCGTTATTGATTTTATGAGCGAGCGATTCCAATGGGATGAGCAGACGAAAAACAAACATACAGAAAACCTCAACATGCTTTTACACGATGCGGTTGTGCCGCTTGAACAATAAATCATAACGGGCTGTCTGCAGCCCGTTATTTCTTTTTACGTGCCGAAAGTGCCAGATCTCAGGTTATCAAGTGACAGAGGCACCCGCTTCATATAAAATAATGGCATAAGCTGATACATAGGAGGACGAACATGACTTGGAGAAAGAGCTATGAACGCTGGAAACAAACAGAACATTTAGATCCGGAATTAAAAGAGCGCCTCACTGAATTAGAGGGGAATGAACAGGCTCTTGAGGACTGTTTCTATAAAGACCTTGAATTCGGTACCGGCGGAATGCGCGGAGAAATCGGCGCTGGGACGAATCGGATGAATATTTACACTGTGCGCAAAGCATCAGCCGGGTTTGCGGCATACATCTCGAAGCAAGGTGAGGAAGCAAAAAAACGGGGCGTTGTCATTGCTTATGATTCTCGCCATAAATCGCCGGAATTTGCGATGGAAGCGGCAAAAACACTTGCGACACAAGGCATCCAAACATACGTGTTTGATGAGCTTCGCCCGACGCCAGAGCTGTCATTCGCTGTCAGACAGCTAAACGCTTATGGAGGGATTGTGGTAACAGCAAGCCATAACCCGCCTGAATATAACGGCTACAAAGTATACGGTGATGATGGTGGCCAGCTGCCTCCGAAGGAAGCGGACATCGTCATTGAACAGGTAAACGCGATTGAAAATGAGCTGACAATCACAGTGAACGAAGAAAATGCGTTAAAAGAAAAAGGCTTAATCAAGATCATCGGTGAAGACATTGATAAAGTTTATACAGAAAAACTGACGTCCATTTCTGTCCATCCTGAATTATCAAAAGAAGTAGATGTAAAGGTTGTTTTCACACCGTTGCATGGAACTGCGAATAAACCGGTCAGACGCGGCCTTGAAGCGCTTGGCTACAAAAATGTAACGGTTGTTAAAGAACAGGAACTGCCGGATTCAAACTTTTCCACTGTTACATCGCCAAACCCAGAAGAGCATGCGGCATTCGAATATGCCATTAAGCTTGGGGAGGAGCAGCATGCAGATATTCTCATCGCGACAGACCCTGATGCTGACCGCCTCGGCATCGCGGTGAAAGACGATCAAGGCAAATATACAGTGCTGACAGGAAACCAAACCGGAGCGCTGCTGCTTCATTACCTGCTTTCTGAAAAGAAAAAACAAGGCATCCTGCCAAATAACGGTGTTGTTCTTAAAACGATTGTCACAAGCGAAATCGGCCGTGCTGTAGCTTCTTCATTCGGCCTTGATACGATTGATACGCTGACAGGCTTCAAGTTTATCGGTGAAAAGATTAAGGAATACGAAGCATCAGGCCAGTATACCTTCCAATTTGGTTATGAAGAGAGCTACGGTTATTTAATCGGGGATTTTGCCCGCGATAAGGACGCCATTCAGGCTGCGCTTTTGGCAGTTGAAGTTTGCGCGTTTTATAAAAAGCAGGGAATGTCATTATATGAAGCCCTTATCAATCTCTTTAACGAGTATGGGTTTTATCGTGAAGGGCTGAAATCTCTGACACTGAAAGGAAAACAAGGGGCAGAGCAAATTGAAGCGATACTTGCTTCCTTCAGAAAAAATCCGCCGCAGAAAATGGCCGGCAAACAGGTTGTTACAGCAGAAGATTACGCTGTAAGCAAACGGACGCTTCTGACTGAAAACAAAGAAGAAGCCATCGACTTGCCAAAATCAAATGTGCTGAAATACTTCCTGGAAGACGGGTCTTGGTTCTGTCTTCGTCCTTCTGGAACAGAGCCGAAAGTGAAATTCTATTTCGCCGTAAAAGGGTCATCTTTAGAAGACAGTGAAAAGCGTCTTGCCGCTCTTTCTGAAGATGTAATGAAGACGGTAGATGAAATTGTTGAGTCAACGAAAAAATAATTCAAGTATCAGCCGGATCATTGTAAATGATCCGGTTTTTTCTTTTTCTCATCCAAAAGTCTGAAAGAAAATCATTCCACATACGAAGTAATGAAATACAAAAAACTGGTATAATCTTAAATACAAGATTAATGCCGGAGTGAGAAACGTGAGCAAAACGAGGGTGGAAAAATTAAAAACGCTGAAAACGATTGCGGAAACCTTAAATCAAGGACACGATATCAATGCAACACTAGATGAGGTTTTAAAGGAATTGCTGAGTCTGACAAATCTTCAATCCGGATGGATTTTTCTGATCGAAGAAGATGGATCCTATACGTTAGCGGCCGACGCTTTTCTGCCTCCCGCTTTAAGCCGCAAGGAAAAAGTGCTGATGTGCGAAGGGGAGTGTTACTGCCTGACAAAATTCAATAACGGAGGGCTTAGAAGGGCTGCTAATATCATGAACTGCAAACGCATCGAATCGGCCGAAGAACTGCATTGTTTTGACACAGAAGGGATTACGCATCATGCAACTGTGCCTTTAGAAGACGGGGACAGGAGATTCGGATTGTTAAATGTAGCGGCGGCCGGAAAAACCATGTTTGATGAGGAAGAGCTGCATTTACTCGAGTCTGTCGCCTTTCAGATCGGAACGGCAATCCAGCGTATGAGGCTTTCCGAATATAAACAAAAAAATGCTCTTTTAATGGAGCGTAACCGCCTCGCTCAGGAGCTTCACGATTCTGTCAATCAAATGCTGTTTTCCGTCAGTTTAACTGCCAAAGCTGCAAAGACACTAACAAAAGACGAGCAATTGCAGCAGATGATTGATTTCATTCAAAACCTATCACAGGACGCCCTCGCGGAAATGAAAGCGTTAATTTGGCAGCTTCGCCCCGGAGGGTTGGAGAAAGGGCTGGCTGAAGCCATCAAAAGCTATGGCGCGCTTATTGGATTGAAGGTCATGTTTACCCAAAAAGGCTGTCCTGTTCTGACTGATGAACAGGAGCATATGCTATGGCGTGTCGTACAGGAAGCATTAAATAACTGCAAAAAGCATGCCGGAACGGATACGGCGTATGTCAGTCTGACTGCTGCTTTGGGCCATGCGGAGCTGGATATTATCGATCATGGGGCGGGGTTTTGTTATGAAGCGCATGCCGGTCTGCCTTCACTTGGCATCAAGGGCATGAAAGAACGAGCGGAAAAAGCCGGCGCGAAGTTTCGGATTGATTCAGCGCTTGGAGCGGGAACAAAGCTGTCCATCAGGCTTCCGCTATCAAGCCAAAAAGGAGGGACGGAATGAAAATTGTCATTGCTGATGACCACCATGTTGTCAGAAAGGGTCTGCGTTTTTTCTTTGCCACCCAGGATGATATTGAAGTGGCCGGGGAAGCCGCAACTGGAATAGAAGCTCTCCGCGTCATCGAAGAGACAAAGCCGGATCTTGTTCTAATGGATCTGTCCATGCCCGAGATGGATGGCATTCAAGCCATTAAAAAAGCAATACAGCAATTTCCGGAGATTAAAATTATTGTGCTAACGAGCTACTCTGATCAGGAGCACGTGATCCCCGCTCTTCAGGCAGGTGCGAAGGCGTATCAATTAAAGGATACTGAGCCCGAGGAATTGGTGAAAACATTAAGACAAGTGCATGCTGGCGAATACAAGCTTTCTTCAGCTATTATGCCCCATGTGCTGACACATATGAAAAATCAGCACGACCCGGAAAAAGAAAAATATTATCAATTAACAAGAAGGGAAAAAGACGTTCTGACTGAAATCGCGAACGGGAAAAGCAATAAAGAAATCGCAGCAGCCTTGTTTATTTCAGAAAAAACAGTGAAAACCCATGTATCGAATCTGTTAGCAAAACTTGAAGTGGCCGATCGCACGCAAGCAGCGCTTTTCGCAGTGAAATATAACTTGAATGGAGAGATCTCGAAATGAACATGTTAGTCATAAATGGCACGCCAAGAAAACATGGCAGAACAAGAATTGCCGCATCTTATCTTTCAGCACTGTATCACACGGATTTGATTGATCTTAGCGAGTTTGTATTGCCGATTTTTAATGGTGAAGCGGATCAGTCTGAGCTGTTGCAGGTACAGGAGCTTAAGCAACGCGTTACTAAAGCGGATGCGATTGTATTATTATCGCCTGAATATCACAGCGGCATGAGCGGCGCTTTAAAAAATGCCTTGGATTTTCTTAGCAGCGAACAATTCAAATATAAGCCAGTTGCATTATTGGCAGTAGCGGGAGGCGGAAAAGGCGGCATCAATGCGCTGAACAATATGAGAACTGTGATGCGGGGACTCTACGCCAATGTCATTCCGAAGCAGCTGGTGCTTGATCCGGTGCATATTGATGTTGAACATGCTACAGTGGCTGAAAACATTAAGGAAAGCTTAAAAGAGCTTGTCGAAGAACTTAGCGTGTTCGCAAAAGCAGGAAATCCCGGCGTCTAAACCGCCGGGATTTGTTTATGTGAGCAGGGCTAATTGATCTTCATAAGTCAGCTCTGTGGCATGATCTATATAACGGAGAAGGGAATACAGCATCTTTTCTAAAACGGCGTAATCCTGTTCAAAATGATACGCATGCAGAAAATGCTCGATTCGTTTTGACAACAAATCATCCTCTGTACGCACCATTAAAATTAATAAATTATCCCATTGAGAACGATGGGTGTAATAAAGCGCTTTATCATAATCGGCATAATCCATGAATCGCTTCTCCTTTCTTGGATGAGAAGTTCATGATTAGTTTATGCCGCATCCTCTGTTATTGACGGGGCAAAACTTGGCGTCTGCGGCAGTAAAGGGGTAGCAATATGAGGGAGACATAAAATCAAAATGCCTGAATGAAGATAGCGCTTTTGGTAAACCTATGAGGGAACATATTCTTGGTACAGGAGACTGTAAATATGAAATCTCTGCCGTATACCATCGCGCTTCTTTTTTGTGGGTTGATCATCGTGTCAATGGCTGCAAAAGGTCATTCAACGGACACAAACGAGTCCATTCAAAAGTGGGAACAGCTTGCCTGGAGCAAAATTCAGGATGAATATAAGGGCGCTTCATTTTCTGACTATGCTTATATGGGGCGGACCGAGGTGAATGATCAGCAGACGAAAGATGTCTTTCGGGTGACAGTCAGACAGAAAGATGACACTTTTTCTGTTCGGGCCGAAGTCTATTTTCACCCGGTGACAAATCATATGATCAGCATCAACGTCTTTAGGCTCTAATAAAAACTGTACAGCCGTTAAGGCCGCACAGTTTCTGTTTTTAGAAATATCGTTTTGCACCGAGATAGCGCTGTTTCCAGTAAGAGTTGTTCATATTGGAAATGACAACTCCGGAATCGTTGGCATTTATGAATTCCCCGTTTCCTAGGTAAACTCCAACGTGGGAAGGGCCGGCTTTATATGTTGTAAAGAAAACGAAATCTCCGACAGCAGGCTGGCTGACGGGCTTCATTGTGTTCCAATATCCAGCTGCCGTTAATCTAGATACGGATGTGACTTTGTTCAGTACATAGTAAATGAATCCGCTGCAGTCAAACCCGGATGGTGTCGTGCCTCCCCATCGATACGGAACCCCAATCTGCTCTTTAGCGGCGGCAATCATTGTGTTAATCTTCGCGCTCGTTGAGATGGTGGTGTTTGAAGAACCGGATGAAGACGACGATGATGATGCTTTTCCGGTAATGACCAGCTTTTGGCCAACCTGCAAGACATCCGTTTTTAAATTGTTTTTCTCCCGGATCTGCTGAGCTGTTACATTAAATTTCTGAGCAATCACCCACAAGGAATCACCGCTTTTCACCGTGTATGTAGTCGTCGTGCCTGAGCTTGCATTTGACGAAGAAGACGACGATGATGAAGTGCCTGAAGATGCTTTACCTGTCAGCTTCAGTACTTGTCCAACATAAAGCACATCTGATTTCAGATTGTTGACATTTCGGATTTGCTGTACAGTCAGGTTATAGTTGTTTGCGATTTTCCAAAGTGAATCACCGCTTTTTACAGTATATTTCGTTGTTGCCGAATTTTGGTTCGGTTTGGATGAAGTGTCTTTGGAAGACGTATCAGAGCCGCTTGATTTTGTTTTCAACACCTGATTCACGTAAATGGTGTCTGATTTTAAGTTGTTCAAGACCTTCAATTCAGCGATGGACATATTGACTTTGTTTGCAATTTTCCAAAGTGAATCTCCAAGCTGCACCTTATATGTTCCCGTAGCAGATGAAGAGCTTGAGCTCTTATTAGAACTGCTTTTTGAACTGGAGCTTGAGCTCTTATTAGAGTTGCTTTTTGTACTGGAACTAGAGCTTGAAGAAACTGTGCCGGACACCTTTAATTTCTGCCCCGCACGAATCAAATCGCTGCTTAGTCCGTTTAGTTTTTTCAGTTCCTGCACCGTCATTTTATACTCATTTGCGATCAGCCAAAGTGAATCGCCGCTTTTCACAGTGTAAACAGAACTTCCGCTCTTCTTGGTTGTTGAGCTTGAAGTAGATGAAGTGCCGGAATTGCTGCCAGGAATGGTAAGCGTCTGGCCGATCGACAGAACAGTAGTCGAAAGATGATTGGCGGATGTGAGGGCCGCCACACTTGTGTTGTAGGTTTGGGCCAGTTTCCATAAAGAATCTCCGCTTTTGACCTTAATCGTTGCTGCTTCAGCTGGTGTTACTGCTAAAGTTGTGCCGACAATCGCAGATGCTGTCAGCCCTGCTGCTAATTTCTTTTTCATCTTAGCTCTCCTTTTTCCCCCAATGATTTTGAATTTGCTGTTTCTTTTTTATATCGGCACATTTTTCTTATCGTTTTGCCTTTTTTAAAAAATAGCTATATTATCTTAATACAAAAGGGGCAAAAGGCACAAAAAAAGAAGGAATCATGGATCTATTCCTTCATTTTTAAAAGCTTCATGATATCTTCTTTGTTTTTGACGAGGTCGCGCAGTGTATATTTGTCTAAAACCGCAAGATAGGCCAAAAGCGCTTCATTAAGCACATGTTTTAAGCCGCACACCGGGGAAATAATGCAGAGATTCTTGTTCGCATCAAAACATTCAACAATATTAAAATCGTCCTCCGTTTTTCTGACAACCTCACCGATGTTGATGTCTTCAGGGGACATGCCTAATCGTATGCCGCCGCCTCGTCCGCGTATCGTTTCTACGTAGCCGAGCTGGCCGAGCCTGTAAATGACTTTCATAAGATGATTTTTTGAAATAGAATACGTTTCAGCAATCTGTTTTATATTTGAAAGTTCTCCGGGACGCTCTGCAGCCAGAAAAATCAACACTCTTAATGAATAATCTGTATAATTGGTTAACTTCATAATAAGACCTCAGAATAAGACATTTTCTATATCTTATCATAATCGATTGAAAAATGAAAAAAAAGGAATTAAAAAACATGCACCCTGCTGGGTGCATGTTCTTTTGTTTACATGTCATTTGGCGGATTTTGGTTTTGGCCGTTTTTTTCAATTTCGGTGTTTTGCATTTTGCGTTCAAATGTAGACAGATAACGTGATGCAAAATCCTTTCCGCCAAGGCCGAAGGATAAACCAAAAGCGAGTGCGAAGCCGCTAAGAACGATGATGAACGCGGAATTGACAATTGTCGCAGCGACACCAAGCTGATCCAGAGCCATAAAGAAAGCAAGTGCGATAATGGTGTATTTAGCGATGGCCGCTAAAGATTTGAATTCCTTGCCTTTTATCATGCTTGCGAGCACTTTTCGCACCAATTCCCCGGCGTAAAGGCCGATTCCGAGAATGAATACGGCGACAAGGACATTCGGCAGATACGCGATGATGCCAGTCGCAATTTCTACGAGGAAGTGCAGCCGAACAATTTGAAGCGCCTCGGCTGTAAACAGCAGAATGACAATGATTTGCGCAATCAAACCGACAACTTGAGACAAGGACAGCTTTGCAGGCGTTCCGGCTTCCATGCCCATTTTTCCTAAGACAGAATCAAAGCCTGCGCGATGGAGCAGTCCGGACACCATGGATTTCACCCATTTTCCTGCCCACAAACCGGCTAAAACAAGCACGATGGCAATCATGATGTTCGGAAGCATGTTTAAAATCGTATTCAGCATAGAGACAGCCGGTTTTGAAATGCCGGCGACATCCAGCTGATCCAGCGCTGAAATGACCACCGGAATGATAATCAGCACATAAGCGATTGTTCCGATGACTGCAGAAAGGCTTGTATCTTTTAAGTAAATGGATAAACCCATACGTGCCGCGAATCTTTCCGTGCCGATGCTTGCAAGGAAATTCGTAACGATATCACGTACAAGGCGAGCAACAAGCCAGCCGATTAATACGATAAGCGCCGCTGCAAATAATTTCGGCAGAAAAGCGAGCACGCTTTCCATCATATTTGTAAAAGGGCCTGAAATGCCGCTTATTTTTAAAGAAGATAAGACCCCTGGCAGGAAAACAAGCAGCACGAGATAAAAGACAATTTGTGAAGCGGTATTGACAGCCTGATGAATATCTTTTCCTTCAGACACCAAATTCCACTTGCGCAGTTTGTCACTCGTGTTCAGCTTCATCCCGATTTTTTTGACAAGGAAGCTCAAAACAGAGGCTGCAGCCCATCCTAACAGCAAAATGAGTCCGGCTTTCAGCACGCTTGGGATCGCCGCTGCAATCGCCGACAGCATACTGACAAATGGTGATGCCACTGTTGTCAGGTGCAAAATGTTAAAGAATAAAATAAAGACGATGATCAATGCGATAAAATAAACGACCTTGCTTATGACTTTTTCAGAGGAATAGCGTGAAGGCTTTTTCCCAGCAAAGAGTTTGTCATCGATTTTTGTTTTGCTGAGTCCTTTGTATACCGCTTTTTCAATGATTTTAGCGATAGCCCATCCGATTAATAAGACAAGTAAAGCAATAATTACGTTTGGCAGCTTACTGAGATAAGAAGAAAGCACGTCTGCTACATTCAATTGGTATCGCTCCTTTTTTTCGTAGTATGGTGTGTGTTTACCCACTGATCCAATAAGCAAACTACTGAATGTGCTGGAGAATTTTTTTCTAGCCAGAGTGAGGCTATCATCTTTTGTCTGGCGGGCTCATACATTATAGATAAGTCCAAGTAGGGGGGATTCGGTTGAACGCGGAGGAGAAGAAAGAATTACAGCGGGCAATTGAGGAAATTACCGAAATTGCAAAAGGATTCGGCCTTGATTTCTACCCGATGAGATATGAAATCTGCCCGGCTGAAATTATTTATACATTTGGCGCGTACGGGATGCCGACAAGATTCAGCCACTGGAGCTTTGGCAAGCAGTTTCACAAAATGAAGCTGCATTATGATCTGGGATTAAGCAAGATTTATGAGCTGGTCATTAACTCAGATCCATGCTACGCTTTTTTGCTGGACAGCAACTCACTGATCCAAAATAAATTGATTGTCGCTCACGTTCTTGCCCATTGCGATTTCTTCAAAAACAACTGCCGTTTCCAAAACACGAAGCGCGATATGGTGGAAAGCATGGCGGCAACGGCTGAACGTGTAAAACACTATGAACAGGTTCACGGGATAAAAGAAGTAGAGTCATTTTTAGATGCGATCCTTGCGATTCAGGAACATATCGATCCGTCGTTGGTCCGCCCAAAGCTCCAATGGAGTGTGGATGATGAGGAAGAGGAGATTGAAGAGGCAGCCACGCCTTACGATGATCTATGGTCTTTGGATGAAAAGAAACCGAAAAAACAAGTGAAAAAATCGAAAAAACCGTTCCCGCCGCGGCCGGAAAAAGATATCCTGCTTTTTATCGAGGAGCATTCCCGAGAGCTGGAGCCATGGCAGCGTGATATATTAACGATGATGAGGGAGGAAATGCTTTATTTCTGGCCTCAGCTGGAAACAAAGATTATGAATGAGGGCTGGGCTTCCTATTGGCACCAGCGAATTATACGTGAGCTTGATTTAACCTCTGATGAAGCGATCGAGTTCGCCAAGCTGAATGCAGGTGTCGTTCAGCCGTCCAAAACAGGCATTAACCCTTATTATTTAGGGCTGAAAATATTTGAAGACATTGAGGAGCGGTACAACAACCCGACGGAGGAAATGAAGAAAATGGGCGTGCAGCCTGACTCCGGCCGGGAGAAAATGTTTGAGGTCAGGGAGATTGAATCCGATATCTCTTTCATCCGCAATTATTTAACCAAAGACTTAGTCATGCGCGAAGATCTTTATTTGTTTCAAAAACAGGGCAGAGATTATAAGATCATTGATAAAGAGTGGAAGTCGGTGCGCGACCAGCTCGTAAGCATGCGGGTAAATGGCGGCTTTCCATATTTGACGGTAAACGACGGCGATTATATGAAAAATAACGAACTCTATATTAAGCATTGGTATGAGGGCATAGAGCTTGATTTGAAATACTTGGAGAAAGTGCTCCCTTATTTATTCCAGCTTTGGGGAAGAAGCGTGCACATTGAGTCTGTGCTTGAGGATAAGGAAGTCATGTTTTCGTATGATGGAAAAGGTGTTCACCGCAGGTATTTATAAAAAAAAGGATGCAGCGTTCTGCATCCTTTTTATTTTCCAGCTTTTAAAATCTTAAATATGATATTTGCCTGATCGGTATTGTTAATCAATCCGCGGAATTTTTCTTTTCCGGGACCGTACGCGTATACCGGCACTTGTTCGCCGGTGTGATCCGTACTCGTCCATCCGCTGTTAGAGCGAGTATTAAAAATCTTAATGATGGCTTTGTAGGCCCCTTTGCTTTTGTCAGCCTGTGCAGCAGCTTCAACACTTTTGATTTCTTCTGATGTAAATTTCAGATTTGTATAGCGGGCGAGCACATCTTTGACCGGTTTGCCTTCACTGATTTTTTTGGCCATAAATTCAGGCGTTTTTTTCGCGGAGAGAATCGGCTCCGCGTGCCAATTCTTTTCGCCGTTTGCGCCAATGGTAAAGCCGCCGGTTGTATGGTCTGCAGCTGCAATCACAAGTGTATGTTTGTCTTTTTTCGCAAATTCAATCGCGGCTTTATAGGCCTGTTCAAAGTCTTTCACCTCGCTCATGGCTCCTACTGTATCATTGTCATGGGCCGCCCAGTCAATTTGGCTCCCCTCGACCATTAAGAAAAATCCTTTTTTATTTTGGTTCAAGCGTTCAATTGCTGAAACCATCATTTCTTTGAGAGACGGTGTTTTGCTGTCGCGATCAAGCGCTTTAGCAAGCCCTCCATCCGCGAAAAGCCCGAGCACCTGCTGATCCTTATTTTTCTTCAGAGCTTCTTTAGTTGTCACATAGCTGTAGCCGGCTTGTTTGAATTCCTTTGTCAAGTTTCTGTCCTTGCGGTTAAAATACGATTTTCCGCCGCCAAGCAAAACGTCTATTTTTTGTTTGCCTTTTATTTTGTCATCCATATAGCTATTGGCGATTTGGTCCATGTTTTTCCGAGATTCGTTGTGGGCCCCATATGCGGCTGGAGTGGCGTGGTTAATTTCAGACGTTGCGACAAGCCCTGTTGACTTGCCTTGTTGTTTGGCCTCTTCAAGCACAGATTTCACTTTTTTTCCGTTTTTATCGACGCCAATTGCATTGTTATATGTCTTAACGCCTGTCGCTAATGCTGTTCCGGCAGCTGCTGAATCTGTAATATTATAATCAGGGTCATCCGGATGCGTCATCATCATGCCTGTCAAATTCCGGTCAAATTCAGTCAATTTGGGGTTATTCGGTGTTTCACCGTTATTTTTCATGGAACGGTAGGCGTTTATGTAAGACGTCCCCATGCCGTCGCCTATCATCACAATGACATTTCTGATCTCAGCTTTGTCTTGTTTTTTGGCGCTTGCCGTTTCGGTTTGCTGCAGCTCGGCTCCGGCAAAGATTCCAGCTGTAAGGACAGAAACAGCGGCGATTGGCAGAAGTTTTGATTTCATATTTTGAAACAAATTCATTTTTAGCATGCCTCCTTTAATGTGTTATGTTTGTCATGTTAGGGAAATTTTGTTAAATGCATCTGTTGATCGTGTAAACATTAAGTAAAGCATTGTAAGGAAATGAAAAACGTCGTTTCGTTATTTTGCCTTAGTTGGTTCAAAGCATTCATTTTTCAGAAAAATCTTTACCTCTCTGTCCTTGCATGATATGTTTGTTTAAATAAAAAAACTGCGGATAACCGCAGCTTTCCTCGTATATTCTTTATCATACATTCTTCCATAAGTGAGTTGACCCCCGAAAGTTTTCATTTATTTCCTTTATGTTGAAAAACATCCCATAAAACATGACAAAATCACTCGTTTTTTGTCACCTTTGCAACGAAAATGAAATATTTAATACCCTTAAAAACTTTTTTTTAGAACGAATAATTAAGAAATTTGTCACATGAAGTCAAGACTATTTCTAATGGGAATCTATCCTTATAATAGAAACCAATAAGATTAATTTAAAAAAAAGAGATACATATATATAGAGTTAACATTTGGGGAGGAAAATATGAAAAAGCAAATCATTACAGCTACGACAGCAGTTGTTTTAGGATCGACATTATTTGCAGGAGCGGCGTCTGCACAAAGCATTAAGGTGAAAAAAGGCGACACGTTATGGGATCTTTCAAGAAAATACGATACAACGATCAGTAAAATTAAATCAGAGAACCACCTTCGTTCGGACTTTATTTATGTGGGACAGACTTTATCGATTAACGGCAAATCTACAAGTTCAAAAAGCAGCAGTTCTTCTTCCTCTTCTTCTACATACAAAGTAAAGAGTGGAGACAGTCTGTGGAAAATTTCAAAAAAATACGGCATGACAGTCAATGAACTGAAAAAACTGAATGGCTTAAAATCAGACTTGCTTCGTGTTGGACAAGTCCTGAAACTGAAAGGCTCATCAAGTTCAAGCAGCTCCAGCTCATCGAGCGTATCAACGTCTTCAACTTCGACTTATAAAGTGAAGCGCGGGGACAGTCTGTCTAAAATCGCAAAACAATACGGCACTACGGTTAGCAAATTAAAAAGCTTAAACGGCTTAAAATCAGATGTAATCTATGTCAACCAAGTATTGAAGGTGAAAGGAACAAGCACTAGCAGCTCCAAACCTGCTTCTTCTTCATCATCTTCAAGCAGCAAAGCATCATCTACTACATCACTGAATGTGAGCAAGCTGGTTTCTGATGCGAAAGCGTTAGTCGGAACGCCATATAAATGGGGCGGAACGACAACTTCTGGCTTTGACTGCAGCGGATTCATTTGGTATGTACTGAATAAACAAACAAGTGTGGGCAGAACAAGCACTGCGGGATACTGGAGTTCTATGAAAAGCATTGCCAGCCCGTCTGTTGGTGACTTCGTCTTCTTCACAACATATAAATCCGGCCCTTCTCACATGGGGATTTACATTGGAAACAACAGCTTCATTCATGCAGGATCTGACGGCGTACAAATCAGCAGCCTGGACAACAGCTACTGGAAGCCTCGTTACCTCGGTGCGAAAAGATTCTAATTTTAGAGGAAACCCGTTCATTGGAACGGGTTTTTTTCATTAGACGGAGCACATCCATTTTGGTTGCTCCTAAAAATGAAAATGTGATAAAAAATCCAAGAATTTTTTTTCTTTCTTATTTTCATAAAGGGCGATTGCATAAGCGCCGGCATAGGGCAGCTGAGCAGACTGATAAGGGATTCTGATCATCTGTTTTTCTGCTAACTCCCGCTTTACTGTAGATAAAGGCAGAAATGAAACCCCGAGTCCTTCCTTGATAAACCGTTTCGTTATATGTGTTTGTGTGACCTTCATTGTCCTCACAAATGGAAATGTCACTCTGACTTGACGGAGCAAGTCGTCCCAGTAATCAGGATGATTGTGGGTCAAAAGCAGGTATTGCTCGAGCACCTCTTTGGCATCAATTTCTTTGTCTTCTATGAAACGCTGATCGGGCGGGGCAACAAGGACGACAGGGTCTTTATAAAGGCAGTGGCAGCTTAAAGAGGAAGACTGTACCTTTAGACAGCTCAATCCGATATCAGCTTCCCCGGCTTTTATCAGTGACGCGATTTCCGCTGATTCGAAAATCGTCACCGCCATTTCTGTTTCCGTGTTCATTGCTGTGTACCGCTTCATGACAGAAGGAAGCATAGTATCTGCAATAAGCGGAGAAACCGCGAGCTGTAAGGTTTGAGAGTAGCCTTGTCGCACTCTGTGAAGCTCTGCCATGCTGTTTTCATAATCATCAAGCAGCCTGAGCGCATACGGTAAATAAGCCCTGCCTTCATCAGTCAGCTGGATCTGTCTGCCTTTTCGCTCAAACAGCTTGCAGCTGATTTCTTTTTCTAATTGCTTGATATGCACAGTCACAGTGGGCTGAGATAAGAAAAGCGTTTCTGCTGTTTTTCGGAAGTTTTCATATTTCGCAGCGGTCACAAAGGTATGAAGCCATTTGAAATCCATTTCTATTCTCCCTCTGATTAATATTTTTAATTAATTTCCTTTAAAATATTCATTATTTTTTAAATATTATATTTACTATAATAACAGAAAAGGATAGGGGGAATACAAATGGTACATTACGGATTAAAGGGAATTACATGTGTGGAAACATCCATCAGCCATATTGATGGTGAAAAAGGGCGTCTGATTTACAGAGGCCATCATGCAAAAGACATCGCACTGAATCATAGCTTTGAAGAAGCGGCTTATTTGATTTTATTTGGGAAACTGCCTTCAGCTGAAGAATTGCAGGTATTTAAAGATAAGCTGGCTGCGGACCGGCACCTTCCGGAACACATTGAGCGCTTGATTCAGTCATTGCCAAACAACATGGACGATATGTCGGTGCTGAGAACGGTTGTGTCAGCATTGGGGGAAAATACGTACACATTCCATCCGAAAACAGAAGAAGCAATCCGGCTGATTGCAATCACGCCCTCCATCATTGCCTACAGAAAAAGATGGACGCGCGGTGAACAAGCAATAACACCTTCTTCCCAGTACGGACATGTCGAAAACTATTATTATATGCTCACAGGTGAACAGCCTTCAGAGGCAAAAAAGAAAGCGCTTGAAACCTATATGATTCTGGCCATGGAGCACGGCATGAACGCATCCACTTTTTCGGCAAGGGTCACATTATCTACAGAAAGTGATTTAGTGTCAGCCGTCACGGCTGCTCTTGGCACGATGAAAGGCCCGCTCCACGGAGGCGCCCCTTCTGCGGTGACAAAAATGCTTGAAGACATTGGAGAAAAAGAACATGCTGAAGCATATCTGAAAGAAAAACTTGAAAAAGGAGAGCGGTTGATGGGATTTGGCCACAGGGTGTACAAAACAAAAGACCCGAGGGCAGAAGCTTTGAGACAGAAAGCAGAAGAGGTGGCCGGCAATGACCGCGATCTCGATCTTGCCCTGCATGTAGAAGCAGAAGCGATTCGCTTGCTTGAAATCTACAAACCGGGACGAAAGCTGTACACAAATGTTGAATTTTATGCGGCTGCTGTGATGAAGGCCATCGATTTTGACGATGAATTGTTTACACCGACCTTTTCAGCAAGCCGAATGGTGGGATGGTGTGCCCATGTGCTGGAACAGGCAGAAAACAACATGATTTTCCGCCCGTCAGCGAAATATACAGGTGCCATTCCTGAGGAAGTTCTTTCATAGCATATTTTGGCGTTTATTCACTTCTGTCGTGTGGTAACGTTCAGTATCAACCACATGTCTAGGAGTGATGAATGTGAACCCAATGGACAGACAAACAGAAGGACAAGAACCCCAGCATCAGGACAGACAGCCGGGCATTGAATCAGAAATGAATCCGCTGCCCCTGTCAGATGACGAGGATTATCGAGGAAGCGGAAAATTGAAAGGAAAAGTCGCGATCATTACCGGAGGCGACAGCGGGATAGGGAGAGCGGCTGCCATTGCGTTTGCTAAAGAGGGGGCTGATATCTCCATTCTTTACTTAGATGAGCATTCGGACGCAGAGGAAACACGTAAACGGATCGAAAAGGAAAATGTCCGCTGCCTGCTTATCCCGGGAGATGTCGGGGACGAGAACCATTGTGAACAAGCTGTGCAGCAAACAGTGGACCATTTTGGCAAACTAGATATCTTGGTGAACAACGCCGCTGAACAGCATCCTCAGGACAGCATTCTCAATATTTCAACAGAACAGCTGGAAAAAACCTTTCGCACAAATATTTTTTCCATGTTTCATATGACGAAGAAAGCTTTGCCTCACTTGCGAGAGGGGAGTGCCATTATTAATACGACGTCGATTACCGCTTATGAAGGAGATACGGCGTTAATTGATTATTCCAGCACAAAAGGTGCGATTGTCTCCTTTACGCGGTCCATGGCGATGTCGCTTGCAGATAAAGGCATCAGAGTGAATGCGGTGGCGCCCGGTCCGATTTGGACACCGCTTATTCCGGCGACATTCCCTGAGGAAAAAGTGAAACAGCATGGCTTGGATACCCCGATGGGAAGACCGGGACAGCCGGTTGAGCATGCGGGCGCCTATGTTCTGCTGGCGTCTGACGAATCTTCCTATATGACAGGGCAGACCATTCATGTGAATGGCGGCCGTTTTATTTCAACGTAATCAACGAAAAAACCAGCTTTGATAGCTGGTTTTTTTGTGTGTTTAGAAATTGGAAAATAAAAAATTTGTCGATTTTTCTAACAATTTTGTTTTCATTTTTGCAATTTTATATATAATATTGAGTAGGAGAAAGGAATGATTCGCGACCAGTACAAATATAGTAGAAAAACAGAAAAATGACCATTGCTGCTCATGAATTCAGAAAATTCAAATAAAATATATAAAAATAGATGATCGGGAGTTGAAGGGGAATGAAAGGGAGCGTATTTAGGAAGAAAAGCATTCAGGATTTAATCGCTGCGACGAGCGGTGAAAAGTCTTTAAAAAGAGAATTAGGGGCGTTCGATTTAACGTTGCTTGGAATCGGCGCCATTATTGGTACAGGAATTTTTGTTCTGACGGGAACAGGCGCAGTCACGGCAGGTCCCGGACTGACCATTTCATTTGTTGTGGCGGCGCTGGCTTGTTTATTCGCCGCCCTGTCTTACGCGGAGTTTGCGTCAAGTGTGCCTGTTTCAGGTTCGGTGTATACATTCACTTATGCGACATTGGGAGAGCTTATGGCCTTTATTATCGGGTGGGATTTAATTTTAGAATACATGCTGGCGGTAAGTGCAGTGTCGGTCGGCTGGTCTGGTTATTTCCAATCATTTTTATCAGGGCTCGGCATTCATCTTCCGGTTGCTTTAACAGCGGCACCGGGCGCAGTGAAAGGCACCTTTACTCTGTTTAATCTTCCTGCATTCGTCATTGTAATGGCGATCACATATTTGCTATATTTAGGCATCAAAGAATCAAAAAGAGTCAACAATATCATGGTTATCTTGAAGATACTGGTTGTTCTGCTGTTTATCGCGGTGGCAGCCGTTTACGTGAAGCCGCACAACTGGCAGCCGTTTATGCCAATGGGCTTTGGCGGCGTATTCAGTGCAGCGGCGCTCGTATTCTTTGCTTTTATCGGATTTGACGCTGTATCCTCTGCTGCGGAAGAGACGAAAAATCCCGCGAAGGATCTGCCTAAAGGCATTATTTTCTCTTTACTGGTTTGCACGATTTTATATGTCACCGTATCAGCAATCATGACTGGGGTTATCCCGTTTGCTCAATTTGCGGGTGTGGATCATCCGGTTTCTCTTGTTCTTCAAAGCGCAGGGCAAAACTGGGTGGCTGGCATCATTGATATTGGCGCCGTGCTGGGAATGACAACAGTTATGCTCGTGATGCTTTACGGGCAGACCCGCGTCATGTTTGCCATGTCGCGTGACGGACTTGTGCCGGGCTCACTTTCTAAAGTGCATCCAAAGCACAAAACACCTTATGTAGCCACTTGGTTTTTCGGAACGATGTCGGCGCTTCTCGGCTCACTTGTTCCGCTGGATGAACTTGCAAAGCTGGTAAACATCGGGACGTTGTCGGCATTTGTCCTGATTTCTGTGGCAGTTATCGTTTTGAGAAAGAAACAGCCTGATCTTCCGAGAGCTTTTAAATGCCCGGGAGTTCCCGTGATCCCAGGCCTGGCGATTCTGTTCTGCCTGTTCTTGATTTTAAATCTGGGATGGGTGACGATTGTCCGCTTCCTGGTGTGGCTGTTAATCGGCTTGGTCATCTATTTTCTGTATTCAAGAAAGCATTCAAAATTAAATCAATAAATAACCTTTGATAAAGAGAGCGGCCATACAGGCCGCTCTCTTTTCTGTTCTTGGCAAATGAATCTATAGAAATGAAGACAAAAATAAGAGATAATATAGGCTGGAAAGGAAGTGACGTTTATTGTCTGAGCAAAAACCAGTCCAATGGGCTTCGAAAATTGGTTTCGTCATGGCAGCGGCCGGTTCGGCTATCGGCTTGGGCGCGATTTGGAAGTTCCCTTACGTAGCGGGGACCAATGGGGGAGGAGCCTTTTTTCTTATCTTCGTGTTATTTACCATCCTCTTAGGCTATCCGCTTTTGGTGGGGGAATTTATTTTTGGAAGACGGAACCAGACGAATGCCATTGATGCATATAAAAAAGAAGCGCCGCGATCAGCTTGGTTTCTTACGGGGTGGATCGGCGTAGCCGCGTGTTTCTTAGTGCTGTCGTTTTACAGTGTAATCGGGGGATGGATTTTGCTGTATATCGTAAAAACAGCGTCAGGCTCACTGTCCGGGCTTTCCCAAGCACAGTATGGCGCTCTTTTTGCTTCTATTATCCAAAATCCGGTGCAGACGCTCACGGCTCAGCTTGTTTTTATGGTACTGACTGTCATCGTTGTCGCCAGAGGGGTTCAAAAAGGGATTGAACGGGTCAGCGCGGTGATAATGCCGATTTTGTTTTTGTTGTTTATTCTGCTTGTTCTCCGGTCTCTTACGCTTAACGGTGGAATGGAAGGCGTAAAGTTTCTGCTTGTGCCACATTTCAGCGATCTGACTCCGGAATCCATATTATTCGCTCTGGGACAGGCCTTCTTTACATTAACACTTGGGGTTTCGGTGATGGTGACTTACAGCTCCTATTTGCCGAAAACACAAAATATCCCTCGTTCAGCAGCCTCCATTGTCTTGATGAATATCATTGTGACACTCTTGGCAGGTCTAGCTATTTTTCCGGCGGTTTTTTCATTCGGTTTTCAGCCAAATGAAGGACCGACACTGCTGTTTACAGTGCTTCCAGCCGTTTTTGAACAGCTGCCGTTTGGCACGTTGTTTTTTATCGGCTTTCTCGTTGCATTTTTATTTGCGGCCTTAACCTCAGCATTTTCGATGGTTGAAATTATTGTCGCCACAATCGGAAAAGGGGACGAAAAGAAGAGAAAAAAACTGTCATGGACGAGCGGGCTTTTGATCTTTTTGGTCGGAATCCCATGCTGCTTGTCTTATGGCGTATTGAGTGATGTGCACCTATTTGGCAAAACGTTTTTTGATATTGCCGATTTTACCGTCAGCAATGTTTTAATGCCTTCAGGCGCTCTGTTAATTTCTCTTTTTATCCCGCTTAAAATTTCGAAGAGCGAGCTCTGGGCAGAAATGAGAAATGGATCAAATGCAGGTAAAGCATTCTTTTACACATGGTTTTATTTGCTTCGCTTTATCGTGCCGCTTGCCATTATTATCGTGTTCTTAAATTTAATCGGAATTTTATCATTTTAAAAAAACAGGCTCCGGGAATGGAGCCTGTTTTTTTATTTAATAAGATGATATCAACGGCGCCCATGCCGTTTTCAGTTTTTGGATGCCGAGCCTGATGTCCTCTTCTGACAAACCGCCATAACCGATTAAGACAGAAGCAAAAGGCGTTCGTTCTTTATATGAAGGGGAGACGGGATAGATGGTTACACCGTTGTTTGCGGCTGCTTTTATTGCTTCGTCCTCACTTGCTGGAAACAAAAGACGCAGCAGAATGTGAAGCCCTGAGTTTTTACCGAGAATCTCAACGGTGTTTCCTAGTTCAGAGCGGATGGCTTCTAACAGGACAGCGTGTTTTTTTCGGTATAGGCCTCTCATTCTATTTATGTGTTTTTGCCACTCTCCGGTTTCGATGAAGTCTGCCAGCGCGAATTGCGAGTGGGCAGAGACGGTTTGCTTCATTAACTGAGCGTTGTTTTTGATCGATTTCATGAGTTCAGGGGGCACAATCATGAAGCTAAGCCGCAAGGAAGGCAGAATTGACTTTGAAAAAGTGCCAAGATATATGACTCTGCCATTCGGATCTGGGCCCTGTAAAGACGGAATGGGATGGCCGCTGTAGCGAAATTCCCCGTCATAATCATCCTCTATAATGAATGAATTTGATTTTGCTGCCCATGCAAGCAGCTCCTGTCTGCGGGTTATCGTCATGATGGTCCCAAGCGGAAACTGATGCGAAGGAGTCGTATACATGAAATAAGGATTCCGGCGGTAGAGCTCATCCGGCAGGACGCCTTCTGCATCAGTACAAATCGGAATGACATTCATGCGATTTGCTTCAAATATCTTTCTTGAACGGTGAAAACCCGGTTCTTCAAAGCCGATTTTTGTCCCTGGTTTTAGCATAAGGCAAAGAATTTGCAGAAGCACGGTGGTTCCTGCACCAATGATAATCTGGCCGGGCTCGCAATTGACTCCCCGAGACAGCCTGACGAATCGGGCAATCGTGTGTCTGAGTTCGTATTCTCCCTGAGGGTCGCCAGAGGTGTGAAACGAATCGGAATAGCGATCCAGACTTTTTACTATGCTTTTTCTCCATGCGGTAAACGGGAAGTGGGCCGGATCAACATTGCCTTGATGAAAGTCAATAGCAGGTGCGTTCTTTTTATGTGAGCCAGGCTGTGCAGACTGCTGAAAATGGTCAGGAGCTGACGGAAAATCTGGTTCTACTTCCGCGGCGAACCAGCCGATTTTCGGCTTGCTTTTGACATAGCCCTCAGCAGTTAATTGCTCGTAAGCTCGTTCTATTGTTGCCGTGCTGACATCGAGCAAGCTGGAGAGCCTGCGTTTTGAAGGAAGTCTTGTTCCCTTTGTGATTCGCGCATGTGAAATCTCTTGTTTGAAAAAGGTATAGAGCTGCTCATACAGCGGTATTTTGCTCTTTTTATCAAGAAACGGCGTGATATCCATCTCATGTCTCCTTTTTATCTGGCATGGTCATTTTTTCTGATATTGGCTATTTGGTAAATGCCATTTATTAGCTATGATCATTGTAACGAAAGGAAAGGGGATTGAGAAGATGATTCATATCAAACAATTAACCACGAAAGAAGAATGGGCTGAGTCGTATCCGGTCATGGGTGAATTGAGAACAGAACTAGATATCGAGACATATTTACAAAGGCTTGAAGCCTGTGTGCAGAAAGAATCGTATATGCTCTTTGCCTTATATGAAGATACAGAGATCAGAGCGCTGTGCGGCGCTCAGCCGAGGGTTTCCATTCATAAAGGAGAGCACTTGTGGGTTGCGGATCTAGTTACAACGGCACCTAGCCGATCAAAGGGATACGGCAAAATGCTTTTGGATTATGCCGCAGACTGGGCGAGTAAAGCCAGACTTGGCTTTGTCAGTCTTTCATCTGGCCTTCAGCGTAAAGACGCACATCGATTTTATACAGAAAAAATGGGTTTTGCTATAGAAAGCTATTTGTTCCGAAAACCGGTGTAATGAAAAAAGACGCCTGAAAAGGCGTCTTTTTTTAAAAACCAAACTGTAAATTTGTATCTACAGAAACAATGGTATACACACAAATAATCACAAAGAGATTAAGGATGACGCCGAGCAGGCCGGGGCCTGTGCGTCCTCTCTTGATGAAGAGTTCAACAACGCCGAACGGAACGGCAGCCATGGCGAACGGAAGCATTTGATAGGAATAAAACGTGACATTGCTGATAATCGCCAAATTCAGCAAGAGCAGGGACAGAACCGCTGTCCCGACAGAGATCCAGCCGAATACATTGTGTTCTTTAAAAATTCTTACCAGTTCCATAATTCCACCTCGCCGATATTCGCTGATTTTACAGATTTGTTTTTCAGCATCCGCTGGATTTCCTTGGTTGGTCCTGTAACGACCGAACCGTAAACATTGACACCGTTTTTCTCTACATAATCTAATCGGTTATCTACATTCAGGTCTTTGCGTTTTGAAATGACCTGAGCCCATTTTTCGTGTTTGGACATAAATTTCAGGGCGTTGATAAACTGATCGCCATTCGACTTGCCTTTTGTATTAAGGGCGGCCAAGAACTTTGAATCCTTTCCAGGATAGCCAAGAGGTTCTGTGGAAGCTGTCTTATTTGTGTTTTTCTCTGTTTCGATTGCGTTCCACAAAAAGCTCACATCATAGCCTTTGAATTTGTTATACACGTCTTTTGTCGGATATGCGCGGTCATATGAAAGGTAGACCTCGGATACCGTTCCTTCAGGCAATGTCTTTAATGTTTTTTCTGCTTTTGCGGTTGTTTGTTCAGACGTGTTTGAAGGGTGTGTGAAGTAATGGCCGGTTTTATTCGCTTCTAAGTCATAGTAGTTTACAGCCGGAGCTTTTACTTTGTTATAAAACATTTCAACCCGTTCATTCCCTACGGCAGCCGTCTTCGTGCCAATCTGCTTTTGCAGCGGGAATTCCGTATTCATGCCAAACAGCTTCACTTGGCTTTTCAGCCCGGAAGTATCAACAAGAACATTCGGCATGGTCAGGGCTACAGTGACTGCGGCGGTTTCCATAAACTCATTGCCGGTGCTGTGTTTTCCGCCCATTCCGTAATAGAGGTAGCTTCCCAGCGTGCAAAGCGGCAAAATCATCAATGTCGAAATGACGGCAAGCACAGAAATTCGCAAATAAGATTTGCGTTTGCCGTAGGCTAAAATCGCTTTTTGTTTTTCAGGACTGATGCTGATATCCCAATCGTTATCGTCCTCTAGCTCGCTGTCAATCAATTCCTGATATACTTCGAGCTTCTCAAGTTCTTCCTCAAATGCGGTCATTTCCTGGTCGCTCATTTCCCCATTTTTATATTGATCAAAACGCTTTTTAAATTCTTCATTCATCATTAACACCTCTATTATAAAGTGCTTTCAGCCGCTGTCTGGCACGAAATAAAACACTTTTAAAATTCGCCTCTGAAATATTCATAATATGGGATGCTTCTTTGTAATTTAACTCTTTTAAATAGTATAACGTTAAGGCCTCCCGATAATTATCGGGGAGCTCGGACATATAACCAGTCAGCACTTCCTTTATCTCTACCTGATGGGCAGGGCTCTGAACAGCATTTTGAAAGAGGCTTCCGATTAAGTCATCAGAAATGGTTACTTCTTTCTTATGCTTTCTGACGTAATCAATGAAGGCGTTTCGCGCCACTTGAAAAAGCCAGGGCTTTACTTTGCTGTGATCATAGGAGTGAATGTGTATGTATGCCCGCATAAAGGTTTCCTGCAGCAAGTCTTCAGCAAGATGCTTGTCTTTTGTCATGGAGAGCAGGAACCTGTAAACATCATTCATGTACATTTGGTAAATTTCATCGATCGTCACTGCCTTTTCTCCCCTCTATGTTATACACGCATAAGAAAGGTTTAAAGTTGCACATTACATGCAAACGGCTTTTTTATACCTAATCAAACACCATTCCTATATAGTACCCAAAAATGGCCGCAAAAGATAGTGCGGAGAAATGTTTAACATTTTTTCCAGAGGGGAAAAGACAGTGAAAAAGTGAAGGAGTGGCACAATGGAATATACCAGTATAGCAGATACAGGAATAGAAGCCTCCAGAATCGGCCTCGGCACATGGGCCATTGGCGGAACGATGTGGGGAGGCACTGACGAAAAAACATCGATTGAAACAATCCGCGCCGCTCTTGATCAGGGGATTACACTGATTGACACCGCACCGGCTTACGGCTTCGGGCAGTCCGAGGAAATTGTCGGAAAGGCAATCAAAGAGTACGGTAAAAGAGACCAGGTGATTCTCGCAACGAAAACGGCTCTGGACTGGAAGAACAACCAGCTGTTCCGCCATGCGAACAGAGCGAGAATTGTAGAGGAAGTTGAGAATTCTTTGAAGCGGCTTCAAACAGACTATATTGATCTTTATCAGGTGCATTGGCCTGATCCGCTTGTGCCAATTGAAGAAACAGCGGAAGTCATGAAGGAATTATATGATGCGGGAAAAATCCGGGCGATTGGCGTAAGCAATTTTTCGATTGAGCAAATGGATACATTTCGCGCCGTTGCACCCCTCCATACGATTCAGCCTCCTTATAATCTGTTTGAAAGAGAAATGGAAGAGAATGTTCTTCCGTATGCGAGAGATCACAAGGTGACAACATTATTATACGGCAGTTTATGCAGAGGGCTGTTAACAGGCAAAATGACCGAAAAATATACATTTGAGGGCGATGATCTTCGTAATCACGATCCAAAATTCCAGAAGCCCCGCTTTAAAGAGTATCTTTCTGCTGTGAATCAATTGGATAAGCTGGCGAAGACTCGCTATGGAAAATCTGTGATTCACTTGGCTGTCAGATGGATCTTAGACCAGCCGGGAGCGGATGTCGCTCTTTGGGGGGCAAGGAAGCCTGAGCAGCTTGAGACGCTATCTGAGATTACAGGCTGGACGCTGAATAGTGAAGATCAGAAAGATATCAATACCATATTGGAAAATACAATTTCAGACCCAGTCGGACCGGAGTTTATGGCTCCGCCGACCAGAGAGGAAATATAACAAAAGCTGAGGGCGAATCCTCAGCTTTTTGGCGTTTTAACGGGAGAAATCTTAAAAATTAGTACCAGGTAATAAAAAATATTGTTATAATAGATGACAGAAAGAATCATTGATTACGACAAAGGAAGTGCGATATGTATAAGTTTTGTGCAAATGCTTTAAAAGTTATTCTTTCTCTTCGCGGAGGAGTGAAGGTGTATAACAAAGAAAACCTTCCGGCCGATTCAGGTTTTGTCATCGCGTGTACACATTCCGGCTGGGTTGATGTGATTACACTCGGAGTCGGGATTCTTCCTTATCAAATACACTACATGGCGAAAAAAGAGCTTTTTCAAAATAAATGGATCGGTTCGTTTCTGCAGAAAATTCATGCCTTTCCGGTAGATCGGGAAAATCCCGGGCCAAGCAGTATTAAAACACCGATTAAGCTGCTGAAAGAAGGAGAGATTGTCGGTATCTTCCCAAGCGGAACAAGAACCTCTGAGGACGTGCCTTTGAAAAGAGGTGCGGTGACAATTGCGCAAATGGGGAAAGCGCCGCTTGTTCCTGCTGCATATCAGGGCCCTTCAAGCGGAAAAGAATTGTTCAAAAAAGGAAAAATGAAGCTGATTATCGGTGAGCCTCTTCACCAGGCTGATTTTGCCCACCTGCCGTCAAAGGAAAGACTTGCAGCAATGACAGAGGCTTTGAATCAGCGGATTAAAGAATTAGAGAATAAACTTGATCAGCTATAAGGCGTTAGCCTGAAACTGTGAAAATAAGAAAAGCACCTTGTATAAGGTGCTTTTCTTATTATGCTTCCTGCTGGTTAGCAGTCTCGAGGAGTTCTTCTTCTTGAAGCTTTTTCACTTCAATATATGCGACATGGTGGCCGTCAATTTCATTAATGATGAATTCGCAACCTTCTTCGATGATAGAATCATCTTTTTCAACATCGTATTTTTGAGTAAGGAACCAGCCGCCGATTGTATCGACTTCTTCGTTCTCTAAATGAATGCCGAGCAGGTCGTTTACTTGGTCAATTAACACTTTTCCGTCAAGAATATAATGGCCTTCGCCGATTTTGCGGATTTCGCTAATTTCATCAATATCAAATTCATCGCGAATTTCACCGACAATTTCCTCGATGATGTCCTCAACCGTTACAAGCCCGGCAGTGCCGCCGTATTCATCAGACAAGATTGCCATGTGGACCCTCTCTTTTTGCATTTTGACAAGCAGGTCTTGGATCGGCGCAGATTCAATGACATGAATGATCGGATTGACGAATTCAGAAATGGTCGAATCAACAGATACCTCGCCGCTGATGCAGGCGGTCAGCACTTCTTTTATGTTAATAACCCCGATAATGTTATCTTTATCGCCCTCTTCCACAGGGTAGCGGGTATATTTTTCAATCTGAATGATGTCCATCATTTCTGAAATCTTGATATCATGCGGAAGGCTGACAATTTCGGTCCGCGGAATCATAATTTCTTTCGCGAGCCTGTCGTCAAATTCAAAGATTTTATTCACATATTTAAACTCTGACTGGTTGATTTCACCGCTTTTATAGCTTTCAGACAAAATGATTCGCAGCTCTTCTTCAGAGTGGGCCAGTTCGTTTTCTGAAACGGTCTCCAGGCCAAATGCTTTTGTCAATAACCGTGCGGAATTGTTCAAAAGCCAAATGAACGGGAACATAATGCGGTAAAACCAAATCAGCGGTTTCGCAAACAGCATAGACACTGCTTCCGCCTTTTGGATAGCGACTGTCTTAGGTGCAAGTTCTCCGACAACAACGTGCAGGAACGTGATAATGGCATACGCAAAAATAAACGATATGACATGTGAAAGGGAACCTGGAACGTTCAATTTTACGAAAAGCGGGTGAAGCAGCCTTTCAATCGTTGATTCACCTAAGACCCCTAATCCGATGGAAGTCAGTGTAATTCCGAGCTGACACGCAGATAAATATTCATCAAGATGCGTGGTCACTTTTTTTACGGCTATTGCTGCTTTATTTCCTTCCGCGATCAGCTGATCGATCCGTGAGCCTCTGATTCTGATAATGGCAAACTCAGATGCCACGAAAAATGCCGTCAGGGCGATTAAAACAGCAACTAAAATCAAATTCACTATGTCCAATTAGAACCTTCACTCTAGCAATGAGAATGAAGGTAACACCTCCTGTTAGATAAAATGGTTTTAACTTAACAGCAGCATTAATGATTGGAACACGGCGAGCTTTTCAGGCGGGAGCTTGCTTTTCAGCTTGTCACGATCCTCAGGCTTCAGCCGTTCAAACCGATGCAAGATTCCGGAGATGTTTTGATTCATATGATCAATTTCTAATGCCAGATTTCCAATTTCATCATTAAGTTTAGCTGAAGAGGGAAACTGGTTCTCCAGTCGATCTTTAATATCGGACAGGGCCAATCGCTGCTTCTTGCAATCTACAATAAATATAAGCCGTTTGAGTGCATTTTCGTCGTAGTAACGGTAATTTGAACAGGATCTGGCCGGCGTAAGCAGACCGAGATTCGTATAATAATCAACTGTCCGTTTCGTTACTCCGGCGAGCGCCGCTAGTTCACTGATGCGATAAGTCTCAGCCCCATCTATATCCCTCCCAACCATCACGTTATAGTTATGAGAATAGTTTAATATATGAACGGTGTCTTGCACAAGTTTATTGTTTTTTCCCAGACGGGAATTGGAAGCTGTGGAATTCATGATCTGATTGAAGTAACATAAGAAGATAGAATTTTCAAATGATGATACACGGAAGGGACAGATGAAATTGGCTGGGTTATCCCGGGAAGTTAAAGAAAACTTAAATAAAGGATCATGGATTCGCAAGCTGTTTGATGAAGGTGCGAGGCTGAAGAAAGAGTTCGGGGAGGACCAGGTATTTGATTTTTCACTGGGCAACCCGATTGTTGAACCTCCTGAAGCTTTTAAGAGAGCGTTAATAGCGGAAGCTGAAAAAGGCAGCCACGGATACATACAAAACCAAGGTCTTCCGGCAGCGAGAGAAAAAGTCGCGCAATTTCTGGGGTCACGTTTTGAAGCTGATTTCCTAGCGGAGCGCATCGTCATGACGGTGGGCGCGGGCGGCGCTTTGAATGTTGCGTTAAAAAGCATCATAAATCCTGGGGAAGAAGTCATTATTCTCGCACCTTATTTTGCCGAATATAAGTTGTATATTGAGAACTATGGGGGCAAGGCCGTCAGCTGCCCGTTGACAGACCGGTTCGAGATCGACATTGAAGCGGTAAGGCAATCGATCACGCCGCAGACGAAAGGGCTGATTCTCAATACACCGCATAACCCGACAGGCACTGTTCTCAGTCAGAAAAATATAGACGATTTAGGCGCTTTATTAAAAGAAATAGAAGAAAAAAGCGGCCAGACGATTTATGTGCTGTTTGATGAACCGTATAGTCAATTAATCTATGATGAAGAGCTGGCAAATCCGTTTCAATCGTATCATCGTGTGATTTTGGCCAGCTCATTCAGTAAGGATCTCGGCATAGCCGGGGAGCGGCTCGGGTATATCGGATTGGACAGCCGAATGCCGAATGCGGGCCTTTTGATCAACGCTTTTGTGTATTGTAATCGAACGCTTGGATTTGTGAATGCCCCTGTTATGATGCAGCGGACTGTGGCACGAATGGATGATTTAAGAGTAGACGCAAGCGCGTATAAGGAGCGCCGGGATTTAATGGTAGACATTTTAAAAGAAGCCGGTTTTGAATTTGAAATGCCAAAGGGAGGCTTCTTTGTTTTTCCGAAATCGCCAATTGAAGATGAAGTCGCATTTTGCGTGCATGCCGCCCAAAAATACAAATTATTAATTGTGCCGAGCAGCGGTTTTGGAATGAGCGGGCATTTCCGCTTATCCTTCAGTGTGCCGATCGAGCAGATTAAAAACTCACGGGATATTTTCATTTCTTTATATAAAGATTTTGCTTAAGAAGGCAAAGAAAGAGAAAACAGTTTTCCATGCTGTTTTCTTTTTTATATATTCACAAAATCTTTACTCCTCCAATTCAGGCAGTCAGCAGAATTGCCAAGCAGTGCGGGCAATTAAGACTTTCCCTATAATAAAAGTCTAAAAATTAAAAATCATTTTTGGAATGAGTTGTGTTACAATAAAATATACAATTTATAATCAAACTTTGACTTTTGGAGGTGGTATGATGGGGCCCTCTGCTTAGGCAACAATACACCGCGTACCTCAATGTTAAGGAAAAATGATTATATCAGGAGGTGACTCCTTATCCTTTAATAAGAGGGATAAGGTTAAATGGACGATATTGACAGTCTGATTTTAATTGGCGTGCTCATTGCTTTAACCGCGTTTTTCGTTGCAAGCGAGTTTGCGATTGTTAGAGTAAGGAGATCCAGAATAGATCAGCTTATCACAGAAGGAAACAAACGGGCGTTACTCGCAAAGCGTGTCATTACAGATTTGGATGAATATTTATCCGCATCCCAGCTGGGCATTACATTGACATCAATTGGACTTGGCGTACTGGGTGAACCGGCCTTTGAACGGCTGCTGCATCCATTGTTTGAACAGCTCGGCTTGCCGGACTCGGTTTCTCATGCAGTCTCTTTTGCAGTCGCGTATGGCTTGATCACATTCCTGCACGTCGTTGTAGGTGAACTGGCCCCGAAAACGGTCGCGATTCAAAAGGCCGAGCAGCTGACCTTGCTGATAGCGGGTCCTTTGCGTTTATTCTATTTGCTCCTGTTTCCGTTTATTTGGATCCTCAATGGATCGGCGCGGCTTTTATGCGGAATGTTCGGTTTAAAACCTGCGTCAGAACATGACGGTTCCCATTCTGAGGAAGAACTCAGGATGCTGTTGTCTGAGAGTTTAAAAAACGGAGAGATTAATCCGTCTGAATATAAATATGTGAATAAGATTTTTGAATTTGATAATCGGATCGCGAAAGAAATTATGATACCGCGGAAGGAAATGGCCGCGGTCTCCACAGAGATGACGATGGCTGAAATGCTTGAAGTCATGCTGAAGGAAAAATACACGCGCTGGCCAGTCACAGCTGGGGACAAAGACAGTGTGATCGGTTTGGTCAATACGAAGCATTTGTTTTCTGATTTGCTGTTTATGACAGAAGAAGAACGAATAAAGATGACGATCCATCCGTATGTGCGGCCGGTCATCGAAGTGATTGAAACGATCCCGGTTCATGATTTGCTGATTAAAATGCAGCGCGAGCGCATTCATATGGCTATATTGTCTGATGAATACGGAGGAACCTCGGGACTTGTGACGACAGAGGATATTCTTGAGGAAATTGTCGGCGAGATCAGAGATGAATTTGATGAAGATGAACAGCCGCTGATCCAAAAGCTTGGCGACGGCCATTATGTGATGGATGGAAAGGTTCGGATCGATCAGGTGAATAGCCTTCTTGGCGCATCGATTCAAGAAGACGTCGATACGATCGGCGGATTGATATTAAAAGAAAACATCGATATTGAGGCTGGTGAATCTATTCGCATCGGTTCATATACGATAAAGGTGCTGAAGATGGACGGCCGATTAATCAAGCAGATCGATATAAAAGAAGAAGCTGGCAGCACAACAGGGATTACGGCGCACCGCAAGCTGCCGCTGCCCGAGCCTGTGATGCTGAACAGTGCAACCTTGAGCGAGAAATAAGCTCAAGGTTTTTTTTACATTGCGATTGTCCAGCCGCACCAAAATGCCAAAAGCGACCCGCAAAGTGTCAGAGCGATGTAAAGGAGGCTTTCCATTACACGTTTGGCCATTAGAAGTTGAACACTTTCAACGCTGAAAGTGGAAAAGGTCGTAAAGGCGCCAAAAAAACCCGTTCCGATGATAAGCGAAACCGATGCATTTGTAACGTGAAGCCCTGTAAATATTCCGAGCCCGAGAGCTCCGAGAATATTGACTGTCAGTATGCCAATGGGCAGGCTGAGACCTTTGGCTCTGGCGGTTATCACATTGCCAAGCCAGAAGCGAAGCATGGCGCCAAGTCCGCCCCCTATGAAAATACCCGCTAGTGTCATTTTTCCTGCAGCCCCTTTCTTTGCTGAATGTCTGCTATGCGCCGTCCTGCAAAAACACCAATCAGTGCAAATATGATCCCTGATATCATTGAGACTGCCAGATACAAAACAGCCAGTGAGGGTTGTCCTTGCAAAAGCATCACTGTTTCCTTAGAAAACGTAGACATTGTTGTGAAGCCTCCGCAAAAGCCGGTGCCTAACAAAGCAGACAGCAGAGGGCGTTTTGCCCCAATCATAAAAAATCCGGTTAGAATGCCTAATAGAAGGCTGCCTACCGCATTTTCCAGCCAGGTTGCCGCAGGGAACTGACCAGTGTGTATCCATAAGTTTAATCCGTATCGGAGGCAGGCACCAAGCGCGCCTCCGATAAAAACCGCGCTATATCTTTTCATGTTTGCCATCCTTTATGATCAAATCCGGGTAATCTGTAACGATGCCGTCCACGCCCATGGCTCGTAATTTTGCCGCTGTCTTTTCATTGTTGACAGTCCATGCAAATATGTTTAAGCCGCTTTTATGGACGGAACCGATCATCATACGGTTGAGCCGTGTGTATTTTATATTGACATAGTTTGCAAAAGAGCGGAAGGCCTTCAGCTGATTTCTGGACAGCATGCCAAAATTGGGTCTTGTAATGACCGCTGTCGGAATCGATGGATAAAGCTCGCGAAATCTCTGAACGGAACGGAACTGAAAGGATTGGACAATATTGTTGATAGAAAAAGAAAATTGCCCTAACAGCTGTCCCACCTCTTCTTCAATTCCAACTTGAGACGGATGGCCTTTTAGCTCAATTAAAAGGCCGATTTTTTTGTGGTAGCGTTTGAGCACCGCTTCCAGGGTCGGAATACGCTCACCTTGAAAAGCGGGGCCGTACCAGCTTCCTGCATCGAGTTTCTGCAATTCCTCCAAGGTAAAATCCTTAACAAAGCCCGACCCGTTTGTCGTTCGGTCAACTCTGTCATCGTGTATCACAACAATCTTCCTGTCTTTTGTAAGCTGGACATCCAGTTCAATCATATCTGCATTCATTTTCACCGCAAGGTCAAATGCGGCAATCGTATTTTCCGGAGCGTAACCTGATGCTCCGCGATGGGCAATGGTGTACAAGCTAAGTCAGCTCCTCGTATGGGCATTTCTGTTATTGTATCAAATCCATATATGCACAGCGATACAAAGTGGTGAATTTTTTCTGCTATATCGGAATGGTCCGGGCTGAGGAATGCGTATAACTAAAAAAAGACATTCAGCGTATCAGAACACATTTCGTCAGAAAATTAGGTCTTTCGACATGTTCACAACAAAATATGATCCTTTATAATAGCAAAAAAGGAGGCGAGATCATGGGAAAAGGGAGAATCAGAGTGGAGGAAAGAATTAAAGCCGAAACGGATGCTGAAATGCAAAAAGCAACTCTCCTTGATCAGACACAAACGAAAAAAAGTAAGTGACTGTCCCTATTGAATCTGGCTGATAGATGAATTGAGAAATGACCCCGGCGTTTCGCCGGGGTTTTGTGCTTGAAAAAAGACATTTAAATAAGCATCATTACGAATATTTTAGTATAATAAACAATCGATTGGGATAGAGGGGAGACAGTCATGCCAGATTATTTGCAGCAGTATTTTACGCTTGATAACATCATACAAATCGGCATCAGCTTGGCGATTTTGCTGGTGTTTCTTATACTCAGAAAATTGTTCACGAGATATTTCTTTAACCTGCTTTTTAATTTGACAAACCGGCCGAAAACAGAAATTTTTAAACAGGTGGTTCTGGCGTTTGATAAGCCGGCCAGATGGTTTTTTGTTGCCCTTGGGCTGTTTTTAGCGATCCGGTATTCACCGTTTTTTGACGAGCAAATGCCTGTCATCAGCAAAATATACCGTTCGCTGATTGTTGCGCTCTTGTCCTGGGGGCTTTGTAATTTGACCGCAACGTCGTCGTTTATCTTCCATAAGGTGAATCAGCGCTTCGATTTGGACATGGATGACATTTTGGCGCCGTTTTTATCCAAGCTGCTCCGTTTTATAATCATAGCGCTCAGTGTCAGTGTGATCGCTCAGGAATTCAATTATGATGTCAACGGATTTGTAGCGGGCCTTGGTCTTGGCGGACTGGCTTTTGCGCTTGCTGCGAAGGATACCATCAGCAACTTCTTTGGCGGTATTATTATTATTACTGAAAAGCCGTTTACGATTGGTGACTGGGTAGAGACGTCGACGGTAACAGGGTCAGTCGAGGATATTACCTTTAGGAGCACGAGATTCAGAACAGCACAGGGGGCGCTTGTAACAGTGCCGAACTCTACGCTGTCGATGGAAGCGATCACGAACTGGACAAGAATGACCAAACGTCAGATTACGTTTTCCATCCATGTGTCCTACGCTACGCCGATTGAGAATCTTGAACGTTCCATTCGTTCTCTCAGAACAATGCTGCTGGAGCATGAAGGCGTTGATAATGAAACAATCATGGTCAACTTTGATACGTTTGCCGACAGCTACTATAATTTATTTTTTAATTTCTATACAAAAACGACGGTTTGGGCTGAAAACCTTGATATTCGAGAGGACATCAACTATAAAATTATTGATATTTTAGGTGCGGAAGGCGTCCAGTTTGCATATCCCGGCCAAATGGTTGTTGTAAAGCAAAAGCACGAAAGCGACCCATTCCAAGTGAATCTAAATAAAGAGGAAAAGGAACGGGCTTAAAAGAGAGACTTCGTCTGACAGAGGCGGAGTCTTTTTCATGGTAAAATAAGAGAAAAAGGTGGTGTTGAGTTGGAAGCATTCAAAAACATTCTAAATGAAGCACAGAGAATTGTCGTGCTGACTGGAGCGGGGATGAGCACAGAATCAGGAATTCCTGACTTTCGTTCAGCAGGAGGCATTTGGACGGAGGATGCCTCAAGAATGGAAGCGATGAGCCTTGATTATTTTTTAAGCCATCCGCGTCTGTTTTGGCCCAAATTCAAAGAATTGTTCCAGATGAAAATGAGCGGCAGCTTCGAACCGAATGAAGGGCATTTGCTTTTAGCTGAGCTGGAGAAACAAGGGAAGCAGGTCGATATTTTCACGCAAAACATTGACGGTCTTCATAAAAAAGCCGGGAGCAGGCATGTATACGAGCTGCATGGTTCTATCCAGACAGCAGCTTGTCCGGCATGCGGCGCCCGATATGACCTTCCTCATTTACTGGAGCGGGAGGTGCCGGAGTGCACGGCCGCCGGAAATAATGGTGACATTTGCGGAAGGGTATTAAAAACCGATGTTGTTCTCTTTGGCGATGCCGTCTTGCACTTTGACACCCTTTATGAAAAGCTGGATCAAGCAGATCTTTTATTGGTTATCGGCACGTCTCTCGAAGTAGCTCCGGCGAGATTTGTGCCTGAGGATGCAAGCCTGATTCCCGGCATGAAGAAAGTCATCATAAACCTTGAACCAACGTATTGTGACAGCCTGTTTGACATGGTCATCCATCAAAAAATCGGCGAGTTTGCCCGAAGTTTGGGCATAAAAAAGTGAGCCGCCTTATGCGCCTCACTTTTTTATTCATGAACAGGAACCATTGTGTCCTCTAACACTCCGAAGGAATAGCCTTTTTCTTTTAATTTATTGATTAGCACCGGCAGCGCGTTTACGGTAGCGGGAAGGTCATGCATGAGAATTACATTTGGGCGGCTTGAAGAGCTGTGTTCCATATTCTCAAGCTGCTGTAATACGGCGGTCACATACTGTGAATTCCGGTATTTCCAGTCCATGCTGTCGATCGTCCAATCCCAGTACACAAACCCCTCTTTCTCCAGATTGCGGATTTGTGGGGCGGTTAGTGACGGCTTGCTTCCGTATGGCGTTCTGACAAGACCTGTTTTATATCCTGTAATGTCTTGCAGCGTGTCACGCGCCTCCTGCATTTCTTTTAACGGAGATGTCTCTGTTTGATAGAACAATCTGTTATTATGAGTGACGCCATGTAAACCGAGTGCGTGGCCTTCCTTTTCTGCTCTTTTCACCGCCTGCTTGAATTCATTCATCCGCGGTGAAAGCATGAAAAATGTCGCTTTTACATCAGCGCTTTTCAGTACGTCGAGCAAGCGGGTTGTAACGGCTGAAGGGCCGTCGTCGAAGGTTAAGTAAACTGTTTTATCTCCCATGTTCTGCTTTGTCTGCAGATGTTTTATCAGCAGGTCGGGGGAGTCGTTTTTCAGCTTAAGGCTTTCCTTCTCATCTCGAAGCTGGCCGTTTGTTGTGACAGTGACTTCCTTTGCTTTCGTTGAACTGTTGGAATAACCCAAAATCACCATAAGCAAAAGCAGCACACATAAAACTGCTAAACTTGCAAATTTAAAAGCAAGCGAAACTGCAGAAGGAGAAGCTTCTCCTCTCGTTTGTCGCATAACAATCTCTCCATTGGCATAAAATCTCTACATAATGCTGTACAGCAGGCAGCTTATGATGATGCCTTATGTTACAACCTATGTATTACCAATCAAGTATACAGGAATAAAACTGGAAAGCACATAGAAAATTTGTCGAAATATCTGATTTTAAGGAAAAAATAAACTCCTTTCCGCTATAGATCTCTTGATCTTTCTGTTTTTCAGCATGTCCATTATGATAGAATTGGTGACGATGACAGCTTGAAATACATCAGGGAAATCTCGAAAAGGGAGGGCTTTTATGAAGGTTTTAGTCAATGGCCGGCTGATTGGGCGCAGTGAAGCATCGATCGATTTGGAAGATCGCGGTTACCAGTTTGGTGACGGCATCTATGAAGTGATCAGGGTGTACAAAGGAGTATTGTTTGGGTTACGTGAGCATGCAGAGCGTTTTTTCAGAAGTGCGGCTGAAATCGGAATTTCACTGCCGTTCAGCATAGAAGATCTCGAGTGGGACCTGCAAAAGCTTGTACAGGAAAATGCGGTCAGTGAGGGAGCGGTATACATTCAGACAACTAGAGGCGTGGCCCCGCGAAAACATCAATATGAAGCAGGCCTTGAGCCGCAAACCACTGCTTACACGTTTGCTGTGAAAAAACCGGAGCAAGAGCAGGCATACGGAGTGGCGGCCATTACAGATGAGGATCTTCGCTGGCTAAGATGCGATATCAAAAGTCTGAATTTACTGTATAATGTGATGACGAAGCAAAAGGCCTATGAAGCGGGAGCCTTTGAAGCCATTTTACTGAGGGACGGCGTTGTTACGGAGGGCACATCCTCTAACGTTTATGCCGTTATCAATGGGACGGTGCGAACACATCCGGCTAACCGGCTCATTCTCAATGGAATTACCCGGATGAATATTTTAGGATTGATTGAAAAGAATGGGATCAAATTGGATGAAAATCCTGTCAGTGAAGAAGAGTTGAAACAGGCGGAAGAGATCTTTATTTCGTCAACGACGGCAGAAATTATTCCGGTCGTGACGCTAGATGGACAATCGGTCGGAAGCGGGAAACCCGGACCAGTGACAAAACAGCTTCAGGCTGCTTTTCAAGAAAGCATTCAGCAGGCTGCAAGCATTTCATAAAACAACAAAAAAAGAGCCCGCTATTAGCGGAGCTCTTTTTATTTTTTCACAAATCCAATCAAAATGGAGATCATTGGCGATATATAGAGGAAGAACGCAAACGGGAAGTAGTCTATGACGGGAACACCAAGCGCGCTCGCCATAAAAGCGCCGCTGACGCCCCAAGGGATTAACGGGTTAATTAATGTTCCGCCGTCCTCTAATGATCTTGTCAAAAATTTCCGCTGGATGTTTTGTTTGTCATATAAGGATTTAAATGATTGTCCCGGTATTAATATCGATAAATACTGTTCGCCGGTTGCCAAATTGACGCCGATGCTTGAGCAGACAGTTGCCGCAACAAGACGACCTTTTGAACGGATGCCTTTCATGACGCCTTCCAATAGTGCTGAAATCAATCCGATTTTCTCCATCAATCCGCCTAGTGCAAAAGCAATCATAATGAGAGAGACTGAGCCCATCATGGATTGCAGTCCGCCTCTGTTGATAATTTTAGCGGCTGCCTCATTGTCAGTGTCAAAACTCGTGCCATTTTGCAGAGCTGTCATAAACGCCTGCAGGCTGCTGTCGGGTACAAATATAGCAGTCAAAATTCCCGAGGAAATAATTCCGGCAGCCAGAACGGGAATGACTGATACCCGTTTAATTGCCAGCAAAACGACTAAGAGCGGGGAAAGAAGGGCCCACGGTGTCACGTTTGCGGCAGCTTTGATTGCGGTTATGACTTGTTGAATATCATCGGTTGAAGCAGCGTCCACTGACACTGATGAACCGAGAAAATAAAACAGAACGACAGTGATGAGCAAAGCTGGAATGGTTGTGCCTGTCATATGGCGAATGTGTTCGAAGATCGGTATTTCGCCTATTCCGGCGGCAAAGTTGGTTGTGTCCGACAGCGGCGACATTTTATCACCAAAACAAGCGCCGCATATGACTGCGCCTGCCGTCCATTCAAGCGGGACGCTTGCCGCGCTCGCCACGCCAATCAGTGCTACTCCGATTGTGCTTACAGTTGTCAGACTTGAGCCAACAAGTGTGCTGATGATCATGCATGAAAACAAAGCGGTCAGCAGAAGGTGGCTTGGTTCAATAAAGGATAGGGCATACACCGTCACAGACGGTATTGCGCCGCTGTACATCCATGCGCCGATTAAGATGCCGATCAGCGCCAGAACGATAATCGGCTGTACGCCGTTTTTGATCCCGTCTACAATCCCTTTTTCAATACTCTTCCAGGAAAATCCCAACCATAATCCGGCTGCTGAAAGCGTGACAACACATAAAAACAGCGGGATATGCGGTTCCACGTGAAGAAAAAATAAGCAAGAAATAATAATGCATAACATAAATATAAATAAACCGACGGCTAACGGAAACGTCAGCTTTTTTTGAGAATCCAAAATAACACCCCATAATTATCTTTAATGCTTTTGTGCTTTTGGGCACGAAAGCATTATAACAGAAAAAAACGAAAATCTATGTTTTTTCACAATTATGAATATAAAAGAAGTGAGCACAGGGCGTGCTCACTTTACAATCAGGACGGGTATATCCGATTTCGCTGAAAGCTTTTCACTTACACTTCCGAATATTAATTTTTTCAACCTGTTTTGGTCTCTGCTTCCGGTTACGATCATATCGGCAGAAATGCGGTTCGCATGCTCGATAATTGATTCAGCCGGATCGCCTTCTAATATGTCAATATCTCCATCTGCCTGCTGTTCATTCAGCATCATTCTGGCTTCGGCGACGACTTCTTCCGTACGGTCTTCATAGATGATTGGTTCAGGTGAAGCAACATCTGATATCAGCGGATCGGGAACACCTGTCATGCCTCCGCTGATATAGCTTGCTTCAGCTGCGGGTCTGGGCGGGTCGATGACGGTCTGATTGTCTTTCATATCATGTGAATGGGCGACGGTAATAGCGGCATTTACGGTTTTAGCAAGATCAATGGCTGTCTGAAGCGCTTTCTTACTATTTTCACTTCCGTCAAACGCAACGATGATACGGTCAGCATGGAACATCCTTCTCACCCTTTCAAAGCGTCTTACAACACTACTACCCGAATTTGAGCACAATTAACCCTTTCCTATTCAAGTAATGATTGACAAAAAAAGGTTTTGTTTATATGATGATAAAAAGATGAAATCAGAATGGAAGGAGGGTTTGCTATGCCAAGGAATTTGCGTGTTTATCAAACAGTTTCATATTGGCGCGGCAAACCCTATGTTCTGTTTTCGTGAACGGTTTTTTAGGCCTGACCGCGCGCTGAAAAGCGCTGTGCATAACATATTGGTTAAAAAAGGCATGGAGCTGACGCTTCATGCCTTTTTTATATACAAAATCTAAGGAAAGACAGGTGTATGGGATGTGAAGACAAATACAGAGGCGAGGGCTGTTCATGCCAAATTGGATGAAAAAAGCTGCAAGGAAAAAATAGAAGGCGGCTGATGAGGAGATGGGGATAGATGTTTTCAGTATTAAAAAAGCTTGGCTGGTTTTTTAAGGCGTACTGGCTGCGCTATACGATTGCGATTGTCCTTTTATTAGCAGTCAATGTCATTGAAATGTTTCCGCCTAAGCTCTTGGGGAACGCCATAGATGATATGAAATCGGGGGCGTTTACGCAGGAAGGGCTGCTGTTTTATATCGGTATCTTCTTTGTACTGACAGCAGTCGTGTATATGATGTCTTATTTTTGGATGCACCAGCTGTTTGGCGGTGCAAATCTGATGGAGAAAATTCTTCGTACGAAGCTGATGGGGCATCTGCTGACTATGTCGCCGCCGTTTTATGAAAAAAACCGGACAGGCGATTTAATGGCACGGGGGACGAATGATCTTCAGGCCGTCAGTTTAACGACAGGGTTTGGCATCTTGACGTTAGTCGATTCTACGATGTTTATGATGACGATCTTTTTGACGATGGGGTTTTTGATCAGCTGGAAGCTGACCTTTGCCGCGATTATCCCGCTTCCAGTCATGGCGATTGCAATCAGCCTATATGGAAGTAAAATTCATGAGCGGTTTACGGAGGCCCAAAATGCGTTCGGGGCGCTGAATGACAGGGTGCTTGAATCTGTTTCCGGCGTGCGGGTGATTCGTGCGTATGTACAGGAAACAAACGATGTTCGCCGGTTTAATGAAATGACCGCTGATGTTTATCAGAAAAATATGAAAGTGGCTTTTATTGATTCATTGTTCGAGCCGACGGTGAAGCTGCTTGTCGGCGCAAGCTATCTGATTGGGCTCGGCTACGGAGCGTTTCTTGTGTTCCGGAACGAACTGACGCTTGGAGAACTTGTGTCCTTTAATGTTTATCTCGGTATGATGATTTGGCCGATGTTTGCAATTGGTGAACTCATTAACGTGATGCAGCGCGGCAATGCGTCATTAGATCGGGTAAATGAAACCCTTTCTTATCAACCGGACGTGACAGATCCAAAACGGCCCGTTGATCTTAAAGAGCCTGGAGATATCGTTTTCAGCAATGTCAGCTTTACATATCCAAGCTCAACAAGCTGCAATATTCAGGATGTTTCATTTGCGGTGCGAAAAGGGCAGACGGTCGGAATTGCCGGTAAAACCGGGAGCGGAAAAACGACAATTATTAAGCAGCTTTTGCGCCAGTACCCTCCAGGTGAAGGGAGCATTACATTTTCAGGCGTGCCGATTCAGCAGATCCCTCTTGACCGGGTCCGCGGGTGGATCGGATATGTGCCGCAGGATCATTTGCTGTTTTCGCGGACTGTAAAAGAAAATATTTTATACGGAAAACAGGATGCGAGTGATGAAGAGGTTCAGCAAGCCATTGCCGAAGCATACTTTGAAAAAGATTTGCACATGCTTCCAGCAGGTCTGGAGACAATGGTCGGCGAAAAAGGCGTGGCACTGTCAGGCGGACAGAAACAAAGAATTTCGATTGCAAGAGCACTTATGGCGAATCCAGAGATCTTGATTCTGGATGATTCGCTTTCCGCTGTAGATGCCAAAACAGAGGCTGCGATTATCAGGAACATCAGAGAAAACCGCAAAGGAAAAACGACATTTATTTTGACGCACCGATTATCCGCTGTAGAGCACGCTGACCTGATCCTTGTGATGGACGGCGGCGTCATTGCAGAGAGAGGCACGCATCAAGAATTGCTGGCCAATAATGGGTGGTACCGGGAACAATATGAAAGGCAGCAGCTGTTCACTGGGGAAGAAGGGGGAGCAGGAGCATGAAAATAGGAAAAACGTTATGGAGATACGCACTCCTTTATCGAAAATTGCTAATCACGGCCGTCCTATTGCTAGCTGTCGCCGTCGGTGCAGAACTGACCGGGCCGTTTATCGGCAAGAAAATGATAGACGACCATATCCTCGGCATTGAGAAAACATGGTATGAAGCTGCGGAAAAAGATAAAAATGCTGTTCAGTTTCACGGCGTCTCATATGTCAGAGAGGACCGAATGCAGGAACCTGTTTCAAAAGCAAAAGAAGCACATATTTATCAAGTGGGAATGGCGTTTTATTTTGTTGATCAGGCTGTCAGCTTCGACGGGAATAGAACGGTTTCTGACGGGAAGCTGACGATCTCAAATGGAGACGTGAGCCGAACATATCCTGCCGAAAAGCTGACTAAGCAGGAACTTTTCGGGTTCTATCAGCCGGAAATAAAGGGAATGGTGTTTCTGATCTGCCTGTATGGAGGCTTGCTGGTGTTTTCGGTATTTTTTCAATACGGACAGAATTATCTGCTGCAGATGAGCGCCAATCGTATTATTCAAAAGATGAGGCAGGACGTGTTTTCGCACATACAGAAAATGCCGATTCGATATTTTGACAACCTTCCGGCCGGAAAAGTCGTTGCGCGGATTACCAATGATACGGAGGCTATCAGGGATTTATATGTCACCGTGCTTTCTACATTTGTGACAAGCGGAATCTATATGTTCGGAATATTCACGGCTTTGTTTCTGCTTGATGTGAAGCTTGCGTTTGTATGTCTGGCAATTGTGCCGATGATCTGGCTGTGGTCGGTCATTTACCGAAGATACGCCTCATATTACAATCAAAAAATCCGCTCGATCAACAGTGACATTAACGCAAAAATGAATGAGTCCATCCAAGGCATGACCATTATTCAGGTTTTCCGCCATCAAAAGGAAACGATGAGAGAATTTGAGGAATTAAATGAATCACATTTTTATTTCCAAAACAGGATGCTGAATTTAAACTCCTTAATGTCCCATAATCTGGTCAATGTCATCCGCAATCTTGCGTTCGTCTGTCTAATTTGGCATTTTGGCGGTGCGAGCCTGAATGCGGCTGGGATTGTTTCTGTCGGAGTGCTGTACGCGTTTGTCGATTATTTGAACCGGCTGTTTCAGCCGATCACAGGCATCGTCAATCAGTTTTCAAAGCTGGAGCTTGCTAGGGTCTCCGCCGGGCGTGTTTTTGAACTGCTTGAAGAAAAGAATACGGAAGAAGCAGGTCAACCGGCGAAGGAGCGTGCGCTGGGACGGGTTGAGTTTCGTGATGTGTCATTTGCCTATCAAGATGGTGAGGAGGTATTAAAACATATTTCCTTTACCGCGCAAAAAGGCGAAACCGTAGCGCTCGTCGGTCATACCGGATCAGGAAAAAGCTCGATTTTAAATCTTCTGTTTCGTTTTTATGATGCGCAAAAAGGTGATGTTCTGATTGATGGGAAAAGCATTTACAACATGTCAAGACAGGAACTCAGATTTCATATGGGCATTGTGCTTCAGGACCCGTACTTATTTTCGGGCACAATCGGATCTAACGTAAGTCTGGATGACGAAAGAATGACTGAAGAAGAAATGAAAAAAGCACTGCGGCAAGTCGGTGCCGAGCCGCTTCTAAAAAAGCTTCCGAAGGGCATGAATGAACCCGTGATTGAGAAAGGCAGCACGCTATCCTCTGGCGAGCGGCAGTTAATTTCCTTCGCCAGAGCTTTGGCGTTTGATCCCGCGATTTTGATTTTAGATGAAGCAACGGCGCACGTTGATACAGAGACAGAGGCCGTAATCCAGAAGGCGCTTGATGTCGTCAAACAAGGACGCACTACCTTCGTCATCGCTCACCGGCTTTCAACAATCAGAAATGCGGATCAGATTTTGGTTCTTGATAATGGAGAAATCGTTGAGAGAGGGAACCACGAGGAATTGATGGCATTAGAAGGCCAATATTATCAAATGTATAAACTGCAAAAAGGACAGAAACATTCCATTGCATAACGCTAAAAAACCCAAAACAATTGTGTTTTGGGTTTTTGATTATGTAGTTAATAAGCCAGCCCGACTCGGAATCCGACATACTCTCCTGTAACGAGCTCACGATATAGAAAGTCAGCAGTATCACCGACCGAAATGCTTGTGCCGCCCTCAGGCAAAACGTTACGCTCCGTACGATAAATGCCGGTTGCTGTTCCGTCCGGGAGGTAAGTGGGGCAGATGATTGTCCAGTCTAATGATGATTCTTTAAGCATTTCGTATACTTTTGCATGCTCCTTGGCTGCGCGGGTCTGCTTTCGTTTCGATTCATTTGTTTCAAACCGGAATTTTCCCGGTTCATATCGGGAATCAAGAATACCTGCGGTGCCGATCGAAATAAGCCGTTTGATATGTTGTTCCTGCATCGTGGAGAGAATGTGTGACATAGCAGTTGACAAGGTATCATCACCATCTGTGCCTAGACAGCTGATCACAATTTCGGCATTCTCCAATATTTTTTTCACATCTTCTAAGCGGCGGGCGTTCCCCATGACGATTCGATCTTTTGGAAGGGGAAGATCAGCATGTTGAGATCTGATCAGAGCGTGAATGGCAAACCGTTCATCTGCTGCAGCTTGAGTTAAAAAGGCTTGTCCGACGCGGCCGCTGGCTCCTAATAAAGCGATTTTCATCAAAAAACCTCCTCGCCTTTCATTATAAAAGGATGTTCTCAGTTTGAACAGCGCGGGAAAGAATACCTGTACCAATAGACAGAACGATGGGAAACATATTCATGAATCATGGATACACTTACGAACTGAACCAGCTCCCAATTCACAATGGTGATAAATGACACCCTGATTCCCTCCCTTTTTTTCTAGGATATGTGGAGTGGGAAAAATGGGTGACAAAATAAAGAGAGCGCGGAAACCGCGCCCTCTATAGCCATATATTGAGTTGTTATTGAACTCTGCCGCCCATTTGCTGCTGAGCGAAAGATACTAAACGTTTTGTGATTTCTCCTCCGACAGAACCGTTAGCGCGGGAAGTTGTGTCCGCTCCAAGGTTAACGCCGAATTCAGAAGCGATTTCAAGTTTCATTTGGTCGATAGCCTGAGCTGCGCCAGGAACTAGTAAATCATTTGAAGAGTTTTGGTTAGCCATGTGTAAAATCTCCTTTTTATTTAGTATGGTTGGGTTAACTGGAGTTGCACCAATCTGTGGACCCTTCTCGGGTGTCACTGCCCCTCGGCGTAACCCAATGCTTGCCGGCTTGTTACTAGTATTATGTTAAAATGGCCGGAAACTCATGCGGAGAATTGTATGGTAAATGTTGAGAAAGCACAAAAAAAACCTAGCCGATTTGGCTAAGCTAGTCATAAATATGAAAAAGCATCAGTTCATGTATCTCGTTTGTAAGAGCAGGCTCGTCAGCGCGGGCGGGAAACAAATCTCCCCATTCAATCTCACCGCTCTTATGATAGATGCCTTCATAATGAGTTCCTTTAAAATAAAATGAAATTTTCCATCCGGGCAGCTTTTCTTTTGGGAACAAAGGTTTCCAGCTGAAATGAGAAATCATAACGGCCACGCTCCTTACATTTAGTATCAATTGACCTGAATCTAAAACGGCTTATGTTCATTGTATCACTGTTTCATAACATCACTGAAGGGTCTTACTGATGCAGTTTGTCCCAGCTTTGGATAAAGATAAGCCCGCTTTATTAAAAAAGCGGACAGGTTACGAAGGCCACAGTGCTTCAGGGGATGTGATTGCCTTCTCAGATAAATAAGACGCGTATTCAAAGCTTCTTCGTTTTGTCAGAGAATCAACATGATGCAAGTTTGGATGAGAAAAAATGCTCCGGCCCGGGCGCGAATTTGCTTCAAACATCCATACTTTACCGTTCTGATCAATGCCAAAATCGAAACCGATCTCGCCGATAAACCCCTCGATATGATCATGAAGCACATGGCTTGCCGTCAGCGCCGCTGCAGAAAGCTTTTTAATGACTTCAACTCTTTCAGCGGGATCATCGTATACTTCCGCAAGTGTCTTTACAGTGCCGCCGTTAGAAAGATGTGTTGTTATGCTGTTCTCTCCGGAAATTTTCACGGCTATTGCTGTTACTGTCCATTTCCCTTTTCTGTTTTTATTGGTATGGACACGGAAATCCGCTGGTTTGCCTTGAAATTCGATGAGATCAACACCTTGCTGAATGAGAAAGTCAGATGGGCTGTGCTGTTTTTGAAATTCTGCAAGAAAAGCGGCGGCATCAGGATAATCAATGGAAGTAAATGTTTTGGCGTCATTCGTGTGCTTCACCGTCAGACTATCATCTGTCCTTGTCAGCTGATAAATGCCGGTGCCGAGTGCCCCGTTTGCCGGTTTGATATAGACTTTTTTGTATGCATCACAGAGCTCATCAATCAGCTCTACAGACGGTGTCAGCTCGGATCGAGGCAAAAAAGGAGCTGTTCTCGGGTCTTTTTCGAGCAATTGATGGACGCTCCATTTATTGAAAAACGTTTTATTAAACCATGGGATTTGATATTCATCGATCAGTCTCTTTTTTGTATGTTGCAAGAGAAGTGAATCTTCAATTTTTCGGTTAGGCAAACGGTCATAAACGACATTCGGCAATGGAACGATTTTTTTCACCCAGCCGTTTTCCCTGTAAAGGAGGCCTTCAATCGTGCCCTCCTCCCAATTGATTTGATGTGCGCCAAAAACGAAACAGTAGCCTCCGGCTTGTTCATGTAATGTGACAAGCTTAGAAAAAAAGAGGGAACGATCCTTAAAAGGACGCTCAAGAGATACCGTAAACCCTGCCGTAAAGATGCCGACTAACGGCCCGATATGCACTGTATGATCATGAATCAGTATATCAGCCCGGCTTCGGTGGGGGAGCAAAAGTTCATGAAACAGATTTTCAGAGAGAAGCACGGTTTGTTCCAGATGCCGTCTGTAAGCAACGTGGCATCTGACAACCTTCGTTCCGAACGCGGCATGCAAAAGTCCGTCTTGCTTCAGCGAAGAGGGCAGAAACAGGGTGTTTTCACTGGTTTTGTCTATGCCGATCAAAAACCGTTTACGATTCACGCGGAAGAACTCCTTTCTGGCTTTGCTCAGAAAACAGGTACTGGCAGCGTTTTAGAGGACAAGTGTACAGCTGTTCTTTTTGCTCGGGAGAGACACGCAGGATTGACTTCCTGCCCGGTTTGGAATTGATATCTAAAATCCAAATTCTCCCGTCCTTCGCAAGACATATATCAAGGCCAAGTTCAAACAGCGGCCCGTAGCGCTCGTCAAGGTAATACGGAACCGATTGGGTAATCGAAAACACATCATCCAGTAAGACCACTTGCTGTTTCTTCGGTATATCCTCAAACCATGAGTCAAATGTCAGCGCATCAGATCCGCCTGACAAATTGGCCAGCAGCCCATGTTTATATCCGCGTCTCACTGCCTTTCCGACTGTATTCCATTCACCTGCTTCGTTTTTTTCCATAAACAGGCGAATATCACAAGGGTATTGTTCCTTATCTTGAATGTTTAAGTAAGGCTGAAGCAAATATTGATGCTGAAGCACTTTTTTGCACCACGTTTTAAAAGAAGTCTGGTTGGAAAACGTTTTTGTCTGCTTATCCTTTCCGATATGATAAGTAGCAGTGATGTTTTTCTTGCCCAGCTTCAAAAGAATCACGCCTCTGCCTCCTGCGCCGAATGCCGGTTTAAGGATACAGGCTTTTTCTTTGGATAAAAAGGAATAAATTTGTTCATAGCGGCTTACCTTCATTGTTTCCGGAATATAGGGGTTGATTACAGAATTCTGCTGCAAATCGTGAAGGACGGTCCACTTATCGGGAAGACCCCGCCCGATAAATTCCGTTTTCGGATATTTTTTAAGCCACTCAACGATCGGTTTTGCTTTTTGGGAATGTGAATCCTTGCCGTAAAAACAGCGATCATAAATATAATCTGGAATCGCCATTTCAGTTTCGTTCCATGTGCTGCTGGCGGAATGATAGACCGATGCTTTGACACGCAAGGTGTCAGGTAAAATATCAAATGGTGTAAACCGAACGAAACGTATGCCAAATTCGGGTGCTCTTTTGGCCAGTTCTGCGGAATAATCCGCTTCATGCTGGCGGGATAAGGACATAAAACCGAGTGTTATCATGATGAGACTCCCCCTTTTATTCAAAAGCTGCCGGCGGGTGTCAGCAGCTTTACGGTAAAAACATTCAGGACGAACGCAGCTGACAGTATTCTACTTTACAGATTACGATTCTTTACCTTGCCCTATTCCAAAAGAACAAGCTGATTTTCTGAGAACAGGAATTTGTCTCCTTGTTTGCTAAGTGATTGCATGAGCCTCTATAATACGTATAGGTACATGATCTATATGAAAAAAGCTGAAGCACAGATGGAGGAAGATGAATAGGAATGGGTATTGCAGGAACCTTTATTTTTATGATCGTGATCGGTGCTGCCATTGGAGCGGTGACCAATCATTTAGCAATTCAAATGCTGTTTAGGCCGTATAAAGCGTACTATTTGTTTGGGAAACGAGTTCCTTTTACGCCCGGGCTGATCCCGAGACGGCGGGATGAGCTTGCAAAACAAATGGGACTGGTGGTGGTCAATCATCTCTTGACCCCTGAGGGCATTAAAAAGCGGCTCGTCTCTGATGCCGCTAAAACGAAGGCTCTTCAAGTGGGGGAACAGCTGATTCAAAAGCTGTCACTTTCTGAGGTGACAGTCAAAGAGGCGCTTGAAAAAGCCGGGGTGAAGCGTCCTGATGAAGCGGCAGATGAATGGATCAGCAGCTGGACGGATGATACGCTGCACGAGCTTTTCCGCCGATACGGGAATCAATCGTTAAAAGAGCTGGTGCCTTTAGAGGCGCAGGAAAAGCTTGAAGAAAAGATTCCGATGATTTCAGAATATATATTGTCACGGAGTGTCCGTTATTTTGAAAGTGATGAAGGGAAAATGCGTCTCGGCAATATGATTGATGACTTTTTAAAAGAGCGCGGCATGCTTGGGAGCATGGTGCAAATGTTTCTCGGCAATTCAAGCTTGGCGGATCGCGTGCTGCCGGAGCTGCTAAAATTTTTGCGGAATGAGGAAACAAATAAATTGCTTTCTGATCTCTTAAAAAACGAATGGGGCAAGCTGAGGGAGTATACGTTTAATGAAGCAGACGAAAAATGGAATGCAAGGGCGCTTATTTTCAGTTTGAAACGAAGCGTGCTGCAAGCATTTTCGACTGCTCCTTTCTTCGACAATACGATTGGGACGCTTACCGTTCGTTATGAATCTGAGCTGACCCAGCACATGCTGCCGGCACTGTTAGACAAATTGCTTGAAGGGGTTTCGGCCAACCTTGAAAGTGTCTTTAAACGGTTGCGTCTTGAGGAAATCGTCAAGGAGCAGGTGGATCAGTTCCCGGTGGAGCGTCTTGAAGAAATGGTGCTGTCCATTTCAAAAAAAGAATTTAAAATGATTACCTATTTGGGAGGCCTTCTTGGCGGAATGATAGGCGCGGTTCAAGCACTGTTTGTCATCCTTTTTTAAGAAGAAATGGTCTTTGATTAATGAAAGGAGCTCCATAGTCTGTTATAGTGGAGTGGTATGTCAAACGGCAATGATGAAAGGAGCTATTTACAATGGCTGTTAATTTTTATGATGTAGCGTATGATCTGGAAAATGCATTACGCGGGAGCGAAGAGTTTACCCGTTTAAAAAACCTTTACGACGAAGTGAACGCAGATGAATCAGCGAAGCGCATGTTTGAAAACTTCCGTGATGTGCAGCTTAGACTCCAGCAAAAACAAATGGCAGGGGAAGAAATTACACAGGAAGAAGTGACACAGGCTCAAAAAACAGTTGCGCTTGTACAGCAGCACGAAAAAATTTCTCAGCTGATGGAAGCGGAGCAGCGCATGAGCATGCTGATCGGTGAATTGAACAAAATCATTATGAAGCCTTTAGAAGAGCTTTACGGCAGTGTTGAAGGCTAATCAGTAAATCCCTTCTTGGAAAAGAAGGGATTTTTTATTCATCAGACAACTTGGAAATCCAATGAATCTTTTACCTCTCCATTGATAATCACTGATAATGTATGGATTCCTTTGTAATGCTTTCTGGTAGTCAGATCTTTGAAGGATTGGATTCTTGTGTATGACTTCGTTTCGTTTTTTCTTATATTTGTTTCTGTTATGTTAAATACTTTCTGATGACGCTGGCCTCTTGCTTTTACAAAATCAATTGCGTATTCAATTCTTACTTTTTGATCCCTGTCTGAATGAATATAGAAAGAAAATTCAAGGCTTTCGCCAATAGCTATCCGACTGGGCTGACATGTTAAATCATGTAGATGTATCGAATCAGCATTTCCATAACCAAAAAGCGCTAAGGCCTGTTTATCACCCTTTTTTAATAAGGTACGATAGGCGTGTTTGATAATCCAATCTGTATGGGGATGTGTTCCGTACCATTGATCTGCGACTTTTTCCAGCAAATGAGGATGCGTTTTTGATATATCATTAAGATTGTTGGCCACGCTTTTCCTTACATATAAGGACTCGTCCTGCATCAGCTTCTCAAGGATCGGCAATACGGGCGTAGGGTCCGATTTCAAAGCCGGTATCGATTTTCCCCATGGCAGGCGGGGCCTGCTTCCTTCGCTCGCAAGTCTTCTCACGTGTTCATTTTCATGCTCAGACCATGTATGCAATTGTGCAATCATTTTTTCTTGGTCTAACAGCAAAAAAGGCCTTACAGCGAATTCTGAGGTCGAATATTGTGTAAAGTATTCCAATGCCTTTATTGATTCTTCCCAATGCGCCAACCCGTACTGCTCCACATAATCAGGGAATAAAATTCCGCTGAGTCCTTTAAAATGAGGAGCTGTCTCCCGTAAAATGGCCAGAGCTTCAACGTATTGTTTTGGCAAAGTTTCGTATAAGGAAACTGTAATACGGCGCATCCGCTCTTTTAAAGTGAGTTCAGGCCAGATTTCGAGCTGCAACGTATCCTTGAATTGGTCTTTGTTAAAGTCAGGATAGGATGACCTTACATGATGGATCAAACGAGTTAACAGTTCTTCATTAAATATTTCTTTTAAATCAGCCATATCAACACCGCTTTTTCGTTTAGTATTTATATTGTATGGGAATGTATGTTCTAAATCAAGTGATGAATCCCAATAATTAACAACGAATCCTACCAGGGATACACAAAAGCTGATTGCTTTTTTTAGTTAAAAAAACCCTTGTCATCGGTAAGGAAAACTGAGATAATAGCATTGAAAGCGCCTACACTTACCTATTTCAAATGGATACGGTCGCATATCATGCCGTTATATTGAGGGGATAAGCAACAGAGAGTAAGTGTTCGGAGCGCATCATTGGTCAAACAAGGGGTTCCTGATACATGATTTTTCGTAAAACGAAATAACGATATTAGGGAGAATGGCTGCTTCGATCGTATCCTATCAACAAGCCATACATAAAGTCTGCTGAGCCAGGCTTTTTTTGCTTTAAGAAAAGGTTGTTCTAAACACAGAGACAGGGTCATATCCTATACACAAGTACAGTCATCAAGGAGGGGGACATCTCTGTGTCAAAACAATTGCTTGCCTTAAATATAGATGGAGCGCTGCTTCGGTCGAACGGGAAGATTCATCAGGCAACGAAAGACGCCATTGAATATGTAAAGAAAAAAGGGATTTACGTCACACTCGTGACCAACCGCCACTTTCGTTCAGCACAGAAAATAGCGAAATCGCTAAAGCTTGATGCCAAGCTGATCACCCATAGCGGGGCATATATCGCTGAGAAAATAGACGCCCCGTATTTTGAAAAAAGAATTTCTGATGATCATACCTTTAACATTGTTCAAGTATTGGAGAGCTACCAATGCAATATTCGGCTTCTTCACGAAAAGTATTCCATCGGAAACAAGAAGAAGGTCAATTCGAATTTATTGGGGAAAGCACTCATTCATCCGTCTGACCCGATCTTTTATCCAGTCCAGTTTGTGGAATCATTAAGCGATCTCCTCATAGATGAGCCAGTGAGTGCACCCGTCATCGAGGTGTACACGGAGCACGACATTCAGCATGACATTACAGAAACGATTACAAAAGCTTTCCCTGCGGTTGATGTGATTCGCGTGAACGATGAGAAGCTGAATATCGTTCCGAAAGGCGTCTCGAAGGAAGCGGGTCTGGCCCTCGTCGCTTCAGAACTGGGCCTGAATATGGAGGATGTCGTGGCCATTGGGCATCAGTATGACGATCTGCCGATGATCGAACTTGCCGGTCTTGGGGTAGCGATGGGGAATGCCGTGCCGGAATTGAAGAGAAAGGCAGACTGGGTCACAAGGTCCAATGACGAGCAAGGTGTCGCTTACATGATGAAGGAATATTTCCGAATGCAGCAGCGAAAAGGGTTTCTTGATAAGTTCCACATGAAACGTGTGTAAAAAAGCCGCTCGCGCCCTAATAGGTGCGGCGGCTTTTTTGCCGGATTGATTTTAGCGGTTTATTTCTGTACACTAAAGAAAGTTTTGAATCTGATAAATTAGGTGATGAAGTTGCAAATAAAAATAGAAGGCATACATGATGACCGCTTGCATCGGCCTCTGCAAAATATTGCAAATTTGTTTTATGAAGAGTGCGAGCTTGTGTATGGCGGAGACGAGCCCGCAGATGTTGTCATTTCTTTAGCGTTCTCACAAACGAATGAGCATGTGACGGTTTCGGGAGAAGTAAAGGGAACGGGCATAAAGGAGCAGCATACAAAATCCTTTTCTCCCGGCTTGAATGAAAAAGAAGCTTTTAAGCAAGTGAAAAACACAATGTCTTATGTGTATCTCAATCTTCTTCAGGCGCACACGGGCATCACGCAGAAGTGGGGAATCCTCACAGGAATCCGGCCCACAAAGCTGCTTCATAAAAAGCTGCAAAGCGGAATACCCAAGGAGCAAGCGCATGCTGAATTGAAAAAAGACTATTTAATTCACGATGAAAAAATCAAGCTCATGCAGGAAATTGTTGACCGTCAGCTGGCGGCAGTTCCGGATTTGTACCGAGTAAAGGATGAAGTCAGCATTTATATCGGCATTCCGTTCTGCCCGACAAAATGTGCGTATTGCACATTCCCTGCGTACGCCATTCAAGGACAGGCGGGCAGAGTCGGCTCATTCTTATGGGGACTGCATTACGAAATGCAGAAAATCGGTGAATGGCTGAAGGAGCACGATGTTAAGGTGACAACCATTTACTTTGGCGGCGGGACGCCGACAAGCATTACAGCGGAGGAGATGGATCTGCTGTATGAAGAAATGGTCCGCTCCTTCCCGGATGTGAAAAACATTCGCGAGATTACGGTGGAGGCCGGCCGCCCTGACACGATCACAGAAGAAAAACTCGCCGTTTTAAACAAATATGACATTGACCGGATCAGCATCAATCCGCAATCCTATGAAAACGAAACGCTAAAGGCGATCGGGAGGCACCATACGGTTGAAGAGACCATTGAGAAATATCATCTGTCACGCGAGCACGGCATGAATAATATCAACATGGACTTGATTATCGGTTTACCTGGGGAAGGCGTGAAGGAGTTCAGGCACAGTCTTTCAGAAACGGAAAAGCTGATGCCGGAATCCCTGACCGTTCATACCCTTTCTTTTAAACGGGCGTCAGAAATGACGAGAAACAAGCATAAGTACAAAGTCGCCGGCAGGGAAGAGGTTTCTCAAATGATGGAAGACGCGGTAGCTTGGACGAAAGAGCATGGGTACGTGCCCTATTATTTATACCGCCAGAAAAACATTCTTGGAAACCTTGAAAACGTCGGATACTCTTTGCCTGGGCAAGAAAGCATCTACAACATTATGATTATGGAAGAGGTGCAGACGATTATCGGCATCGGCTGCGGAGCTGCCAGTAAATTTATTGATCGGGATACAGGGAAAATCACACATTTTGCGAATCCGAAAGATCCGAAATCGTATAATGAGCGCTTCGAGCACTATACGGACGAAAAAATCAAATATTTAGAGCAGATGTTTGAGAAAACGACAAAGCAGCACTGATCAC
>NZ_JBOBQH010000011.1:0-115017 GCF_050585765.1 Bacillus sp. ATD | reverse complement strand
ATGGATCACAGGTTAAGTTCACCGCATCCTGCGGCGACACCTGTGTGACCTGCGTCATGCAGGCCCTAGTTTGACTGACTACGCACATCGCTGTGCGATTTATAAAAATGAATTAACAGGTACGTTTTGTCTTGTTTAGTTTTCAAAGATCATTTTCACTTCTTGTCGAAGCGACTTTATTAATATAACATTTTGACTTTCTTTTGTCAAATGTTTTTTGATTTATTTCCCCGCCGCTGTGAGCTTATTTTTCAGAAGCGCATCAGCGACGTTTAATAATATAACACGGTCAAGAAATAGAGTCAACACCTTTTTTAAAAGAATATCCTCGGTGATAGACAGCCTGTCCTTTCGTTTCTATTTGGCTGACGTTGATAAGTCCCTTTTCTGTCAAGTAATCAAGCATAACGCCAAGATCCTGTGTAAAGTGCTTTAGGTCATGATGTTGAAGAAGCTCACCGAATTGCCAAATGTCTTTTTCTTTCATTACTTCGAAAAGATGCGCCGAACCGATCTCTGCTTTAGAATGGATTAGAAAATCATTTGCTAAGAATAATAATTCTAGTCTTTTTTCCAAGCTCTCGTGACTTTCAATCAGCTCGGAATATAATTTGTACACTTGGGGCTCCATCTGGCGCACTTGGCTCCACACCGTGGTTTCGGGATGAAATCCTCTGTCGATTACTTCAATACGTGCTAAATGATGCAACGCATGAACAACGGCGTTGTAGGCATCTAAAAATTGATTGGCTTCAAAAAAAGCTTTTCCTTCAACATACCTTCTGATTAATTTGCCGTATTCGAGTCCGATCTTCAGTTTACGTTCGGCAAACGGAAATGTATTCAGCCTGTCAATCAGTTCAGCAACGTATTCATTACGGTCAAACAAGATTCTGCCATTTACAATCCAATCTATGATTCTTCTATTTGTTCCAAGCAAAATCCATTCTTGAATCTGAGAATCTGTTACCACATGCAAAGAAGCTGTTTGATGATCGAATTCATAGTGCTTTATAAAAACTGGCTCATCAGCATCCTTTACAATCACCAGCAAAGCTGCGTCAAAGTTGTCTGTTAAGGAAGATGTTTTGTTTCTTCTCTCAATCATAATGACAGCTAATGTATTGGGGTGACTTGCTCTTTCTTGGTAAATTGGGCGGAGAAGATTTTCCATCACTATTCCTCCAATGCAATTGTTCAAATTTTTTTATTCTCTATTTGATTCAATTCTATGGTTAAAACGAAATTCCTTTTTTCTAAACACATTGAACTATTATAAACAATTTCACAGCAAGTCTCCATAAGTAAATTCCAGTTCAACCGAAAACATGAAGAAAATCCCATCGGGTTTGTGCTATAGTTAAATCAGAGGGGGATGGACATGGCGAAATACTCCAGCAAAATTAATAAAATCAGAACATTCGCGTTAAGTTTGGTTTTCGTTGGGTTTATCATTATGTACATCGGGATTTTTTTCAAAGAGTCAGTTTTGCTTTCTAGTTTGTTTATGATACTTGGGCTCTTATCGATCGGTCTCAGCACGGTTGTTTACTTTTGGATTGGAATGCTTTCGACTAAAGCGGTTCGCGTCATTTGTCCAGGCTGTAATAAAGAGACAAAGGTTTTAGGAAGAGTCGATATGTGCATGCATTGCCGAGAGCCGCTGACTTTAGATAAGGGATTAGAAGGAAAAGAATTTGATGAGTCTTATAATAAAAAGAAAATGTCGAAATAAAATAAGCTGACCGTTTCGTGCGGTCAGCTTATTTTTAATGATTTTCTTTTTTCGAACACTCTTGGCAGACGCCGTAAATTTCTAAACGGTGGTGGCTTACCTTGAAACCAGTGACGTGGGCAGCAAGCTGCTCAACTTCGTCAAGGCCCGGGTAATGGAAGTCCACAATTTTCCCGCAGTTTTCACAAATCGCGTGATAGTGATCGGATGTGACAAAATCGAATCTGCTGGAAGCATCACCGTATGTGAGCTCTTTTACCAAACCCGATTCTCGGAACACACGCAAATTGTTATATACCGTCGCTACGCTCATGTTAGGAAATTTCCCTTCCAGAGCTTTATATATATCGTCCGCTGTTGGATGAGCCATAGAGTTAACGAGATATTCCAGAATCGCATGACGTTGAGGAGTAATGCGAACTCCGGTTTCCTTCAACGTTTCTAAGGCTTCTTTTAGTTCATGTGCAGCCATCCGTCATGCACCTCTCTTCTAAAAAAAATTCTTACATTGTAATGTTTATAATTAGTGTAACTCTTTCTACGATAATTTGTCAATTGATATCAGGGTAAAAGTAAGCATATCATTTGAGGCTGAAAGACGAATTTACTTTTCCGACATATCCTTGAGGGTTTGAAGCGCTTCGGCTACATGGTCTTTCACTTTTACCTTTCTCCATTCTTTAACGAGACGGCCTTCTTTATCAATTAAAAAAGTGGAGCGCTCGATTCCCATATATTCTTTTCCGAAGTTTTTCTTCAGCTTCCACACATCAAACGCTTCCGCCAGCTTATGCTCATCATCAACAAGAAGCAGAAATGGAAGGTCATGCTTCTCTTTAAATTTTCCGTGTTTTTCCTGACTGTCCGGGCTGACACCGATAATGACGGCATCCAGTTCACTGAAGCTTTCGTGATTGTCCCGAAAATCGCAGGCTTCCGTTGTACACCCCGGTGTCATGTCCTTTGGATAAAAATAAAGCACAATATACTTTCCTTTATAATCCGATAATTTTACTGTTTCCCCATGATCGCCTTTTAACTCAAGATCAGGCGCTTTTTGTCCGATTTCTATAGTCATTACGTTACCTCCGGATGTTTTTTTATTAAGCGTATCCAATTCTTGTCCAGATTACAACCATCTCAGCTGCATCTGAAGCCCAAAGCCATTGTTCTTGTTCGGAAGCATGCTACAATAGAAAGGACGCATGGAGATATAGGAGGTTTTTATTCTTGCATACAAAATCAATTGAACTTCACAATGAGGCATTAGAGCACATTGTCGGCGGTGTAAACAGCCCGTCTAGATCATATAAAGCAGTCGGCGGCGGTTCTCCCGTTGCAATGGAGAAAGCAAGCGGCGCTTATTTTTGGGATGTGGACGGCAACAAATACATCGATTATTTAGCAGCGTATGGTCCGATTATTACAGGACATGCCCACCCGCATATTACAGAAGCGATTAAAAAAGCGGCAGAGAACGGTGTATTGTATGGAACACCGACGAAACATGAGGTTACATTTGCAAAGATGCTCAAAGAAGCTATTCCCGCTATGGACAAAGTAAGATTCGTCAATTCGGGAACAGAAGCCGTTATGACGACCATCCGCGTGGCCCGCGCATATACAGGCCGGACAAAAATCATTAAATTTGCAGGCTGCTATCACGGGCATTCGGACCTTGTGCTTGTCGCTGCAGGCTCCGGCCCGTCCACTCTCGGCACTCCGGACTCAGCCGGTGTACCAAAAAGCATTGCAAACGAAGTGATCACTGTTCCATTTAATGATATCGAAAGCTATAAAGAGGCTCTTGATAAATGGGGCAGTGAAATCGCGGCAGTTCTCGTTGAACCGATTGTCGGCAACTTCGGTATCGTTGAGCCAAAAGAAGGTTTCTTAGAAAAAGTAAATGAATTGACGCACAATGCAGGCGCTCTCGTTATTTACGATGAAGTCATTACGGCTTTTCGCTTTATGTATGGCGGCGCGCAGGATCTCTTACAGGTGAAACCGGATTTAACAGCGCTCGGAAAAATTATCGGCGGCGGACTTCCGATTGGCGCCTATGGCGGCAAAAAAGAAATCATGGAGCAGGTAGCTCCGCTAGGGCCTGCTTATCAGGCTGGAACAATGGCAGGGAACCCCGCTTCCATCCTATCAGGCATCGCTTGTCTGGAAGTGCTCAAAGAGGAAGGCGTGTATGAAAAGCTTGATCACCTTGGCGCAATGCTGGAAGAAGGCATTTTGCAGCACGCAAAAACACACGGCATCACAATTTCAGTCAACCGGTTAAAAGGCGCACTCACGGTTTATTTCTCTGATGAGAAAGTCGAAAATTATGAGCAGGCTGAACGGAGTGACGGTGAAACATTCGCTAAGTTTTTCAAACTGATGCTGGAACGCGGAGTTAATTTAGCACCTTCTAAGTATGAAGCCTGGTTTATCACGACAGCACATACAGAGCAGGATATTAAAGACACGCTTGAGGCGGTCGAGGATGCTTTTAAACATCTTAAAAACTAGAATTTGACACCTTGGACAGGAGCATTGAGCTCCTGTTTTTTTATGGATTCAAATAACGTGTAAGATTTTGGTCTTTTTCTAGAAAAATAGCTTGAATATTTGTATCGATCCCTGTATATTACTTAATTGTTTAGCAAATAAACTAACCGGGAATTTTAAGGATTAGCCCATTTGCTATGTCACACAATTTACTATAGAAAGGAATGCACGCACAAACCAATGAAACTTGGTGCCCGCATTTTCAAAACCGGGATTGCGATTACACTTGCCCTTTATTTGGCTTCGTGGATCGGGCTTCCCGCGCCGATTTTCGCTGGAATTGCAGCGATATTTGCGATTCAGCCGTCGATTTACCGCTCTTTTCTCATTATTATTGACCAGGTTCAGGCAAATATCATCGGAGCTGTGATTGCCACAGTGTTCGGCCTTATTTTCGGACCCAGCCCGATTATGATCGGGTTAACAGCAGTTATTGTCATTACAATCATGCTGAAACTTAAAATTGAACATACAATTTCAATTGCTCTTGTAACAGTCATTGCGATATTAGAATCTGCCGGTGACGACTTTTTAATGTTCGCGCTGATCAGAACAAGCACAGTCATCTTAGGGGTGCTTTCTTCCTTTATCGTCAACCTTGTGTTTTTGCCTCCTAAGTACGAAACAAAGCTGATTCATAATACCGTCGAAAACACCGAAGAAATTATGAAGTGGATCAGATTGTCCATGCGGCAGTCGACAGAGCATTCGATTTTGAAAGAGGATATTGAAAAACTGAAAGAAAAAATGATCAAGCTTGATCAGACATATCTTCTATATAAAGAAGAAAGAAGTTACTTTAAGAAAACGACTTATGTGAAATCAAGAAAGCTTGTCCTGTTCAGACAGGCAATTATTACTGCAAACCGGGCGCTTGATACATTGAAGAAGCTGCATCGTCTGGAAAACGAGATCTATCATATGCCGGAAGAGTTTCAGGAAACACTGACTGAAGAGCTTGATTACCTGCTTTACTGGCATGAACGGATTTTAATGAGGTTTGTCGGCAAAATCAAGCCGCATGATGACGCGGATGAAGAAGGCATTCGATATAAGCAGCTTTTAACAAAGTCCTTTTTAAAAAATCAGCAAAATACGGATGAGGAGCTTATTGATTACAACATGCTCAATATTATGGCAAGCGCCGTAGAGTACCGCGAGCAGCTCGAACATTTAGAAACACTCATCACAAGTTTTCAAACGTATCATCCGAAAGACTGCGAAATAGAAACGGAAGAGTAACCCGGTTAAACAGCCGGGTTTTTTTATACAAAAAAATCTTATATCCTTCGTTAAAAGGATATAAGATTGATGTTTTAGTTCAAATTTTGAATGGTAAATAAGTGCTTGTACTGGCTGTCATTGTCCATGAGTTCATCATGGGTTCCGGTTTCAATGATTGTGCCGTTTTCCATGACGACAATCTTATCCGCATGTGTGATCGTCGATAAACGGTGGGCGACAACAAAAGTTGTTCTGTCCTTCGCCAGTTTGTCCATCGCTTCTTGAATATAATGCTCACTTTCCAGATCAAGAGCGGATGTCGCTTCATCTAAAATGAGGAGCGGCGGATTTTTCAGGAATACCCGCGCAATTGAGATCCGCTGCTTTTGTCCGCCTGAAAGCTTAACGCCTCGTTCTCCCACCCGGGTCTCATATCCTTCTGGAAAACCCATGATAAATTCATGGGCATTTGCAGCTTTGGCGGCTTCAATAATTTCTTCAAGAGTGGCATCAGGTTTGCCGATTGCGATATTCTCCCGAATCGTTTCACTGAATAAAAAGGTATCCTGCAGCACCATGCCAACCTGGTTGCGAAGGCTTCGCGCTTCATAATCGCGTATATCCTTCCCGTCAATCAGCAGTCTGCCGCTTGAAACATCATAAAATCTCGGGATCAGGCTGACGAGCGTTGATTTTCCTCCTCCGCTCATGCCGACGAGAGCTACAGTTTCCCCTCTATTTACTTTTAAAGAGACATCATGGAGAATGTTTTCTTTTTCCTTTTCATATTGAAATGAAACGTTTTGAAACTCCACTCCTCCGCGAATCTGATCTGCCTTAATCGCATTTGGTTTGTCAGTGAGTTCATAGGGCTCGTCGATAAATTCAAACACCCTGTCCATTGATGCGATTGACTGTGTCAAGGTTGTAGAGGAATTGATCAGCCTTCTCACAGGGTTGTACATTCTGTCAATATATCCGACAAACGCGACCATTGTTCCGACTGTCAGCGGTCCATTAATGACAAAATAGCCGGCGCACGCAATGACGATGAGCGGCGCCAAATCTGTAATGGTATTAACGACCGCAAAGGTTTTGGCATTCCAATTCGTGTGGCTGATGGCCTTATCTAAGAAATGACCATTTTTCTCATTAAATTGAGCCTGTTCATGGTCTTCTATTGCAAAGCTCCTGATGACCGGCATGCCTTGAATGCGCTCGTGCAAATGCCCCTGTACTTGAGCAAGCGCCTGTGAGCGCTCCCTTGTCAGCTTTCGTAAACGGCCGTAAAAATACTTCACTGATATACCGTATAATGGGAATAAAACGATAGAGATCAGTGTTAATTTTATGTCCAGCGTCAGCATGATAGAGATCACGATCAAAATCGTCAGCATATCTAGCCATATATTCATCAGGCCTGTGATGACGAAATCCTTTGTTTGTTCTACATCATTAATCACTCGGGAAATGACTTCCCCTGTTCTTGTATTCGCATAAAAACGAAGGCTGAGCTTCTGTATATGGTCAAACAGCTTAGCTCTTATGTCATAAAGCACCTTGCTGGCCGTCCACTGGGCAAAATATTGCCGATAATATTCAACAGGCGGGCGCAAAATTAAAAATAAGGCGAACATGATCGCCATAATCGTGAACAATGACGTTGTTTTGTCACTAGCCGTGCCGCCTCCTTGAATAATGTCGTCAACTACGTACTTCAGAAGCAATGGGAGAGCAAGCGGAATGGAGAATTTTACGATCCCGATTAACACTGTAACGAAAATTTGCTTCTTATAAGGTTTGACGAATTGCATGTAGCGTTTCATAACCCCCACGTTGATTCCCCCTCTCTCTTGATCATGATGTGTGTGAGCCCATGTGAAAAACCTGTTGTACCCCGCAACAGGTTTTTACGTAACCATTATTTTGTATAGCGCAAATACCGTTCATACCACATATCAACAAACTCGGGCGCAAACGGTCCCTGACGCTGGTGAATCCAATGGAGCAGCGTGTTTAAGTAGTCTCTTAATATACTGTCGATTTCTTTTGGATAATTCATGGCTTTCCGGTGATCATCATATTCGTCTTCATCAAGAATATTGTAGGTCATGTCAGGGAAAACCTTAACATCTAAGTCATAATCGATATATTTAATTGCTTCGCCATCATAGGCAAACGGAGAACTGATGTTGCAATAATAATGAACCCCGTCTTCCCTCAGCATCCCGATGACATTAAACCATTGTCTTGCGTGAAAATAACAGATTGCGGGCTCTCTGGTTATCCATGTCCGGCCGTCTGATTCGGTTACCATCGTCCGGTCATTGGCCCCGATGACACACATTTCTGTACTTTTTAAGATTGTTGTCTCATTCCAAATTCTATGAATCAGCCCGTTGTGCTTATAGCTGTGAATTTGAATGGTTTCTCCTTCCTTGGGATAGCCCATATTTCTCCCCTACTTTCTATAAAGCCCTACAGTTAGTATGTCCAAATTTGCTTACCGACAACGTCTTTTACCTATTATAACGTTACAATTTGAAAAATGAAAATAAAAGAGCCATTCCGGCCGGGGAATGGCACATTCCTGCACTACACAAAGGAAGACGGCTTTTCTGAGCTGCGATAAGAACGAATGACCTGCTCTGTCTGTTTTTGAAACATATCTTGTATATCGGCAAGGTGTTTCCGTTTCACCGCAATTTCAGCCTGAATCCCCCGCAGCCTTGCATCCCTATCCAAATGCCTGAGTTCCGCTTCAATTTGTTTGCAGCGGTCGAGCTCTGATTGGAGATCGAGAAGCTTATCCATCGTTTTCATCTGTTCACTTACCAGCTTTTCAAATTCCGTCATCGGTTCCTCCTTCAGCCTGGTGAAAGTATAAACGTTTCCTCCTTTAATCATTTCGATCTCCATAAAGCAAACCCTTTGACTCATTCTGTAGACCTTCCACAAGTTTTGTCGTTTTTCAAACAGAAAAAAGCACTTCCACCCGAAGATGAAGTGCTTTTTTCTGTTTCAGTGATTAGCTGTTTTGTTGTTTGTTTTGTTCAGCAGATTGGTTTTGTTGTCTTACCTGCTGTGTGTCAGTTTCACTAGCGAATTCAGTGCCGAATTGACCTTGTTGGCCAGCTGATTGCTGGTTTTGTTTTCTAACTTGCTGAGCGTTTGTTTCGCTAGCAAATTCAGTGCCGAATTGACCTTGACCAGCAGCTGATTGTTGGTTTTGTTTTCTAACTTGTTGAGCGTTTGTTTTGCTGAAATTATTTGAGTTAGCCATTGTTATCACCTCCACGGTCATTAGAATGTGCAGGTGATCGTATAGCTATTCCTCTTTTTTAAAAATTTTTAAACGAGCAGTGAGCGTCCGCCGTCAACGATAATAGTCTGTCCGCGGATCATGTCAGCCTTGGAAGACACTAGAAACTCAACGGCATCAACCATGTCTTTAATTTCGACCATGCGGCCCGCCGGTGTGTTTTGGCGCGCATCCTCAAGCAAATCTTCTCTATTCGGGAAGTGTTTCAGCGCATCTGTGTCGATCGCTCCGCCTGAAACAGCATTGACAATAATTTGTTTTGGTGAAAGCTCAACCGCAAGATAACGTGTTAGAGCCTCTAACGCTGCTTTTGATACACCAACCGTAGTGTAGTTTTCAAGATAGCGGATAGAGCCTAATGAACTGATGCTGACAATATGCCCGCCTCCGTTCTTCTCCATTAGCTTGGCAGCTTCCTGAGCGCAGAAAAGCAATGCTTTCGCATTAATGTTCATCGTCCAGTCCCAGTGTGTTTCTTCTAGTTCCATGACAGGTCTCAGAACGCCTGAAGCGGCATTATTGACAAAAACATCAAGTCTGCCGAACGTTTCATCAATTTGCTGAAACATTTCTTTGATTTTTGCAGGCTGTCCTACGTTTGCTTTTACGACAAGCACTTTAACACCAAGCTTTTCGATTTCTTCTGCTGTTTCTAGTGCTGCTTTTTTGCTGCGGGCATAGTTAATGACGATGTTATAGCCGTTCTCAGCAAGTCTGATCGCGGCCGCTTTTCCGACACCGCGGCTGCTTCCTGTTACGAGTGCACATTTATTTTGTTCCATTTTTCCTCATCTCCTTGTAGCGTATAGTTCTTTTATTTCCACAAACAATAATGGCAAGAACTTTAAAGGGGGTCTTCTGTTATGTATGTCGGACGTGATATGAGCGAATTGAACATGCTTTCCAAAAAAGATTGGAAGAACAGTGAACTCGCTTATTTTCATCATGCCTTTCAGCAAATTATGCCTTACTTGAACGAAGAAGGCCAATCAAAATACCGGGAATTAACGCAAGAAATTGAAGCGCGCGGCGGAATGAAGCGCAATGAAGCTGACTACAGCCACGGCACGCGCGTTTCTTACGATTAAGAATGGTTTACGGAGCAGCCGAGTATGAGGCTGCTTCCACTGCCATCTTCCAGATTTTTTGATGTGACACCGGGAACGCAAATTGTTCGAGCTCTTCTTTCGTTACTTTTTTCAGCTCGGCAGTATCCGACACTTGTTTTACTTTACCGAAAAACACAGAAATATTCCATACCAGGTGGGTGAAAACGTGCTCGACTACACCTTGCAGATCACTGATATCAGCTTGTATCCCATATTCGTTTTCTAGAAATGCTATGAGCTGTTCACGCTCAGTTTTGATCCCTTTTTGGGTTTCAAGATTAGGGAATTCCCATAGGTTGGCGAGCAAACCTTTAGACGGCCGTTTGTGGATATACACTTGTCCGTCTTCATCGGTCAGTACGATTGCAGCCATTGTTTTGATCCCGGGCTTTTTCTTTTTGCTTTTGACCGGAAGCTCCCGTTCAGTGCCTTCTTCAAATGCTGAGCAATGCTGCTGAACCGGGCATAGCAGGCATGAAGGTGATTTTGGCGTACAGATCAAGGCTCCAAGCTCCATCAAGCCCTGATTAAATTCAGAAGGTTTTTCTTTGGAAATAAAAGCTCGTATAGCATCTTCAAAGATCGTTCTTGTTTTTGGTTTGGCGATATCATCCCAAATAGAAAGAATTCTGGACATGACACGCATCACATTTCCGTCAACCGCGGGAATGGGTTTATTGTAGGCTATACTGAGCACCGCTCCCTTTGTATAAGGGCCGACGCCTTTTAACCCGCCAAATTCTTTCTCGTTTGGAGGGACAATGCCGCCGTATTCCTGTTTTACTTCTTTTACTGCGCTTTGCAGGTTTCTGACTCGGGAATAATAGCCGAGTCCTTCCCATGCTTTCAGCACCTTTTCTTCATCTGCATCAGCGAGCGCTTCCACTGTCGGGAATTGTTCCACAAATCGCAGAAAGTAAGGAATCACTGTCTCTACTCTCGTTTGCTGCAGCATGACTTCAGATACCCACACTTTATACGGATCTTGGTCCTCTCTCCACGGAAGAACGCGCTGCTCCCGTTCAAACCATGAGATTAAATCATCGCGAAATTGCTGTATGTCTTTTTGTTTTAATTTGTCTTCAAGTACGTTCATATGTGTTTCTCCCCAGTCTTTCGCGCCCCGCTTTTCTTTAGACTGTTTTTTGTTGTACACTAAGGGCACAGTACGATAATATGTTACATTAAATAATAGTAAAGAAAAAGCGGAAACATATGAGAACGATTGAATCAGTTTAAAAATTGGGTATATGAAAATGGGGAGTTTCTTACAAAGTGAATGTGCAGGATCATCCTGCAAGGAGGTCACCTATGGATACGGGCACACATGTCGTTATGGGCATCGCACTGGGCGGTATTGCGACGCTTGATCCTGTTGTCGCATCAGATCCGGCAATGGCTCACGCTGTTATGATCGCAACGCTTGCGGGCTCTCAGGCTCCGGATATTGATACTGTGTTAAAGCTTAAAAACAATGCTGTTTATATAAGGAATCACAGAGGATTTACCCATTCAATTCCCGCCGTTTTGTTTTGGTCTGTCATCATCCCGGCGATTCTGTATTTATTTTATCCTCAGGCCAATTTTCTGCACCTGTGGCTGTGGACGCTGCTGGCCGTTGTTCTGCATGTCTTCGTCGATATATTCAACGCCTATGGGACACAAGCCATTCGTCCGTTTTCGAAAAAATGGGTTGCGCTTGGGCTGATTAATACGTTTGATCCGTTTATTTTTATCAGCCATCTGGCAGCTATTGCGATTTGGTATGCAGGCGGCAGTCCCGGCATCACGTTTCTCAGCTTATATATCATATTGGCAGGCTATTATTTGGTGCGCCTGATCATGCAGCTGAGAATTAAACGAAAGCTTCATGAGATGATTCATGATGAGATCGAAAGCATTATTATTTCTCCAACGATGAAATTCAGGCAATGGCGAATCGCAGTGACGACAGCACATGCTTTCTATGTAGGAAGAAGCATGGAAGGGCACGTCGTGATTCTGGATACATTTAATCGAGTGCCTGTTCCTGAAACCGATGTAATGCATGCGGCAAAGCAGGATGATAACATCGCGGCGTTTCTGTCCTTTTCTCCGGTTTACCGGTGGGAAGTGGATACGTTTAAAGATCATTATGAGGTGAGATTTATCGACCTGCGTTATCGGAGCAAAGGGCATTATCCTTTTGTGGCAATTGTTCATATCGGCCATGATCTTACGATTCGTTCGTCCTATACGGGATGGATATTCAGCGAAGAAAAACTTCAGAAAAAATTAAAGCTCGGCTCTATATAGAGCCGGGCTTTTTACGTCTTATATATAAAACAGCAAGCAGCAGACTGACGAGAGATATGATCGCCGATATGTTGAAGTATGGCGGATAGTAGGTCAGCTCAATGTGATTGTCTCCCTTTTGCGCCTTGAAGCCTATAAAAGAATAATCCGCTTTTTCAATCTTCTGTGTGTGTCCGTTGATTTTCAGCTCCCAGCCTTTTTCATATGGGATCGGAAGCATGATGTACTGGTCTTTTGACAGATGATATGCAAAGGTCAATTGATTTTTGTTCCAATTCAGTTTCTCTGCTTTCTCTGTTTTATGTTGCAATACAGCGTTTTTCAGCGTTTCATAATTCTCTTCATAGAGCGCTATATTTCTCAGCTCATAGGTTCCTTTCGGAAGATGGATTGAGATATGGCCTGATTTAGGCACTCTGACCGTAATATCATTTACACCGGTTTTATAGATCGATTTGTTCGATTTCCTTGTTGTGACATAATCATTTACCTTTAATGTAAATCCTTTGTCTTTTGCTTTGCTTTTCAAATAAAAGCTGACATAGTAGTCTCCCGGAGCGGATGATGGCTGTTTAGGAGTGATGGTCAGCTCTCCTCCGTTTTCTCCAGTTACGGTGAGCAGTCCGTTTTGATAATGGGCTTGTTTTGCGGTGATGTCCGACTTGGTGATCAAATTGGCCGGTTTTGGTGTCTGCTCGGTTTTTTCAGATGGATCTTTTAATATGATTCCTTTCAGCATCGCCTGTTCTTTCGCAAGAGCGGGCAATTGGTCCAGCTCACTTTCACTGTATATGGCATCCGCTGTTTTGACGAATGGAAGCATGTACTCATTCTCATAAACCGCATAATGCTCTGTTTCTAAATGCTTTTTGAAGCCGTACGGGACGCTGGCTGCGTTTGTTTTTTCCGTCATATAATATTTGCCATAAAGCAGGCTGTATAAATTCGTCCTGTCTCCCAATGACGCATAACGGCTGACGCTTTCCCTGCCCATATCGATGCTTAAATCATTCCAATAGAAGGCCAGCAGATCTTTATTTAAAATGCTGGAATAGGCGCTGAAGCCATTAAATCCGTAAATGATTGGCGTATTATTGCGGACACCGTTCATCCAGTCGATTCTCATGAGCGGGTCATTGTCTTCCTTTTGTAAACGTCTGATGAGCTCAGATGATTCTTGCCCTCTGTATTCCTCACTTGTAAGATATTCTCTTGTCACACTATCCAGATCGCCGCCTTCTGAGAGTGCGTATTTTTGATAGGAGTTGGCGACAAACAGCGAAGAAAGAATGATGATACCGTACACAGCCACTTTTGCCTGTTTTTTCGCAAAAGCTGCAGCAAACAAGGCTGCGATTGTCATGAGTAAGAGCAAGAGAATGCTTTCATTCGCAGGCTGCCATATATCGAGCTTATACCTTTGGATATGATACAAGTAAAGAAGCAGGACGATAGCTATGGCCGGGAGCAGTTCTTTCCGTTTCAGTTCAGACAGCTGTGACAAACCAGCCGCCGCTGCTCCCGCAATGGTAAAGGCCAGAACATATTCAAAGCGGTTTTGCGGGGCGGAAAAGCCGTTAAAAACGCTTGCCGCATACGGACTGAAATGAAAAAGAATAAACAGCAGGCTCAATCCGGCAAAAAGACGAAACACACGGTTTTTGTAAAAAGACATCATAAACAAAAACAGCAGAAAAGCGGCCGGCACAATGATGATCCGGCTCGAAAATAAGATATTATCATCGAAATTGAGCCACTCTATTTTCTGGCTGTATGGAGGGCGCAGGTTGTTTAAATAACCGTATACCACCGGCACAAACACCGCCGCACTGATGCCAAAAGAAATGAGGCCTGAAACCAGAAATAATCTGCATTGAACCCATCTTTTCACTTCATCTTGTTCCAGTCTGATCAGCCATCTGAACAGCACATAGATTCCGATGAATATAAGGTTTATGTATGCAAAGTAAAAATTGTTGATGAACGTCAGCGAACACGCAACAATAAACCACGCCGGACGCCGCTCTCTAATAATTTTTTCTGCGCCAAGCACAAGCAGCGGAAGCCAAACCATTGTATCGGTAAAAAATTCCCAATACGCTTCATGACGGAAATAAATAATCGAGACGCCGTATAACACGCCCCCCGTAAACGATGCCGCTCTATGCTTGAGAAGATAGTGAAAAACAGAAGCGGACGTAAAGATGATCAAGCTCAATTTGAAAATACTGATAAAAACAGCTGACTCTGCCCAAAAAAGCGTATCCGCTTCTCCGATAAACTGGAGGGCTTGAAGCAGCCAGACAACGGCGGACACAGCAAGAAATAGAAAAGAAGCAGAAAAATAATAGCCGAGCTGACTGAATGTGCCGCCGCCAAGTCCGAATGAATAATTGTAGAAAAAATTCCCGTGTGTATATTGGTCAAATAATAATTTTTTAAATACGATCATTTGCGCAAGTCCGTCACCCGGACCTGTCATATACCTGCCTTCCGCCCATTCTTTCACAAAAAAGGCGTGTGCCAGAACGGACACCAGCAGACTGGCCGCATAGATCATAACATGTTTTCTTTTCATATACATTCTCCAGTCTTGCTTTTAAGATGATAGACACGCAAAAAAAGCACTGCCAATGACGCTTGGTGATTTCAGTGCATTTTTGTCAGACGCCGCACGCTTTTTAATTCGTTCGTTTCAGGCAGGTCTTTGTTTGGGATGTTCGCTTCTTTGATCAAATAATGCGGGCGTTTTTTTGTTTCATAATAAATTCGGCCGATATATTCGCCTATGATCCCGAGGCTTAACAGCTGTACTCCGCCGAGAAATAATACTGCCGAGATAATAGTGAAATATCCGGGGACAGAAATACCGTTAGTCAGAATTTTAACGAATGTGGCAATGATATAAATGATGGAAAGCAGCAAGATGAAAATGCCGGTGTAAAAACATAATCTCAGCGGCTTATGATTAAATGAAACGACGCCGTCCATGCCGTAATTAAACAGACTGCTGAACGACCATTTGGATGTGCCGTTTTTCCGTTCGACATTTTCATAAAACACAATTTTCTGATCAAAGCCGATCCAGCAAAAAAGGCCTTTTGAGAAGCGGTTTCCTTCGCTCAGCTTCAAAAGAGCATTTACAGCTTGGCGGCTTAACAATCTAAAGTCACCCACACCATCACGCAAATCGACTTCCACCGCTTTATTAATGAACTTGTAATACATTGATGATAAGAGTGAGCGGACAAACCCGTCCCCTTTTCTGTTCCTTTGGGCAATGACCTGGTCGTACCCTTCTTCGTAGCCTTTGATAAATTCCTTCAGCAAATATGTCGGATGCTGCAGATCGGCATCCATTACAATTACCGCCTCGCCCTGAACATGCTCAAAGCCTGCCAAAATCGCGGCTTCTTTTCCAAAATTCCGAGAAAAAGATATATATTTCACCCGGCTGCACGTCACTGCCAAGTCTTTGATCTGCTGAAGCGTGTCATCAACGCTTCCGTCATTTATGAAGAATATTTCATAGTCATAATGAATGTTTTTAAATTCCTTTTTTAAAGATTCATGAATGAGTTTGACATTATACCCTTCATTGTAAGACGGGATAATAATCGAGATTAATCCTTGCTTCATTAAGGCACCTTCTTTTTATTATTCTTTTTAAGTATTGCCTTAGGGGAGTTTTACACAAATCTTCAGTAAGGCTATTCCTTTTTTTAAAGTCGTTTAAACCTGTTTTTTGTTACAATTTTATGGTGACATTCATGATTTTTAATGTTATTTTGTCATGTTTAAAACAGACTATGAAAAAATCGCACAGAAAAAGTCTGCCATTATGACAGACGGATGGAGAGAAAATTTTCTTATTGGTTCTTAAGATATTCCAAAATCAGCTGATTAACGATGGCTGGTTTTTCGTGGTTAATCCAATGGGATGCTTCATCTACAAAGATGAGATGTCCATTCGGGCATTGCTTTTCCGTCTCTTTCGCAAGCTTTCTGCTCAAAAAGCGGTCTTCCATTCCCCAGATCATCCGGTAAGGTGCTGTTTCGTAAGGCGGTTTCTCTGCAAGGCTTCCTTTTCTGAGGGCTCTGTACCAGTTCAGCATAGCTGTCAGTGCACCCGGCTGTTTCCACGCTTCTTTGTACCTGCTGACATCATCGGACGAAAAAATCTCCGGACGGGTCGATAATCCAATCGCTTTGTCTAATGTTTCATAATCATTTTCCCTTAGTGATGCCTCCGGTATGTCTGGCAGCTGAAAGAATGCGATATACGAGCTTTTCAGCCACTGCGGCGGATAAAGCGGCGTTACGGTTTTCATGACGTGCGGGTGCGGGATGTTGATCGCGATCAGTTTTTCAAGATATTCCGAGCGTGTGGAAGCCAAATGCCATGCGACAGCCCCTCCCCAGTCATGCCCGATGACAATTGCTTTTTCATCAGTGAATTGCGTAATAAGTCCGATGATATCATCTCTTAATGTATCAATTCGGTACGAATCAACTCCTTCCGGTTTGTCACTGAGATTGTAGCCCCGCTGATCAGGAGCAATGACCCGGTAACCCGCATCAGCAAGCGGTTTGATTTGATTTTTCCAGCCGTACCAAAACTCAGGAAATCCATGAAGCAGGACAAGTAACGGGCCGTCTTCCGGTCCTGCGCTTGCCACATGGAGCGTGATTCCGTTTGTATTGACAAACTGGCATTTAACTCCGTCCACTTCTATCTCCTCCTTGACTGTGCATCATGGTTTTCAGTCTTTTTTCCGTTAGCATAAATATGATGACACAAGCGGCAACCAGCAGGATTAGCTGAAGAATGATCAAGCTTGATCCCAGCAAAAATCCCATTCCCGCAATCACCAAGCCTGACAGGATCATTAATGATGCACTGTAACGGTTCGCTTCATTCCATAATCTTTGATCTGACATTGAGCGTCTTGTTCTGTATCCGTACACACTGTTGATGGATTTGGGAGGAAACTGTTTGATCAGTATGCCCGCAATGATCATAAGCCCTCCGCCGACTAAACCAGCCATATTATCATCTCCTTTATCATTGTTACGTGCAGAAAGAAGAAATGTTTCACACATAGACAAAAAGACAAGCCTCGGCCTGCCTTTTATCGCATTTGTAAATCCTTTGTGTGAATATAGCCTATAACACCGCCATAATCCACGAACGCCCAAGTGAAGTCAAATCCTCCGTTTTCACTAAATCCCCACCCGAGTATTGTCACCTTTGTTCCAGATGAGAGCTGCTTAGCTTTTCCGTTTTCGGGCGTCGGTGTATAGAAGGCTGTCTGTTTCGTTGTTTTCGCTTGGCTTGCGGTTTTCATTAAAAAGTGAGTTGAAATATATGCTTTTTTTCCTTTGAAATGAATTTGAGCCCAATCGGCATTTACGAACCCATCGACTGTTACCTTTTGTTCTGATGATACAGTGCCGAGAATATCACCTTTATGATTTGGCTCAGTCCGGACATTCAGTTTTCCTGCTTTTATGATGTAAGTATCGGATGATGGCATGCTGACAGATATGTCGTGAAGGGGCGCAGCTTTTGCTGCGGGAGCGGAGTAAAATGCTGTCAAGCCCATTCCTATGGCAGCTGTTAAAGCGAGCATTACTTGTTTCTTTTTCATTTAAAGCTCCTCCTCGCATTTGACAAGATATAAGTGGTATTCCCTGATTGACAGGCTGGCGAAACATGTTTCATGTGAAAAAAATGAAAAAACCTGCCGGTCGTTAATGGCAGGTTTTTAATGCAAAAGGCCTCTGCTTTGATGTAAGTAATCATTCACATCGTTACGGGAGCTTTGAAAAAGGTGGAGCTGGCCTCCATAGTTTTCGATCCATTGTGTGACGATTTTTTCAGTCATTTTTTCACCCTGATAGGCGTGTCCGGCTTTTGCATAGGTTGCTTCGAAATCGCTCCATAGCAATTCCACCCATGTTTTCGCCTGTATATAGCTGATCATATCGTTCTTTTCCAGAAGCAGATTCGTCAGTTTCTCAATGTACATATTCATGTGTGCAGTCTCCTTTCTTCAGGAAAAAAATAACGCTTTATTACGTGGTGTTCTCCATATACTAACCTTACGTCTTCATCTGGAAAGACGCAACTTTTTGATCTCGAACCTAGGGGGATATGACATGGTCCGGAATAAAGAAAAAGGATTTCCTTACGAAAACGAAAACAAATTTCAGGGTGAACCGAGAGCAAAGGACGACTATGCTTCAAAGCGTGCTGATGGATCGATTAATCAGCATCCTCAAGAAAGAATGAGAGCCTCTGGCAAACGGTAAAGAAGAACAGCTGCATACACTGCAGCTGTTTTTACCCTTTATTGACTTGATATTCGTAGACGCTCTTCTTTTCTGATAAGTGTGCGAAGGTAGAAAGCACAAGTCCGCATGCGGTCATAAGCGCGCCGCCTGCAAACAGCCAGGAATAAGAGCCAGTTCCGCTTAAAATCATTCCGCCGATCCATGCACCAAGGGCATTGGCAAGGTTAAATGCTGATACGCTGACAGCTGCGGCAATGGTTGTGCCGCCCTCAGATGATGAAATGACCTTTGTTTGCAGCAGAGGCGGCGTGCCGAATGCGCATGCCCCGAATAGGAACGTGGCCACAATGGCTGCAGCCGGGTAAATGGCGATGTACGGAAATACAGCCAGAACACCGATTAAACCGATCATTACGCCGATCATCGTCCGAGTCAGCAGAGGCAGCGGCACTTTTCCCGCAAAGAAATTCCCTGCAACGCCTCCCAAACCATACGCAAAGAGAGCGCCTGTAATGCCAACCGTGCTGAATCCGGCTGAATGTCTCAAGATCGGTTCTATAAAGGTGTAGGCGATAAAGACACCTGAATAGCCTAAAATGGTAATCGCGAAGGAAAACAGCACTTGTTTGTGCTTAAAAACCCCCCACTCATTCATAAGCATGGGGATCACTTTTGGTTTTCTGTTTGGCACGGCAGCCATAAGGCCTAAAAATCCGATGACTCCAAGTGCCGTAATGATGGAAAACACCGCTCTCCAATTCAGGACATCTCCGAGATAGGAACCGAATGGAACACCAAGCATTAGAGCTACTGTCAGTCCGCCGTTCATTGAAGCAGCGGCTGCAGCGCGCTTTTCCGGCGGAACCATTTCACTGGCGAAGACCATGGCAATCGCGAAGAATGCGCCGTGAATGGACGCAGATAAAATTCTTGAGACGGCCAGTACCGCAAAATTCGGTGCCAGTGCGCTCATCAGGTTTGAAAGGATAAAAATCGCCATCAGCCCAAGAAGCACAGGCTTTCTCGGGAGCTTGACAGAAATGATGGTGACGAGCGGTCCTGTCAAACAGACGCTAGCCGCGTAAGCCGTGACAAGAAGCCCTGCAGATGAAACCTGTATATGAAAGTCATTGGCAATCGACGTCAAAATACCCATCACCGCGTATTCTGTATAGCCGATTGAAAATGTACAAATCATAAGAACAAATATAATAAATTTTACAGATGGGTTTTTGATACTCAACGTCATCGCCTCCTTTGATATTAAAAAACAACGAGTTCCATACTAAAAGATTTTTAAAGTGAATTCAATGATTTTTTCTTTAAGACCTCGTGTAAATGTGCTGCACAAAAAAAAGAGGCTGATGATCAGCCTCCCTGTTACGCTTTATTCTTTTTCTTTCAAAACTGAGATTGGCAGCGCGTCCTCTTGCTGAGGAGAAGAGGTTCTGTATCCCCATGCGAAAACGCCATTTAAATAACTGATGGTAAACTCGTCCTCAGTGTCTTCAACACGGTACGTTTCTCCCGGTGAGTAATCTTCCGGGTTCAGCAAATATGCTTTTGCCATCGTAATTTTCCGTTCGAGCACTGCCAGTTCGTTTATAATTCCATGCTGTTCGGCTTTTCTTGCTTTTTCAGAAAGTAATGCGATTTCGGTATTGAGTTCGTGCGGTGTCATTTGACTGTATCGTTTCTCCATTTTTTCAGCTACTCCTCTTCGTGCAGAAATTGTTCGATTAAATCGAGTGAGAATCCTTTGCGGAATAAAAATTGTTTGACCTTCATGGCGCTTTCATAGGAGCCGTCATAGCGGTATTTTCTAAGCGCTTTTTCTGCTTGAATGCGCAGCGCTTCTTTCTCTGTGTCTTCATCATTTTCATATTCAATCTGCTCTAGCGCCGCATTGATGACATCAAATGAGAAGCCTTTGCGCTGAAGCTGCATCTGGGCGCGCTGTTTGAGTTCTTTTGTCGAAAGCTTTTTATCTTTTTTGAGAAGCTTTTCAACATGCTTGACCGCTTCTCTTGTCTGATCTTCAAAGGAAAAAGAACTTAGCGCCTCCTTAATTGTATCGTCATCAATTCCCTTCGCTCTCAGCTCTCTGAACAAAACATCAGGTCCTTTTCCGTTTGTTTTTTTGTGGGTGCTGACATAGGCTGCGGCAAATTCCTGGTCGTTTAAGTATTTGTAATCGTTGAGCTTATGGATGACCTCCGCAATGACGGGTGGCGAGGTTTCTTTTTTCTTCAAGTGGTCCTCGACCTCTTTCGTTGACCGCATTCGATAGGATAAAAATTCAAGCGCGCGGTTGAAGCCTTTCTTCACTTCATCGCCGTATTGAATCTCAATGATGTCAAGATCATCAAGTTCTTTTCCCTTCTTGAGCTCATATTTCACGAGCACATCCGCGTCCACGCTGAAGGCGTATTTATCATCCAGAAAAATATTGAAGCGTTCCGTATTCTTTTTTTGCGCTGATATTTTTGTAATAAACGGCATCTTAATCTCCCTTCTCAGGCCTGAAACGTGTTTCCTTTTATTAAAATGAGGTAAAGTATATTTATTAGAACGATGAGGAGAGATGTTGATGAATATCGCAATGACGGGCGGAACCGGTTTTCTCGGCCGGCATCTGACAGGCGTTCTTACCCGCCAGGGGCACCATGTTTATATTTTATCAAGAAACGCACGGGAAACTGAACAAAAAAATATGACATATGTCCAATGGCTGACGGAAGGAGCCGCCCCGGAGCAGGAACTTCCTCATATTGATGTCTGGATAAACCTTGCGGGAAAATCGATTTTTGGCCGCTGGACAGAAAAAACGAAGCAGGACATTCTCTCCAGCCGTATCAATGCGACGCGTGAAGTGCAGCGGCTTATTCGTAAACAGAAGGAGAAGCCGAAGACATTGATCCAAGCCAGTGCTGTGGGTATTTACGGCACAAGCCTTGAGAAAACCTTTACAGAGGATTCTGCAACGTCAGATGAGGATTTTCTCAGCCATACTGCGCACCTGTGGGAAAAGGAAGGACAGAATATTGAGGCGATGGGCATCAGGACGGTTTATGCGAGATTTGGCGTGATGCTTGGAGAAAAAGGCGCTCTACCGCTTATCGTTCTCCCCTATAAGTTTCTGGCCGGCGGAACGATCGGAACCGGCAGACAATGGCTGTCATGGATACATGTCGAAGACGCGGCCCAGATGATCCGATATGCGGTGGAAAACGCCGGCATCTCTGGCCCAATGAATGTCACCGCGCCCAATCCTGTGGAAATGAAACAATTCGGCAAAACGATTGCACGGGTGAAGCACCGCCCGCACTGGCTCCCCGTCCCGGAATTCTTTTTATCAAAAGCGTTGGGTGAGATGAGCCTTTTGATTGTGAAAGGTCAGCGCGCTCTTCCTAAAAAAGCGATCACCTCTGGATTTCGTTTTACATATTCGGATCTTGCCTTCGCACTCTTACAGCTGATAACGGACCGAAAGACTGTATAAAAACAGCAGGAAGCGTCAACCTTAAGAATAACATGGTTGAAGGAGGTCCTTTTTATGGAAAAAAAGAGGGAGAAGCACCAGCAAGGCGCCAACCTGAAGAAAATGCAGGAAGTTCTTTATTCAGGCGAATTTAAAAAAGCGGAAAAAGCTGCTAAGCGGAAGTAGGAATACATAGCCCCTTAAAACCAAATACTATCTTTGTTTGATATCACTTTTTAGGGGGAATTTGATATGGGCAGAAATCATATCCACAAAAACCGTGATAAAAACAAACAAAAGCTTCCACAAGTTCCCGATGCATTAAAAAGGGAAACTGACGGCGTTTACGAAGAATATTCAACAGAGCTTGCTGATGCAAATGACCGCGAAGCGCAAGAGCGTGCGAAAGCAGCCGACAACAGAGCGAAAAAGAAATCTCGTTAATAAAAAACCCTTGTCTCCGGGGACTGACCCCCGTTTGAGACAAGGGGTTTTTTACATTTCAGTGAACCGGTCGCGGATCGGTGTGCGTTTTTTCACTTCCGGCGACTCATCAGGATAACCCGTTTGTATGATGGCGGCGAATCGTTCATTATCCTGTAAACCAAAGGCCTGATGGACTTCTTTGTCGTATAGGATTTTTCCGCTTTTCCAAACCATGCCGATTCCTTTTTCCCAAGCAAGAAGCTGAAGGTTTTGAATCAATGAGCTTGTTGCCGCAAAATCGTCGTCTCGCGCTCTTTCGTTTTCATCTTCCTGAAATACGACGAGCAGAAAACCCGGAACGCGCCCAAGTGTATTTTTGAAATTTTGAAGCTTTTCCTCTGTCATATCCGGCTTGGATTTCTTAGAGAACGCTGCAAATGTATTGATGAGGTTCGCTTTACCTGTCTCACTGGAAACGTAAATAAATCTCCATGGCTCTGTTACTCTGTGATTTGGCGCATATTTTGCCGTTTCAAGCATGTCAAGAATGACTTCTGCAGGTACTGGCCCTTGTTTAAACTTTCGAATCGATCTTCTGCTGCGTATGATGTCCCGCAGTTCTGAGTGCTGATGTATTTGTTCGGTTTGAGGCATACCGTTTCACCTTCCTATCCAATTGAAAATGATTATCATTTCATAATGATAACGGAAAGTGCATCTTGTTGTAAACCATCATCCGTATTAGATGTTAAAAACACGCGTTTCTGAGTAAACGGCCGTTCCTGTCATCTTCACTTTCACATGGCCGTCCGCTTCGTTCATTTCGATTTCGACTTTTCCGTCCTTTCCGATTTCCTGCCCTTGTTCAATGATAAATTTATGCTGCTCGGCATTGCCATAATGTTTCATATAAGCCCCCATCACGCCTGACGCTGTGCCGGTCACTGGGTCTTCAATTGTTCCCGAATACGGGGATGAAAAGTGGCGTCCGTGCAGGTCGCTGTCAGGATGAACGGTTTCAAAGGTAAACGGATGAACTGAAGCTTTTGGCAGATCAACTAACACTTCCGGAAATTGTTTGTTATCTGGCACCATCTTTTTAGAAGCCTCTAATGATTTAAGCGGTACGATGGCTGTCCATATGCCAGTGCTGCCAAACACAATCGGAAGGTCTTCATGAAAATCCTCTTCGGTGATTCCCAGTGCGTTCGCAAGTTTTCCCCGATCGCCTGTAAATGATTTGAATTGCGGAGAGGCCTGTTCAAGCGTGATATGAATACGGCTATCTTTTTCAGAAATCTTCACAGGCAGGATACCCGCTTTCGTTTGGATGCTGTACGTTTTACCGCTCTCCAGCATTCCTTTCTCACATAATGCGTAAAGAGAAGCAACTGTAGCATGACCGCACAAATTCATTTCGTGTCCAGGGGTAAAGTAACGGAGTTCAAGATCGGCCGACTCGCTTTTTCGGATAAAGGAGGTTTCTGAATACCCGGCACGCTCGGCTATGATCTGCATCTCGTTTTCAGTAAAATCGTCTCCCTGCAATACGACGCCTGCGGGGTTTCCTTTTCCGGGACTGCTTGTAAATGCTTCATATTTTAATACCTCTGCTTCTTTCATTCATCTGCCGCCCTTTCTTTATCAATGTCTCTGTCAGTATAGCAAAAATAATTACGAATCTTCAGTTATTAATAAAAAAACCCATTTTCTTCTTCAAGAAAATGGGCGTAACGATCAAGAGTTTCTTGTTTTATAGAGCAAATAAATAAAATAAGGGGCGCCGATAGCCGCTGTAAAGACGCCGGCTGGCACTTCCACCGGAGCAAATAAGGTTCTGCCGACGATATCAGCTGTTAAGACGAGCAGAGCCCCAATAAGTGCCGACGCCGGGAGCAGCGCGCCATAAGATGAGCCGACAAGCCGTCTTGCAATATGGGGCGCCATCAGCCCGACAAAACCGATTGTGCCGGCAACTGAAACTGCACAACCAGTAAGAGCCGTACTCAAAAGGAGCAAGAAAAAACGATTTCGCTGCACAGCGCTTCCTGCACCCGCCGCAATATCTTCACCCAGCACCTGTATATTCATATTTTTTAGCGCGACAAAACAAATGAATAAGAGAATGACAGATAAGATAATAGCTATTTTTACATGCCCCCAGTTTGACCCATAAACTGACCCAGTGATATACACATTGGCTTGTGATGCTCGGTAAATCGGGCCTTTGATCATCAGCAGGGTAGTCATCGCCTGCGCCGACATTGAAAATCCGATTCCGATAAGCACCAGCCGAAATGTGGAGGCGCCATTTTTGTATGCCAGTAAATAGACGATGAGCCCGACAGCCGATGCGCCGATAAATGCGGCTGCTGGAAGCCATGACAGACTGATCGTAAGTGAACTGCTGCGGTCTGAGAAGAACATCATTAAAAGTACGACAGCTACTGCCGCTCCTCCCGTTATTCCGATAATATCCGGAGATGCGAGAGGGTTTCTGACGAGTCCCTGCAATATCGCGCCTGCCGCTGCCAAACAAACGCCGGCGCATAAAGCCGTCAAAATTCTTGGCATGCGGAACGACATGATCATCAGTTCATCCAGCTTGGAACCTGCGCCAAAGAATGTTTTTGCTACATTCCAGGGAGGAATAAACCTTTGTCCAAGACCGGCGCTTATGATGAGGACAGCAGCTGTTAATCCCAGTAAAACCAAAAAGACGATCCACGCTTTCTTTTCAGCCGCAGTAACGCCAAAACGAAGTTTCATAGCTTCGCCCCCCTTCTTGCGATGTACACAAACACAGGCATTCCGATGATGGCGGTCATGACCCCGACAGGAACTTCCTGAGGCATAATGATATATCGCGCACCAATGTCCGCGGAAACAAGCAGAATGGCACCCAAAACAGCGGAAAACGGCAGAACCCAGCGATAATCATTACCGACGACGAATCGGGCAAAGTGCGGAATAATGATCCCGATAAAGGAAATCGGCCCGGCAATGGCGACAGCAGATCCTGCTAGCAAGACAACACAAAGCGCCATCACGAATTTCAGCAGGCCCGTTTTTTGGCCGAGTCCTTTTGCCACATCTTCTCCCATCACAAGGAGATTTATTTTTTGGCCAAGAAAAAAACAGATTACCAGCGCTGCCGCTGCATATGGAAACATCGTCATCAGCAGATCCAGACTCCTGCCCTGCACAGAGCCAGTCAGCCAAAATAGCACCTGGGCAAGCTCAAGTTCGTTGACAGACAGCAAGCCTTGCGTCAGAGAAGAAAACATGGCTGCCATGGCAGCGCCCGCCAGCGTCAATTTGATTGGTGTCAGCCCTTCTCTCCCAAGCGAGCCTGCTGCGTAGACGATCGCAGCGGTAAATGCTGCCCCGAGAAACGAGCTCCATACTAGTGCCTGAGGTGATTGAATATGCAGAAAAAACGATCCGGCCACAATAAAAAAGCCGGCACCGGCGTTTATTCCGAAAATTCCCGGTGACGCAAGCGGATTTTTTGTGAGCGCCTGCATGAGTGCTCCCGCGGCTGCAAGCGAAGCGCCGACGACTGTGGCAACCAAAGCACGCGGAAGCCTGACGTCCTTGATGATGACATGCTCATTTGTACCGTTGAAGGAATGAAACGCTTGATAGACCTGTCCCCATGACGTACCTGTATAACCGTACACAACACTTGCGCAGACAGCTGCCAGTAAAATGAAAATCAGACATAATAACGTAATCCATTTTGAAGATGCCTTTTTGCAGATCATGATCTCATTCTCCCAGATTTACTATGTATTGTTTGTTTTTGAGAATAATCCTCAATTAGGGATTGACACTCTCACCACTGCTTATTATGATCTAAATGATAATGAATTTCAATATCGGGAGGAAAAAGATGAAAAAGCATATCAGCATGCTATTCGTATTTTTAATGACCCTTGTCGTACTTTCTGCCTGTAATAGTTCAGAAAGTTCAAGCAACAGCGAGGAGTCAAACAGCAAAACCAGAACGGTTAAACATGCAATGGGAACATCAGACAACATTCCCGCAAATCCAAAACGGATTGTTGTTTTAACAAACGAAGGCACAGAGGCGCTCTTAGCGCTTGGCATCAAGCCGGTTGGCGCCGTGAAGTCATGGAAGGGCGACCCGTGGTATGACTATCTGAAGGATGACATGAAAGGTGTTCAAAACGTCGGCCTTGAAACAGAACCGAATGTAGAAGCCATCGCAGAATTAAAGCCTGATTTGATTATTGGAAACAAAGTGCGCCAGGAAAAAATTTATGATCAGCTAAATGCGATTGCACCGACTGTTTTTGCTGAATCCTTGGCCGGGAATTGGAAGGATAACCTGACTTTATATGCCAACGCGGTGAACAAGGCGGACAAAGGCAAGAAAGCCATTGCCGATTTTGATAAACGCGCTGCCGATTTAAAAGAAAAGCTTGGCGACCAGACCAACAAAACAGTTTCTGTCGTACGCTTTTTATCCGGTGAATCAAGAATCTATTATACTGATTCATTCTCAGGAATTATTTTAGACCAGCTTGGCTTCAAACGCCCTGAAAAACAAGTAGAACTGTTCAAGAAGCAAAAGGACCAATTTACGTTCTCAACAGACAGTAAAGAGTCCATTCCTGATATGGATGCCGATGTGCTGTTTTATTTCACATATAAAGCCGATAATGCAAAGGAAAATGAAAAATGGGCCAATCAGTGGACAAGCAGTTCATTATGGAAAAACCTAAAGGCCGTGAAGTCTGGTAACGCACATGAAGTCGACGACGTCGTGTGGACAACCGCAGGCGGAATTAAAGCCGCAAACTACCTGCTTGATGATATTGAAACCTATTTCTTAAAAACGAAATAAAAAAAGACTCCGTCTTGTTAGACGGAGTCTTTTTTGCTTTTGCCAATCAGACGTGTAACGAGGAACATGGTGACAGAAAGAGATCTGTTTTTCCGATACGCCAGGTATTTCCCGCGCCACTCCGGTTTGTACTTTTCTTTAAAGGCCCTTAGGCCGCTGAAGCTGTACATGTATCTGACATTGTTAAAAATGACAGCAGCAAACCTTTCTGACCAGAAGGATGTAAAGGCAGTGCCGACATTGGACAAGGGTGCCATTCCCATATTAAATGACGTGCAGCCCTCTTCCTTTGCCCATAAAAACATGCGGATGAACAATGCGTCCATAATGCCATTTGGAGCGTCGCCGCGATAGCGCATCAGATCAACCGATATCTCTCCTTCCTGGTACATCGGCATGACATTTGCGAATACAACGATCTCTCCTTCTGCATTTTTCATATAGGCGATCGGCGCTTTCTGTAAATAGGCAGGATCAAAAAATCCGAGCGAGAATCCCTTCTCTTTTTTCGAACCTAGCCATTCGTCTGAGATTTGTTTCAGCTCCTCCAGAAACGCATCAGAAAATGGGGGATGATCCACATGGAAAGTATACTCCTCCCGCTCAAAGCGGTTATTGATTGCCCGAAGGCCGGCTTTTTTCTTCCCAGTCAAGGTAAATGTATGTAAATCTACATATGCTTCCTCGCCCAATTTAAAGAAGTTGTAGCCAAAATCGTGATACAGCGCCATGTCCTCTCGTTCAATTTGATAGAACAAAACACTGAATCCCTTCTGATGCGCTTCGTTCAGAAACTCTTCCAGCACGAGCGGGAATGAATCTCTTTGGCCAGACGGGTCGCCGAGCACGACCAGCCTTCTGGCGATTTTCCCAAACAGAAGCAGTGCATTCCCGTCACTTGAAAAATAAAACCGCTTATCTCCAAGAAAGCCGAGATGGCTCAGCGCGTTGCCGCCTTTTTCATTGAGAAACGCAGCAAGACGCTCAGGGTCAGCTTTCTCTCCGATCGGTCGCGTTCTCTTATGATAGACCACTGTAAATATAAAGAAGAACAGCGGCACAATGATGATCGCCATGATGGTTGCATGTGTAATATGCGAGGTGCTGTGGACGAAATATTCATGACGCAGCACCTTCTTCATCCTATCCCAAATAAAGCCCGCAATCAGATTGTAGTTAAAGAGTGCCACAGTAAACAGCGCTACAGCGAAAATCAATTGTCCCAGTGTATAAGATGCCTGTTCGCGGACAAATTGTTTTTTCAATAGCACAAGCAATACGATAATCATCGGCAGTATGAATATCGCACTGATGTTAAGTCCTTTTAAAAAGCTGAACACAAACCCGCCGACAAGTGCTGTAATGGCCATCGTATAGGAGCGTTTTGTCCGTTTATAAAGCTCGATCGGCAATATCAGCAGAATGAGCGCTGAGCTTAAGGACAGACCGTTAAACAGCAAAAGAGCCGGGCGCGGAATGTGCGGTATAACCGTCAGCCTGTCAATCGGCAAGGAAACTGAGGCCAGGATAATCAGGCCTGCTACGAACACAATAAGCGAAAGCGAGCCTTGCAAAATTCTCACTAATACCGCACGCTGAACAACAAGCAGAACGTTTGTCGTCTCAATTGCCGGTGCGATGCGCGGATTCGTTTCGAGCCGTTTCATTGTATTTTCCGTCAGGTCGCCTGCGGCAAAGAATAGTCCCAAAATGAATGGGATAAATGAATAGGCGAGCCTGTACAACACAATAGAAGTAACGATGGCCTCCTGATGATAGCCAAGCTGCTCCATGCCCAGCAAAAACAAAAGGTCAAACGAACCAAAGCCGCCCGGCACGAGGCTGATCATCCCGCCGATCGCCGCAATGACGAACACTCCGAACACATACGTGATATCAGCATGAACGCCCATAGCGAACAAAGCAAAATAGATGACGATCCCGGCCATGAGCCATTCAACAACGGAAGCTCCAATATATGCGAAAATCGGATTTTTCACTTTATCCGCATTTTCTTCGTCCCCAGCTTTGCGGTCATTTATTTTGGACACTGCCAAGGATAGCGGCAATATCAGCGCAAAACCGATAACGACCGCCCACAGCCAAGGCTTTTCATGAATGACTTCATCCACCGGCAGCACTCGTGCAACGACAAAAATGCTGAAAACAGATAATCCGAGCAGCATAGATGATGTGAGCCAGGCGATTCCTTTCACGAGAGCCTTATGGTCTTTCGTATGCTCCTTATAAAACATCATTCTTAACCCGACTCCGGCTAAACCGCCGAATCCCAGCACATTATTAAATGAATTGGCGATCCAGGAAACCCTGAATACTTTTCCGTTTGTGATCGATAGGCGCAGTGAGTATTTCAGGACGTAATCATACAGAGACATGGCCGCTACAGCCAGCAAGCCGACAAACACAAGTATGAATAAGTCTGTTCGTTCCAGCCCGTTGATGACCATGAGCGTACGTTTAAATGACAGATTTGTCAGTTCTTTTTTCGATTGATAAATAACAAATAGCAAAACAGCAATAGGAAAAACGATTTTTAATATTGATAAAGCATTCTTTTTAATCAGCAATGGTCTCTCCAATCATATTCTAGTTCGAATCTCTCCCCCAATAATCTCCAACTCATTATACACTACCGTTATTTCTCGGACAAAGTCCCGCTTGCAGTTTCTGCTCACTTTCTTTCAGGAGTAGAAATCGAGTAATATGATAAGAGGAGTGAATGATGAGGAAGTGATGAAATGGAATATAATTTACATGATACAACGGTACTAAACGAAAACATTCTTTCATCGGAGGAGCGGGAAATATGGGTGCTCTATATGAAAGTCTTAACTTCTGCCGGGCTCGGTGATGTGTCCGAATGGATGAAGCTGGATATGAGCATGCCGCAAATGAAAGTGCTGATGCTATTAAACAACCATGGAACACTGAAAGTGAGTGACATCGCTGAAAAAATGGGGGCTTCCCTGTCTAATACAACAGGGCTGCTTGACCGGCTTGAAAAATCAGGATTTGTCAAACGCTCACATTCTGAAGAGGACCGCCGCTCAGTGGTTGTTCAGTTGACAGAAAATGCGAAAAATATTTTCCGGGGTTTGTATGAAAAAGGCCACCTGAAATTGAAGCGTTCATTGGAGCTGCTGTCCCCTGAAGAAAAGCAGGCTGTTTCCGAAGGGCTGTCTATCCTTTCAAGAGCATTAGAGAAAGCGAAAAAAGAATAAATCTGCAAGTCTGTCATCCGCAAACTGCGGAAACAGGCTTTTTTTATTTGACATTTAGTTCATTTAAAATGAATAATATATTTCGAGTGAACTAAAGAGGAGTTGATGAATATGTCTGAAGCATTAACAAAGCAGAAAAGCCAAAAGTGGGCAATCAGCCTGTTTACGATTGGCGTGTTTATGGCTGCTTTAGATAACGGAATTATTTCTGCTGCTTTAACAACGATAAACGAGTCGTTTGCCGTTTCTCCTTCCTGGGGATCATGGGGCATCACCCTTTATACGCTCGGTCTTAGCGTCAGTGTGCCAATCGTCGGAAAGCTTTCCGACCGCTACGGCAGAAAAAAACTCTTTCTCATTGAGGTTTGCCTGTTCGGACTTGGTTCTTTGCTTGTGGCTTTGAGCCAAAGCTTCCCGCTCTTTCTAATTTCGCGGCTGATTCAGGCGCTTGGCGGCGGCGGGATTTTCATCATCGGAAGCTCGCACATTCTCGCTACGCTTCCAAAGGAAAAACAGGGGAAGGCGCTTGGGCTGCTTGGCGCAATGAACGGCATGGCCGCTGTGCTCGGGCCCAATATCGGAAGCTTTCTGCTTGATTGGACCGGGTCTTGGCATTGGCTGTTTTTGATTAATTTGCCGATTGCCGTGCTATTGGTTGTTTTCGGCGCATGTTTTATTGCGGAAACAAAAGCGCCTGAGGCTAAACGCCTCGATACGGCTGGCATCTTTCTTCTGTCCCTGTCGATTTTAGCCGTGATGTACGGCATGACGAACCTTGACGGGGCAAATCTCTTAAACAGCTTGGGACATCCGGAGGTTTATGGATGTATTATTTTTGGCATTCTTTGTTTTGCAGCGCTTATCACGTATGAAAAGAGAGTTGAAATGCGCGGGGGCGATCCGATTTTAGCGTATTCTCTGCTACGGAACAACATGTTTCAGCGCACGCTTATCATCGGTTTGTTATCCGGGGGACTCTTGGCGGCAGTCATTTTTATCCCGTCATATGTCGAGCAGTATTTAGGAGTCCCTGCCGCAAAAGCAGGCTATTGGATGACACCTCTTGCGTTGGCTTCCGGAATCGGCGCTTGGCTTGGCGGAGCGCTTACCGACAAAAAAGGTCCTGTAAAAACCGTTATTCTTTCGGGAATCATCTCATGTGCGGGGTTTGCTTTATTTCCGCTTTGGGTGACAGAAAAATGGGAGTTTATGATCGCAAGTGTGGTGGCTGGGATCGGTTTTGGCTTTCTCTTAGGGGCTCCGCTGAACGTCCTTTTATCAGAGGCGGCTAAAACAAATAAGGGCACAGCGCTTGGCACGCTTTCATTAGTAAGACAAATTGGACTGACCTTGGCGCCTACTCTTTACGCAGGTTTTATCACAGCCGGGTTCGACCAAATCGGTGATGAAATCAAGAGCCGCTTATCGGACAGCGGACATTCAGAAAAGGCGATGCAGATGATTCCGGAGATCGACAGTTCTGATGTTTCTACTTTACAAGATCAAATTGAACGCATTCCCGTTCCTGAAATCAAAGCCGCGATAAGCGACGCCATTCATGCTAGTGTCGCCAGCGGCTATGACCATTTATATGCAGCGGCTGCTGTGATCTCACTGCTGGTGATTGCCGCTATCAGTATTCCAGCTTTCCGCCGGCAAAAGCGTTAAGACCACCCCATCCGTTTGGAAAGCTCTGTAATATGAGCGATATGGTGATGTGAGTGCCAGACATACAGGCCGAGCGCGTTCTCCAGGGTAATAACCTCCTTTGTATCAGGGTGATAAAACCCGCGCTGAAATTGCTGATCCGTCAGAGTGCGGAGCAGAGCCGTCCATCTTCCGTGAAGCTCCTGCAAAAGGGCGAGTGAACCGCTCGGATCTGCCGTTTTCGAGTCTTTTAACTCCGACCATGCTTTTTCATCATACGGACGGATAGCCGGCGTCTCTTCCGTCAAGCTTAATTTAAAACGAATATAGCTGTTCATATGACTGTCAGCCAGATGATGAACAACTTGCCGAACGGTCCATCCACCGTCCCGGTACGGTGTGTCAAGCTGGCTGTCCGTCATGCCTTCTACGGCTTGCTTCAGTTGGGCAGGCACTTTTTCAAGGGCTTGTATCCATTCATCTTTTTGCTCCTTCGATATGGATTCCCTCGGCTTGTATTCTCCTATTGGGTAGCTTAGGTTGTCTGTTGTCATGCATGTTCCCCCTTCTTTTCACTCTTCTCCTTTATTTTACAAGAAAAAGATTGTGTCTTGCGTCTTTTTCCCATACAATAAAAACGACACTAGTGTCATTTTTATTATTTAGGAGGATGAATCATGGAAAAACCGTTGTTTCGCACTCAAAAAGGGCTGATGACACTGTTAGCCTCACAAACCATTTCTTCACTTGGAGACTGGCTTCACATTTTGGCCGTGCTAACGTTAGCCGCTTTTCAGCTGGATGCTTCACCATTAGATATGTCGTTTTTAATGATGTCATTTGCTTTGCCTGTCATTGTACTTGGACCTGTATCGGGCCTACTCGCCGACCGTTTTGACAGAAAAACGATTATGTTTCTGTCTGAAATCGGCCGTGCCCTCACCGTTATCAGCTGCGTTTATGTCAGTGAGCTTTGGCAGCTTTACGTATTGCTATGCGTTCAGAGCTGTTTTTCTTCACTTTTTTCACCTGCTAAAAACGGAAAGCTTAAGGAATTGGCGCCGGAAGCACACCTCCAGCAGGCTGTTTCCGTCAGCAGCATCATTGATAACAGTTCAAAAATCTTCGGCCCTGCCCTCGGCGGCACGCTGATCGCTGCTTTCTCGATACATTCTGTTTTTTATATAAACGCCGGCGCCTTCTTTCTTTCCGCTGTCATTTTGTTTTTCCTCCCCAGAGATGCTTTTTTACAAAAAGCCAATACACCTCAAGAAAAAACATCAGCACTTACCTCTATCAAGGAAGGCCTTCAGTTTTTGAAACGGATGCCGCTGCTTTTAACAGGCTTACTCACAGCTTGTGTCGTTCTCTTTGTTTTGCAGATTGGTGATTCCCAAGCGATTATTCTTATCCGCTCTTTTTCAGGAGCTCCGCCCGAGCTTGCAGGCTGGTGCATGGCCGTAAGCGGCGCCGGCATGCTCCTTACGGCGGTCATTGCCGGCAGACGGCAGATCACTTCTTATTTGCTTTATTTCTCAACTGGAACCCTTCTTCTTGGAATAGCGACTGGAGGTGTGCCATTTCTAACCGGTATGGGCATTGCCGGCATGGCTCTTTTTATATTTGCTTTTTTCATCATGGGGGCGGCTTTCGGCCTCGTCCATATTCCATTTCAAATTCTCGTGCAAACAACAGTGCCTGTCGATTACAGCGGCAGGGTGTTCGGCGCCATTCAAAGCGCGACAACCCTCGCCTCCATCCTCGGCATGGCGGGCGGGGGCGTACTGGCGGAATGGATAGGTGTTTCACTTGCTTTTCTTGTCTGTGGCTGCTTGCTGATCATGATTGGGTTGATTACACTTGTAGGTAAGAAAGTTTCAGAAAGCAGGCGATATCTTGTCACCGAAAGTAACAAAGGAGCACAAGGATAAACGGCAGGCAGAGATTTTAGAGGCTGCCAAAACGGTTTTTAAACGAAAAGGATTCGAATTAACGACAATGAAGGACGTTGTGGAAGAATCAGGTTTCAGCCGAGGCGGTGTCTATCTTTATTTTTCAAGCACTGAGGAGATGTTTCGCCGCATTATTGAAACAGGGCTGGATGAAGGACTCCGAAAGCTTGATAAATCAGCTGAACACCAAAGTGTTTGGGCCGCCATTTCAATCTATTTGGACGAACTGACTGAGGGTCTGCGAGATGTCGCAGATACGCTGGCGCCGGTGCAATTTGAATATTTAGTGACAGCTTGGCGGAATGAAGAGCGACGGCAGTACTTGGAGAAGCGGTATGATCTTTTTGTGGAAAGGTTTTCAAAGCTATTGCAAAAAGGGATCGATCAGGGAGAGTTTCAGCCGGTTCAGCCTCTTGCGACTATCGCCAAGTTTTTCCTCAATATGAATGACGGCATCATTCAAAACGCCCTGTATTTCGATGAAGAAAAGGCTGATGTATCTGGACTTGCTGAGTCTGCAAAACTATATTTAAAAACAGTTCTGCAAGCGGATGAGAAATAAAAACAAGCGGCAGGAGCCCCCTGCCGCTTGTTTTTTACCCTGCGTGATCACGCACTTCGACTGTTACCTTCTTCTATTTTGGCTGATAAACCTTCCCCACAAATAAATACCCGTATTTGAACTTATTCAGCGCCCACGAGGTCAGAATCGGCCCGGCTGTACACACGGCAAACAGCAGGAAAACAGCCGGTACGGCGGGAATTTCGGGCATATTCAAAAGCAACACGTAGCCTATCATCATAAAATAGGCATGGAGCAGATAAATCGAAAAGGAATAGTTACTGATAAACATCATGATTTTCGGCACATGCTTCATTTTAGAAAACAAGTGAAAGCACAGGAAAATCATGCTTGTTGAATACAGCATGATATCAGGCCGCTTCGAGCTGATCATGCCGATTTCGCCGACATAAGAAACAGTGACAACCAGCGCACCAGAAGCAATTGCGCAACCGTATACGACCCAGCGGTATTGGTTCAGCAGCGCTAAGAAACGCTTGTACTCTTTTCCGCAATAGTAGGCTAGACAAAAGTAGAAAAGCCAGCCTGCGAACGGAACCCAGAAGAACGGAAATGACCCGCCCTCTTCAGAAGCAGGAGCCGGGCTGACTGCCGAGAAAAAGCTTAAATAAGCGGCTGTCACCACAAATGAGATAGACAGCACCCATTTCGGAGATGCTTTTTTCAAATACTCATGAAACATCATATGCAGAATGTAAAACTGAAAGATGACGAGAATGAAGTACCCGATAAAGTTTCCTAGGAATACATTCGCCAGATACTTTTGCACAAACGCGAGAAAGGTTATCTCTCCCCCCATCGCACTGGTCATCAGCAGGGCATCAATGGCCGCGATAAATAAAAAAGGAACAAAAATCACTTTTCCCCGCTTCTTTAAAAAACCGTCCGGCACTCCGTCAGGATAAGAACGGGCCAGTAAAAATTCAGAGATGAAAATAAAAGCGGGCGTGCTGAACATCAGGAGAGTACGGAAAGAATCAACAGTGTGAGAAATATCTGCAAGAGCTTCTGCCTGAAGCATCAGGACCATTGAAATGATATGGAGCAGGACGACACTTAAGCACGAAATGCAGCGGATCATAAAAATTTCTTTAATTTGCATGACAGCGCTCCTTTTATTTCAATTTGACAGAAATCGATGGTTGTACCTTAACATGTCTGTTCTGTTTGAAAAAGTGCCTGATGTCATATAGTGACGTATGCATGATAGACTAAGGTCATAAGACCCTATGGCTTTCTCAGACGAAAAAATCCGCTGTAACGGTGACAGCAGGTTGTTTTATGGAGATATAGATATTGCGGCTCATATTATGAGAGGATTCCTCATTATACATAAAAAAACAATATCGTTTATATTTTTCTAAAATTAAATGTAAATCTCTTTTATATCATCGATGGAGATGAATCGGATACGTCTGACATACCTTTTATTTTCATTACCCAATTGGCCCGGTTGTGTTCCCTTCCTCCCTTTTCTATAATAAGAGGAATAGGCAGTTAGAATCACAGTCGAGCACCGGCTCATCTGTTTTGCGAAACAGCCATAGACACGGAGGATAGCATGAGAGTATTAAAATACGCCATATTAGGGCTTTTGCGAAAAGGCGAATTGAGTGGATACGACATTACGAGTTATTTTAAAGAGGAGCTTGGCCAATTTTGGAGCGCCAAGCATAGCCAGATTTATCCTGAGCTCAAAAAGCTGACGGATGAAGGATTTATCACGTTCCGGACAACGATTCAGGGCACAAAGCTGGAGAAAAAGATGTACACCCTGACAGACAGCGGAAAGCAGGAACTGCATGACTGGCTGATCCGCCATCAGCCGATACCGGAGACGGTGAAGGATGAATTTATGCTGAAGGCATACTTTATTTCTTCTCTATCACGGCAGGAGGCTTCAGAATTGTTTACAGACCAGCTTCTAAAACGCAAGGCCAAGCTGTCTGACCTGCAGGAAAGCTATGAAAAGCTTATGGCTTCAGCAGAGCCGATGTCGTTTTCTTCACCGGACTTCGGCCACTACCTCGTGCTGACGAAAGCGCTGGAGAGAGAGAAAAATTACGTTTCTTGGCTGGAATCGATTTTAGCTATGATCGATAAGGATTAACCGGGAGCGTCCTTTACGTAATGCATGGGTTTGCCCACATAAAAAAATCATCTGTCTCTCGGACAGATGATTTTTTTAAGCTCGGAGCGCTTTCAGCCCCGCTGCGAAAGTGATCGCCGCAAATGCAAGCAAAATGCCGCAGATCCCGAGAATATCTGTGACGCGGGCACCGTTAGCGATAATCTCAGTCAGCCCGCTCATTGCCCACTTTTGGGGAAGAAATTCAGCGATGGATTGCATAAATTTTGGTTCAATGTCGATCGGCCAATACATCCCGCTCACCATACACGTTGCAATGACGAACAAGTTGCCAAACGCGAGCTGCTGTTCTGGCGTTCTGACATTGGCCGCAATTATCAATCCAATGCCGACAACGGTCAGCAGAAAAAGCGAGACCAACACCATAACCGCAGCCGGATTCCCCCAGTTGATGCCAAACAGCCAATGGGTTGCAAGAAGCAAAATGCCAAATTGAATCCAGCCAATGACAAAGAAGGACAGCACATATCCAGCACCGATTTCCACTCGGCTGACAGAGGCTGTAAGCAATCTGGACCAGACGCCGTTTTTTCTTGCTTCTAAAATGGTTCCAGCCGCTCCCATCATGGTCAGCATGACAAACAGGATGGAAAAGCCTGCTGCTCTGGAAGCTGTGTCACTCGCTTCCGCACCCTCTTTTTTATCGCTGAGCGTCTGTCGTTTTGCAGCCGGAGCTGAATCTTCATGTTTTTTGGCGAAAACTGTTTTATACGCCGCCTTCCAGCTCTCTCCCGCTGTCTGAGCTGCCGTTTTCGCCGCGGTAACCTGAATATTGAGCGTTGCCAATGTGCTTTCTGCATATTGTTTGACCATCGGCGCTTCCGACAGCTCGGGGCCGTGACGGAAAATCAGCTCAGGATGTTTGCCTTTTTCCAGCTGTGTCTGGAACGTGTGGGAAATGACGATGATCCCGACAATTTTCTTTTGTTTCAGCTTATCTGACGCTTTGTTTTCAGACATGCTTTCGAATGTATACATATTATCATGCGCCTTCAGCTGCCGAGTATAATGCTGTGAGAGAATCGTGTCGTCCTGATCAACGATTGCAAGCCGCACTTTATCATCATTTCCGCTGAGCATGCTCCCAAATACAAAGGTAAGCAAAAGCGGGGCAGCAAACATGATTAAATAGTTCTGCGGCTTCTTAAAAATAAGAGAAAGCTCAATGCCGCAAATGGCTATGATTTTTTTCACCCTGGTGTACCTCCTTATCTTGTATGAAGCCGTCTGATACCAATTACAAGTGAGCAAAGCCCAATCCCCGCAAAAAGAAGCACAGGCTTTTGAAGGTCAGCCCAGCCTCCCCCTTCCATTAAAGAAAGAAAGCCGTCAAGCGCCCAGCGATTTGGCACAGCTTTAGATACAGTTTGCAAGACATCCGGAAATTGGTACAGCGGCAGCATGGACCCGCCGAGAACTGCAAGCAATTGAATACCGAAGCCGCCGATCGCATCCGCAGATTTCATATCGCTGAGGAAAGACGCAAGCAGCATTGAAATGCCGGATACAGCAGCGGCGTAAGAAAGCCCGAGAACACTCACAAACAGCAGATTGCCGCCCCAGTCCACACCAAAAACATTGATTGTGACGATCAGAAATATGAAAAATTGTATGATGGCAAACAGATATGTCCCAAGCCATTTTCCGAAGAGAATGACAGATTTTTGCGCGGGCGTCATCAGCATTCTGGCAAGCGTCTCAGTATCCTTTTCCTGTAAAAATGATTTCGCCCCGACAGTCATATGAAACAGCATAAACATGCAAAGCATTGCAGCCGAATAGTATTGAAAACTGGTAACTGCCTTGCTGCCAACAGATTTTTCCGCAATAGTAAGCTTGTCACCCGTTTCTCTTTCAAGCGTCTTTGTCAGCTTTTCCGCAAACTGTGCAGGATCAAGTTTTCCTTGTTTGACAGCTGCCGTTTTGCTGACGTAATCCATTGAAGCTGACGCGGCTTCTTTTACCGCTTTATATTGGTCTATAAAAGAGCTGGCAGCGGTTTCGATGATGGAACTTTTTAATGTTTGATCAGGAGCGGCATAAACAACAGCTGATGTTTTGCCGGATTCCCAATGTTTCGGAATGACAATACCTACATCGATTTTCTTTTCATCAAGCAGTTTCTTCATCTTGTCTTCGCTGTTTGCTTGTGTGGCCTTTATCGATTTCATTTTTTTGAGCACATCTTTTGTAAACATGTTCGCTGCATCTGACTGATCTGGTTGAACGTAGCCGACTTTGATCTCATCAATCCCGCTGCCTCCGTCAACAACTGATCCGAGCGCCGCTCCTAAAATACAGGTTAGGATCAGCGGCATTAGGATAAGCATCATAAACCCTTTTCTGTCCGTGATTCTGATTTTGACATCTTTCCATGCGATCCATATGCTTTTTTTCATAGCCGTCCCCCCCTAATCCCGCAACGTGCGGCCAGTCAGATTCAGAAACAGGCGTTCCAGATTCGGTTCCTGCACCTGGAGGGACAGCAGGTTTATATGATGGGCAGCGGCTTCAGCAAGCAGGCTTGTGACGACTTTCTCATGATGAGCCGCAGCAATCTCAATCTTGAGCTCTGAATCATGTACTGTTACATCATTCACATGAGCCAATGAACGGATTGCAAAAAGAAACGCTTCATCGATCCCGCTGACTGTGAGCTGAATGATGGTATCGCCTCCAAGACGGCTGCACAAATCAGTTTTTGTACCGATCGCAATCATTTCGCCCTGATCAATAATTCCGATCCGATCGCATAAAAACTCAACCTCTTCCATGTAATGACTCGTATAGATCACCGTCATGCCCGATTCGTTGAGCTGTTTCACCGTTTCTAAAATGTGATTTCTTGATTGAGGGTCGATTCCGACAGTCGGTTCATCCATAATCAGCAGCTCGGGGTTATGCATTAAAGCCGCACCGATATTGATTCTTCGCTTCATCCCTCCGGAGAATGTTTCAATTTTATCTTTGGCCCGCTCAGTCAGACCGACGTATTCGAGGACCTCTGCCGATCTTTTTTTGGCCTCACCGTGCGTAAGTCCGTACATTTTCCCCCAAAACATAAGATTCTCATGGGCCGTCAGCGTCGGATATAAAGCAATTTCCTGCGGGACAACACCGATTTTTTGTTTCGCTTTAGCTGTTTCTTTACCGATGACACAGCCGCCGACTGTGATGTTCCCGCTGTCATGCGGCACAAGGCCGGAAATCATCGAGATGGTTGTGGATTTTCCCGCACCATTTGGCCCGAGCAGCCCGAATGACTCCCCCTTTTGGAGGGAAAATGAAAGGTTTTTCACAATTGTTTTTTTTCCATATGCCTTTTTGATGTTTTCTGCTTGCAGCACGTTGTTTCACTCCTTTTTTACTCCCATTGCCATTGTAGAAAAAAGAAAGGCGTGCGGCATGTAGCGACGGATAGAATGTAAGGCATGAAAAAAAGGCCTGTAAAAGGCCTTTTTAGAGAAATGCATATGCAAAACGTCATATGTCAAAAGACAGATACACCATATCTGACCGAGTAAATGGCGGCTTGGGTTCTGTCCCTGACAGCCAGCTTGCTGATGATATTTGAAACATGATTTTTGACTGTGCCTTCTGTAATGTACAGCTTTTCAGCAATTTCTTTGTTATTCAGCCCGTACCCCAGCTCAGCCAGAACTTCGATTTCGCGCTCGGTCAAGTCGAGCAGCTCCTTAGGTTTTTCTATCTCGCTTATTCCTTTCAGCTGTTTTTCACGCTTCCATTCATTCAGCATTTGAGCAGTCAGTTCCGGAGGAAGCACCATTCCGCCAGAATGAACAGTCATGACCGCTTTTACAATCGTATCTGCCGACATGTCCTTCAGCAGGTATCCGCTCGCTCCTTCTTCAAGCGCTTCAGCAATCAGCTCTGAGTCCTTGAAGGTTGTCAGCATCAAAACCTTTACGCCAGGCAAAGAGCTTGTAATCAATTTTGTTCCTTCGACACCATTGGAGACCGGCATGCGGATGTCCATTAACACGATATCCGGCTCCAGCTCTTTCGCCTTTTCGAAGGCTTCCTGTCCGTTTCGCGCCGTTGCGATCACCTCGAGCTCTTCTCGGAGCTGAAGCAGGGATGCCAGCCCTTCTCTGACGATATCCTGATCGTCGGTAATGATGATCTTAATCATGATAAATTCTCCTTTTGCTGCGCGGGCCCGAAGCTCCATTTTTTATTAGCCAGTGAAAATTCGGCGATTACAGTAAACCCTTGATCCCGTTCGCTCTCAAAGCGGATCGTTCCGCCATGCTCCGCTGCCCGCTTTTTCATATTCAAGAGGCCAAAGCCAAGTGCCGCTTCGGGATTTCCTTTGCCGTCATCCTTAATGACAAGGCTTATGCTGTCCGTTGTGCAGGCAAGCTGTATCGAACAGGCTGTGGCGCCGCCGTGCCGTTTGGCATTGGTCAGTGCTTCCTGCACCGTTCTGATCAGGGTCGGATGGAGAGACAGCGGGATGATTGCAGGATCGCCGCTGACCGCAAATTCAGTTGTGACTCCTGCATTTTTGTAAAAGTCTTCTGTCAGCTGTTTCAGCGATTCGATTAGCGAAGGATCGTTTTCCGTTTGCAGGGTGCGTACTGATAAGCGGACATCATCAAGCGCTTCACGAGCGAGCGTTTCACAGACACCGACTGTCTCATCCGCTTTTTGGCTGTCTCTTTTTTGCCATTCACGCAAAAGCTGAAGCTGAACGAGGAGCGCCGTCATTTTGTGTCCGACTGTATCATGAATTTCCCTTGCCATTCTGTTCCGCTCATAAATGGCGGTCAGCTCTTCAACCTGCTTCGCATATAAATGCAGCTCCTCGTGGGCAGCAGACAGCGCCAAGTGGGATTCTGTCAGTTCCCGGTACTGCTGTTTTGCCGTTTCCTGCGCATCCATCAGCTTGCGGATTAATTTGCCCACAACACCGCAGAAGACAACGAATGTCATGCTGGTCAAATGATCAATGACAAATTCATTGCCGAACATCGCATATGTACGGATGAGGACGATCAAAAACAAAATAGAGCAAAGACATGAGACAGACCAAGCTGTTCTTTTAGGAAACCCCCGCAGAAAAAAGGCGACCGCAACCGGACAAAGCATAATAATGAACAAACCTGTGCCGGGAAAGATAAATCCGAACGAAAAGCCGACCGCAATATCAATCAGACAAAACCAGAAGGCATTTGTCTCTTTTGTCAGCAAAACATGATTGGCTGCATACATGACAGCACCTGCTGCGATAAATACATATCCAAACCAGTTATCCTCTTTGACAATGGACAAATACATTAAACAACTCACCATCAAGGTGAACATTCTCGTAAAAAAAAGAGCCTTCACGCTCATCACTCCCGATACCCAATTCCCTTCTTATCATACCTGCCTCAGGGCATTTTTGACAGGAGTTTCTGGAAAATAAAAAAACCCCCTGCCGTTTTTTCGGCAAGGGGATTGCAGTCAAATCACAAATAGAATATGGGCCCCGGAAACAGGATCTTTCACACGGAAGCAGTTTTCCATTTCTTCGATCGAATATCCGGCGCGTTTGACTCGGTCAGCCACTTGATCCAGTTCCTCTTGATGAGGCAGAACAACCGTGTAATAGTCTAGTCCGCTGGCATTTGTCGGTTTGGGCGGTGCGTTTCTTCCCGCCCAAATGTTTAAGCCGATATGATGGTGGTAGCCTCCGGCTGAAACGAAGAGAGCGGACATGCCCGCATAGTTTCCGACAATGTCAAAGCCCAGCACATCTGTATAAAACGCTTTTGCTTCATTCAAATCACTGACATGCAGATGAATGTGTCCGATGATTGTATCGTTGGGAAGCGCAGTTTTCCGCTCATCTCCTGCCTCTTCCAGAAGGCCTTCAATGTCAACAGCGGTTGTCGTCATGACGTAGTTCCCTTCCCAGTCACGCTGCCACGTGCTGCGGGGGCGGTCAGCGTACATTTCAATGCCGTTGCCATCAGGATCAGACAGGTAGAGCGCTTCGCTGACAGCATGGTCTCCATGCCCGATGGCAATGCCGTGTTCAATCAGGCGGGCGAGCACGATCCCAAGTTTCTTCCTGTCCGGAAGAAGAATCGCAAAGTGATAAAGGCCTGTTACAGACCGTTCAGGCAAGACGACGGCGCTTGGATTTTCTTCAAGAATAAGCAGAACGCGCTTCCCGTCAGCCGTTAATTCAGCTCGATGATCCGTCTTTTTTAAAACTTGAAAACCGATGACGTTACAGTAGAACTGAAGGGAACGCTCCAAACTGCGGATTGTGAGTTTGGCATAGCCAATGTGTGTATCCTCATGAATGCTGGTCATGCTGTATGCCTCTTTTCTTATGCTGATACGTTTGTGTTCTTTTTTCCTTTAAACACTAATGGGTCCAGTGCCAGGAATCGGCTTCCCGTAAGCGCCAGGTGGATGGATGTCAAAAGCAGAAGGTAATCAAATTCTGCATTGCCCATGAATGGCGCTTTCAGCTTAACTGTGATGATGGCGCCGATCAGTGTAAGTGCGAACAGTACACCGACAATACGTGTAGCCAATCCGAAGAAGACAAGCACTCCGCCAATGAGTTCAATCGCTGCGATGACATACGCCATAAAGCTTGGAAGGCCTATGCTGCCGAAAAATTGGATGGTGCCCTCCATTCCCTGAAACTTAGACAAACCGTGGACAAAAAAGATAATACCTGTAATAACTCTTAAAAGTAATGTGCCAATTTCAAATGATTTATTCATTTGTTCCTCCTTGATAAATGTTATCACTTACTTAATGTAAGCTAGTATATATACATAACTTATTTACGTCAAGTAATTTTGTTACATTTTACGAAAATGACATAAAAGTACTATAAAACTGTAACAAAAAAGACCTCTGTGCAGGACAAAGGTCTATTTCTCAAATTGGCTTTCATATAAGTTGCTGTAAAATCCTTTTTGCCGGATCAACTCATCATGGCTGCCCTTTTCAATCATTTCGCCGTCTTTCAGCACCACAATCTGATCCGCTCTTTGAATGGTATTCAGCCTGTGGGCAATGATGACGCTTGTTCTTCCTTCCATTAAACGGGCAAGCGCTTCTTGAATGTTGACTTCCGTTACGGTATCAATGTTGCTTGTTGCTTCATCCAAAATGAGAAGAACCGGATTGGCAAGCACCGCCCGCGCTATAGAAATTAACTGTTTCTGTCCTTGACTGATGCCCGAGCCGTTTTGCGTCAGCACGGTGTCGTACCCTTTTGGCAGCCTTTCAATAAAACTATGGGCATTTGCTGTTTTTGCAGCTGCTTCTACTTCCTGATCAGAAGCATCAAGCCTGCCGTAGCGAATATTTTCTCTGATCGTTCCTTGAAATAAAAACGAATCCTGAAGAACAAATCCCATGTTTTTTCTCAGGCTTGCTCTAGTAAGGGTTTTAATATCTGTACCGTCGATTAAAATTTTTCCTTCGTCAGGCTCGTAAAAACGGGCGAGTAGGTTGGTGACGGTCGTTTTTCCCGCTCCCGTCGGCCCGACAAACGCGATGGACTGCCCGGCAGGCACGGTAAACTGTAAATGCTTCAGTGTATGTCGCCCTTTATCGTAACCGAAGGACACATCCCGAAATTCAATGCTTCCTGTTTGGATAGGCTGATGCACGGCGTTCTTTTCATCCTCGCGCTCTTCTTTTTCATCAAGCACGTCAAATACCCGTTCAGCGCCGGCAATTGCGGACAGCATCGTATTAAACTGGTTGGCCAGATCGTTTAAAGGACGTGTAAATTGTCTTGAATACTCGGCAAAGACGACGATTGAGCCGATCGAGATCCAGCCTTTCAGCGCGAACAGACCGCCGATTGCCGCAATCATTGTAAAGCTTAAGTTATTCAAAGAGTTCATGACTTTCGGGATAAACCCTGAAATCGTCTGCGCCCAAAAGCCCGACGTCTTGAGAGCAGCGTTTTTTTCGAGAAATTCAGCAGTAATCTGCTTCTCACGCGAATAGGCTTTAATGACCTTTGCGCCGGAAACAGATTCCTCAATATACCCATTCAGATCACCAAGATTTTTCTGCTGTTCTTTAAACAGCTTTCCCGTTCGGTTGGTGATCCATTTCAGGCTCGCTGCCATCACCGGAATAATGGTCAGCGTAATCAATGTAAGGAGCGGGCTCATGTACAGCATCACCGCAACGGTCCCGACAAAGGTGATCACGCTTGACAAAATTTGAATGACTGACGTATTTAAGGTAGAACTGACATTTTCGATGTCATTCGTCACCCGGCTCATCAGCTCGCCGTGCCGCTGTTTATCAAAAAACGGAATCGGCAGCTCATGCAGATGGGTGAACAATTCGCTTCTCATTCTGAAAACCGTGCCCTGCGAGATCGTAATCATCCAATAGTTTTGAAACCAGAGCGACAGGGACTGAATGATATAGATAGCGAGCAGAAGAAGCAAAACAGGAATCAAGCCATTGACCGTTTTCCCAACGATAAAATGGTCAATGGCCTTTCCGATCACAAAGGGGCCAAGGAGCCCGAATATCGCGCTGATGACAACCATCAGCATGACAAGTACGAGAAGTCCTTTTCGTTCAGCCAAGTAAGACCAGATTCGTCTCAGTGTACCCTTTGTATCCTTTGCTTTCGCCCGCTTTTTCGCGCTTTCTTTTTTGTCAATTGGCAGTTTGGGATATTGGAAAGGCTTGCGGATGTCTTTTAGCATGACTCGCTCCCCTCCCTTCCGAATTGTGACTCGTAAATGCGCTTGTATAACTGAGATTCAGTAAGCAGCTCACTGTGAGTGCCTTTTTCAATCAGTTCGCCGTCCTCAAGCAGCAAAATCTGATCAGCTTTCATTGCTGTGGTCATTTTTTGCGTAATGATCAATGTTGTGCACTCGTATGTGCTGATTGCCTCAAGCAGCTTCGCCTCCGTTTGCAGGTCAAGCGCGCTTGTGCTGTCATCCAAAAGAAGGATGGCCGGCTTTCGGATCAGCGCCCTAGCAATGGAAATCCGCTGTTTCTGGCCGCCGGACAGGTTGACGCCTCTTTGCCCCAAAACTGTGTCATATCCATTTGGGAGCTTCAAAATCGTTTCATGAATTTGCGCGTGTTTGGCCGCATCCATTATTTCATCTAGTGAAGCATTTTCTTTGCCCCACGCGATATTTTCTTTGATTGTGCCGGAAAACAAGAGAACCTCCTGCGGTACATATCCAATTTGCCTGCGCAGCCCTTCAGCCGGAAAATCTTGAACCGGCTTTTCATCTATGTAAATGCGGCCTGCATCCGGCTGATAAAGCCGCGGAATGAGCTGAAAAAGCGTGGACTTGCCCGAGCCCGTCGCACCGAGAATCGCGATTGTTTCTCTTGGTTTTGCGGAAAATGAGACATTTCTGAGCGCTTCCCTGTCCATTTCAGGATAGCGGAAGGATACATGCTGAAACTCAATCCGTCCCGCCAAACGATCAGATATGATGCCCTCCTCCCGCTCGTCGCCTTCTGTTTCAAGCACCTCGCCGATTCTATCTCCTGAAGCCTTCGCCCTTGTGAAAATCATAATCAAAAACGGAAACATCGAAAGCGCGCCCGTAATTCGTGTGGCATAGTTAATAATCGCAACAACATCTCCGACCTGAGTGCTTCCGCTCGTGATACTGTAGGCCCCCGCCCACAAAATCAACAGGATGCAGAGATTCATCAAAAGCATCAATACAGGCATCGTGAATTCCACAAGCTGAAAGGCAGAAACCGTTTTTTCCATCAGCCTTGTGTTGGCTTTGATAAATTTTTTGACCTCGTGGCTGCCGCGAAGCAGCGCTTTGATCAGCTTGATTGCGGTTAAGTTTTCCTGCATGATGGTGTTCACTTGATCCAGCCGTTTCTGCACTGAACGGAACAGCGCCCCGCCTTTCTTTAATACCCATAGCAAAAACAAGATCAGGATCGGAATGGCCACAAGCAGAAAAAAGCCGAGCTTCGCATTAACGGCAAGCGACAGCACAATACCGCCTGCAATCATTAAAGGAGCCCGCAGCATAAACCGCAAACTCATAAAAATCATATTTTGAACCTGTGTGACGTCGTTTGTCAGCCTTGTAATATAAGAAGAGGATGAAAACTGTCCAAATGTGGAATAGGAGAAGGACTGGATTTTTTGAAAAAGCCCTTTTCTCGTATCATAGGAAAAGCTTTGGCTGACATGGGCGGCATAAAAGGAATTCAGCATCCCCGCCGCAAAGGATAACACGGTCAGTCCGATCATGACCGCGCCCCATGTCCATACATGCCGCAGATCTTGCTTCAATATCCCATCGTCGATGATTTTCGCAATCAATAAAGGCTGCATCAGTTCAACTACAAGCTCCGTCAGCATAAGAATCAGCGCAATTCCCGCCAGCAATGAATATGGTTTTAAAAACGACAAAGCCTTTTGCATGTAAAAGCCTCCAAACCCCTTTTAGCAATATGTACTTTTTATTTTAATTGTTTATAGAACTTGATGAAAGAATTTTACTGTAATGATGTGTTATAAAAACATGAACAAAATCACCTTATCTTTTATTCGAGAGCTATTTACTGACTGATCTAAGTTCATTAAACACATATCGCGATAAGTTTATCTCTAGTAAAGTTGAGGTGCTGGATGGACTTAGATAGATTAGGGAAGTTGCTGAAACCATAGGAATAATGAAAAGTATAAATATTAAAACGAAGATCTTTTTGCGAGGAATTAATCTGATAAAAATGTAGTGGAAAATTTCTTAAACCTAACTAAGACTCTAAATAGAGTGCATGATTAAGCACTCTATTTAGAATCTGTACATTTTAATTTACCGAATAAATACTAAAGCCACTCCATATCCCTTACTCTTGTCGAACTCTTTAATGACTCTCATGACCTGCCACCCTTGTTTAGGAGATTCAGCCTTTGTTGCCATTCCGTCATTATGCGCTTGAATAAAGTCTCCAGCTTCTACTGTGCTGTCGCATCTGACATAAACCTGGCCTACAAGGCCCACAACATTCCATTCATCTCTCTCTTCCCTAGAGGCATAGTTCTTATCTGGCTTATAATCAGGATTTTCCATAGGCGCCATGACGATTTGGCCATTGGCATCTTTCTGTTTTTCATAAATATATCCGCCAAAATCATTTTTCATGTATCTTCCAGACCAATGGAAGCTTGACTCACCAAGTATTACACCAGCTGTTTCAGAAATAACTCCAAGCATGAAGTCACCTTTTTTTGCGGGTCTAATTTTATCTCCCTCCAAAGTAACTAGGGTTCCTGTCGGAATTTTTTCACCGCTTAGACTCTCAAAATATTCAGCGTAATCCGAGAACGTTTGGGAACTTTTTATGCTTCCTGAAGCCTTAATTGTTCCATCTTTTGCATGAAATTCAATCTTTCTGTTTGATGAGGATGGTGTGCTCCCGCTTGCCCATCCTAGAGCAACTGAGTCTGAGTTCGGATTGATCGTATTATATGAGGCTATTACAGAAGATTGGGCTGCTCCAGTTGCTCTGCTTCGAACAGATCCAGCTACAAAATTATTATTTCCAGTAGCATGGGAATCACGAGAGCCAATAACCCCGCTTCCTTTATGTTTAAACAAAAAGTACGGCGTCACGACGCCTCCAATCTTAAAATCTGTTTCGTAGCCTGAAAAGTCACAATTAGAAACATTAAGATCAGGGTCAACAGAAAAAATCCCAACTGTACCACTGTTATTTTTAGGCGATCTTTGCCCCCATACATTACTAACTACAGACTCGTACATACCGCTCCCAAAAACAACACCCTTTTCGGCTGAATCGATCAATGTCACACCATCAATCATTACCTTGCCGACAGAATTGTCGCCACCTACAATATAAAGATCATTATCAGCAGTTTTAAATCCTCTAATCGTTATATTCTTTAAATTGATTAGACGCCCTTTATAATACACGCTTACGACTGAATTTCCCTTATAGTTAATGGAGGAATCATCGCATATAGCATGAAAATTCACCACATTGACGCCATCGTAACCTGAAATTTGCAGTGCATTTGGCCCTGCCCCTTTGTACAGATCACTCGGCTTAGGGTTATATGCGATACAGTTAGCCAGCTGAACGTCATGAGCTGATGCTGATTGAGGATCACTTGCTATGTGGTGTCCTATATGCCGAATGCAAAAACTAATTGCATTTTCATAGGCACGGCAGTTCACAAGTTGAACTCTTTTTGCAGCCGGAGCATAATCATGAGCTTTAATTTCAAATCCTCGAACTCCTCCAATTGCGATGCAGCTATCAACCATTACATCCTGAGAGCCATCATCGATTTCAAAACAGTTTGTATTTGAAGACCCATCATTTAACCCCATCGGATGGTAAGAAAGACAATGACTGAAAGTCGTATGCTTTCCAAAGTGACATGTGAAATTATCATCGCCAGAGCCTGTTGCTTCGCAATATGAGAAGGTTACAAAGTTGCAGCCACCAGGCTGATAAAAGGTAGGATCATCATGTTCTCCGTGTCTGTTATAATTAGGGCTTGTAGCATCAAACCCGTGAAGGCCGGCATTTTTTGCAAAAACATGCTCTACAAAAGAGTAATCCACATTTGCAAAAAGCAAGCAGCTTGAAGTGGGCCCCTTAGGGATCTTCCATCCAGCAGGACGCGTATCTTTATTCCAGTCCAGTGTCAAATGTCCAATGTAGATATTTTCATTACCATTTGTATGATCACTATTGGTGAGTACAGAGTGACCAACTGGCGTATCGTCTAATAACTTGATGATGGTCCTTTTTTTACCCGCTCCAACCAGCATTGTATTCGAAGGAACGAGCAAGCCAGATACCCTAAATACGCCTGCAGGGACTTTTATGAGATAACCGCCTTCGGCCATCGCATCATGAAATGCTTGCGTATCATCTGTGACTCCGTCTCCTTTAGCTCCATAATCCATTACGTTTCGTTCATCAAGGTACTCAAATCTGTTCTCATACATTTTGAGTCTTTCATTTAAGTTTTCAAAAGTTGTTATTCCATCACTTAAAGCAATCCCAATTTTACTATCAATCGTTTCGAAATTCTCGGCAAGCTTGGAATCAATTTCAATACTTTCAGTGCTTTCAGGTTTGTAAAGACCTAAAAACGTTGTATAATTTTCCATTTTTACTCCCCCTATTGGTTTCAGTTTTTAAGAAACATAACATCCCTTGCACTTATAAGTGGCAAACGTATGACAAACAAAAAAGCGCTGTCTTTAAACAGCGCACTGATCAAATAATTTCACCTATTCATTTAGTATTTTTTCCACACGCTCCCGCATCTGCGGCACGCTCAATCCGATAATCACCTGAAACGCCTTCCCGTTCCTGACGATGCCATGTGCGCCAAGCGCGCGGAATACGCTGTCGGGCTCAACCTTTGTTTCGTCCTTGACACTGACTCTGAGGCGGGTTGCGCAGTTTGTGACTTCAGTGACGTTGTCTTTTCCGCCCAGCGCTTCAATATACAGAAAAGCCGTGTCATCCGCCGTTTCTGCAGCGGAGACCGCCGTTTCATCCTTGTTTTTTCGTTCTCTGTATTCCTTTTTCGAATACAGCTTTGTTTCCTGCTGTTCATCCTTTTCCCGTCCTGGTGTAGCAATATTGAATTTGAGGATTAAAAATCTGAAGACGAAAAAATAAATAGCTGTAAACGAGAGCCCGATCAAAATTTGGTACACATATGTCATACCGTGGCTGCCAAAGAGCGGAATCCAGTTCAAGGTCACCGCTTCGATCAGTCCGCCTCCCATGTTTCCGACGACGCCGGCCATATACATAACTGTCGACATTGTGGCGGCAAGCACGGCGTGAACCGCAAATAAGAATGGTGAAATGAATAAGAAAGTAAACTCAATCGGCTCTGTAATCCCTGCGACAATCGCTGTCAGTGTGACAGGAATCAGCAGCCCTGCAACGAGTTTTTTCTTTTCCTTTTTGGCTGTCACATAAAAAGCCAGGGCGATACCCGGAATACCGAAGATTTTCGAGTTCCCGTGAAGCGCGAATCCGCCTTGCGGGAAGAGTTCCTTCAGCGGTTTGGCGCTTTGCGAATATTCGCCGAGATGCTGTGCCCAATACGTGACGATCCCGCCTTCCGCTACAGCCGGGCCATAAATAAACGGCGTGTAAATAAAGTGATGAAGGCCAGTCGGTATTAAAATCCGTTCCAAAAACGTGTATATCCAAACGCCCACCGCCCCGGAAGCAACCAGGAAGCTTTGAAGCGAGCCAATTCCAGATTGAACCATCGGCCATATATAAGACACTGCCAGGGCAATCGGGATCATAATAAAGAAGGAAATCATCACGATATACGTTGAACCCTGAAAGATGCCGAGAAAATCGGGCAGTTTTTTATCAAAATAGCGGTTATGCAAAAAGACGACAATCGAAGAAATAAAGATGGCTCCGATAATGTTGGTATCGAGCGTTTTTATGCCCGCAATCATCGTTAATCCGCTCGTTCCGCCGACCTCTTGGTTCATGTCGACGCCAAATGCTCCTCCCCATACCGTCAATATCGAGCTGACAAAATAATTGAAGGTCAGGTAAACAGTAAGCGCTTCCAAACAAGCGCGTGCCTGAGCTTTCTTCGCCAAAGCAACCGGGATGCCGATGGCGAATAAGAGCGGCATTTGGTTAAAGACAGTCCAGCCGCCCTGCTCAATGATATACCAGCACTGATACCAAAAACCGTCAGGATCGGCGAGCGATCCCATGAGGGTTTTATTTTTAAAGAGCGTGCTGATACCGACGATAATGCCGGCGAACGCGAATAATAAAACAGGCACAAACATCGCGCTTCCAAAGCGCTGAATTTTTTGCATCATACCAAAACCCCCTGCTACTCATTGTCATTTTTTTCTGCCTCTTTGTAATCAACATATGCGCGGAACAATGCTTCGCCAACGAGAAAAAACGGTGCAAAAGCGACAATTTCCGTTTTATCGCTTAATGTCACAGGTTTGCTTGTCGCATAAAGATTATGCGGAGTCAGCTGGGCGAGGACATTGTTTTTTAAATTCGTAATGGAAATAAAGGGAATACCCTTTGCAGAAAGCATTCTTGCCTGAGGAATCAGCTCCGGTGTTTCTCCGGAAAGAGAAATGATGATAAACAGATCGTTCACTTTAAAATCCCCGCGCATCAGATTAAATTCATTCGTGTCTTCAATCAAAATAAGATAGCGATGGCGCGGAATAAACATTCTTTGCAGGTCGCGGGCGCATATCTTTTGCGCATTTCCAGAACCATAGACGAAAATGCGGTCCGCTTCATCAATCAGCTGGCACATGTCCGTCATGTCCTTTGTCCGTAAGAACTTCAAATTTGCTTCAATATCATCAAGCAGCTTTTCAAAACTCATACTCTCGCCTTCTTCCGGCTGATCTTCCCACTTTAAAAAGACGCGAAATTCACTGTAGCCGCTGAAACCGAGCTTTTGGGCAAGTCGCAAAATTGAGGAACGCGATACACTGCAAGCTTTGGCCAGCGCGTCGATTCCAAGGTGATAGCATGTGTGCTTATGATTCAATATATATTTTAAAATATGAAAATCGTTGTCATTCAATTTGCTGTAGTGCTGATTGATCAGTTCTTCGAGCTGCATATCAGATCCCCCCATTTTCTTTCTATTATATACAATTACAGATTCGAAAATGGGGGAATTTCATTTATGATATGCGGGTTGGGCTTTGATCAAGCTCAGGCCAGAAGTCTTTGTTGGCCTCCACTAAATCCTCAAGAATGAGTCTTGCCACACGCGCGTTCGGCACTGTTTTTGACAGGATCAGCGCCTGCCACAGCTTTTGGAACGATTTCTCCGCCCACGCTTCAACAGTCAGCTTCTCAACGGATACCTGCTGCTCCATGAGCCCTTTCTGGAATTGCGGAATGGTGCCGACGGTAATCGGTTCAGGTCCATTTGAGCCGACGATGCATGGCACCTCAACCATCGCAGTCGGGTCAAAGTTCGCAATTGCACCGTTATTTTCAACAATCAACAGCATTCTTTCACCTGTGTTGTAGGCAATCGCCCGGGCAAGATCAACGATATACGATGCGTGGTCATCGATTTTAATTTCGCTGTTTTCCGAGGACTGTTCACGTGTGATCATGTCACATTGGCTGAAAATAAAAGCTTCGCGCCCTTCCATGACTTCATTCGCCCGCGTATGATTCGGATTTGATTTTTTCACCATATCATCTGGGAACAAATAATATTGCAAATACGTATTCGGCAGTGTGTCAGGATCTGCAGCCTGCACGTCACGCGCTTTGGCGAACGTGTCATTCCAGCTTGCCTCCACAGCTTCAGCCTCTGTTTTCGGAATATAACCGTATTGGGATACATGCTCCTTCAGCTTCGGCATTAAATCGTTGCCCTCTTGATCCTGAATCGATGTCCACCAGCCGAAATGATTCAATCCGTAATAGCGGACCTTCATCTCTTTTCTTGAGGACAAGCCAAGAATTTGCGCCATCCGGTCTTCGATTCCAACAGGCATATCACAGATATTGAGAATTTTAGAATTCGGTCTAAGGCGTCTCGTAGCTTCAGCTACAATCGCCGCCGGGTTGGAATAATTGAGCATCCACGCTTCAGGCGAGTATTTTTCCATGTAATCTAATATTTCAAGCACACCGCCGATCGAACGCATCCCGTACGCGATCCCGCCCGGCCCGCATGTCTCCTGGCCGACAACTCCGTACTTCAACGGAATTTGTTCATCCAGCGCGCGCATCGCGTATTTCCCCACCCGGATGTGCGCCATAACAAAATCGACATCTGTAAAAGCTTCTTCCGGGTCAGTCGTCGCTGCAAATTCAATATCCGGCGCTTTTTCTCTGATAAAAACGTCACAGGCGCCTGCAATGCGATCCTGTCTCTCCTTATCATTATCATACAGCTTCAGCTTTCTGATCGGAAACTCCTCCAAATGGTCCAAGAGCATGAGTACGATCCCTGGAGTGAAAGTGCTTCCTCCGCCCGCTATTACAATTGAGAATGATTTTTTCTTCATATGACGACCTCCTTGATAACGTTTACAATTTCATTTATACCATGGGAGAGCCCGTCCCGTAACACGTTTGGCGCACTTAGGTCATTTGATCAATTTTAGTGTTTTTTCCCATAGAGCGGGAAATTTCTCATTTACCTTCCGTCCGTAAGATTTGGTTTTTTTTCCTTTTTTGTAATCTTAAAGTCTCATCAACTGTGAATTTTAAGTGAATATACGCCCTTCCAGTTCTTATGAAAAGGTTCTTTTGTACGATTCGGATACATGCCGAATTATTTATAATCATTTATATAAAACATCCAATTGTGCGTGAATTTAGAAAAGGCAGGGGACAAAAGTTGGACTCATATAAAGTCATTGAGCTGGCAAACAAGTACAGTGCGGCCGCAGAAGAGGTCAGAAGCTCCAAAATGCTGCTTGAATCCCGGTTATCTGCAATGGGAGATGCTTGGCAGGGAAAAGCAAGAGATTCGTTTGACCTGGATTTCGAGGAAACGAAAGCCGCCTACGACCAATTTGAACAGGAGCTGCTTGAAACTAGCCAGGAGCTGAAGGCAGCCGCTGTCAAAATAGAAGAACGAAAAGCTGAAATTGCCAGAATGGAAGAACTGGAACGTAAAGCAAGAGAGGAAAGACATAAACTCGGGAGGTGAACGGTGTGTCAGGAAATATTGCAGTTGATCCGGACAAGCTCGAACAGCTTGCAAATGATGTAGTCACTGAATTGACTGATATGGAAAACAAATATAAGGATCTGCATGTAGAGCTGGGGCAGATGATTTTGCAATGCGATCCCCGCTACAGCAGCTGTTTTTCCGGAGTGGGCGATGCGTGGAGCTCAGGAAAAGCGCTCGTCACCAAGCTGAGTGACAATGAGATTTTCATCAGAAAAACGGGCGATAAATTTGTGGAGCAAGATGATATTTTGCGAAAGCTCTACAATGCCTACGACAAATACGGCACGATGACAAGCTTAACCGCCCTTATGCTGACACAGGGAAAATATTACGGATTAGGGCTTACGAAATTTGTGAAACAGCCAAGCGGCTTGCATACCGCCCAGCACTCAAAACTTCTATTGGATATTTCCAGGGCCGTTGACAGCTCCCGTTATCAAAAAGCGGCAAGAGTGCTTTTGAACCCTAAATATTTGTTAAAAAAGACAAACCGGCCATTTTCAGATTTGGTACATAAAAAGTTTACAAAATACTTCCCTCAGGACACGGTCGATTTTTCAAACAGCGTCAGAAGCTACACAAAAGGATTTCTTAATGAGGCCGGCGTACGCTCAACTTTGAAGGATGTCGGAAAAACAGGATTGAAATTCGCGAAAGGAAATGCCATTACCGCCACACTGATTACCGGTGCGACCGAAACGTTCGGAGCGGGCTTGAAAATAGCTGAAAATTACGCGAAATACCAGGACAAACCGGAAGTTCTCAAGCGTGAAAACGCCAAGGCCGTCGGGAATGCTGTGAATAACACTATTTTTATTGCGGGCGGTGCGACAGCTGGTGCTGTTGTAGGCGGTGCCGTAGGAAGTGTGTTAGGTCCTGTCGGCACCGTAGTCGGAGGCACAATCGGTTCGGCGGTAGGCGGATTTGTTGGGGAAAAAATCGCAAAATTCACATCAGTCTATGCTGAAAAAGCAGCGATAAAGCTGAAAGAGCCGATCCATGCTGTCGTTGATACAGCCAAAAAAGGGCTGGAATCAGCCGGCAAAGTCGTCAAATCAGTGAATGATGGCATAGATGCGGCGAATAAATCGATACATAAAGGGATAGACAGCGCGAAAAAAGGAATAGAAAAAGCAAAGAAAACAGCGGATTCGCTTATACACGGCGCAACCCATTTCCTTAAAGGGAAATTTTCATTTGGATAGGAGAATAAACAATGAAGCAGTTTACAATTAGCATAGAAGAACTCTTGTTTTGTTTTTACAGCGAAGGGTTTTTTGAACAGGGAATGGCCTTAAAACAAGCTTATTTTCCCGAAATAGAAGATGAACAGCTCGGCTCCTTATTTGAAGCTGCGTGCCGCTCACTCTTAGCCAAGGAGGCGGCGGAATATCGGAATCATCAATATCGGTTAAAGGACGAATACTGTCCGTTTATCCATGTGTTAAACGATGCGGACTATACAGTGAAGCTATCCAAATTTGATGAACAAGCCAAAGAACAGAATATATCCTGCCATGTTTCGAAGTTTGGCACTTACTCTCATGAATTGCTGTTTGATGAACAGGTACATAGAATCAAAAAAATGGATTCAACTAATGGAGTACTCTCTAAAACATACGAGTTTTTAAATGTAATAGATGCAGAAGATCATAAAGAATCAATGATCACCCTGACGTCAACTGAATTCGAATGGCTTCTGGAGGGCGCTTCAGACACTCCCGCATATCTGAAGGAATTTCTAGATAAGCATGATCACCAAGAGGACGTGACCCGTTTTGTAAATGATCTGGCTTTGCGAAAAGGAAAAATGGATACGCTGATGCGGCTGGTTTATGACAAAGACAACTCGCCGGGAGTGGCTGATATGGCTTTCGTCCTGCCTGGCAGCCGTCATACTTGGCTGGTAACAGGCATTACTCAAAATGAATTTTCTATCGTAACAGCAAATAAAGATGTGATAAAAGGAATACTTTTTTGCTAAAGAGCGATAAAGGAGAATAGCAATTGAAAAACAATGAAGTAATTAAGGTCAAAAGCAGACTGTTTTTTAGAATATGGCTGTTCCTCGCTACAGGAGGCGCTTTTATTGTAGGAGTATGGCTGGTGTCTGAAGCTCTTACATTTGAATCTAAGTATGCCCTGCTTTATTTGGGCGGCGGATTAATGGCGATCGTTTATGGATTGATCACATTTTTTATGGCTTTTCCAGCGTTCACAAGCCGGGGAAATGTCATTTTCAGCGTAAAAACAGGGCCTGATGGCGAGATTTTCTCTAGAAAGCGCAGCGTGATGTTTTCTGAGGTAAAACGGATTTATATGGGACGGCATCATTACAGCTTGAAAGGGATCTTTTTTGAAGATATTATCATCGAGAAAACAGACGGAAAAGTCGTTCGCATCCCTACTTGGAACATTATCGCGAATCCATTGTTTTTTGAAGCGGTGGAACGCTATATCCTCCCTCATCTGAATGAAGAGGCGAAAAGCAACTGGATCAGCCAATTTACGGAGATTCAGCGCAGTGCGTATTTAAAGGAATTTGAAAATCATCCAAAGCTTTAACAGCTCTCCTCCTTTATAATGAAAGAGAAAAGCAACTTGAGGAGTGCACGTGATGCCGATTACCATTCTTTTATTTCTCACGGCGGGGCTTGCCGAAATAGGCGGCGGATATCTGATTTGGCTATGGCTGAGAGAGGCAAAGCCAGTCGGCTATGGGATCGCCGGAGCATTGATCTTGATTGTCTACGGCATTCTTCCGACATTCCAGTCCTTCCCTTCCTTCGGCCGTGTATACGCCGCTTATGGCGGGGTATTCATCGTGCTTGCGGTCCTGTGGGGATGGCTTGTTGACCGGAAAACACCTGATCTGTATGATTGGATCGGCGCATGCATTTGTCTCATCGGTGTCTGCGTCATCTTATTTGCGCCGCGCGGATAACAAAATGGCCTGCTTATGAAGCGGGCCATTTTTGTTTAATCCTCTTTTAAGCTTGTCAGCTGCACTTCATGCTCATCTTGCGGTTCGTCAAGCGGATAAATTCTTGCTGTTCCGTTTTCTTCATTCACGTGCTGAATGTAAATAGGAACACCGTTGTACGTTACTTTTTTCATATCGGGAGATTCTACAATTTCTTTCGCCCTTTGTATATTCATCGTAACACCCTCCTTCAATACATAATGTTTCCATTTCCTGAAGGAAGTATGCTTTATGATTCAGCGGACAAATTGAATTTTTTCAGGCGTTTGTAGAAAGTGCTTCGCGGGATCCCGCTGATTTTGGCGGCTTGAGAGACGTTTCCTTTTGCGGATTCAAGCGCTTTGATCATCATATCCTTTTGGATTTGCTCACGAAGTTTGAACACGCCGGCAGCAGCGGGCTGTTTTTCTGCAGTGCTGACCGGCAGTCCAGCGGCTTCCAGTAAAGCGGAAAGCGGCTCATCCCCAAGCCGGCCGTCCGGAAATCTGATGGAAAGACGTTCAAACACATTAAATAGCTCACGGATATTTCCCGGCCACTTCCAATGCTTCAGCACCTCACAAAAATCAGAAGGAAGTTCGCCTGGCCAATGATTCTTCTGTTTGTAGTACTCGAAGAGGTCCGGAATATCCTCGGGGCGATCGCGCAATGGAGGAAGTTCAATTGGATAGACATGAAGGCGGTAAAACAAGTCCTCTCTGATTTTTCCGCTTTCGGCAAGCTCGCGTAAATCACAATGTGTGGCGGCAATGACTCTGATATCAACCGGAATTTCTTTTGCCCCGCCTATTGGCGTAATCTTGCGTTCCTGAAGCACGCGTAAAAGCGCAACCTGCATCGAGTGGGAGATTTCTCCGATCTCATCTAAAAATAAGGTGCCTTGATTCGCTTTTTGAAAGGCGCCTTTATAGCCATTTCGCTTCGCTCCCGTAAAAGCGCCTTCCGCATAGCCGAACAGTTCGCTTTCAATCAAATCAGACGGAATCGCTCCGCAATTGACAGCAACAAACGGACCGTGCCGTCTCTCACTGTTCTCATGAAGCGCGCGAGCCGCGACTTCCTTCCCCGTACCCGTTTCACCCGACAAACAGACCGTTGCATCCGTCGCAGCTGCTCGTTCAAGGTGCATCAGCATCGCTTGCGATCGGCCGCTTTGCCCGATCACTCCATTGAATCGAAACGCCTTCTTTTTCTTTTGTTCCGAAAGATAAAAACAAGTGCCGCCATCTCCTATGGTGACAGCTTTTTCGATTGAATAGCCCCGTTCCTTCAACTCGTACAGGTGCCGGCCCTGCCAATCCGGCATTGAGGTTCGAATCGGCATGCTCGCACTGATGATGTGCTGCTTGGTATTACAGAGCACCATCGGCACACTGGATGCAGCTCTCTCCCCAAAACGGCTGATCAGCTCCAGCTCTTTCTCACGGCTTTTAGCTGCGAGTTCCCGTTCAGCGGCATAGGCAATCGCCGTGGCAATACCAAGCATATGAGGATGCGCGCCTGCCGCCGGGCATGATATGTCAATTACACCCGCAAGGCTGCCATCCTCATGGTGAATCGGAGCGGCTGAACAGTTCCAAAGATGGGAAGCGATAGAGTAATGCTCTGACCCTTGTATTGCAACCGGCTCGCTGATGTGGAGCGCCGTGCCAATCGCATTTGTTCCGACAGCCGTTTCTGTCCAGCATGCCCCTTCGACGAAATTGATGCGTTTGGCTTCATAGAGCGCGCGGGGATGGCCGTCCAATGCCAGTACAACACCATCTGAATCAATTAACAGCGCCATCATTTCCATTTCTTTTATGGCAGGCAGCAGTTTTTCGAGGTAAGGCTTTGCGGTCGTCAGAAAGAATGAATGCTTTTTTGACTGCTGATCCAGCTCCGTTTGCTGTAAAACCCTCGGGCCTTTTTCTAAATAAGGATTGACCTCAGCTTTTTTGCAGCGATGCCATGACTCGGCGATCCGTTTTCTTATTCTGGCTTCGTCAAGCACACCGTCTTTCACAAAACGTTTCCAGGTTTGCAAATCATTTGGGACCGAATTCATTTCCTTGATCGCTCCTCCCTTACACGCCGTTTTCATCTATTGTAGGGGAAAAATAAAGCGCTTTCAACAATAAAAAAGCAGGCGCTTATAACCACTCGCCTGCTTTTCCTCTTATTATGCATGTACTGCAAGCCCGATCGTGCTTAGCAGCGCCTCGTGCAATGTTTCCGATAAAGTCGGATGGGCGGCGATAAAATGCTCCGCCATATCAGCCGTCATCTCACCATTCATGATCGCTGCCGCCTGGCCGATAAGCTCGGTTACATCCGGACCAATCATCGAAACACCTACAATTTCGCCGAATTCCGGTTCAGCTATGATTTTGACCTTTCCTTCCGCTTGCTGTTTAATGAGCGCCTTTCCGTTTGCGGAGAAAGGAAATTCTCCAATCTTCACATCCCCGTATACGCTTCTTGCCTGTCGTTCTGTCATTCCGATACACGCGATTTCCGGGGACGTGTAGATGCAGCGCGGCACATGTTTCTCATTGATTTTGACATCCCTTCCAGAAGCATGAGAAGCAGCGATGATGCCCTCATGGAATGCGGCATGCGCCAGCTGGATGCCTCCTATTGCATCTCCGCACGCGTAAATATGAGACACGCTCGTCTGCATGTGTCCATTCACAGGAATGCCTGTTGGAGAAAAATCAACTCCCGCCTGCTCCAGCTGTAATCCGTCAAGACGGGGTTTTCTGCCGATCGCCACCAGTATATAATCGGCCTTCGTTTTAAACTCACGCTGGCCGCTTTTCCATATAGCCGTTTTCGCTGTTTGATCCACCCGCTCTAACCTGGATGAAATATGCACTTCAACACCGTCTTCCTCAAGCTTTTCTTGAAAGAGACGGGCGATATCTTCATCTTCAGCAGGGACCAGCTGTCCCGCTGTTTCAATGATGGTCACCTTCGATCCCAATCTGGCAAACAGCCCTGCATACTCACACCCGATGACACCGCCGCCGACAATGACAAGTGAAGACGGAATCTCGGAAAGAGAAAGCGCGTCTTTGCTGTCGATGATCCATTCGCCGTCAAAAGGAGCGAACGGCAGCTCGATTGGCTCTGATCCTGAGGCAATCAATACTTGGTCCGTCTCTCTGATTTCTTTTGCGTTTTGTCCTTCGATCAAAAGCTTTCTTTCAGAAAGAAAGGAGGCTGTTCCCTTTACAACCTGTATTTGATTTTTCTTCATTAGGTACTGAACGCCTTGAACAAGCTGTCTGACAACCTGCTGTTTGCGGTTTTGCATTTTACTCCAATCGACTGATATCGCACCTGCGGGGAGTTCGATTCCAAAGCTGCCGGCATGCTTGATTTTATCAAGAACGTTTGCGCTTTCTAGCAAAGACTTCGTGGGGATGCAGCCTTCATTCAGGCAGGTCCCCCCAAGCTTGCCTTTGTCAATGAGCAGCACGTTTCTGCCCTGCTGTGCCGCGGAGACCGCAGCCGCATAGCCTGCAGGTCCGCCGCCGATAATGGCTAGTGTCATGTCGTTTTCACCTGCTTTTCCTATAAAATTAATGCCGCGGGTTCTTCCAAATATGTTTTAATCGCCTTCAGGAATGCAGCTGCTGGAGCGCCGTCACACGCTCTGTGATCAAATGTCAGGCTGAGCGGCAGGATCGTGCTTCTGACGATCTCCTCCCCTTGGTACACCGGTGTGTCATAGCTTGCTCCGATGCCAAGAATGCCTGCTTCAGGCGGATTTAATATCGGTGTGAAATGCTCAACGCCAAAAGCGCCAAGGTTTGTAATGGAGAAGGTAGAGCCTTGCAGTTCTTCGCTTCCCGCACGTCCCTCGCGTGCTTTTTTGGCATTTTCTGAGATGGATTGAGCCAGTTCAATCAGCGATAGCTTTTCAGCATGGCGGATGACAGGCACCACTAAGCCATTTTCCAAGGCTACAGCCATACCAAGATGCACATGAGGATGTGTGATGATGCGCTCATTTTGATAAAAGCTGTTCAGCACAGGGTGAGCTTGCAGTGCGAGAACGGCGGCTCTTGAGACAAAATGAGTGATTGTCAGTTTTGTGCCGTACCGTTCTTCCGCAGCTGGTGAAAGCTGTTTTTGAAGAGTGGCAAGCTTAGTGATATCAGCCTTCATCGTAATCGTCAGCTGCGCGCTGTTTGCCAAGCTTTCCTGCATTCGGGCAGCGATGACTTTTCTCATGCCTGTCACCGGAGTTTCCTGCGCTTTCTGATCAGAAACAGGTTTTGCCTGAGCTTTTTTCTGTTCAGCCAGCGCCTTTGTCACGTCATCCTTCACGATTCTTCCGCCTGGTCCGGTGCCTTTCAGCTGTTTCAGGTCTAACCCCGCTTTTTCCGCTATTTTTCTCGCAACTGGAGATATTTTCAATCGATCTTTTTTGGAGGCTGCGGGTTTGTTTTCTTGTTTGACGGGCTGGACGGCTTGCGGCACGCTGTCTTCAGCAGCAGGCCTGCTTGCCTCTTCCTGCACCGACTCATTGGCGTCCCCGATGTAGCAGATTGCTGTGCCGGGCGGAACCTCTTCACCCTCTTTCACTTTGATGTCGATCAGCGTTCCTTTTTCAGGCGCTTCGATCTCCATTTCAATTTTCTCCGATTGAATGCTGGCAATGCTTTCTCCCTTTTCAACCGGATCGCCTACTTTTTTATTCCATATCGATACTTCCCCTTGTTTCATCGCCATTCCTAATTTTGGCATCACTACTTTTACTGCCATTTGTGTCCCCCCTTTAGTTCATTGCCGGCTCGCCAAGCAATTCAAGCGTGACGCTGACAATTTTATCTGGTGTCGGCAAATATTGATCTTCAAGAACCGGTGAAAACGGCACTGGTGTATGCGGTGCTGTAATCCGTTTAATCGGCGCATCAAGCAAATCAAAGCCTTTGTCTGCGACAATCGCTGCAATATCCGTGGCAATGCTGCATCGCGGATTGGCTTCATCAATGATGATCAGCCGGTTTGTTTTTTCCAACGATGTGAAAATCGCATCCTCATCCAGAGGAGACAGACTGCGGGGATCAAGCACCTCAGCTTCGATGCCTCTCTCTGAAAGCTGTGCAGCTGCTTCAAGCGCGGTATTGACCTGCTTGCCGACTGCAAATAGCGTGACATCATTGCCTTCACGTTTGATGTCCGCCTTTCCGAGCGGAATTGTATAATAATCTTCCGGCACCTCGCCCTTCATGTTGTAGGACGTCTTGTCTTCAAAGAAGAACACCGGATCATTGTCTTCTATTGCTGCAAGCAGCAGACCTTTGGCATCATACGGGCTGGATGGAACAACCGTCTTCAGTCCCGGGATGCTGGTGAAAAGGCCATACAGCGCTTGTGAATGCTGGGCAGCGGCCCGAAATCCCGCTCCGTATGTGGTGCGGACGGTAATCGGCACTTGCGCTTTACCGCCGAACATATAGCGGAATTTCGCCCCTTGGTTGATCACCTGGTCAAAGCATGTGCCGATAAAGTCATTAAACATTAATTCTGCAATCGGTCTCAGCCCGGTTGATGCCGCAGCCATAGCCGCACCCATGTAGCCCGCTTCAGAAATCGGTGTGTCCAGCACTCTTGTGCGCCCGAATTCCTGTACGAGCCCCTTTGTGACTCCTAATACACCGCCCCATGCTTCATCATCCTGCAAATGATCGACAGCCGCTCCGCCGGCAACATCCTCACCGATCAAAAGCACATTTTCATCTCTTCTCATCGCAAGCTTCATTGCTTCATTGATCGCGTCTGACATGCTTATGACTCTCGCCATCTCTTACATTCCTCCTTTTTCATATGACACGTACACATCTGTCAGCAGCTCCGAATCTTTTGGATATGGGCTGTCTTCGCTGAACGAGACGGCTTTTTCAATCGATTCGCTGACACGCTGTTCAATGTCTGACAGTTTATTAGCATCTGTTTCTTTTAAAAGGTAGTTTTTAAAGCCTTGAATGGCATCTTTTTCTTCAAGGTGCTCAACTCTTTCATCCTTCGTTTTATAGGTCTGGGCATCCCCTTCGAAATGGCCGTAGTTTCTGTAGGTTATACATTCAATCAAAGACGGGCCTCCGCCGTTTCTTGCTCTTTCTATCGCTTCCTCGGCTGCCTGGTAAACTGCTAAAATATCTTTCCCGTCAACTGTCACCCCCGGCATGTTATAAGCAGCCGCCCGATCGGCGATTGAATCACAGGCTGATGCGTACTCAAATGGGGTAGCTTCACCATAGCCGTTGTTTTCAGCAACAAACACGACAGGAAGGTTCCATACAGCCGCTAGATTCAGCCCTTCGTGGAAGGTGCCTTGGTTATTTGCCCCGTCTCCAAAAAAGCAAACGCTTACATTTTTAGTCTGTTTATATTTAGCCGTGAGCGCTGATCCGCACGCGAGCGTAAATCCGCCTCCGACGATTCCATTTGCCCCTAACATGCCTTTATTAAGATCCGCAATGTGCATAGAACCGCCCTTGCCTTTGCACAATCCGGTCGCTTTCCCGAAAATTTCCGCCATCATGCCATCCAGATCACAGCCTTTGGCGATACAATGTCCATGTCCCCTGTGTGTGCTTGTAATGCTGTCGCCATCATGTAAATGAGCGCACACCCCAACAGCCACGGCTTCCTCACCGGCATATAAATGAACGAATCCGGGAAGCACTCCCTGGGCGAACAGGTCATGCACTTTGTCTTCAAAGCCCCTGATCTCCAGCATCTTTTGGTACATCCACAGCGCTTTTTCCTCAGTTAATGACAAGCCTTCACGTTTTAACAATTCCATTTTGTGCGCCTCCTTCTATTTAGGGTTCACAATTATAAAAGCAAGAAGTGTGCCAGTATTTGAAGCCCGTCAAATCAGCTTTTTCATTTTTACACTGGAGACAGTTTGAGACGGGTGTCTCGTTTTGTCTCAAACTGATCCATTTGTCTCGTTTTACAGCATACAAAAAAGACCGGGCATCACCCGGTCTTTGACAATGATCGACGTATTTATTTCCTTGGAAATGATGTTAACTTCCTAGTTCCTCTGCATCGTTTGATTGAATAGCTGCTTTTGAAAGAAAATCAATTGAATATTTGACATATCCGATACCGCCGTCCCCGTCCTTCTGCATACAGTCTATCGTGCCGTTTGAGTATGTATATCCCTTTTCATTAAGCGTTTTTCTGACCGTTTCCGCCATCTTTGCGGCATCTGTTTTTGATAACCCGCTGGCGTCTAACTGAATCGTCATGCTCATAGGCGCTTTTTCAGCCAGCTGTTTGTTCCATTTTGTATCTAACGTGAACTGTCCATTTTCGATACTCAAAGCAGCATCAGCTTTTATAAGTCGAGGAACCGCTTTTTTCAGATCTGCTTCGATTGCCTTCGTTGCTTCTTCATTTACATGTTTTGCTACTGATTCGGTATACGCTTCTTCAATCCCATCGCACGTTACTTTAGGATGTAGAAATCCCTTCGTACACATTGGGTAGCGATGAGATTGGGAGGTTGCTTCGAATACATATTCAGAGGTTTTAGCGTTATATACCCCATTCGTGATCTTGATTTCTTTCTTCGGATAGGTTTGTTTCACATAAGAGACTAGCTTCTGCTCTGCAGCATTTTTCGAAAATGGATCACCAAACCATACATGATAGATATATAGTCCGCATCCGAATAACGCAATGGCAAGCAAGCCAAACACAAGTTTTTTCATGTTCCCACTCTTTTCTTCATATGTACGTGCTACAGTTCATGCTTTTCTTCAACAGCCCGGTTAAGCGCTTGAAGCATATAGCCAATGCCTTTGTACGATGACAGCGGCCAGCTGATATGCTGATGCTCACCGACGACGGCGTTGAGAACGTTTCGATATTTTTTCCCGCCAAGCATGACTAGCTCTTCAATATCAGAAAAGTCCTTTTCGTAAAATTGGCGGCCCAGCTCCTCCGCTGTCATGATTTCCGGATGACCGGTGCCAAAAGTGACATCGTAATTTTCCGATACGATATCATCAGGGCGAAGAAAGCCGTGCTTCGCCGACAAAATCACCCACTCATCGAAAAATGCTTTCGCATACCGCTCGCACGCCTGATGAAACGGGCTGAGATAAGCGTCCGCCGCTCTTACCGGCCCGGCATCAGGCTGGACATCCCAGATTTTTTTCTTGCCGCAGGGGATGATGCATAGCCGTTTCATGTTTCTCTCCCCCTTTATGAGATATGTTCACTAAATGCACCATTATTTTCTTACAATAACGCTGAGTAAAAGCTGCGTACAAAAAAGACCCGGAAATCGGAATTGTTTATTTTACCGAACATCCAGGTTTATTTTAGTCAAGAATGGTGTGAAAATCCCTTTATTTTGTTAGCCTTTTTTGAATCAAGCACTGCTGTTACTCTATCCCATCAAGATACTTCCTCTCAAATTCATCGAGCAATGCACGCACTTCATCTGTTGACTTTGTGTTCATGCATTGATTTCTTAATTCACTTGCTCCTCGGAACCCGCGAAGGTAAATCTTGAAAAAGCGAGGAAGAGGTTTGTACGGACGTGCTTCTAATGCTGAATACTTATCATGGAGATCCAGATGCAGCCTTAAGAGATCAAGCAATTCCTTGCTGCTATGCTCTTTCGGCTCCTTTTCAAAAGCGAAAGGATTCGTAAAAATACCGCGCCCTATCATAATTCCATCGACGCCGTATTGTTCAGCAAGTTTCAAGCCAGTTTGACGGTCAGGAATATCCCCGTTTATTGTTAACAATGTATCTGGTGCTACCTCGTCACGAAGTTTCTTAATCTCCGGGATGAGCTCCCAATGCGCATCTACTTTGCTCATTTCTGCTCTTGTACGCAAATGAATAGAAAGATTGGCAATATCCTGTTTCAAAATGTGTGTCAGCCACTCGCGCCATTCGTCTACATCCGTGAAACCAAGTCTTGTTTTTACGCTTACAGGCAACCCCCCCGCTTTTGCTGCTTGTATTAACTCTGCTGCAACTTCCGGCCGGCGAATAAGACCGCTTCCCTTACCGTTCTGTGTCACATTAGGCACAGGACAGCCCATATTGATATCTAGGCCTTTAAATCCTAACTCTGCCATGCCAATACTCATTTTACGGAAGTTTTCAGGCTTATCTCCCCATATATGGGCCACCATTGGCTGTTCATCCTCTGTAAAAGTCAAACGGCCGCGTACGCTATCCTTCCCATCCGGGTGGCAATAGCTCTCTGAGTTTGTGAACTCTGTAAAAAATACATCCGGTCTGCCTGCTTCACTTACTACATGCCGGAAAACAACATCTGTCACATCTTCCATTGGTGCCAATACAAAAAATGGCCGTGGTAATTCACGCCAGAAATTATCTGTCATCATACATTCAAATCCTTTCATGATGGGATACAGTCAAACCTTTATCCCAAAATTAAAAACTGACCATGCTTTCTTTTTACACTTATAGCATGCGAAAGCATTTCTTATCAAACTATAGTAAATTTTGAACATTTCACTTTTTAATCGATAAAAAGTGAAACAGCAAACTGAAATAGAATAGATAAGATAGAACACCTTAATCGAATTAACGTAATGAAGTGTCGCTATAATTATCCCCATATAGTTCATCAACTTCTGAACCTTATAATCGGTTCGAGAGAGAAAAAAGTGTGATGATTATCTACACCTATTTTTTATATCTATATTGTGGTTTATTAATATTACCGCTGACCTTCATCTTTCTTAGTGGCCTTACTTTTGAACTTTTTGGATAAAAAGTATTCCAACCTAAATAGAATATCATATGAGTTCTCCCTATTACAAAAGCAAAATAATTGTACTGTTATTGAAGATAAGATATTTAACGCTACACCATATCCGTATCTCAATATCATTTGTGGAAAAACTAATTTCAAGAGATAGCCTGATTAAGTAAATTGAGTTGGGATGGCATATCTGAGTACTCGAGAGAATGAAAAAGCTTTAACTTACCGCTTGAGGGTGAGGACGGTAATCCTGATCCAGAACCAATAAAATAGACTGCTGACTAAGTGTCGCAGTCTCACTCATAAGATAATTAAGAAAGTGTACATTTTCTTTCATCATTAAATAAGGCATTGCTTTAATTTCGAATATCCTTTGTGATCCCTGTGATTATTTGTATAATAGTGAAAACTCCCAAGAAAACAGTAATAATATTAAACCATGGATGATCATAGAATGAAAGATATGTTTGAAAGAAATCCAGTTCAACTATGTTTGCTGGGAACCCATTCATTTCTCTATACTTAGGGCCCCATCCCGTTAATTCTACAACATTAAAATAAAGCTGCGAAACTAAAAATGCCAAAAACGTTTGAAACCAACTTCTTTTATATAACGGTCGTTTTTCGCACACTTTATCCATCTAATTCCATACCTTTCCTTACATTTCCATAAACAATATTTCACACATAATAACTGCAAGTCAATATACGATTTTACAAATTATGAAAATACATCTTTTATTTTACATTATTCTACTCATGAAATTCAATCATACTTAAGCTAATTTTTTCGGGATAATTACTGCTAATTAGAAAAATATATATTTAATGTTTTGCTTATATTTTATTTTTTAGAAGGGGGACAAATTATATACAATCTTATTATTTAATAAAATGCATAAAGGAAATAGAGTATAAAAAATGAAGAATTTCGATGGTTTTCATATTTGTAATTGTATCCAGTCAGCCTATAAGCTCACGCTGAAGAATCAAATTATGATGAAGATAATACACAAGACTTTTATGGGCGTTGATATGAACGTAATTAATTTAAGTTTATCTACTTTCTTATCAAAAAAAGATAAAGAAGATAGAGATCGCTAAGTAAGTCACTAGTGAATTGAGAAAGACAGTCAGAACTAGGGCTGCACATGAAAAAGACCCGGAAGTCGGCAATGTTCATTCTACCGAAATCCAGATCTGATTAGGACTTAATGAGACGATTTTAATACAAGCCTCGCCACTGCTTCAACATGAGCCGTCTGCGGAAACATATCGACAGGCTGAATATAGTCCACGCGATAGTCCTTCGAGAGCGTCTGCAAATCCTTCGCAAGCGTGGATGGATTGCAGGAAACGTAGACGAAGCGTTTCGGTTTGACTTTTTTGATCGTGTCCAGGAACGTTCTGTCACAGCCGGTTCTTGGCGGGTCTACGATGACGACGTCCGGGCGGAAGCCTTCTTTCGTCCATTTCGGGAGCCAGTGCTCGGCTGTTCCTGTTACGTATGTGGCATTTGCCATGCCGTGTTTTTTGGCGTTTTTCTTGGCATCGTCAATTGATTCCTTGATGACGTCCATGCCGCGGACTTCCTTCGCTCCGTCCGCCACCCACATGCCGATAGTGCCGACGCCGCAATACGCATCTACGACTTTTTCTTTTCCGGTCAGCTGCGCCGCTTTTTTCACTTCGTCATACAGCTTGACGGTCTGTTCGGGATTGAGCTGGAAGAAAGCGCGGGCGCTCAATTCAAAGGATACATCGCCGAGCACTTCTTGGATCACTGTTTTTCCGGCGAGCGGTTTCGTTTTCTCACCGAAAATCACTGAGGTTTTCTCCCCGTTTACATTCTGAATAATGGATTTGACCTCTGGCAATCGCTTTTGAATGGCTTTGACGATTTCTTCCTTGTGCGGAAGCGTTTCTTTTGCGGTTACAAGTACGACCTGCACTTCGCCTGTTTCAAAGCCGACTCTCGTCACGATCGTGCGAACGTCACCTTTTCGTTTTCTTTCATTATAAACAGACACATTGAAGTCCTCTAAAATGCGGCGGACAATGCCTGTTGTTTTGTTGGTTGCCGGATGCTGAACGATACAGTCTTTAATCGGAACGATGTCATGAGAATCAAGGCCGTATAAGCCGGCGATGATGCTGCCGCTTTGCGAGCGCCCGATCTGGAATTGGCTTTTGTTGCGGTAATTCCACGGATTGTCCATGCCAATCGTTTCTTTAATTTCCATGTTCTCTACTTTAAACTTCGTATGGCGTTCAAGAGACTGAATGACGATGTCGCGTTTTTCCCGAAGCTGCTGGCTGTATGCAAGGTGCTGGAGCTGACAGCCGCCGCATTGTTCGTACACGGGGCAAGGCGGTGCCACCCGGTGCTCAGACGCTTTGCGGATTTTCTTAATGCGGCCCTCCGAAAACTTAGGCTGGACCTTTGTGGCCTGCACCACAACCTCTTCACCAGGAAGCGCGCCGGGCACGAAGACGACTTTTTTCTTAAAATAGCCGACACCTTCTCCGTTAATGCCGAGACGCTTAATCGTCAGCGGAAAGGTTTGTCCGACCTTCAGTTCGACGGGCGCCTGTTTCTTTTGTTGGTTCACGTTTTTCTCTCCGTTTCTATATGAAGCTTTCTGCGGATGGCAGAAAGTGAAATGTTTTTTCACATCTAACTAGTATAACACGTTTGCAGGTTTTCCTTCATTGTCAGATGAATTATTCAATACTCCTCCACAAATATAAAGACGCATAGCTTAAATAAGGCTCCCACTCCTTGCTCATCGCCAGCATGACATCCTTTGCCGGCTTATCGTCCAGCTGAAAATGGCGTTTGATGGCATTCTGGAGGCCGATATCGGCAAGCGGGAATAAATTGGGACGGCCAAGTCCGAACATGAGGACGTTTTGCACGGTCCACGGGCCGATGCCCCTGATTTTGATCAGTTTTTTCATAATGTCTTCATCCGCCATATGCGTCAGTTCTGACAAGCTGAGTGCGCCTTCTGCGATCATCCTTGATGTATCAATGGTGTATTCCGCTTTTCTCATGCTGAATTGCAGATCACGCAGATCCTGATAATCGAGTTTTGCAATCGTTTCCGGCTTTGGATAGCACCACACGCCATCCTTCTGCTCGCCAAATGCATGAACAAACCGTTCTGTTAGCGTGTAAGCGAAGGACAGATTAAGCTGCTGGTGGATGATGCATTTCATCATGCAGTTGTACACACTGTAGTCCAGAACAAGCGGTGTCCCGGCATGCTCTTCAAAAATGGCGGACAGACTCGTTTTTGAAAAATGATCCAGAACGTGCTGCAAATGATGTTCCCATTGAAAAATCCGCTTGATTTCCTTCATCATCTCATCCTGATCCGTTTCCCCGCTAACGTGAAACTCAGGCTCGTCAGCATAGCCTAACGCCTGTACTTTTACAATACATACGTCTCCCGCATGATTTCTGATCGGCACGCGGACTTCTCTCGCCTCTCGATCGACAGCATTGAGGGGGTCTAAAGACAGCCTGTCCAATACGCGGTCAAAATGATACGGCGGCGTGACAGATACTTTTTCCTTCCACATGTGATCCACCCTTTTTCCGTTTTTGTTCAGTATAACATGCCGCTGGAAACAGGCAGAGAGTAGCGTATACTTTTCTCATAAAGACCGCATGATATAATGGCAGGTGGAGGGTTGTTTATGATCAACATTACCGCAATCACAACAGAGCATCAGCTGCTGAAAAATATACCGATTGAACGAGTGGAACAGCCTGATATTGCATGGTACTGGGTTGATTTTTACGGCCCGGAAGATACGGAAACGGCGTTATTGAGAGATTTTTTTCATTTTCATCCGCTTGCCATTGAGGATTGCTTCCAGCACATGCAGCGGCCGAAGCTTGACCATTATGACGGCTATCGTTTTTACGTGATTCATGCGCTGAATAAGGAAACACTAGAGACGGAGGAAGTCGATATTTTTCAGGGCGAACAATTTATCGTTACCTTTCATTTACACGAAACGCCCGGTATCGCCAAAGTCCGGGAGCGTTTGTATGCTTCACCGGACATATTGAAAAAAGGGCCTGGGCATATTTCTTATATGATCATGGATCAGCTTGTCGATGAATATTTTCCCCTCGTGTATAAAATTGAGGACCGGCTGAATGAAATTGAAGAAAGCCGCCCCCACAAAACGTATGGAACGCTGATGAACGAGGTGTTTGAACTCAGAACAGACCTATTGCATTTGAGACGGACGATTATCCCGATGCGTGATTTGCTCTATCGGATTTTAAGCCTTGACCATGTGAAAGAGCAGCGGGAAACGAAAGCCTACTTCAGTGACATATACGATCATTTGTTAAAGTTGTCTGAAATTGTGGAATCCAACCGGGACATGACGTCCGATTTGCGTGACAGCTACGTGACGCTAAACTCAAACCGGATGAATGCGATTATGATGACACTGACGATCGTGTCGACCATTTTCATCCCGCTCACCTTTATTGCCGGTGTATACGGTATGAACTTCGACTTCATGCCGGAGCTGCATTGGAAATACGGATATTTTGCTGTACTTGGCCTGATGGCCGCGCTTGTGATCGGGATGCTGATTTGGTTTGTACATAAAGGATGGTTCAATATTTTTAAATGAGGGCAGCGGGAAGCTGTTCTTTTTTGTTGTAAGCCGATTGCTATGCATATTCTGTTTATATTGTTTATAATGGAAAAAATATTCAGGGAGTGATCAGATTGAAAATTGCTGTCATCGGACTCGGCAATATGGGACAGCCCATTGCCCGAAATGTTCTTCAAGCAGGCTACGAATTGACTGTATATAACCGGACGAAACAAAAGACGGAAGAACTTGTCACAGCAGGCGCACAGGCAGCTGATACGCCGCGGCTGGCGGCAAAGTCCGCTGATATTGTCATGACAATGCTTGCAGATGATGATTCTGTCAGCGCCGTGACATTTGGAGAAGACGGGCTGCTTGAAGGATTAGCAGAGGATGGCATTCACATCTCGATGAGCACGATCAGTGTTGAATTCTCAGAGAAGCTCGCAGCGGCTCATGCAGAGAAAGGACAATCCTTTCTCGCCGCTCCCGTCCTTGGCAGACCGGATGCCGCAGCCAAAGCCGCGCTTCGCATCATAACAGCAGGACCGGCGGAAGCGAAGCAAACCGCCAAGCCTCTGCTCAATAGCCTCAGCCAGCAGGTATTTGACGTCGGCGAAGAAAGCAAGATAGCAAATGCAGCGAAAATCAGCATCAATTTCTTACTCGTGTCTATGCTGGAGGCGTTATCTGAATCTTTCTTAATGATGGAGAAGTACGGCTTAGAACAAAAACAATTTTTAGAAATTGCCAGCGCGCTTTTCGGCTCCCCTGTCTACCAAAATTACGGAACCATCATGGCCGAGCAGAAATTTGAGCCGGCCGGTTTCAAAATGTCATTAGGGCTGAAGGATACCAATCTGGCACTCGCCGCCGCAAAACAGGTTTCTGCAAATCTTCCTCTTGCCGAGCTGGCCAAGAGCCATTTTGAAAGCGGGATTGAACAAGGCTTCGGAGATCTGGATTGGGCCGCACTGATTAAATGTATAAAATAAAGAAAAGCCTCTCCGTTTCAGGAGAGGCTTTTCTCATTACAAGGACGGCATCTTCATTTCTTTCTCAAACATCAGATCATCAATGCTTTTAAAAGTGTAGCCTTGTTTTTTCAGGTCTGTGATCGCATCATCCAGTGCTTCAGCATTGTCCCTTGATACAGTGTGAAGCAAGTAAATAGCTCCCGGGTGCGCCTGCTTGATCATATGATCGTAAGCATATTTCTTCCCCTTCTGGTTATTGATTTTCCAATCAACAAAAGCGACCGACCAGAAAACGGTTTGATAGCCGAGGCGTTTCGTTTCTTTCAGTACGTACTCACTAAACACGCCGCGCGGCGGGCGCAAGTACAGGTTGTCCTGCTTTCCCGTAATTTTATAAACCTCTTCGTTGACTGAATCAAGCTCATCCTGAATCTGATCAGCTGTTTTTGTCGTTAAATCCGGATGGTGAAAGGAATGGTTGCCGATAATATGGCCCTCATCTGACATTCGTTTAATCAGCTGAGGCTGGTCCTTTACGAAATGCCCGGTGACAAAAAACGTTCCTGTTACGCGATGTTTTTTTAAGACATCAAGCACTTTTGGCGTATAGCCATTTTCATACCCGTTATCAAACGTTAAGTAAATCGTTTTTTCCTTTGTATTCCCTAAATAAAACGCATCATATTTTTCAATTAAGCGGTTCAGCTGCTTCCCGGCATCTGGCGGCTGATGATTGACACTTCGTTTAAAGCCCCAATTAATCGGCTCATTCGGCACCGCTTCCGCCTGTGCTGCACCTCCGGCAAGCAATACGGCGGCGCAGCATATTGAACACATCCACTTCATGGCCAGCGCTCCTTCTGCATTTTTTCTTATTTTACAGATAGGGGCTTTGTTTTATACTGTTGCTTTATGCCAATAGAAAAAACCGCGCGGCGCGCGGTTTTATTCCCAATCTTTTTTAAAACGTTCGTATTTGGCTTCCAGGTCATCAAGCATGCTGATGAGCCTGTCTATATCTTCAACGTCGGTTGCTTCAGGGTCTAATGAATCGATGACGTTCATAAACATGTCAAGTCTGTTCTTTAAATAATCAATCTGCTGATCTTTATTGTTTACGGCGTTCCCCATGCTGTTCCTCCATTCATTTTTTATTATGGTAGCTTATTTTTTGCGGTTTTTCAATTGCCGCGCTACTTGCGATCTTGGCAAATCAGGTCTAAAATTAACTGTTGGCAGCGTTAGTATGCCCATTTATAAAGGAGTTAGATAGTCATGACACAAAACACGAAGCTGCGTCCGATTACGCCTGAGTTTGACCCTTGGGAAGCCTATATGGATGTTGACCAATACGGAGACATGCAGCTGACAAACGTTGAATTCACAACGACGACACTTTGCAATATGAGATGCGAGCATTGTGCTGTAGGCTATACATTGCAGCCTAAAGACCCGAATGCTCTGCCAATAGATCTTCTGTTAAAACGGCTGGAGGAAATCCCTCGCCTGCGCTCCATCAGCATTACAGGCGGAGAGCCGATGCTATCGTTGAAATCAGTAAAGGAATATGTCGTTCCTTTATTGAAATACGCCCATGAACGGGGTGTGCGGACGCAAATTAATTCAAACCTGACCCTCGACATCGAGCGGTACGAATGGATCATTCCGTATCTCGATGTGCTACATATTTCTCATAACTGGGGTACAGTTGAAGATTTTGCTGAAATCGGCTTTGCCATGATGGACAGAAAACCGACCTTCGAACAGCGCGCGCGCTATTTTGAAAAAATGATCGAAAACAGCCGCACGCTCGTGGATGCCGGAGTAATGGTATCTGCGGAAACGATGCTGAACAAACGAACTCTTCCGCATATTGAGCATATTCACCGCCAAATCACAGAAGATATGAAATGTCAGCGTCATGAGGTCCACCCAATGTATCCAAGCGATTTCGCAAGCGCTCTTGAATCCCTCAGCCTGAAAGAGATGAGACAGGCCATTCACCGCTTGCTGGATATTCGTGATGAAAATACGTGGATGCTGTTCGGAACGCTGCCGTTTTATGCCTGCAGTCCGGACGAAGACGACCAAAAGCTGCTTCGCCGGCTTCGCTCGGCAAAAAACGTTACCGTGCGAAATGACCCTGACGGCCGTTCTCGCCTGAATGTAAACATTTTTGACGGAAACATTATCGTGACCGATTTCGGCGATACTCCGCCGCTTGGCAATATTCAGACGGACAGCCTCCCTTCCGCCTATGAAAAATGGAGAGAGACCAAGCTTGCACAAGAACTGAGTTGCCACTGCCCGAATGTCCGGTGCCTCGGACCGAATGTTCTTGTCAAAAACACTTATTATCAGGATACAGATTTCACAAAACGTCAAGCCAGGAGTTAGATGCGGATGGAAGAAACACTTACGGAGATTTTCCAGAATAAAATCGTCGATATTCTCCTCGTTGCCGTTATCCTTTGGATTGGTGTCTTTATCATCAACCGGCTGGTACAGCTGTTTTTTAAACGGACGGACTTTATTGAAGAAAAAAAGGAAAAAACGATTGAAAGCCTTGTCCGTTCTGTCACCCAATATACGGCGACGATTGGTTTTATCTTTTACGTTATTTCTTTATTTGTGCATGATTTCGGCAAGATATTAGCCGGAGCAGGCGTAGCAGGTATCGTGATCGGTTTTGGCGCCCAATCTCTGATCAAAGATGTGCTGGCCGGCGTCTTCTTAATATATGAACGCCAGCTGCACAAAGGCGATTATGTCACCGTCAACAACTTGTTTAACGGGACAGTGGAGGAGATCGGCCTTCGCTCGCTGCAAATCCGGGAATGGAGCGGCAAACTGCTCACCATCAGCAACGGCGAGGTCAGGCAGATAGAGAACTATAATATCCATTTTATGCGGATTATCGAATCCTTTCTCATCAGCTTTAAAGAAGATCCAGACCGCGTGTACAGCGTGTTGGAAGAGGCATGTGACATGCTGAATGAAGAGCTTCGTGATTCATTGAAGCGAGATGAATTCGGCAATCCGGCAGAACCGTTTCAAGTCCACGGCATCACCGCTTTGAATAAAATCAATCGCGGCGTCGAATTTACGGTGAAAGGCATGGTGAAGGATGATGATTATTTCAGCGCCAGCCTTGCAGCAAGACGAATACTCGTTCGCCAGCTGTACCAAAACAATGTGCAAATGCTTGAGGAAGCGGTCCGAATTGAGAGAACCCAATAAACAAAAAAACTGATTCCGAGTCGGAATCAGTTTTTTATTTATCTGATCAGTGAGGAAAGCTGAAAGCCAAACGTGACATGATCTTGAACCGGAATCCATGCGCCGATTCCCTGTGACGTGACATTTTTCACGACGAGTTTTCGTTTATTTCCTTTCAGCACTAAGTACACTTCTCCATAAGTCACTTTTCCTTTTTCATTCACAGCCGGTGCATATGCATGTAGATAACCGATTTTTTTAGGAGCGACTTTATAAATCTGATCCCGTTTTGTGCCAGCCCCGATGACCGTCTCAAATGCTAGCGGAAGGTTCGTTTTCTTCATCGCTTTTTGCATCATCATGCTTTTGACATCTTCAGCATTCGGAACTTTAGCTGTCAGGCCGCCCTTCACTTTGTACTGCTGTTCCTGGGCATAATGCATTTCAGCCGTTTCTTTCCCGCCGCGGTTATCCGCACGGTTTGTATTGATTTTTTTATATTCCCAGTTTGCGACTGTTTCATTTGATTCATAGCCGAGCGCCCATTTCCCGAGAAATATTGTCGCACGGTACCCTACTGCAAGCGGTGTGCCGGATATGTTGGATTCATTCAGCATTTTGATGAGATGCGGGTTTTCAATCTCCACCTCAGAATGATCGAGCAATTCCTTTGCCAGCTTGCTCGGCTGAAGCATTGGCTGATCCTGTGAAGCATTCGGATACGTGTTTTCCTTTGAAATGCTTGCGACAGAATTAGGAACCTTAAACTGCTTTTTCGCGTGGATAGGCTGAACGCCGAAAAAACTAAAGAATAACAACACAATAAGTGTGGAATGAAATAGCTTTTTCATCATATCACTCTTTCTATGGCATTTTCCCTTAGTCTTTTCATCCCGCTTTGTTGTTATCCAACATTTTTTCAGGTTAAAGAAGGAAAAAGCCGATCGCCATAATGACATATGCGGCAAGCAGTGTCGCCCCTTCAAACCAGTTGGAATCCCCGTCGTTCGAAATAGCGATCATCAAGAGAACCGCTGATACCATCGCGACGAGCTCCGGCAATGTAAAGACAAGCGGCATGCTTGTCGGAAAAAAGATAGAACAGATGACGAGCACCGGTGCGACAAACATAGCGATCTGCAGCGTAGAACCGACTGCGATTTCAACCGCTACGTCCATTTTATTTTTGAAGGCCATAATAATCGCTGACGCGTGCTCCGCCGCATTTCCTACAATCGCCACGATGATGACCCCGATAAACAGCTCGCTCCAGCCGAACTGCTCAGCCACCGAGTGGAATGTGTGGACAAGGTTTTCGGATATGTATGCCACGACAATCGTTGCCGCAAACAACACAATCGTCGCAACCTTCCCTGACCATTCCGGCTGTTCCTCCTCTTCATGCTGGGCGGCATTGTTTGGCTGATAAACTCCGCGGTGCGTGACGAGTTTAAAATACAGCGCCGCGACATATAACAGAATCATGATAATGCTGATGCCAATGCTTAAATTGAGCTTGCTCGCGTCTCCCATTCCAATAGAAAATACTTCGGGAATCACGAAGGCGACAATGACGGCAAAAATCAAAAGCCCTGAATTATGGCGCGCATCATGAATATTAAACTCTTGGCGCTTATACTTTAAACCGCCGACAAAAAACGATAGGCCCGCGACCAGCAGCAGGTTTCCCAGCACTGAACCGGTTAAAGAGGCAAGTACGATTCCTGTCAGGCCTTCCTTTAATGCAAAAAGGGAAATAATCAGTTCAACCGCATTCCCGAAGGTGGCGTTCAACAAACCGCCTATGCGGGGTCCTGCAATAATGGACAGTGATTCTGTCGCCCTTCCCATATAGCTTGCAAGCGCGATAATTGTCACGCAGTAAACGGCAAAAAGAACCGCGGAAGGCCAATGCATCAAACTGCCAATCACAGAAAGCGGAACACCGGCCGCCACTAAAATAAAAAAGATACGATTCATGGTGAAATGGCTCCTTTTTTATGACTTGTTTTATTTTTATTCTTCTCAAAAACCTTCATGATTACACGAGGGCAAATGTTTAGCGTGATATAGGCTTTTTTCAGGTTGCCTGCTTTTGGAAAACGTTGTACGATCAACATAGATTCCACATAAGGAGAACGACACGATGTCACGATTTCATTTCTTTATCCTTGTCTTGCTCGTTTCCATTTCCGGGTTTTCACAAGGCATGCTGCTGCCTGTCATTTCCATCATTTTTGAAACAAATGGAGAATCCGCTGCTGTCAACGGCCTGCATGCGACCGGACTGTATATCGGCGTTCTTTTGGCTTCGCCGTTTATGGAAGCGCCGCTCAGAAAACTCGGATTCAAGCCGCTGATCGTCATGGGCGGGAGCATTGTCATTTTAAGCTTATTCGGATTTATTTGGCTTCAGTCAGTTTGGGTCTGGTTCCTGCTTCGCCTGTTTATTGGAATCGGCGACCATATGCTTCACTTTTCTACGCAAACGTGGGTAACCTCCATGTCATCAAAACAAAATCGCGGAAAAAACCTGTCTATTTACGGGCTTTCCTTTGGCCTTGGATTTGCCGCGGGTCCGTTCATGGTGCCGCTTGTCAAGCTGAGCCCGTCGCTTCCTTTTATCGTGTCCGGCTGCATCAGTCTGTTTGCGTGGCTTTTTGTTTTCTTTCTACAAAATGCATACCCGCAAACCAGTCCTCATGAAACCAAAACTGACAATAGTTTCAGGCGGTTTTATCAGGCCATGCTGTTTGGATGGGTTGCCTTTATGCCTACATTTGGCTACGGGTTTCTGGAGACGGCGCTGAACGGAAGCTTTCCCGTTTACGCGCTCCGTTTGGGGATATCAGTAGACGCAGTAGCGATCATCCTTCCCGCATTTGCAATTGGAAGCATTATCTTTCAGTTTCCGCTCGGCATCCTCAGCGATAAATACGGCAGGCGGAATGTGCTGCTGGTGATTTTACTGACTGGGGCTCTTTGCTTTTTCATCGCCGGTGTATTCCCTTTGCCTTACGTGATCGGCGGCTGCTTTTTTATTGCAGGAATGGCAGTCGGATCAACCTTTACACTTGGCATCAGCTATATGACAGATCTTCTCCCGCCTCATCTCCTGCCGGCGGGAAACCTGCTTTGCGGCATTACATTCAGTCTTGGCAGCATTCTCGGCCCAATTGCCGGCGGCTGGTATATGCAGACATTTGAAAGCGCAAACTTGTTCTACTTCATTACTCTTACGCTTAGCGCTGTATGGCTGGCCCTTGTGCTGGGCAAACCGAAAAGCTGGTCACCGGCTGAAATCTATTCTTCATCTTCCTAATCAAAAAGCCTCCCGACATGATGTCAGGAGGCTTTGATGCTAATGGTAGCCGTTTTGTCCGTTGGCGCTTCCGCTTGTTTTATGGCTCGATTTGCTTTTTGAATTTTGTTTGTTATGGCTTCCGCCTTTTTTCGTATGCTTGGTCATCACGATATCCCCCCGACTTCTTTTTGAACCGAAGTTCGTTTATAGGATGCGCTAATGGTAGGGATTTTCATCAGGAAGCTTTTTACGTTTATGTAAAAGAGCGTTGATTTCTCCGCCTAGGATAATTAAGATACCGCTCAAGTAAAACCAAATCATCAGAACGATGATTCCCCCGATGCTCCCGTAAGTGGCGCTATAGTTCGCAAACGTGCTGACGTAAAACGAAAACAATGTGCTGACAATGATCCAGCCGAGGGTCGCAAAGACCGCACCCGGCATGACAAACCGGAGAGACAGCTTTTTGTTCGGTGCAATCACATACAGCGCGGAAAAAACAATCAAAAGCACAAGAGGGCTGACACCCCAGCGAATGGCGGCCCAGACGGATAAAAACAGATCCGACGCCCCGACAAAGTCAGAAGCGAGCCTTCCAATCTCCCGGCCAAATACCGGCAGAAGCAAAGCCACTAAAATCGTAAATACCATGGCAATCGTCAAAAAAATCGAGGTTAGACGAACAATGATAAAAGAGCGGTTTTCTTCCACATCATACGCGTGGTTTAACGACCGGACGATCGCGTTCATTCCATTAGACGCAGACCATAATGCGGCGATAATCCCGAAGGACAGCAAACCGCCATTTCGATTATTTAAGGTTTGATGGGTAATGGATTCAACGAGAGACATCGCACTGGCGGGAGCATATTGTTCTATGACTCCTAAAACATCATCGGTAGAAAGCGGAAGATACGCGGTGAGCGTCAGCATAAAAATCAAAAACGGAAACAGTGACAATAGAAAAAAATACGCCAGCTCCGCTGATTTGCTTTGTCCTTCGTGAAGGGTGTATCTGCTGAAAAGCTCTTTTAAAAAACTCATGTCGCCTCACCTCGCATGTTTGATCATTTTTTTGAAAAATGCTCTTTCGTTTCTTGCACAAGTTCCATCACTTGCGGTGTTGTTTTCTTCAGCTCTTTCACCTGCTGATTCACAAAGTCGACTTCCTTTGAAAGCGTTTGGGCGAGCTTTTTGGCCTCATCCACTTTTGTGATGACAGTGTTTTTTAACAGCTCCGGATTGCTTTTATACAGTGAAAGTTTATGCTTGCATGTCAGCCATCTCATGCCGCACGCCTGTCTTGTCGGCTTATGGAGCAGTGATAACGCCGCGCCTGCCGCAGCTCCGAGAAATATCCCTTTCAGCATTAAACGTTCGTTGTTCATGCAAATTCTCCTTTCACTCACAATTGTTTTTCTTTTTGAATCGACGCAAGCAGATGCTCACAGCCCGATTTGATTAATTGGCAAACCTCTTCAAAATTCCCCGTGTAGTAAGGATCGGGAACATCGGCTAGATCTGAATCTTCAACATAGTCCAAAAGCCTTTTGATATGCGGGGTGTTTTTAAATCCCGCCATGCTTCTGAGACTTCCGATATTTTCTGCATCCATTGCAATGATGTAATCAAAATCGGCCAGATCCTGTTCGCTGACTTGACGCGCCAGCATGCCATCAAAGCTGATTCCTTCTCTTCGCAATATCTCCTGCGTTCCCTCATGCGGGGGGTTGCCGATGTGCCAGCCGCCAATACCGGCTGAGTCCGTCTTGATTTTCCCCGCTAATCCTTTTTTGGCTGCCAAGTCCCGAAAAATCGCTTCCGCCATCGGAGACCGGCAAATGTTTCCTAAACAAACAAATAACACGCTTATCATGTTGTGCAACCTCCCTATTCTTTGCCCCTATTTCTCTAAAAAGAAACCTTCATGAATATCTTAGTAGGATGTTCATTTCCTTTTCAACTGATGTCTTCACTTTTTTGGAATAAACAGCCTGCTTTTAGAATAGGGTTTTTTTCTGAAGGAATTCTGTTAGAATAAAACATACCTATATTGCGCAAAGAAAGGATGGAATCATTTGTCCAGCCCAAATACAGAAACATTAACTCAAATGATTGAAGAGATTTCCCAAAAGCTGAACATGCTGAACGTCGGCGTGATCAAAGCGGAGGCTTTCAGTGATGAGAAGATCGAAGACCTCACGTACCTTCACCGCATGGTGATGAAAAAAGAATCATTCAGCCCAAGTGAAATGCAGGCAATTGCTCAGGAACTAGCCTCGCTTCGCAAATAATGGAGACTGGCCGGAAACTCGGCGAGTCTTTTTTATCATTGCCTCAAAACCAATTTTCCTTAACAGGCGCCATTTATATCTGCTTAATTTTTGCATTCGAAGAAACAGGCTGCCAAACATGATACTCATGACAGTGTTCGAATAAGTTGTGAAGGAGTACAAGCATGAAAACGTCACATATCAAAACAGCATCCGGAATGTATATCAACTACTTCTTTCTGGGGATGGTCAATATCATTCTCGCATCCAATATGCCCTCTTTAACAAAACAATGGAATACCGATCCGACCGGCATCAGTTATGTCATTGCCGCTATCGGGTTTGGCAAACTGCTGACATACGGCATTTCCGGGGTTTTATCTGATAGAATCGGCAGAAAGCCGCTTGTTGTCGCTTCTGCGGGAATTATGGCCGTCTTTTTAGTCGGTATTCCTTTATCACCGAGCTATGAGCTGGCGTTTGTGTTCGCCTTATTAGCGGGAGTTGCAAATTCAGCGATGGACGCAGGAACATATCCCGCCCTGACCGAACTCTTCCCGGCTGCTTCCGGTTCGGCGAATGTCTTGGTCAAAGCCTTTATGTCTGTCGGGGCAGCCCTTTTGCCGCTTTTGATCACATTTTTAGCAGACCACAGCATGTTTTACGGATTTGCTTTTTATCTGCCGGCAGCGGTCTATCTCCTGAATATTATTTATTTATCAACGCTTTCGTTTCCTAAAAAACATAAGAAACCAACTGATAGCGGCCAACAGGAATCTTCCGTTTTCTTGTCTGAACCTGTTTTTCAGAAAGAAGGCACCGCACTGATTATCATCGGTTTTACATCCACGGCTTTATTTACGGTTTCTCAAATCTGGCTCCCGAGCTACGCGCAAAAGGCAGCCGGGTTAGCTGAATCAGCATCCGTACAATTGCTGAGCTATTATAGTATAGGGTCTCTGGCATCTGTTTTATTATTAGCCGTTTTGCTGAACAGATGGGTCAAACCTGTCTTCATAACGCTCTTATATCCTATTATTACTTTATGTACGCTCGCAGTTATGCTGACGGTTCATACCCCAGTTGTGCTGGACATCACTGCCTTTTTCTTAGGCTTTTCTACTGCAGGTGTGTTTCAAATGACCATTACGTTAATGACAGAGCTGTTCTGGAAGCGAAAAGGAACCGTTACCGGAATTGTAGCGACCGCTTCAAGCCTTGCATCGATTCTGCTTCCGATTGCAACAGGCCTTATCGCAAAAGCTGGAGGCATCGCCCATATTTTCATATTCGACTTCGGCATTGCGGTCATCGGAACGGCTGCAGCGGCTTTCTTGTATTACAGGTACAAGAAGCTGACAGGCGCTCAAGCCTAAGCAACAAAAAAACGGACGCCCGTGAGCGTCCGTTTTTTCTTATTTCTCAAGCAATGCCAAAGATTCGCGGTTAAATGCCGGGATATCATCCGGTGTGCGGCTAGTGACCAATTGATCTTGGCAAACAACCACTTCCTTGTCCACAACGTCGGCACCGGCGTTTTCCATGTCAACACGAATGGACGTATAGCCTGTTGCTTTTCGGCCGTCGAGCGCTTTCGCATTGATTAAAAGCTGCGGGCCGTGGCAAATGGCGAATACCGGTTTTTTGTCAGTCATAAACGCTTTTGTAAATTGGACGAAACGATCGTCAGCGCGAAGCTGGTCTGGCGAAAATCCTCCAGGAATCAAAAGCGCATCAAAGTCTGAAGGGTTTACGTCGTCAATGGAAGCGTCAACTGTCACTTCCGCTTTCCCCTGCTTGCCTTTTACTGTTTTTCCTTTTTCAGTTTCGATGACAGTCAGTTCATGTCCCGCTTCTTTAAAAGCTTTCGTAGGCTCAGTGTACTCGCTGTCCTCAAAGTAATCTGTCAAAACAACTGCAATTTTTTTCCCCATGGTTCATAACCTCCCGCTTTAGATGTCTACATAAAACACTCTACCCCAGCCACAATAAAATAAACATTTTGCGAATATGGACAAGCGATAAGCATAAATACCCAGCATTTGTCGTTTGAAGCTGCTACATAGTACTCATTTTTCTCCCTTTTACAATAATCATAAAGAAACACCTACAAATAGTTACAAAATATTCTTACAATAGGAGCTGTAACACAAATTTCGTTGAAAGGTGGAGAACTGGTGAGAATACAGAAAAGACGAACACACGTCGGAAACATTCTCCGTATTCTTTTGCCCCCAATTATGATACTTAGCCTAATCCTCCCAACACCACCCATTCATGCAGAAGAAAGCGCGGCTCCTCAGGTGCATCTGAGTATTTTGGCCACGACTGATATTCATGCCAATATGATGGATTATGATTACTACAGCGACAAAGAAACGACGGATTTCGGGCTGGCAAGAACGGCGCAGCTGATCCAAAAGCACCGCGAGCAAAACCCTAACACCCTGCTTGTGGATAACGGCGACTTGATTCAAGGGAACCCGCTGGGTGAATACGCGGTGAAATATCAAAAAGACGACATTATCTCCGGCGCGAAAACCCATCCGATTATCAGCGTCATGAATGCGCTGAAATACGACGCCGGGACGCTTGGCAATCACGAATTCAACTACGGACTCGACTTTCTCGACGGCACAATCAAAGGAGCCGATTTCCCGATTGTCAATGCCAACGTCAAAACAACTAGCGGCGAAAACCGTTATACGCCGTATGTGATAAAAGAGAAAACGGTCACTGATGAAAACGGCAAGGAGCAGAAAATAAAAGTCGGCTACATAGGCTTTGTCCCCCCGCAAATCATGACATGGGACAAAAAGAATCTTGAGGGGCAGGTTCAGGTGCAGGATATCGTAGAATCCGCCAATGAAACAATCCCGAAAATGAAGGCGGAAGGCGCAGATGTCATTATTGCTCTCGCCCACACCGGCATTGAAAAGCAGGCGCAATCATCAGGCGCAGAAAACGCCGTGTTTGACCTTGCCACTAAAACGAAAGGCATTGATGCGATTATCTCGGGCCATCAGCACGGGCTCTTTCCTTCCGCGGAGTATGCAGGTGCTGCTCAATTCGATGTGGAAAAAGGAACGATTAACGGCATTCCTGTCGTCATGCCAAGCAGCTGGGGCAAATACTTAGGCGTGATTGACCTCAAACTTGAAAAGGCGGACGGCTCATGGAAGGTTGCAGATTCCAAAGGCAGTATTGAATCTATTGCCGGCACCGTCACATCCAGAAACGAAACCGTTACAAACACCATTCAGCAAACACACCAAAACACACTGGAGTATGTTCGAAAGCCAGTCGGCAAAACCGAAGCAGAAATTAACAGCTTCTTTGCCCAGGTCAAAGATGATCCTTCCATTCAAATCGTTACTGATGCGCAAAAATGGTACGCCGAAAAAGAAATGAAGGATACCGAGTACAAGGACCTGCCGATTTTATCAGCCGGAGCGCCGTTTAAAGCAGGCGGCAGAAACGGAGCCAATTACTACACAAACATTCCGGCCGGAGATCTTGCGATTAAAAATGTCGGTGACTTGTATCTTTACGATAATACTGTTCAAATCGTCAAACTGACAGGCAGCGAAGTGAAGGACTGGCTGGAGATGTCAGCAGGCCAATTCAATCAAATTGATCCATCTAAAGGCGGCGATCAGGCCTTGCTGAACGAGAATTTCCGCTCCTATAATTTTGACGTGATTGACGGCGTCACATATCAAGTCGATGTGACAAAACCGGCTAAATACAATGAGAACGGAAAAGTGGTTCATGCGGATTCATCCCGGATCATCAACCTTTCCTATGAAGGCAAGCCGATCAGCCCAAGCCAGGAATTTCTTGTGGTCACCAATAATTATCGTGCGTCCGGAGGCGGCGGGTTCCCTCATCTGACGAGCGATAAAATTGTCCACGGCTCTGCGGTTGAAAACATGCAAGTGCTGATGGATTACATTATTGAACAAAAAACAGTCAATCCAAAAGCAGACAACAACTGGTCAATCGCGCCTGTTTCCGGTGCGAATGTGACGTTTGAATCCTCGCTTTTGGCCAAGCCATTTGCTGATAAAGCAGACGACGTCGCTTATGTAGGCAAGTCTGCGAATGAAGGCTATGGTGTGTATAAGCTGCAATTCGATGATGATTCAAATCCAGATCCACCTAAAGACGGACTGTGGGATCTGACTGTCATGCACACGAATGACACGCACGCCCATCTCGATGACGCAGCGAGACGAATGACGAAAATTAACGAAGTGCGCAGCGAAACAAACCACAACATTCTCCTTGATGCGGGAGATGTGTTTTCCGGTGATCTGTATTTCACAAAATGGAACGGTTTGGCCGATTTGAAAATGATGAATATGATGGGCTATGACGCCATGACCTTCGGAAACCATGAATTTGACAAAGGCCCGACAGTGCTTTCTGATTTTCTAAGCGGAAACAGCGCGACCGTTGATCCAGCGAACCGCTATCACTTTGAAGCGCCGGAATTTCCGATTGTCAGTGCAAACGTAGATGTGTCAAATGAGCCCAAACTGAAATCATTTGTCAAAAAGCCGCAAACCTTTACGGCAGGTGAAAAGAAAGAGGCCGGCATCCACCCTTACATTTTGTTAGACGTTGACGGGGAGAAAGTCGCCGTATTCGGACTGACAACGGAAGATACGGCCACCACCTCAAGTCCGGGCAAAAGCATCGTATTCAATGATGCCTTTGAAACAGCACAAAACACCGTCAAAGCGATTCAGGAAGAAGAAAAGGTAAATAAAATTATTGCTTTAACCCACATTGGTCATAACCGTGACCTTGAGCTCGCCAAAAAAGTAAAAGGCATTGACTTGATCATCGGCGGACACACTCACACCCTCGTTGACAAAATGGAGGTCGTAAACAACGAAGAACCGACGATCGTGGCGCAGGCAAAAGAATACGGCAAATTTTTGGGGCGCGTTGATGTCGCGTTTGATAAAAACGGCGTTGTGCAAACCAACAAATCAAATCTGAGCGTGCTGCCAATTGATGAACATACAGAAGAAAACGCAGAAGCAAAACAAGAGCTCGATCAGTTCAAGAGTGAATTAGAAGACGTCAAAAATGAAAAAGTCGGCTATACGGATGTGGCGCTTGACGGCCAGCGTGAGCATGTGCGTACGAAAGAAACGAATCTCGGAAACTTCATCGCGGATGGTATGCTGGCAAAAGCGAAAGAAGCAGCCGGCGCCAGAATAGCGATAACAAATGGCGGCGGCATCAGAGCCGGCATTGACAAAGGGGATATCACACTCGGCGAGGTGCTCAACGTAATGCCGTTCGGCAATACGCTTTACGTGGCCGATTTAACCGGAAAACAAATTAAAGAAGCCCTTGAACAAGGCCTAAGCAATGTGGAAAACGGCGGCGCTTTCCCTCAGGTAGCCGGAATCGAATATACCTTTACATTAAACAACGAACCTGGACACCGTGTGTTAGACGTGAAAATTGAATCGCCTAACGGAGACAAAGTTGCTATAAATACGGATGATACCTACCGCGTGGCAACAAATAATTTTGTCGGCGCCGGAGGAGACGGATATTCTGTCTTTACACAAGCCTCCCATGGTGAAGACCTTGGCTACGTTGATTATGAGATTTTCACCGAACAGCTGAAAAAACAAGGAAACAAGGTCTCTCCTAAAATTGAAGGACGGATCAAAGAAGTATTCCTGCCGACAAAGCAGAAGGATGGCACCTGGACACTTGATGAAGACAAATTTGCGATTTACGCTAAAAATGCCAACACGCCGTTTGTCTATTATGGAACACATGAAGGATCACAAGAGAAGCCTATCAATCTTAAAGTGAAGAAAGATCAGGTCCAACTTTTGAAAGAAAGAGAGTCAGATCCTTCATTGACGGTGTTCAACTACTGGTACAGCATGAAGATGCCAATGGCGAACCTTAAAACCGCAGACACTGCAATCGGAATCAAGTCGACGGGAGAGTTGGATGTGTCATTGGCAGATGTATATGACTTTACAGTAAAGCAAAAAGGAAAAGAGATAAAATCATTCAAGGAGCCCGTTCAGCTTTCGCTTCGCATGTTTGATATTGAAGAAGCCCATAATCCTGCCATTTATCACGTCGACAGAAAAAAGAAAGCTTTCACAAAGACAGATCACGGATCAGTTGACGATGATATGGTGACAGGATATACAAACCACTTCAGCGAATACACGATCTTAAATTCCGGAGAGAACAACAAACCGCCGGCATTCCCGTCAGATCAACCGACAGGCGGGGATGACGGCAATCATGGCGGCGGCTCCGACAAACCTGGCGGAAAACAGCCGACTGACGGGAACGGAGGAAATGATACGCCTCCTGGCACTCAACCGACTAACGGTTCGGGCGGGTCAGGAACAGACGGCCCGGCTGGCGGCCTGCTTCCCGACACAGCCACATCCATGTACTCGATCCTATTGGCCGGATTTCTGATTAGTGCACTCGGCACGGCATTGTACTTACATCAGAGGAGAAAACAGAATAGAGCGAATCAGGCATAAAAAAGAGCTGCTCGCTATGCGAGCAGCTTTCTTTATTTAAACCCACTTCACAACATCTTCAACAGCAGATCTTGTTTTCGGACGAGGGTCTCTCACTCGGTAGCCGAATGCCACCATCACAGAAATATCAAAGCTTCCGTTTTCCAGAAGCCCTTCTTCTTCAAGAATGCGGTGAATGTGATCATACTGGAAACCTTCGATCGGGCAGGAATCAACACCAATTTGCGCAGCGGCAGTCATCATGTTGCCAAGCGCAATATAGGTTTGTTTTGATGCCCAGTCAAACAATGTTCTGTCACTTTCAAGCAAATGCAAATCGTTTTTCTGGAATTCTTCTGTTTTGCTTAGATAGCCTTCATACACGTCTTGAGGCATTTGTTTTACTTCTTTTAAATGACGTTTGATGTAGTCCGCATTATATTTCATATCCTTCGCTGTACGTGCGAGAATCAGGACGAAATGGCTTGCGGTCGGCAGCTGCTTTTGCGCGCCCCATGTGTATTCGCGAAGCTTCTCGCGGAATTCCGGATTTTGGACGACGACAAATTTCCAAGGCTCAAGGCCGAGTGAGCTTGGAGACAGTCTTCCTGTTTCTAAAATAAATTCAAAATCGCTGTCTGACACTTTTTTATTCGGATCAAATTCCTTTGTCGCATGTCTGAAATGGTATGCATCCAAAATGTGTTTCTTTAGATCTGCCATGTTAAACACCTCTCCTTTAGGTTACTCTCATCTCTATTGTAGCCATTATGATAAAAAGTAAAAGTACGCACATTTTTGTTGGATAGTATCAATTTTGATACCAAACAAAAAAGCGCGCTGCCGCAGGCAGGCGCCTCTTTCACTTTCCCCGCCGCGCAAAATCGACAAACCGGAATTTGTCGAGGCGGTGTCTGCTTTCCGTATATTGAAACAAACTGGTATCCTCCAAAAAGACGTAGTTTCTCACCACAACCATATGGTCATAGCCGCGTAAATCGAGCAGCTCTCTGTCCTCGTCCGTACACGGCTCGGCGACAATTTCTTTTTGGGCGTAACTGATCGAAAGACCGAGTTCTCCTTCTATATATTCATATATGGAGTTTTCACAAATTTCTTTCGTCAGGTGAGGGACATGCTTTCTGAAAAAGTAATCCTTGTCCAAAATCACATGTTCCCCGTCAATCTTTCTAGACCTGATAACTTCCCAGATGTCGTCATCCGGATTGGCCCGGAGCTGCTTCTGGATCAGCTCTGACGGAGGCTCCAGCCCGAATTTGTGTACAGTTGTTTTCGTTTCTTTGCCGAGCGTTTGCGCGAGCTCCTTGAAGCTGACAAGACCCGAAACGGGAAACTGCATTTTTTCACGGTTGAGAACGATGGAGCCTTTCCCTCTGATTTTCTGAATATAGCCGTTTTGCGCGAGCATATGAAGCGCCTTTCGGACCGTTTCTCTTGATGTATCATACTGTGCGGTCAACTCATGTTCTGACGGAAGAATCTCCTCCGCTTTCCATCGGCCGCCTTCGATTTGCTGTGCGATGTCTTTATAAATTGTGATGAATTTATTCACCTTCATTATGGACCACCCAGCTTAGTTTAACACGGTTTCGTTAAACGATAAACAATGGACTCATACGGACGGAGCGTCATGTTCTGCAGCTCTTCCCTTGCTTCATCGTTCGTCAACAGCACCTCTGCCTTCCATTCGTCAGGCGCTAAAGAGTCCGGCACTGTAAAGGCCGCCTCTGTCCCGTAAAAATTATTGATCACGAGCAGCTTTTCATTGCGGCCGTGTCTGAGATACGCAAAAATGCTCGGGTCATCCTTTGCGATTAACTCATACGTCCCCTCTGTCACGATGTCATACATTTTGCGAATCTGAATTAATTTTTGATAATGGTAAAACACCGAATTTTGATCCCTCAGCGCCGCTTCAGCATTGATTTCCCGATAGTTGCCGGCAACCGGTATCCATGGTGTGCCCGTTGTAAAACCGCCATTCTCCGTAGCATCCCACTGAACGGGGGTTCTGGAATTGTCACGGGATTTCGCCTGTAAAATCGCTGTGATCTCTTGATCAGCCATTCCTTTGTCCTTCAAGGCGTGATACATGTTCAGCGATTCCACATCCCGATAGGAGCTGATGTCAGTAAACTTCGGATTCGTCATCCCCAGCTCCTCGCCCTGATAAATATAAGGCGTGCCCTGCATCATATGAATGGCCGTAGCAAGCATTTTCGCCGATTTCACCCTATACGCGCCATCATCTCCATATCTTGATACAACGCGCGGCTGATCATGATTGCACCAGAACAGAGCGTTCCATCCCCCTCCTGCGTGCATCCCCGTTTGCCAATCGGATAGGATCTCCTTCAGCTTTAAAAAGTCAAACGGCGCCAAGGCCCATTTTTCGCCGTTTGGATAGTCAACCTTGAGATGATGGAAGCTGAACGTCATGTCTAGTTCCTTATTGGCAGGATTCGTGTATCGGATGCAATGGTCTACCGTCGTTGAAGACATCTCACCGACCGTCATGCTGTCATAATGTGAAAACACCTTTTCGTTCATTTCATGCAGATATTCGTGCACCCGCGGCCCGTCAGTGTAATAGGCACGGCCGTCTTCTCCGGCTTGCGCATCCGGAAAGCGCTGGTCTTTAGAAATCAGGTTAATGACATCAAGCCTGAAGCCGTCTATCCCCTTTTCAAACCAAAAATGCATCATGTCATAGACATGCTTTCTGACCTCTTCATTTTCCCAATTCAAATCAGCCTGCGTCACATCAAACAGATGCAAATAGTATTGTCCCGATGCTTCATCAAACTCCCATGCCGGGCCGCCGAATTTCGATTCCCAGTTCGTCGGAAGAGAACCGTTTTCCCGCGGGCTTTTCCATATATAAAAATCACGGTATGGGCTGTCGATTGAAGAAATCGCCTCGCAAAACCATTTGTGCTCTGTTGACGTATGATTGACGACAAGATCCATGACGACTTTCAAGTCTCTTTTATGCGCTTCGGATAGTAATCTTTCAAAATCCTCCATCGTTCCATATTCAGGATAAATCGAGTAATAATCACGAATATCATACCCATTATCCTGCTGCGGAGAATCATAAATCGGCGTCAGCCAAAGCACATCCACCTGAAGTGTTTTTAAGTAATCGAGCTTTTCGATGATGCCGTTTAGATCACCTACTCCGTTTCCTGTCGTATCGTTAAAGCTTTTCGGATAAATTTGATAAACCACAGCTTTTTTCCACCATGGCGTTTGTTCTGTTTTCATCTGTTTCCACCACCGATTTTTAAATGATAAACGGGAAAAGGGAACGATAAACACGTCCCGTTCCCCATTGGTTATTTATGTTTGAATCTTGCATACGCGTATGTTCCGGCAAACGGTACGATCAATACAATGGCCATCCCGATAGCAAACGCGCCCCAGTACTGGCTCATGATTGAGAAAATCCCCGGCACACCGCCGACACCGACGGAGCTGGCCAGCACACCTTGAGAAGAAATATACATTCCGGCCAGCCCAGAGCTGACCATTGCGATGATAAATGGGAATCTGTATCGCAGATTCACCCCGAAGATGGCAGGCTCTGTAATGCCAAGATAAGCAGAAATCCCTGACGTGAGGGAGAGGCCTTTTTGTTTCTCATCCTTCACGATAAACATCATGGCCAGCGCGGCCGAACCTTGGGCGATATTAGAAAGCGCCAGCATCGGCCATAAAAAGGTGCCGCCGAGCTTTGATCCGATGAGCTGCAGGTCAACGGCAAGAAACGTGTGATGCATACCGGTAATCACGAGCGCTGAGTAGAAGCCGCCATATAACAAACCGCCAAGTGCGGCAAAAGAATCGAACACCGAGATAAGTCCTGAAGTCAGCACATTCCCGATCGCAAATGTAACCGGACCGATCAAAATAAAAGAGGCAAATCCTGTTACGAGAAGCGTAATCGGCGCGACAACGAGAAGCTGTATGCCCTCAGGTGTGCGTTTTGTTAAAAACATCTCAATCTTCGCCAGCATATAAGAAGCAAGCAAAATGGGGAGCACCTGGCCCTGATAGCCGACTTTCTGCACCTCTAGGCCGAGTAAATTCCATACCGGGATCTTTCCGCTTTGTTCTGCGGCGCCATATCCCCACGCATTCAGCAAATCAGGATGCACGAGCATAACCCCGAGCACAATGCCAAGAAGCGGATTGCCGCCGAATCGTTTGACGGCAGACCATCCGATTAACGCAGGCAGGAACGTAAAGGCTGTTCCTGCAATCAGGTTAATCATATTAGCAAGATCCGCCCACTGCGGATAGACCTGCACAATCGATTTTGTACTGAAGAAAATGCCTTCCGCCGTTAAAATGTTATTGATCCCCATTAAAAGACCCGCCGTGACAATTGCAGGCAATATTGGAATGAAGATATCTGCAAGCGTTTTCACAGCACGCTGCAAAGGATTCATATTTTTTTCTGAAGCCTTCTTCACATCATCCTTAGTTGACTCGCCAATCCCCGTTTCCTTGACCAGTTCAGCATATACTTTGTTGACAGTTCCCTGGCCAATGACGACCTGAAACTGTCCGTTTGTCGAAAATGAGCCCTTTACCACATCAATTTGATCAAGCGCCTGTTGGTCAACCTTGCTTTCATCTATTAATGCAAAACGCAAACGTGTAACACAATGAGTTGCCGCTGCAATATTTTCAGCACCGCCGACTGCTTCGACAATCTGACGTGCCGATTTGTTCAGTTCCCCCATGCCAACCCCTCCGTATCCGTTTTTATAACTTGTATATACAACTTATGATTATATTGTATTCCTGTATATACATGTAGTCAACCATTTTTTATAGCGCTTTCATCCTAGTCCGGAATATATGAAACAGACAAGGTTACCCTAAAAGTCACAAACCCTTATTGAATAAGACATAAAAAGCAGGGTAAGCTTCTATGAATAAACGCGACAAAGCGCTTCAGCTCATCAAAGAGCTTGAAGACAATCAGGACAGACCGAACTCTCCCGATTTGAAGGAAAGACATCGTATTTAGACAATTTGACTTTGGAAATGGGCTGTGCGGATTTATTGTTTATGAAGAAACATTGAAGAGTTTATAACAGAATCGACCATCAGAGGATCAAGAGAGGGCTTCACTGAAAGCCTCAGGGTATAATGTTCATCGCGGCGTCTGCCCGCTAGCGATTTCTTTCCCGCCATAAAGCTGAGGCTCTCCGTGAAGAGGGAGTGCGCCTGCCGAAAACCGTTGGCCAGACGGTCAGCATCCTCGGCGCTCTTGTTATTGGGACAGTACTGATGCGGAAATTGTGTCTGCCCCATGGTGATGATTGTATCTTGGATCGTTCAGCCCTGATCATCACGGCCTTTTGGATTTCCGTCATTATAGTGAAGTATCGTGGTACAGCCTATCGCTCTTACACTCAAAAAACGACACGAAAGCCATGTATACACCAACCGGCAGCTTTTGGTTCTTCTTACATACAAATCAGCTAATCGACTTTAACAGAATCAAACCAATCATTAATGTAGTGATATCTCTTTTGCTGCCTTTACTCATTTATTTGATCATAAAAAGCAAAGCATTGTTCGGCGCAAAAGCAAAACACTAGGAATTTTTAGCTTCTTTTGTTGGATAAACAGGCTTCTTTTTCGTTTTTCTTATATCTTTCAGGTAGTACTGTTCAGATGTAAAGAATTCGGTGTACAGCGCTTTTACCTTTCTGCTCAATAACAAGAGCGCAATCACATTCGGGACAACAATAAAAACCAATGCTAAGTCCAATACGCCCCAAATGGCTTTTGCTCCGCCTGCGGCACCTATGATAATAGCCGCTAAATAAACGAATTTAATCACATGTCCTGCCAGCCGCCCGAACAAAAATTCAGCTTGCTTTACGCCGTAAAAAATGACAACCATAATGGTTGATACAACAAAGAAGACGAGAGAAACTGAGACGAAATACCCTCCTCCAGAACCAAAATAGTGCTGAAATGCGGCCGTTGTCAGTGCTGCCGGGTCATGTGAGGCGTTCTTCCCTGTCCAGACACCAGATGCAAGGACGATAAAAGCGGTAGTCGTACAGATGATCAAGGTGTCAATGACAATGCCGATCACAGACCAAAAACCTTGCCGCACTGGGTGATCAGTCATAGCTGCCGCGTGTGCAATCGGGGCTGTGCCCATTCCGGCTTCATTAGAATACAGCCCGCGGGCAAATCCCCAGCGAACGGTTTCAGCCAGAGCAGCACCAGCGAACCCTCCAACTGCTGAAGAAGAAGTAAACGCATTTGAAAAGATAAGAGAGAAAAACGCCGGCACTGATGATAGATTCATGAGAACAATCAGGAGACCGGCTCCCGCGTATGCCCCTGCCATAAGAGGCACGACAAACTCTGTTACTTTTCCGATCCGCTTTACTCCTCCGATCACCACTAACCCGATCAAAAACGCTATGCCGATTCCTGCGTATATTTTATTGAAAGAAAACGTCTCGGCAAGCGAGACTGAAACCGAATTTCCCTGAACCATAATGCTCGGGATCAGCTCCACGATCAGCGCAACAGAGAAGAATACGCCGAGCCATTTCATGCGCAGCCCTTTTGTTATGTAATACATCGGTCCCCCAACGAATTCACCCTGCTCATTTTTTTCTCTGTAATGAACAGCAAGAACACTCTCAGAAAACTTAATCGCCATAGCAAATAAGGCAATAAGCCACATCCAAAAAACCGCTCCGGGCCCTCCAAACATAATAGCGGCAGGCACGCCGACAATGTTCGCCGCACCGATCGTTGAACTGAGGGCCGAGGTCAATGCCTGGAGCGGTGTGACCGTCCCCTCTCCCTTCGGCTTTTTTCCTACGCTGCCGATTGTCTGTTTGAAAATGTATAAAGGATAGCGAAATTGAAAACCTTTCAGCAAAATAGTGAAATACAACCCCGTCCCCGTCAGCAGAATGATTAGCGGCGGCCCCCACAGCCAATCAGATATATGCTCTATCCACTCTAATAGTCGTTCCATCCCATCACCCTTTTTTCGTTTATGAGTCATTTCCCATAGATGGAAAAACATAAACCTTTAGACATAGAACTTGGAATATAAAAAGGATGGCTTCTCTCAATCGCCATCCTGCAGACAAGACAAATCAGCTGGAAGAAGGTCTGTTTCGTCCAAGCCGGTCATATACTTTATTCTTATAAAAAGCGGATGCTGGCTTTGAAAACATGTCTTTTTTGTCAACAAGCTTATCAAGCAGCAATTGCTTTTCAGATTTTGTTCTGATTAATTGCTCTCGTTCTTTTTCGTCATAGCACTTTTCGATTAAATGGTCGATGGTCATAAGCTCTTTTTTGAGCGCACCCTCGTCCTCAGCCATTCCCGCATTTTTCAACATACGGTAGCCCATGCGCAGCGATTCCGGCAAGTGTGCCGCGTCATCCTTCGGCAGCGGTTTTCCCATTCCCGGGAGGTTTTGAAAGTCCCCGTCTTTGATGGCGCGCTTAATTTTATCTTCAGACACAATATGGGAAAAATCCATCCTTCCACCTCTTTTCATCTATTCCGTCTATTTTATCATATAATGATCATTGTACCATTTTATTCCTTTATTTCTAGAAAGATACCTTGTTTTACATTTGGTCATTTCAAAGCGAAACGTTGATTCGACGGCGTTTTTCGCCACTTTCTCCATCATACGATTTTCACTTTTCTAATCTGCTGATTCGTGTTATATTGGATACGTTCGTTTTTTCTATCGTTTCGCTCGAACTGGATCGGAAAAAAGGAGTGTAACAATGAAAACATTTATAAAAGAAAGAGGACTGGCCTTCTTCTTCATCGCGGTCGTCCTGTTATGGATCAAAACGTATGTCGGTTATGTCCTGAACTTCAACTTAGGAATAGACAACACGATACAAAAAATATTGCTTTTTGTGAATCCTCTTAGCTCAAGCTTGTTCTTTCTTGGCTTTGGACTCTTGTTCAAGAAAAAATTACAGCGGACAGCCATTATAGTGATTCATTTTTTAATGTCTTTTTTACTGTACGCAAACATTGTGTACTACAGATTTTTCAATGATTTTATTACAATTCCGGTCATTATGCAGGCTAAAACAAACGGCGGCCAACTCGGTGACAGCGCATTTTCGCTGATGAGACCGACTGACGCCTTTTACTTTATCGACACGATCATCCTGATCATCTTGGCGATCAAAGTGAACAAGCCTGCCGAAACGTCAAGCAAAAAATCGTTCCGAATTATTTTAGCGTCTTCGATTCTTGTGTTCTTGATCAACCTGGCAGTTGCGGAATCAGACCGTCCTGAATTGCTGACAAGATCATTCGACCGGAACTATCTTGTGAAATACTTGGGAACATACAATTTCACAATTTATGACGCTGTACAGAATATCAAGTCCAACAGCCAGCGCGCGCTTGCCGATTCCAGCGACGTGACGGACGTAGAAAACTATATGAAAGCCAATTACGATGTGCCGAATAACGTGTATTTCGGCAAAGCGGAAGGAAAAAACGTCATTTACGTTTCACTTGAATCTTTGCAGTCATTTATCATCGACTATAAAATTGACGGCAAAGAAGTGACACCGTTCTTAAATAAACTGGCACATGATAACGAAACGTTCTACTTTGATAACTTTTTCCACCAAACGGGACAAGGTAAAACATCTGATGCTGAATTTATGATGGAAAACTCTCTGTACCCGCTGGCTCAAGGTTCAGTTTTCGTAAACAAAGCGCAAAACACGCTGCAATCCGTTCCGGCGATTCTGAAGTCTAAGAATTACACATCTGCCGCGTTCCACGGGAACACGCAGACGTTCTGGAACCGTAACGAAATGTACAAAGCGGAAGGCATTGATAAATTCTTTGATTCTGCCTACTATGACATGAACGAAGAAAACACGAAAAACTACGGCATGAAAGACAAACCGTTCTTCAAAGAATCAATGCCGCTGCTGGAAAGCCTGCCGCAGCCGTTCTATACGAAGTTCATTACCCTGTCCAACCACTTCCCATTCGGAATGGATGAGGGGGATACAGACTTCCCGGCTGGAGACTTTGGTGACTCTGTCGTCGATAACTACTTCCAGTCAGCCCATTACCTTGATCAGTCCATTGAACAATTCTTCAATGATCTGAAAAAAGACGGGTTATATGATAAATCAGTTATTGTGATGTACGGAGACCACTACGGCATCTCTGAAAACCACAATAAAGCGATGGCGAAAGTGCTTGGCAAAGATGAAATCACTGATTACGACAATGCCCAGCTTCAACGGGTGCCGCTCTTTATCCACGCTGCCGGCGTGAAGGGCGAGAAGGTTCATAAATATGCCGGAGACGTCGATGTGGCTCCTACCATTCTGCATCTGCTCGGAGTGGATACGAAAGACTATCTGATGTCCGGGTCTGATATTTTATCGAAAGAACACCGTGAAGTGATTCCGTTCCGAAACGGAGACTTTATTTCACCAAAGTACACGAAAATATCCGGTAAGTATTACGATACGAAAACCGGCAAAGAACTCGATGAATCCGAAGTCGACAAGTCAGAAGACTCACTCGTCAAGAAGGAACTTGAAATGTCTGATAAAATCATAAACGGAGACCTGCTGCGGTTCTACGAGCCGAAAGGTTTTAAGAAGGTAAACCCTTCTGATTATGATTACACAAAACATGACGAAGATTCTTCCGAAACGTCAAAGGATAACGAAGATAAATAAGAAAAAGCGGAGAGGTTGCCCTCTCCGCTTTTTTATTTGACGGCAGCTCTCAATTCCTCAGCTGCAAATTCCACATTCGGCCCAATAATGACTTGAACCGATTGCCCGCCAGATTTGACAACCCCTTTTGCGCCTGCTTTCTTCAAAAGCGCTTCATCCACCAAAGCGGTATCCTTCACAGTCAGTCGCAGCCTTGTGGCGCAATGATCAATGGTTTGAAGATTTTCTTTTCCGCCGAGCCCTTTCAGCATGATGTTTTCATTTACATCCTGAACCGTATTTTCATCCAGCACTTCATCCACATCATCATCTTCCCGTCCCGGCGTTTTTAAATTCAAAGCCTTAATCAGTACATAAAACACGATAAAGTATACTGCCGCATAGCATATACCTACAAAAAGCAGAAGCAGCGGTTTTTCTGCGATTCCGTAGCTGAGCACATAATCGATAGCTCCGGCTGAAAAAGAGAAGCCGGAGCGGATGCCGAGCCAGTTGACGATAAATAAAGATAACCCGGTTAAGATCGCGTGAACAGCGTATAAAAGCGGAGACAAAAACATAAATGCAAACTCAATCGGCTCCGTAATCCCTGTGATAAACGCCGTTAATGCAAACCCAATCATCATTCCCGCCGTCGCTTTCCGTTTAGACGGCTTCGCAGTCACAACCATAGCCAGACACGCCGCTGGAAGACCGAACATCATGATTGGAAAGAATCCGGTCATATATGTGCCCGCTGTCGGATCTTTCGCGAAAAAGCGAGCCAGATCCCCTGTCACTCCGTTATATTCTCCGAATTGGAACCAGAAAATATTGTTCAGTACGTGGTGAAGGCCAAGCGGAATTAACAGCCTGTTGAAAAGGCCGAATATGCCCGCTCCGATGCCGCCGAGCCCGAGCATCCACTCTCCAAATGAGTTTATGCACGATTGAATCGGCGGCCAGACGACTCCGAATATGCCGGCTAAAATGATCGTAATGATGGCAGTTATAATCGGCACAAGCCGTCTGCCACTGAAGAACCCGAGATATTCAGGCAGCTTGGTATCCTTGAAGCGGTTATAGGTGTAACCAGCAATTAAACCGGCAATAATTCCCCCAAACACCGCCATGTTATTTGTTTTGTCAATTGTCTTTGTCGCCGCGTCAAGCATCAGATACGATATCGCCCCTGATAAACCCGCGGCCCCATTGCTGTCCTTCGAAATGCCGATAGCAATTCCGATCGCAAAAATAAGCGGCAGATGATCAAAAACCGCCGTCCCCGCCTGATAGACAAACGGGATATTAAATACATCCTCTCTGCCAAGCGCAAGGATGATTCCAACCGCAGGCAGAACCGCAATCGGGAGCATAAATGACTTCCCGAGTTTTTGTAAAAATGAAAGCATACCCATCCCCCTCATACCCTTTTTTTTTTCAAATATACCATATAAGATATCTAGTGATCTATACCAATTTTCCCAAGGCATTTCTTTTTTCCCAGGTCCGTGTGTTTCCTATTTTTAAGACAGTTGTGGTAAGCTTAATCTAGATTATTTAAAAAGAAAGCGGGAATGACAGATGATTGTAACAAACGATCAAGAATTAGAAGGCCTGAAAAAAATCGGAAGAATCGTCGCGCTTGCGCGTGAAGAAATGAAGCGAAAAGCAGAGCCCGGCATGAGCACAAAAGACCTTGACCTTATCGGAAAAGCTGTGCTTGATGAGCATGGCGCCGTTTCAGCTCCTGAGAAGGAATACGATTTTCCAGGTGTAACATGCATCAGCGTAAATGATGAAGTGGCTCACGGCATACCAAGCACTTCCAAGATTTTGAAAGCAGGGGACCTTGTCAACATCGACATCTCCGCTGAATTTGGCGGGTTCTATTCCGACACAGGCATCTCATTTGTACTCGGTGAAGGAGAAGAACGCCTTCATAAGCTTTGCCAATGCGCGGAAGACGCTTTTCAAAAGGGGCTTCAGCAGGCAAAAGCAGGCAAGCGCCAAAACCAGATCGGAAGAGCCGTTTATCATGAAGCACGCTCTCAAGGCTTTACCGTCATCAAAACACTGACCGGCCACGGAATCGGCCGCAGCCTGCATGAAGCGCCGAACCACATCATGAACTATTATGACCCGTTTGATAACGCGCTTTTCAAAAACGGCACAGTGATCGCGCTTGAACCGTTTATTTCTACGAAAGCGGAAACGATTGTTGAAGCTGGAGACGGCTGGACGTTCAAGACGCCGGATAAAAGCATGGTTGCCCAAGTTGAACACACGATCGTTATTACAAAAGACGAACCGATTATCCTGACGAAGCTGTAAAACACATTCCGGACTTCCGGCAGGTTTAGCCTCCTCGAATTGCAGGTAAAACAACATTATTCTGCACGAGGAGGACTTGCAATGAACAGAGATCAAGAAAAAATCCAAATTGAAAACGAAATGAACGCGATGCACGGCACAACAAAAGAAGACATTTTAAAAGACTTTGAGGAATTTAAAGACTACTTGAAAAAACAAGTCAATCGAGGCAAAAAGCTGGGATTGGATGACGGCAAGCTGGTGAAAAGCGCCGCGATCCTGGGAGACTACCTCGCAAAGCATGAAGAGCCGCAAAACGGTGAAGAAATGCTGCTGCAAGAGCTTTGGAGCATTGCGGACGAAAATGAGAAAACACATTTGGCACAGCTTCTGGTCAAATTGGTTGATAAACAATAAAACATGAGCCGGGCGATATATGCGCCCGGCTTTCTTGATATTGTCACAGCCCGGCTCTTCCAGATATGCTACACTACTATTATGTCTGTGAAAGGAGCCTCTATCTGCATGTGGTTTATAATTTTTGGCATCATTTTTTTCATTGAAGGCATCTTAATAACCGTTTACGGCGTAAAGAAAAAAAACGGGATGCTCACATATATCGGCATTGTTTTCGCCATTATGACATTTGGCGTTGTTATGCTCAAATTGACCGGCCATTAAATCATATTCGGCTTTTACTCCGCATATACATACAGAAGAACATTCGCATATCTAGTGCGAAAGGCTCAGTTTTCCCCACATCTCTTTTCAGCATCTTTTTATAGATGTTACAATGCCAATCGTTTCGAAATCAGATAGGGAAAGGAGTTTTCTGACATGCATTACGGCAGTAAAGGCTGGTATGTGGCAGAACTAAAAAAGCAGGGGATCACGCACCATGAGGGAAGAAAGCTTCAAAGCTATAAAACCTATTTTCTTGCCAACCTGCTTGAAACAAAGAAAAAACAATCTTAAAGATGTCAAAGCCGCGCACGTTGATATGCGCGGCTTTTTTCTATTCAACCGGCAGCAGCCTGGCCTTTTTTTTCATAAAGGACGCTCTCCAGCTTTTCGATAGGGCATCCTCACTTAAAATCCGGTCAATGGCAGTGAGATTTTTTACATCATGGTAGTTGATGCGGTTGGCGAACTGGACGGAGATGCCTTTCTCTCCTCTGGACAGCAATTCAAGCTTGGCGCCTGGTGACACCCTGCCCTCCTCCAGCACGCGAAAATAATACCCTGTATAGCCTGTTTGCTGAACCTTCAGCACCATTTCTTTCTCGCCAAACTTTTTCGCCAGCTTTACACACGGCTGGCGCGGCTGGCTGACCTGAACAACAGCTTCATCAAGCTTGAACACATCCCCTATGCAAACTGTCTCCTCAGTCAGGCCCGCGACCGTCAAATTTTCTCCAAATGCGGCGCTTGGCAGCGGTCTTGAGAGGAACTCTTCCCAAAACGGATAATGCTCCGCCGGGTAGACGCAAACAGCCTTATCAGGTCCGCCGTGGTTGACGATGTCCGCCTGTCCGTCTCCTTCAAAATTCTCGCGGTGCAGCATAACGGCGGAATCAGCCGGTCGCTTCATGATGCCGGTTTCGATCTTCTTTCCGTCATATTCAAGCGTCTGCGGTTTTCCCAGATTAAGAGAAAGAACTGTATAGCGCTCTGGTTTCATGCGAACACATCCCCTTTACAGGCTGTAAAATAATTGATTATCATAAAAAGAAAAGGTGGTTTTTACATGCTTCAATACCGAATCATTGTAGACGGCCGGGTTCAGGGTGTGGGCTTTCGCTATTTTGTTCAAATGGAAGCTGATAAGCGAAAACTGGCCGGCTGGGTCAAAAACCGTGATGACGGGCGTGTTGAGATGTTGGCAGAAGGGCCGGAAAACGCCCTGCAATCGTTTCTTGAGGCTGTAAAGAAAGGAAGCCCTTTCTCAAAGGTTACCGACATCTCTGTCACTGAATCCCGCAGACTCGAAGGCCATCATCGATTTTCCATTGTTTACTCATAAGGCTTTTCCTGATAAAAGTAATTCGGCTTAACGATTGAGTTGTCATAGGATCGGTGGAAGATATGAGTGGCGGCGGGTGAGATCGGCGGAATCAGCCACGTCCAATCCCCCGTCAGCTTTCTGCCCGCTTCTTCCTCCTGTTCTTCAAACCGTTTAAACTGGCTTGCGGCTGTATGATGGTCAACGATGCTGACCCCCTGCTTTTTATACGAATGCAGCACAGCCTTATTCAATTCAACAAGCGCTTGATCCTTCCATAAATCCGTATTGTAATCAGCGGCGATGCCGATCACGGACGCTACTTTTTTGAGCTTGTCGTACCGCTTTTCATCTGCGAGGTTTCTCGCTCCGATCTCCGTGCCCATATACCAGCCGTTAAACGGCGCGGCATTATAATGAATGCCGCCAACCTCAAGCTTCATATCAGAAATGATAGGCACGCCGTACCACTTCAGCTCCAAGTCAGAAAACGCATCGATGTCAGGATGTGTGATTGGAACCTCGATCACAAGTGAACGCGGCAGCTCATACCAGACCGGCTGCTCGTCGCCTTTCATGCGAAAAATGAGCGGCAGCAGGTCAAAATCCGTTCGCTCTCCGCGCCAGCCGAGCTCTTCGCAGGCTGCTGTCAGGGAACGGGAAGCCGGGTCGCCGATTCTTTCTCCGTCTGACTCATATCCGGCATACCGGACCAGCTGATGATTCCAGATCTCGACTTGCTTTTCACCCTTCTCTTCCGGAGGGAAAATCGTAATGGTCGGTCTGATTTTCCCATTATTGGTGGCGGTTTCAATATGGTGAAAGAGGGCGTCACGCACTTCCTCCTTCGTCCGGACGTCTCGTCTGTCGATGACATTCAGCGAATTCCAGAACAACCTGCCGATGCAGCGATTGCTGTTTCTCCAAGCCATTTTCGCTCCGTGCTCCAGCTCTTCCTTCGTATGTACATAACTTCCGGTCCGGTCAATTTCACTTTTAATGTCAGCAAGACGGTCTTTCACTTCCTCCTCCTTTCCCAATTCCTGATAGCATGCGGCAATAAACGCTTTCGCTTCGTTCCAGAGTATTTCTTTTTCTTCCAACAAACTCTCCCCTTCACTTCACTTCATGCTTTTCATTGTATCGTTTTTAAGCGGCAAGACAATGATTTTTCTGCAACTTCTTGGAAAACAATAAAAAACACCCGCGTAGTGCGGGTGTCAAATAGACGATAAACGGTTTGCCAATTCAGTTAAGTCACGACGAAAGTTTTTGCCGGTCATCGGTATGCCGTGCCCGGTCAATAACGCTTCCGGTTCAAGAGCGGCCAGCTTTAGAATGGACTCCGCGGCCGTCTCTGTGTCAGGCGTAAAATAGGCCGGCGGCCCGTGAAGCTCCTGTTTTTGAATCAAGACGTCAGCCATTTTCTCTTGCTCCACCGTAATAACAGCATCACCTGCCACAAGCACGCGGCCGTCATCGCGGAATAACGAAATATGGCCCGGCGTGTGTCCCGGTGTCGCGATCCACATCCACTCGTCAAGAAATGGAACTGAGCCGTCTTCCGGCAGTTCATGCACCTGTGAGGAAATATCGATGGAATGCCGCGGAAACAGCGGCGACAGCTTGGCGACCAGCCCGCTCTTGCTGTCAGGACGAGCTGGAGGATACCCCTCTTTGCCTGTTACATAAGGCATTTCCCTCGAATGGACATAAACAGGTACATCCCAATGCTCAAGAATCTCTTCGATTGCTCCGATATGGTCAAAGTGCCCGTGTGTAAGGATAACCGCCTTCAGCTGAAAACCTTCACCGAATCTTTGCTTGGCTTCATTGACAATCATGCCGGCTGATTGGGGCATACCGGCATCAACTAAAACAAATGAGTGAGGTTCAGAAGGCAGCTGAATAAAATAGACATTCGCAATTTGCACAGTCAGGCCGTGCACCCCTTTTGCCGCTTCGAACCCCGTTCCGCTTCTGACTGAAGTCAGCGGCATATAAGGATCACCCATAATGACACCTCCGGAATGTTGTATGCCGTTAGTGTGTGTCATTACGCCTGAATTATCATACGGAAATAGAGATCGCACCAATCAATAGAGCGATAGCCGTCATGACGATCACTGCGAGAACCGCCCATTTTAATGCGAATTTTTGGTGGTCGTCAATAGAAACCCCGACAAGCCCGACAAGCAAATGAGTGGATGGCACAAGCGGACTCAGCATATGAATCGGCTGGCCGATAATAGAGGCTCTGGCAATTTCAACTTTATCCACGCCGTATGCGACTGCTGTTTCTGATAAAATCGGCAGCACCCCGTAGAAATACGCGTCATTCGGCATCAAGAATGTAAAAATGCCGCTTGTTAAGGCCACAATCGCCGGGATCAATCCACCCATTTGTTCCGGTATCATGGATACGAGCGAGATCGCCATTTCATCAACCATTTTCGTGCCTGTCAAAATCCCCGTGAATACCCCGGCCGCAAAAATCATTGAACCAATAGCCAGCACGTTGCTGGAATGCGCCGCGATGCGCTGTCTCTGATGCTCGAGATTGGGATAATTCACAATCAGTGCAATACAGAACGCAATGACAAACAGAACGGTTAAACTGATTTTACCCGATACTAAACATCCTATTAAAGAAAGCGTCAACAATAAATTGAACCACCAAAGCTTCGGCCGCTTCCACTCATCTTCAACCGCAGCCGCCGGTTCATTGGCATTGGCCGGCTGTTTCAGTTCAATCACACCAAGGCGTTTTCGTTCCGCTTTTCCAAGCACATACGCAACCGCCACCATGCAAAGCATCCCGCTTGCAATGACAGGAATCATCGGCCCTGTAAGCTCAGCCGGATCAACCCCCAGCGCGCTAGCCGCCCGCGGCGTCGCGCCACCCCATGGAATCGTGTTCATGATTCCCATGCCGACGCCCGCGATTCCGGCCAGGATAATTGGCCGGATGCCAAGCAGCAAATAGAGCGGAAGCATGGCGCTTGTCGTAATCATATACGTTGTCGAACCGTCGCCGTCCAATGCGACGAGCATCGTCAGAACCGCTGTCCCGACAACAATTTTTAAAGGGTCCCCTTTGACCATGCTTAAAATTTTGCCAACCATTGGATCAAACAGGCCTGCATCAATCATAATTCCAAAATATAAGATCGCAAACATAATCATGACAGCTGTCGGCGCGACTTGCTGAATCCCCGAAATCATCATGTCCCCAACTTCAGTAAATCCAAATCCGGCGATCAGCGCAAACACAATCGGCGTTAAAACCAATGCTGTTAAAACAGAAAGCCGTTTTGTCATGATCAATGCCATAAACACAAGCATCATGAGAAAGCCTAAGATTGCTAACACATTCATTCCCCCTTAAATGAATCCGCTTACATTTTTATCCCTTACTCCCCTTTTGTCTTGCCTTTTTGCCATCGTATGGGAAAACCAACCGCAAGTAAATAATTTGGTTTTTTTGTATTTTTAATTTTTTAAAACCGTTTTGTTCTTTTTGATCATTTTCCGGCATGAAAAAGATCCCGGATGCCGGGATCTTAATTTCCTGTCATTATGCTTTGATAAAAAGCGGATTGCTGTTCAAGAAACCGCTTCGTTTCCCTGCTGTTCAAATAAAAGCTTTCCCAGTCCTGTTCGTTTATTTTCCGCCTCCATTCAGGTGAGGAGGTGACCTTCTTGAGCGCTTGATCCCAGTAAGAAATCTCTTCCTCGGACATATTTTTCGGGCCCAAAATCCCTCTCCAATGAGAAAAAACAAACGGGATTCCCTGCTCCTTCCACGTCGGTACCTTTGGAAAACCGGGAAGTCTTTTATCAGATGTTACAGCGGCTAACGTGATATCGCCGTTTCGTTCATATGGTTTCGCTTCAGAAAGGGTCATGGAAGCCGCTTCTATCTCATGTCTGATCAGCGCCTGAATGAGCTGTTCACTGCTGTCATACTGTAAAAATTGAATGTCAAAAGGGTCAATGCCGTACATATCGGCCGCTCTGGCGAACGAGAGCTGATCATCATTGCCAAACCCCGGGGCAAAGCCGATTTTCACCTTGCCGGGATGCATGTTGATCTCATTTAGCACATCCTTGCCGTTTGTTAACGCTGATCCTTTTGGCAATGCAACTGTCTGCCATTCCTTGGAGAGAATGGCGAGCGGCGTAAAATCGGACATTTTTAATTTGCTTTGCCCGAGAAGGTCATTGCTCAATATTAGGCTGGACGTCATGCTGATGGTTTGTTTGCTGCTGTTGTTGACATATTTCCAGCCTTTCTCTCCCCCGCCGCCTGGTTTATAGACGATATGAACATCCCCCTTCACAATCTGCTTCTTGCTCAGAACAGATTGAATCGCCTGTGCTGTGACATCCCAGCCGCCGGAAGGCTCAGCGGGGACAACAATTTCTATCGGCCCGTCCGGCAGGCGCGGCGCAGCCGCCTGCCTGATATCACCCTGCATAAAGATCAACAGAAAAATCAATAGGATTATAGATTGTTTCATATCTATTTCGCCGCCAAATAATATTTTCTCTCCGGCCTGCCGATAATCCCGTATTCAAGCTCGGCTCTTGCTTCTTCCTTTGACACAAGGTACTCGGCATAACGGCGGGCAGTTGTTCGTGACGCCCCCATTTTTTCCCCGAGTTCCTCCGCTGTCAATCCTTCTGACGCCGTCCGAAGCGCTTCCTTAATTTTTCGCAGTGTAATCGAATTAATGCCAGTCGGCAAATTCTCTGCCGGCAAAGATGTCTTCACACCGTTTCCAAAAATATGATCGATCATGGACTGGCTGACCTCCGGCTGAGACATGAGCAGCTTTCTTTTTTCTTTATACTGAAGCAGCACCTGCCTGAACTTGTCAGCCGTTACGGGTTTGATCAAATAGTGGGCAATCCCCGCCCTTAGCGCTTCCTGCAAATGACGGGTTTCTGTTGCCGCTGTGATAATCATAATGTCCACTTCAGGAAATCGGCTTCGTATTTCAGGAATCAATGCGGTCCCAAGCTCGTCCGGCATATAAATATCCAGCAGAAGCAAATCAGCCTTGTGTTCCTTCAAAAGCGCCATTGTCTCTTTGGCGTTGGCCGCTTTGCCGATAATCTTGAATCCATCAAGCTGTTTAATCAATCTCTCATGGATTTGCGCAACTCGAAAATCATCCTCCGCAATCGCGATGTGAATCAAATGGATTCCCCCCTTGTTTCTCCTTCGGTATAAACACAGTGAAAACCGCCCCGCCGGTTTTTTGATTCGCCAGTTCGATCCAGCCGCCCAGTTCACGCACTGAGTCTTTCACATTGGCCAGACCGTAGCCTCTCTTCATCCCCTTTGAAGAATAGCCTCTCTCAAACACAGCTTCCATCTTATCTGGCGGCACACCCGTCCCTGTATCTGATACTTCGATGACAATGTCACGGCCCATATCCGTGATAAAAAACAAAACCTCCTTCACGCGTTGCTCCGCTACAGCTTCGAAAGCGTTATCAATTAAATTGCCGATAATCGTAATAAGATGGGACAAGCCGATATGTTCAGGAAGAGGCGCGAGTGAGCTGTTTTCATCAATCACCAGCTTGACCTTCTTTTCCGATGCCTTGCTTATTTTCCCTAACAAAATCGCCTGCACCTGCTGCGAATGGATGTTATGGAATAAAAGATCATGCTGCTCATTTTGTATCGCGTATTCCTCTTTAATCAAATCAATGGCTTCATCATATTCCCCAAGCTCAAGCAGCCCTAAAATCGCGTAAAGCTTATTTGAAAACTCATGAGTCTGCGCTCTTAGATCCTCTGAATATTTACGAACCTCTGTCAATGTGTCAATCAGCTTCTTCAGCTCTGTTTTCTCCCTGAAGCTGACGACAATCCCATGCGCCTGCCCGCCTTGATTCATCACTTTTGTATTGATAATAAACACCTGATCGTTGACGCTTACCTCCTGATTCGGCGGTATTTCACCTTGTTCAAGCACAGACATCAGCCCGGCTCCCGGCATGACTTCATCTATGGGAAGATGGATCACAGGCTCGGGCAGCCTCAGCATCTCGGCCGCCGACACGTTCATCATGGTGACGACGCCTTCACGATTGGTGGCAATGATCCCTTCTCGAATCGCCAAAAGCATTGCGTTCCTCTCACGATATAGCGCCGCGATCTCATGCGGTTCAAGCCCAAGCGTATCCTTTCTGATGCTTTTGGCCAGCACGGCGGCGCCGGCAAATCCGAGCAGCAGCACAAGCACGGCAATCACGCTCAAATTTCTTAAATGTTTTTTGATGCTTTGCTCTGTCTCCGTTTGCAGAAAATCAACAGACACGCTGCCAATCACTTGGCTGTATCCCTTCTGCTCTTTCATAATCGGCGCGCTCCCTCTGATTACTCTCCGTCCATCCGCTTTTGTTGCAGAAACATGCGAGCCCCCAAACAAAATCTCTCTGCTGCGCTCCAGCTTCTCTACACCGCTTTTTCCAGAGGCGCTGCGAATGTCTCCTTTTTCGTCCAAGATATAAATGGCATACGCGCCAGTCTGTTCTTTCATTTGTTCAATGACGTCTTGCGTCTCAGCGGCATGTCCGCCTTTTCTCTCAATGAGCTCTTTAGCCGGCGGCATATAGGAAATGGTTCTCGCCGTTTGAACCGCCAGCTGCTCCGCCTGCCTCCGTTCTTCCTGTGTATGCTGAACGGCTAACGTAATGGTCAGCACACCAATGACAAAGACCAGCAGAGCCGCAATCAGCCCCATTATTTTTGTTTGCAGGGAAAAATGGAACCGCTTTTTCACCAAGCACCAGCCGTCCTTTCTACCTAGATCATACCATTTTTATAGGGAATTTTCTCATTTTTCAAAATCAATGAGTAAGCCGCCTCTGTCTTTTTTCAGGAAGAAATCATTCCAACACAACATTTCGATATACATAGAGTAACCGAATGATATGGTGAAGGGCGGAGGTTAGGGTGAAAACGAGTATTATTGTACTGACTTATAATCAATTGGCTTTGACAAAACAATGCTTGGAGAGCATATGGAAGCATACGAATCATAACAGTATAGAGATCATTGTTGTAGATAACGGCTCTCATGACGGGACACGAGACTATCTTAAAAAGATGTCTTCGATTAAAACAATTTTCAACGAAGCAAACGAAGGTTTCGCGAAAGGCTGCAATCAGGGTCTTGAAAATGCTTTAGGGGACAATATTCTTTTTTTAAACAATGACACTATCGTAACAAATCAGTGGCTGGAGCCAATGATCAAGCTGCTTTATCAAGATGAAAAAAACGGCATGGTCGGGCCTGTTAGCAATTATGTCAGCGGCGCCCAGCAAATTCCGGTTGATTACACCAGCATAGCAGAAATCGAGCATTTTTCTCAGGGCTACTGCAGACAACATCAAGGCGAATCAAAAGCCGCTTTACGGCTGGTCGGTTTTTGCCTTCTAGCAAAAAAAGAAGTCCTGGATAAAATCGGCGGTTTTGACGAACGTTTTGAAGGCGGTTCATTTGAAGACGATGACTTATGTCTGCGCGCCCTGCAAGCAGGATATCAGCTAAAAATCGCCCTTGACTCGTTTGTGCATCATCACGGGCATGCCACATTTTCCGGCAATTCGGATTTAAGCATCAGCCGGTTATATCAGGTCAACCGCCAAACATTCATAGATAAATGGAAGCGGGATGTAACGGCTTTTATCGATCCTCAGCCAGACCTAAAGGAGCTCGTGCCTTCCGCTTCCCGTTCCATCCTCCATATCGGCTGCGGGGCAGGAGCTGCTGGTGCAGAGCTTCTGAATCGGCAAACCTGTACATTGTACGGCGTTGAAGAGGATGCGATATTACGGAGCATAGCAAGCGCCTATTATGAACAAGTCATTGCGGCTGATACGAAAGCATGCGAACTTCCTTATCCGAAGGCTTTTTTTGATGCGGTTTTGATAGGAGACCTTTTGAACAGCTCGGCGCATCCCCAGCAAACAATTGAGGCCCTTTCCGTTTACCTCAAGCCTTCTGGCTCGTTGATTTGCAGCATCCCGAACACAGCTTATGCAGACACGCTTTACTCATTATTATGCGGAACACCTTTACACACTCACTTCATTACACCTCAAAACGTAAACACGCTTTTTCCAAAACATCTTTATGAGCTAAAATCTATCACTCCCCATTCCGCCGTACCTGAACCGAAGATCCAGCTGTTTTTACAGGAACTCAAATTTCTCGCCCGACAGTTTGGCCTGCCTGTGGATCACTTGTCAACACATGCTCATATTGACTGCATGTTTGTCCATGCCATCAAGAAAAAACAAAATGAAACGGAGGCCACGATGTGATTTCGATAAGTCTGTGTATGATCGTGAAGGATGAAGAAGCTGTTATTAGTCGCTGCTTAGATTCTGTCAAAGAGATTGTGGATGAGATCAACATTGTGGATACCGGCTCAACAGATCAGACGAAAAACATTGTTGCCCGCTATACAGACCGAATTTTTGATTTTGAATGGATTGACGATTTTGCGGCGGCCCGAAATTTTTCGTTCCAGCAGGCGACATCCGACTACATTTTATGGCTTGACGCCGATGACGTATTTACAAAGAAGGATCAAGAGCTGTTAGTGGATTTAAAAAGGACGCTTGACCTGAACATCGACGCGGTCTCAATGAAATACCATCTGGCATTTGACGAAGCAAATAATGTCACATCCAGCTTAAGAAGGTATCGGCTTGTCAAACGGGAAAAGGGCTTTAAGTGGATCGGCGCGGTCCACGAGTACTTGGAGGTATACGGCAATCTTCACCACAGTGAAGCAGCCGTTTCTCACATGCCGCTTAGCCATGACGCAGACCGTAACCTCCGGATTTATGAGAACATGGTCTCTGCTGGAAAGGATTTTTCACCAAGAGATTTATTTTACTATGCAAACGAATTATGTGATCACGGAAAAATAGAAAAAGCGATTGAATACTATTTGCGGTTCCTGCAAACAAAGCAGGGATGGGTCGAGGATAATATCAGAGCGTGCAATAAATTAGCAGATTGCTATCATTCATTGGGACTGAAGGAAAAAGAACTAAGCTGGGTGCTCCACACGCTCGTATACGGACCACCCAGAGCGGAAACATGCTGCAGGCTGGGCTACTCTTTTTTTGAGAAAAATGATTTTCAAAGCGCGGTCTACTGGTATGAAAAGGCAATTGAAAATAAGGGCTCAGAAAGCCTGGCTTTTCAAAACCGCGCATGTGCGACCTGGCTTCCACACCTGCAATTAGCCGTCTGCTACGATAAACTCGGCCAGCATCAGCTTGCCTATCAGCATAATGAATCTGCATTACAATACCGTCCTCATGATTCAAGAATGCTAGCAAATCAAAAATACTTTGAAAATATCCTGAATATGCAGGCTGGCTCCGGGGGTGAAGATCATGGAAATCAATAAAAAGCCACAAGCTAATTCTATGAAAGAATATCACCTAAAAGATAATGAATATTACAAAGGGATTAATTGGAGACTTTTTAATTTAATACAACCTCATGCAAAAGCCATTCTTGAAGTCGGGTGCGCTGAAGGTTTGTTTGGCGCAGCTGTTAAGGAAAAAATCAATTGCTCCTATTACGGGATCGAATCCTATCCGCCCGCTGCCGAAAAAGCCGCGCGCCACATTGACGAAGTGATAACAGAAGACATCGAAACACTGAAGCTGCCTTTTCAAAAAAACACATTTGATTACCTCATCTTCGGAGATGTGTTGGAACACTTAAAAGACCCGTGGGCAGTTTTACGTAACCTCAAGCCTTATGTAAAAGAGACAGGAAGCATTTTGGCAAGCATCCCAAATATCAGCCATATCTCGATTTTTGAAAGTCTGCTGTCCGGAAAATGGACGTATACACAGGCCGGCCTGCTTGATAAAACTCACTTCCGTTTTTTCACTCTGCACGAAATGAAAAAGATGTTTCATGAAACAGGCTACAAGATCAGCCTAATTGAGCCTATTCCCTTCACGACTCACTATTATGAAAAAATGATCAGGAAACTGGCTCACGTCAGAGCATGCATGGGGATTTATCACACAGATTTCGAGGAGGAAGCCAGAGCCTATCAATATATCATAAAGGCCGAGAATAGATGAACCCGCATGTAAATCAACACTCAATCAGCTTCATTACATGTGTGAATGATGACACCCTTTATGATCTCTGTCAGCGGCATATCCAATCTCTTTCTGTACCGCCGCATATGAAAGTAGAATTGATCAATATACGCAACGCAGACAGTATGGCCTCAGGATACCAGAAGGCCATGCAGGACTCAGATTCAAAATATAAAGTGTATTTACATCAGGACACATTTATCATCAACCGAACCTTTATTTATGATCTCCTTTATGTCTTTCAGCAAAATGATGGCCTAGGTATGATAGGTGTCATCGGAGCTGATGAAGTGCCGCAAAGCGGGATTTGGTGGGAGGCTTCTAAAAAAGCCGGAAAAGTCATTGAATACCGCAGTACGTACAGCTATTTATCATTTGATGAAATTGATGAAACTGTGAAAACAGTTCAAGCATTAGACGGTTTATTGCTGGCGACTCAGTATGATGTTCCATGGCGAAAAGAGATTTTTGACGGGTGGCATTTATACGATACATCTCAATGCTTTGAGTTTAGAAAAAAAGGATATGCAGTCGGCATCCCTCATCAGAAAGAGCCATGGGTTTTACATGCATGCGGCAATGAGTTTGATTCTGACCAGTATTCTTATTATCTTGAAAGGTTTATTGATGAATATTTACCTTAACAGTTAGAAAACGCATAAGGACCTAAGTCCTTATGCGTTTTGTTTTATACATACCTCACACCATTTGCTGCTCGAGTATCTGCGTAAACTGTTGTTACATTTGACTGTGCTGTAATAATGACACTAATAGTATATACGTTGTTACCCGTACTAGTTGCAGTATCAACGTAAGTCGTGGAAATTACAAAGCTTTGTGCCCCTGCGCCTGTTCCCGATCTAAAGAAAGGAACTTCTGTTAGCAATGTTCCGTTTCTCCTTAGTCTAGTAGAACCACTAATCGTATAATTCGCTGTGGTGTTCGCAATAACATCTGCTGATAAGTCAATCTTTACTCTTTGACCACTTGTTATAGGAACAGTAAATGTGAGTATTGTTACTTCCGAATTCAATGGAGGATATAATTGCAGCTGTGTTGCCGTTTGGTCAAAGAAAACTTGTGAGGTTGGGCCGGTTTCTCCTGTTGGTCCTGTTGCTCCTGTTGGTCCTGTTGGTCCGATTGATCCCGTTGCTCCTGTTGGACCGGTTGATCCGGTTGATCCGGTTGGTCCCGTTGATCCGGTTGGACCTGTTGATCCCGTTGCTCCGGTTGGTCCTGTTGATCCGGTTGGTCCCGTTGATCCGGTTGGTCCCGTTGATCCAGTTGGACCGGTCACTCCAGTCGCTCCTGTTGATCCCGTTCCTCCTGTTGATCCCGTTACTCCGGTTGGACCTGTCGCTCCGGTTGATCCGGTTTCTCCAGTTGGACCTGTCACTCCAGTGGCTCCTGTTGACCCTGTTGATCCTGTCACTCCAGTGGCTCCTGTTGATCCGGTTTCTCCAGTTGGACCTGTCACTCCAGTGACTCCAGCTGATCCTGTCGCTCCTGTTGCTCCAGTTGCTCCTGTTGGTCCTGTCGCTCCAGTTGATCCTGTCGCTCCAGTTGATCCTGTCGCTCCGGTTTCTCCCGTTGCTCCAATTACTCCTGTTTCTCCTGTTGGTCCTGTCACTCCAGTGGCTCCTGTTGATCCCGTTGCTCCGGTTGGTCCGGTTGGTCCTGTTGCTCCAGTTGCTCCTGTCTCTCCTGTTGATCCGGTTGATCCTGTTGCTCCTGTTGATCCTGTTGGACCTGTCACTCCAGTGGCTCCGGTTGATCCCGTTGCTCCTGTTGATCCGGTTTCTCCTGTTGGTCCGGTGGCTCCGGTTGATCCCGTCGCACCTGTAGAACCCGTTGATCCGGTCGCTCCGGTTGGTCCTGTCACTCCGGTTGATCCGGTCACTCCCGTTGCTCCGGTTGCTCCGGTTGATCCCGTTCCTCCTGTTGATCCCGTTACTCCGGTTGGACCTGTCGCTCCGGTTGATCCGGTTTCTCCTGTTGGTCCTGTCACTCCAGTGGCTCCAGTTGATCCCGTTCCTCCTGTTGATCCCGTTCCTCCGGTTGGACCTGTCGCTCCGGTTGATCCTGTTGATCCCGTTGCTCCGGTTGGTCCGGTTGGTCCGGTTGCTCCTGTCACTCCAGTGGCTCCTGTTGATCCGGTTGCACCAGTTGATCCTGTTGACCCAGTTGCTCCTGTTGAACCAGTTGCTCCGGTTTCTCCAGTAGCTCCTGTTGATCCTGTCGCTCCGGTTTCTCCTGTTGATCCCGTCGCTCCAGTTGATCCGGTTTCTCCTGTTGGTCCTGTCACTCCAGTGGCTCCTGTTGATCCCGTTCCTCCTGTTGATCCCGTTACTCCGGTTGGACCTGTCGCTCCGGTTGATCCTGTTGATCCCGTTGATCCCGTTGCTCCGGTTGGACCTGTTGATCCTGTCGATCCCGTTTCTCCAGCCGTTCCGGTTGGTCCTGTTGCTCCGGTCA
>NZ_JBOBQH010000010.1:0-123644 GCF_050585765.1 Bacillus sp. ATD | reverse complement strand
TGATAATGGTAGTAACGATGATACAAAAGATGACAACTCGACTCCAGATAAAGGAGATGGTGGTTCATCTGTAACTTATGTAACCGAGAGTCAGTTAAATCAAATTGGATGGTCAAGCTCTTATATTTCAAAAGCTATGTTGCAAGATTTGAATAATTGTTTAGAAAGATACAACATTACAACTAGATCTAGACTTTGTCATTTTATTAGTCAATGTAGTCATGAATCCGGAGCTGGACGATGGAGAAAAGAATTAGCATCTGGGAGAGCATACGAGGGACGTGCAGATCTAGGCAATACTCAACCAGGTGATGGTCCAAAATTTAAAGGAGCAGGTTATATTCAATTAACAGGTCGTTATAACTATACACGTTTTTCCAACGCAATTGGTGATTCTAAAATTATAAGTCTAGGTGTTGATTATGTAGCTAATAATTATCCATGGACTAGTGCGGGATTTTGGTGGCATTCAAACAATATGAATGCACTATGTGACACTAATCCATCAGTTGAGGCAGTAACAAGAAGGGTTAATGGCGGTTATAATGGATTAGAAGATCGTAGAATGTATTATAATAGATGTATTAAAGTATTCTAATTGATTGTGAAAATAGTATTTATTAGAGGGGCGGTTCAATGTATTGATGAACTGCCCCTTCTATTGAGAAATGTTTGGTATTTTCGATTCAATAATTAGCGATCAGTGATTAATGAATAACCATTATATCAATAAGTTGCTTAATTTTCTTATCGTCGCCTGTATCAATGTACACTTTTTTTGTGTTTTTCTTAATATTCTCAGTTTCTTTCTTCATTACACCTTTATCTAAATTATCAGCGGAATCCCAGCGTAAAGGAACATTGTATACATTGATAGTGCCATTCCCATTGCCGCTGTAAGTTACAGATCCATCCACTAACCGAGAACCTGACAACTGAATCACATCTTCTGGATAGCTGGCACTGGAGCCATCATTAGGATTGATCGGTTCGCCGGCTGAAATATGGCGAACATTCAATTCGTCTATTTCTTGATTTGGCCCAAGCTGCAGCCAAACTCGGGCATATTCGATTTTATCGGATGAATATTCCCCCAGTACATTGTCATTTTCGCTTTTCTCCTCATTTCTTCTTTCTATTGAAGAGGTTTCTTTTGATTGATCATCCGTTGAAGAACCCTTTGAAGAATTTTCCTCTGAATCTTTTGTTGCAGAATCTTTTGAGGAATTTTTCTCTGAATCTTTTGATGCAGATTCTTTTGAAGAATTTTCTTCTGAATCCTTTGTTACAGATTCTTTTGAATTTGTCTCCGTTTCTTCCTTGCCTATTTGATTGCTATCTTTAGTCTCATCGTTATTTTCTTCAGAATGGAAAGCAGAATCGTTATCTGAAGGATTTGTTGATTCTTCTTTCTTATTGCTTGAACATGCAGCAAGCAATAAGGCGAGCAGTAGCAGGGCAACATTACAATAAAATATTTTTCTAAGTTTTTTCATTATTTTATTCCTCTCCTTCAATCAACAACATACCAGACAGGGAAAATATGTCAAGGTTCTATAAACCTTAAAGAGTGTACTTTGAAGTTCAATTCTAGGACTATTGTTAATACAAAGACTTCGATTAATCTTTCCATGATCCACCCAAAGAGTAACAGTAAATCGCCGAGTTTGTTGGCTTTACTAGCCTCTGTCTGGTATATTCTTTATCGTTTTGCTAGAATTCCCTATAAGTATGGTAACATGGTGAATTCAGGAAAGGAGCAAAAACTAAAAAAACATAAAAAAACAGTTCTTTTTTACTGCTTCTTTTTCATTATTTTACTCATGAGTAGGAGAAGCTGCTGAAGTCAGCGTCGCTTTAATTTTCGCCATCTGCCTGTACCATTATTAAAAAAATTGAAAAGTGCAGTTCGCCAGCCATTTCTTGTGTAGAAAGCCCCTCTGTTCACAGCTAATGATGTTTTTTTTCGAGTTTTGCCAGACTGAGTGCTTAATTCATCAATGTTTCGGTTGGGGATGCGGGCTTGATTGAGACCGCTTTGTTCCATTTTGTTTCATGTTTAGTAAGGTTGTGTACTGATTATAGTCCAGCTATCAATATTCAGATTTAAACAGTTGGGGCTGGATGTTTTCTATCTAACTGTTTGTGATTGCGCGGATCGAAAGCAGTGTATTCAGATAAACGGCGGAGCAGCAGGATGCGGCGAGTTGGATAGGTGTTCGGATCTCCCTTATGACGGTTTTGATATAGGGTTGGAAAGGAAGCAAAAACCTGCTCCAGCTTGATAATGCGATTTCGGATGTCCATTGCTATAACTCTCCTCGAAATCACAGTTTAATGGGTTAATTCATTTCGTTAAGCATTGATAATGATTTTTAATGAGTAGTAGAAAAAAGATAGCTTATTGCATAGATGGGGCGAAATGAATAATTTGGAGGTGAAGAAGCGGAAAGGAACTGGTGACGTTGTGGACTTTTTGCAGGAATGGATATGTCAGGGGGAATGCTAGAACCCTGAGAATAAGAATGATGTGCTGGAGAATTAAATGGTTTTGATAGAAGAAGATATCATTTAACATTTGATAGTGTGTTTTCGCAGATATGTATAATTTTGATGCATTTTTTGCATGACCCTGAATGCCAAACGTGAATTTTTGAAACAAATAGCAGATCAGCTGGAAAACGAGCATCTTCTGTGCTGAAAGTAAGATCTTCTTATTTTTCGAATATTTCAGTTATAATGGTTTGGAACAGATAGGAGGGGCAAAGATGTATCAATCAAAGAAGGTTTTATTGTTAGGTTCAGGTGAGTTAGGTAAAGAGGTAGTGATTGAAGCCCAGCGTCTTGGGGTACAGACGGTGGCAGTTGACAGTTACGAGCATGCTCCGGCGATGCAGGTGGCGCATAACAGCTATGTCGTTGATATGCTTGACCCCGAGCAGATCAGAGCCATCATTGAGAAAGAAAAGCCGGATTTGATTGTGCCTGAGGTTGAGGCGATTGCGACGGATGAATTGCTGAAGCTTGAAGAAGAAGGATTTCACATTATCCCGAATGCCCGTGCGGCCAAGCTAACGATGGATCGAGAAGGCATCAGACGGCTTGCGGCGGAAACGCTTGGACTTGCGACAGCTGGCTATGAATTTGCGAATACATATGATGAATTTATACAAGCGGCAGCTCAGATCGGTTTTCCTTGTGTCGTTAAACCATTGATGAGTTCTTCTGGAAAAGGCCAAAGTGTGTGCCGCTCTGAAGCGGATTTAGAGAGCTGCTGGGAGACGGCGATGGAAGGCGGACGGGTGAAAAACGGCCGCGTGATCGTTGAGGAGTTTATCCCTTTCGAATCAGAAATCACACTCTTAACCGTACGTGCGGTTAACGGTACGGCATTTTGTGAGCCGATCGGTCATGTGCAAAAGGACGGGGATTATATCGAATCGTGGCAGCCGCATGATATGACAGAGCAGCAAATAGAAGAAGCGAAGCATATTGCAAAAGCGATCACGGATGAGCTTGGCGGATACGGCCTGTTTGGTGTTGAGCTATTCCTTGCGAAAGATAAGGTATATTTCAGTGAGGTATCTCCCCGTCCGCATGATACAGGCCTTGTCACGCTGGTGACGCAAAATTTGTCAGAATTCGCGCTGCATGTCCGGGCGATTCTCGGCTTTCCGATTACAGAAATCACACAGCTTTCTCCTGGCGCCAGCAGGCCCCTCAAAGCACCGGAAGAATTAGCGGATTACACTGTTGAAGGACTGGAAAACGCACTGGCAGTCCCACAGACACAAGTGCGCGTCTTTGGAAAGCCAATAACGAAAGCCGGACGGCGTATGGCAGTTGCGCTTTCTGCTGCTGATACAGTCGAAACGGCGAGAGAGAACGCTAAGAAAGCATTGGATCAGCTAACGATAAAATAGAGTTTGAGCAGGCTTTGTCATCGCACAAGGCCTGTTTTTTTTCTTTCTCTATAAAAGTTTTATCATAAGAATCCGAAACCTGATTATAATGTAAAAGTCTTCCATCGATGCGGGTGGTTGACACTAAAGGAGGGAGATGACAAAATGAAATTAGTTCCAAGATTCAGAAAACAATGGTTCGCTTACTTAACGGTTTTGTGTCTGGCTTTGGCGGCATCGGTATCTTTCGGTGTACCGGCAAAAGCAGCAGAGAATCCGCAAACTTCTGTATCGAATACCGGTAAAGAAGCTGATGCCACGAAAAACCAAACGTCAAAAGCAGAACAGGTTTCCGCACCTTATGAGGGAACTGGGAAAACAAGTAAATCATTATACGGCGGCCAAACGCAACTGGAAAAAAACATTCAAACCTTACAGCCTTCGAGCATTATCGGAACTGATGAACGCACCAGAATCTCCAGCACGACTTCTTTTCCATATAGAGCAACCGTTCAGCTATCAATCAAGTATCCCAACACTTCAAGCACTTATGGATGTACCGGATTTTTAGTCAATCCAAATACAGTCGTTACGGCTGGGCATTGTGTGTACAGCCAGGATCATGGATGGGCTTCGACGATAACCGCCGCGCCGGGACGCAATGATTCGTCATATCCATACGGAACTTATTCAGGCACGATGTTTTATTCAGTCAAAGGATGGACGGAAAGCAAAGACACCAATTATGATTACGGAGCTATTAAATTAAACGGTTCTCCTGGAAACACGGTTGGCTGGTACGGCTATCGGACTACAAACAGCAGCAGTCCCGTGGGCCTTTCCTCGTCAGTGACAGGATTCCCGTGTGACAAAACCTTTGGTACGATGTGGTCTGATACAAAGCCGATTCGATCTGCTGAAACGTATAAGCTGACCTATACAACCGATACGTACGGCTGCCAAAGCGGATCGCCTGTATATCGAAACTACAGTGATACAGGGCAGACAGCTATTGCCATTCACACGAACGGGGGATCGTCATATAACTTGGGAACAAGGGTGACGAACGATGTATTCAACAATATTCAATATTGGGCAAATCAATAAATACAGCAAACTAGCCATATTCATATCTATTTTGTTTTTATGCGGATGCAGTTCGCAGACGCATTCTTCTCAAAAAGAAATGACGATTCCTGTCACTCTTCATGTGGAGGATGCTAAGGGGCTTCCGGTCGAAGGGGTTCAAGTGACAATTGTCAAAGCGCCTGCGTCAGATGAGGAGCCGAGTACAGAGATCGGCGAGATACTCGGTAAAACAGACAAAAACGGAGACATCAAATGGGATACCGGTAAAAAAGGCGATTATTCAGTCGCGTTGACGAAGGGTGAAACATCAGTAACCCATCAAATTTCATTAACAGAGGATAAAAAAGATCACACCATTCCATTGGTCTTCAAAGAATAGCAGTTTCCCTGATTTTAAGGGAAACTGCCTTTTTTATTGATCACAGGAAGCCAAACTATATACTGGAAATTTATAATATGAGATAATAAGAAATAGGTATTTTTTCTTACGAGACAAAAGGGGCGCTATCCTTTCATTTATATCAATCAAACCCGGAGGAAAAAGAAGAAGATGACACAAGATTCGATGCAGCTTGCCGCGGTAGAAAGCGGTCTTCGCTTTTACAAGGCGTATAATCAAAGCCTTTCTTTGTGGCCGATTGAGTCGGAAGCATTCTATGTTTCTACTCGTTTTGGAAAAACACATATCATTGCAAGTGGGCCAAAGGGCGCACCTTCGCTCATTTTGCTTCACGGAGGCCTTTTTAGCTCTGCGATGTGGTATCCGAATATCGCGGCGTGGAGCAGTCAATTTCGTACATATGCGGTCGATATAATAGGAGACAAAAATAAAAGTATACCATCAGCAGCGATGGAAACAAGAGCTGATTTTGCAGAATGGATGAAAGATGTCTTTGATTCTCTTGGACTTGAGACAGCACACCTGGCCGGTCTTTCGCTTGGCGGCTCCCATATCGTAAATTTCTTGCTTCAAGCGCCTGAAAGAGTAGAGCGGGCGGTTGTTATGAGTCCCGCTGAAGCGTTTATTTCATTTCATCCGGATGTCTATAAATACGCTGCGGCGCTTACAGGGGCAAGAGGAGCCGAAGCATATATCAAGTGGATCACAGATAACAGATATGATCTGCATCCTTTACTGCAAAGCCAAATTATGGAGGGTGCGGCGTGGCAGGATGAACAAAGGAGCCTGAAGCCGACAGAAAATGGCTTTCCGTACGTGTTCACAGACCAGGAATTGAAATCAATACAAGTCCCGGTACTGCTGATGTTCGGTGAGCACGAGGTTATGTACCATCAGCAAATGGCTTATGAGCGGGCGTCGGTGCTGGTGCCGGGAATTCAGGCTGAAATCGTAAAGGACGCCGGACACCTGTTATCTCTGGAGCAGCCAGAGTACGTCAATCAACGCGTTTTGTCCTTTTTGGGCGGAGAATAAATGAGTAAAAGGCATGAAAAGATTGGCATTCATTTTTCAAATGGTAACAAATGTTGTATAATAATAGAATTTGAATGCTGCTTTTTTGGGGGCTTTTTATGTTATCATGCTTATTGAAGAAATTTTTTCCTGAAACGCTATTCGATTACTATCGTCGAATAATATAGATGGTTTTACAATTGGAGGTTTGGTTACACTGTGAATTACATCCCCTGTATGATTACGATAGGAAATTTCATTTGCGGATTGCTGGCGATTCATTCCTTGCTCTATCACAACATTCATTCAGCAGTGCTATTCATTTTTACCGGCATGTTCCTTGATTTCTTTGACGGTATGGCTGCACGTAAGCTGAATGCCGTTTCTGATATGGGAAAAGAATTGGATTCGTTTGCCGACTTGGTTACGTTTGGGGTGGCTCCCTCTATGCTTGCTTATAGTGTCGCGTTGTATACCCTGCCATTTATAGGGATCTTATGCGCATTGACGTACAGCATTTGCGGAATGCTTCGTCTCTCTAAATTTAACATTGAACAAAGCAAACTCCCGACATTTATTGGTATGCCGATTCCATTTGCGGGCATGTGCCTTGTTATTCTAAGCTTCACCTATAACCCGATCCTTCTGGCAATCGGCGCTTGCGGACTTTCATATTTAATGGTGAGTAAAATAAAATTCCCTCATTTTAAAAAACATGCGGCAGAAAACCTGGAGTCCGGGAGATGGAATTAGTTCAGCAGCTCATAGCGGATTACGGTTATCTCGCTATTTTTTTGATGCTCGTATTAGGGATTGTAGGATTGCCGATTCCAGATGAAGTGATGATGACCGTTGTTGGCTATTTCACGCATACCGATGTATTGAATTATGAGCTTTCGATATTGATCAGTTTTGTCGGGGCTTTGTTAGGTATGCTGATCAGCTACATGATTGGCAGAAAAGCCGGACGCCCGTTTATCGATAAGTACGGCAAGTGGGTCGGCTTAAAAGAAAAAAGAATGATGAAAGTGGAAAAATGGATGAAGAAATACGGTCCATATTCTCTTATTTTAGGTTATTTTATTCCCGGCGTCCGACATGTGACATGCTACTTTTCGGGGATCGGCAAAATGGATTTGAAAACGTATATTGCGTTTGCGGCAATCGGCGCCTTTTTGTGGTGCTTTGTTTTTATTACAATCGGAAGGGTAATAGGGATTATTCATGTTTAATACGGCTGTAAAGATTCTGTATCGATCATTGATAGAGCTGACGAATCATCGTCTGTCATCCTATCTGATTAAAGGATTTTGCGAGTCGAAAATCAGCAAACCGGTCATTCCGCTGTTCTCAAAACATTTTCGGCTGAATTGGGATGATGTGGACGGGACGGCTGCTGATTACGGATCGCTGTCCGAATTGTTCATTCGACAAATTAATCTGGAGCGGCGCCCTGTTTCAAAAGAGGCGCATGCGGTGGTCAGCCCTGTTGACGGTGTGGTTCAGACGGTAGGAATCATCAACCCGAATCAAACCTTTACGGTAAAGGGAAAAGATTACTCATTCGCTGAGCTGACAGGCTGTAAAAGCGCGGACCATCAATACAATGGCGGATATTTCGTTGTGCTGTATCTAAGCCCGCGTCATTATCACCGTTTCCATTCTCCGATCAGCTGCAAGTATCAAAAGCTGGCCGAGCTCGGAAATCGCTCATACCCGGTAAATCAATTAGGCTTAAAATACGGAAAAGATGTGCTGTCGAAAAATTATCGGTTTGTGTATGAACTGAATGGCGGCAGCCGAAATGTCCTGATGATTCCTGTCGGCGCGATGAATATTAATTCTATCGTGCAGACAAATACCCGTGCTGAATTGGAGATCGGCGAGGAGCTGGGATACTTTTCATTTGGATCAACCGTCATTTTGATTTTTGAAAAAGACGCGTTCCAGCCGTCCGCCAATTTAACAGAAGGCCAAGAAGTTCAAGTCGGAGAACTGATAGGTTACGAAGAGTAAAAAGAGGAGCTTGCATAGACGCAGCGCCTCTTTTTTTGAAGAAAGGTGAGACCCATGGAGAAACAAATCATCAGCTGGATTACAGATTATCAGAACACCGGAGATGAAGCTGTCCTGAGGCTAGTGCGGGAATCGTGCTGGCCGATCATTGAAGCGGTTTTGCAAGAGACGGCAATAGATGAAGAGCAAGCGAACAATTTGCGCGAAAAAGGAATCGAGCGGTTTCCCTTTATCATCAGCAAATACCAAGCGGATGTGCAGCTTCCGGTTGAGACATTTTTACGAAATACATATCGGTTTTACTTTCATCAGGTGATGAGAGAATCCAGCTAAAGCTTCTTTCAACAGAGAAGCTTTTTTTGTTGGCGGAAAAAGGAAACTTTTTCAATATCTATCTCGTAACGACTAGAGAACCTAATAGCAGTGATATCCTTTGGCGTTCAATTATCTGGACCGGGGCAGGTGTGGATGGATCATGTTGTTTTTGAAGAGGAATGATAATAATAGTTTTCAGATAACTACATTTATCAGTAAGTTAATGGAAAATATTATCCGTCATTCAGAAACCCTTGTGCCGCGCAGGTTTGTAAGAGCTTGGATATTTTTATCAGTCTGGACGGATCTGTTCATCTTTGCGGCATTTTCCTGTATGATATAGTAAGAGTGTGCATAGCAACTAACTATAATTGAACAGGGTGTTTAAAACATGGAAAAACAATACAGAGTATTACTTTACTATAAATATGTTCCGATTGAAGATCCAGAGGCGTTTAGAGAGCAGCATCTGGCTTTTTGTAAGGAGCTTGGTTTGTTAGGCCGTATCCTTGTTTCTTCTGAAGGAATTAACGGTACGGTATCAGGAACGGTTGAACAGACTGAAAAATATATGGAAACAATGAAAGCTGATCCTCGTTTTGCGGACATGGTATTTAAAATTGATGAAGTAGAAGGCCATGCCTTCAAAAAAATCTTCGTGCGCCATAAAAAAGAGCTTGTCACGCTTCGTCTTGAAGATGATGTCGATCCGAACGAAACAACAGGTCAGCATTTGAAGCCTGCAGAATTTTATGAGAAGATGCAGGATCCAAACACAATTGTAATCGACGCGCGTAATGATTACGAGTATGACCTTGGCCATTTCAGAGGTGCAGTCCGTCCTGACATCGAAGCCTTCCGCGAATTACCGGAATGGATCGAAGAACACAAAGAGATGCTTGAAGGCAAAAAGATTTTAACGTACTGTACAGGCGGCGTACGCTGTGAAAAGTTTTCAGGATGGCTGGTGAAGCAAGGCTTTGAAGATGTAGCCCAGCTTGACGGCGGCATCGTGACATACGGAAAAGATCCTGAGGTGCAAGGCAAGCTTTGGGACGGCCAGTGCTACGTATTTGATGAAAGAATCAGCGTGCCTGTCAACCGTGTCGAGCATGTGATTGTCGGAAAAGACTACTTTACAGGAGAACCGTGTGAGCGTTATGTGAACTGCGCAAATCCATCTTGCAATAAAAAAATGATATGCACACCGGAAAATGAGTATAAATATATGCGCAGCTGCAGCCACGAGTGCCGCACGAATCCAAGAAACCTGTATGTGAAAGAGCATAATATGACAGAAGAAGAAGTAAATGCAAGACTGGCAGCGATTGAAACAGAAGAACATGCTTCTGTTGAATAATGGAAAGAACACCTCGGAATGAGGTGTTCTTTTTTTATAAGCTTTCGGTTTGGCTGTTTGCGGAAACCCATTCTTTTTGGCGGAAGGCTTTTTCCCATTTTGACACCACGATGCAGGCGATCGCATGTCCCGGAACGTTCACGCCTGTTCGCGCCATGTCCATGACGCGGTCAACACCCGCGATAATGGCAACGCCTTCAGCCGGCAGTCCTACAGCATTGGCAGTCGCCAGCAGCACAACAAGCGAGCCAGAGGGAACAGCTGCAATGCCTTTACTAGTCATCACAAGCACAAGCATCATGAGGAGCTGCTGGGACAATGTCATGTCTACATGAAAGGCCTGCGCCAGAAAGATACAAGAAATCGATAAATATAAGCTCGAGCCGTCACAGTTCAATGACAAGCCGGAGGGAATGACGAATGATACCACTCGTTTGGGACAGCCGTATTTCTCCATTCTATCCATCAGCTGAGGGAGAATGGTTTCAGTGCTGGTGGTGGAAAATGCAATTAAAAACAGATCCCATATCATTTTCAATACTTCGAAATACTTAATCTGAAAGATGAGACCGACAAGCGGAAAGAGGACAAAGAGGATTAGGAACAGGCCAAAGAATACTGTGCCAACCAGCTTAAACATAGGAAAGAGGAGTTCAATGCCATATTGGCCTACAGAAGCTGCCATCAGGGCTAACACGCCGATAGGAGCAGTCACCATGACGATTTGCGTGAGCTTGAACATAATTTGAGCGGCGGATTCAAAGAAATTCATCACGGGTTCAGAGGCTTTGCCAATACCGGCAGCGGCGACACCGAATAAAATCGCAAAGAAAATCACGGCAAGCAAATCATTTCTGGCCATCACATCAATAATGTTTGTAGGGATAATATCGAGGATCATTTGTTTAAAATCAACAACTTTTTCAGTGTAGCCTGATAGTTCATTGATATCTTTTTTCGCCAAATGGGAGAGATTAAGCCCGACACCTGGTTTTAAGACATTTGCTAATAAAAGTCCGAGCGCCAATACAAGCGTGGTAATCACTTCGAACCAAATGATTGTCTTGATACCGAGGCTGCCCATTTTTTTCATGCTTCCGCTTCCTGCGGCTCCGATGACAATGGTAGAAAACACAATCGGCACAACAATCATTTTAATCAAGCGGATAAATCCATCCCCGACAGGCCTCAGTGCCATCCCGAAATCAGGAAAAAAGTGGCCGATCACCGCTCCGACAGCCAAAGCGATTAAAATTTGAAACGCGATTAATTTTTTCAAATGAATCCCCCTTTAGAATGATAGAATGAAGGCATATTCATATCATTCGTGATTCTAATGCAAACCCCTTTTTTCAAGTTATTTTATTTTGGTAACGCTTTCATTATGTTGGCGAAAAAGTCCCCCGCATCAGGGGGGACTTTTTTACTTCATTTGAATGTGCTTCATATTATCTTCAGAGATATTTGTAAAAATAACCGGTGTTACGGCTGAAGCGGCATGCTGCTTGATGTAATCAAGATCAAATGTGAGAAGCAGTTCACCTTGTTTGACGGCTTGTCCGCTCGTGACATGTGCTTCAAAGCCTTCCCCATTCAATTTGACGGTATCAATGCCGACATGAATCAGGATTTCGGTGCCTCCGGCGCTCATAAAGCCGATGGCGTGTTTTGTTGGAAAGATCGAGACGATCTCGCCGTCCGCAGGTGCGACGACTTTTCCTTCTGTTGGATTAATCGCGAACCCCTCGCCCATCATTCTTTCTGAAAAGACTTGATCAGGCACGTCCCCCAGAGAGACTGTTTCTCCTTTGAGCGGATAAATAAAGGCCTCGCCGGAAACAGGATTTTGCTGCTTGTCTGTTTCCGTGTCCAGCGCGGCGGCGGTGTCAGGGACGCCTCCGGCCATGATCGTTTTGATGTCGTCTTTTAAGGCATCGGATTTTGTTCCGAATATCGCCTGAAAGTTGTTGTTGATTTCGAGCACACCTACTGCGCCAAGCCGTTTTAATTCATCTTTGCTGACTTTGCTTGGCTGATGAACGGTCACGCGAAGCCTTGTGATACACGCATCCAGATTAGCGATATTTTGCTGTCCGCCCAAGGCCTGCAGCACGTGAAAGGCAAGCTGGTCTTTTGCGACTGGAGCTTTCTCCTCATTCTGACCGTCTTCATCTGTGTCACGGCCGGGCGTTTTCAAATTCCATTTCAGAATCGCAAATCGGAACAAATAATAATAAATGAAAGCAAACACGATCCCGACAGGAATGACAACCCAGCCGTTTGTTGACAGTCCGTAGTTCAAGACGTAGTCAATTCCGCCGCCTGAGAACGTATAGCCGTGGCGGACATGGAATAAATCACAAACGACAAAGATGACGCCGGCAAGAATAGAGTTAATCAAATAGAGCACAGGCGCAACGAACAAGAAAGAAAACTCAACCGGCTCAGTAATTCCGGTCAGCATAGATGTGAGTGCCGCAGAAATCATCACACCAGAGATCATTTTTTTCTTTTCCGGACGCGCGGTATGGATAATGGCAAGAGCAACTGCCGGCAGACAGAAAATCATGTAAGGGAAATCCCCCATCATAAAGCGCCCTGCTGTCGGGTCTCCCGCGAAAAACCTTGTCAGGTCGCCGGTTACGGTGTTGCCTGTTGATGGGTCTGTGTATTCTCCCATCATAAAATAGAAAGGCGTATAAAAAATATGATGCAGGCCAAAAGGAATCAGCAAACGATAGATCGTTGCATAAAAGAACAGGCCGACTGTTGAATCGGCAATTAAACTGCTGGCTGCGTTAATTCCGTTTTGGATCAGCGGCCAAACGAATGAGAAAAAGACGCCGATCACCAATGAACTGATGGAAGTAATAATCGGGACAAAGCGTTTTCCAGAGAAAAATCCAAGGACCGGATGCAGCTCGATTGATGAAAACCGCTTATATAAATAGGCGGCGAGAAGCCCGATGATGATTCCTCCGAAAACCCCCATATCAATCAGGTGCTCGGCTCCTTCATACGGAGGCTGAAGGCCGAGTAATTTTCCCATATTGTCGAGGGTGACGGTTAAAATTAAGTATCCGATGACAGCGGCAAGTCCGGCTACACCTTCTCCGCCGGCTAATCCGATCGCGACCCCCACGGCGAAAATCAGCGGGAGATTATCGAATACAACGCCGCCCGCATCCTTTATAATAGGAATGTTCAGTAAATCCTTGTCTCCGAAACGGAGCAAAAGACCTGCTGCCGGCAGGACGGCAACCGGAGTCATCAACGCGCGGCCAAGCTGCTGCAGAATTTGAAATGCCTTTTTAAACATGACAGTCTCCTTTTATTGTTTTTATGAGTATGGTGCACTCTTTAATTTTTGAGCTGCTTTATTATCGACGATAACGGTTACATGATTGTGTTTTTGAAGAATGGAGGCCGGTACATCTGTCGTGACAGGACCTTCAGCCATCTTTTGAATGGCGTCTGCTTTTTCCTCGCCGCTTGCTAAAAGCACAATATGTTTGCTGAATTCCATGATGGTTTTAATGCCCATTGAAATCGCGAGTCTCGGCACCAGCACCGGATCACCGCCGAAGAATCTGGCATTTGCCTGTATCGTGCTTTCTGAGAGCTTCACAACACGTGTCCGGTCCTCAAAATCAGATCCCGGTTCATTGAAACCGATATGGCCATTGGCGCCGATGCCGAGAATTTGGACATCAATGCCTCCCGCCTGGCGGATGAGATTTTCGTATACCTTGCATTGAGCCTCAAGCTGCGGATTGTCTCCTTGCGGGATATGAATATGATCAGGCTGCATATTGATATGCTGAAAAAGATGCTCATGCATAAATTTGTTATAGCTTTGAGGATGAAATGGAGAGAGACCAGCGTACTCATCCAAATTAAATGTAGTAACCTTTGAAAAATCAATTTCACCTGCCTGATAGTCTAAAATCAGCTGCTTGTACAAGCCGACCGGCGTGCTTCCGGTTGCCAGGCCGAGAACGGCATCTTTCTTAGCTTGTATTTGCTCTTTAATAATGGCAGCGCTTAACTTACAGAGTTCATCGTAGTGCTCAGCAATCAGAATCTTCATGTGACACCCCCTCAAAGAGATAGACAAGCACCATATTTGTTATGACCAATTTTCGATACTTGTCATTACGAATTTAGCACCAGCGTTATCAAACTGTCAATATCAATTTCTGAAAATTTGTTATAAAGGAAGGATACAAATCTTTCATATTGGGATGGCAAATGGTATTATGGTCTCAATGAAAAAGAACGGATTGCATACAGAATGGGGAGAATGAAATGACAGCTTTATATTCTGTTATCAAGTTTAAAATCATTGAATTAATTAAGTCGGGCAAATATCAGGCGAATGATCAGCTGCCGACGGAGAGTGAGTTTTGCGAACAATATGATGTCAGCAGAACAACTGTGAGACTGGCCCTGCAGCAGCTAGAGCTTGAAGGATATATTAAGAGAATTCAGGGGAAAGGGACGTTTGTATCGGCGGCAAAAATACAAACGCCGATTCCGCATAAGATTACGAGCTTTGCAGAACAAATGAGAGGCCTGCGTTCTGAATCAAAAGTGCTTGAGCTTGTGGTGATACCCGCTGATCACTCCATTGCCGAGCTTTTGAAAATGAAAGAGAATGAACCTGTCAACAAGCTTGTCAGAGTCAGATACGCCGAGGGGGAGCCTTTGCAGTATCATACCTCGTATATTCCCTGGAAGGCGGCACCGGGGCTGGCGCAGGAGGAATGCACCGGCTCGCTGTTTGAATTGTTAAGGACAAAATACAATATTGAAATCAGCAGGGGAACGGAATCGATCGAACCGATTTTAACGGATGAAACGATCAGCGGCCACTTATTAACCAATGTCGGAGCGCCTGCGTTTTTATCAGAATCCCTTACCTATGATAAAAATGAAGAAGTGGTGGAATATGCGCAAATTATTACGCGGGGAGACCGAACGAAATTCACCGTAGAACAGTCATATCATTCATAAAGCAATACGTGATAAGAAGGGAATGGTCGTTCTATGTTTCTATTGACGAATGGAAAAGTGCTGTGGGGAGCTGTGATTGCTGCATTTATCCTTTCACTAGTGTTTTACCCTTTTCTGCCGGCGCAGATGCCGATTCATTATGATGTAGCGAACAGCCCGGATCTGACAGTGAACAAGCTGGCGGGGACTGTGATGCTGCCTGTTTTGATGGTGGTGTTTGCATGGGCGCGGAAGATCAATTGGCAATTAGTGTTCGCAGTGTATATTTTGCTGATTTGCCACATTGTCGTCCTATGTTTAGCGGTCTAAATCAAACAGCCAGAATAAAACTGGCTGTTTTTCTTTAATTTCAGCTTCATCTGACAATGAATGTGGTGTATAATAGCTGATGATCCTAAAGAATATTCTGAAATTTATCGGTGTGGAGCAGCGTATCATGAAAGGAAGGGCTATATTTTTTGCAGCCTAAAAAAGACTGAATATTTAAACAATTATACGAAAGGTGTGCTGGTCAGATTGAATAAGCTTATTGAACGAGAAAAAACTGGATATTATAAGGAAAAGCCCGACCCGTCTTCCTTGGGGTTTGGACAATATTTTACAGATTATATGTTTGTGATGGACTACGAAGAGGGAATTGGATGGCATCATCCGAGAATTGCACCGTACGCACCGCTTACGCTCGATCCGTCTTCATCTGTTTTTCATTACGGCCAGGCTGTTTTTGAAGGATTAAAAGCATACAGAACAGAGGATGGCAGGGTGCTGCTGTTCCGTCCGGATCAAAATATCAAACGGCTGAACAGATCGTGTGAGCGCATGAGCATGCCCCCTTTAGACGAAGAGCTTGTGCTTGAGGCATTGACGCAATTAGTTGAGCTGGAGAAAGATTGGGTTCCAAAGGAAAAAGGAACGTCACTTTATATTCGTCCTTTTGTCATTGCCACAGAACCGAGTCTCGGTGTGAAGGCATCCAGGAGCTATACATTTATGATCGTGCTTTCGCCTGTCGGCTCCTATTATGGCGACGATCAGCTGAAGCCGGTTAGAATCTATGTCGAAGATGAGTATGTGCGGGCGGTCAACGGCGGAGTCGGATTTGCAAAAACGGCTGGGAACTACGCGGCCAGTCTTCAGGCACAGCGGAAAGCGAATGAGCTGGGCTATGACCAGGTACTGTGGCTGGACGCCATTGAAAAGAAATATGTGGAAGAAGTAGGGAGCATGAACATCTTTTTCGTCATAAACGGGGAAGCTGTCACACCTGCTTTAAGCGGAAGCATTTTAAGCGGGGTGACACGCGCGTCTGCGATTGAACTGATTCGAAGCTGGGGCATTCCGGTTCGTGAAGAGAGAATATCAATTGATGAGGTGTATGCGGCCTCTGCACGCGGAGAATTGACAGAGGTCTTCGGCACAGGCACGGCAGCCGTCGTTACGCCTGTCGGTGAACTCAACATTCATGGAAAAACGGTGATTGTAGGCGACGGGCAAATCGGGGACCTCTCGAAAAAGCTGTATGAAACGATAACAGATATTCAGCTTGGCAAGGTAAAAGGCCCGTTCAACTGGACAGTGGAAGTGTAAAAATTGAAAAAGAACCTGCCTGAAGGCAGGTTCTTTTTATTTTGAATGAGTCATATCAGCAGCCGGCAGGCTTTTGCGGTTTTTCACATAATACATTGCATAGCAAATGGCCATAAACGGAACGCCGCAATACAGTGCGATTCTTTGATTCGGATCAAAGGCAATGCCAATGACGGAAGCCAGGCATAACAGAAACGCTGCAATCGGCACGATCGGATACAAAGGCGTTCTGTATTTCAAATCAGAAACTTTGTTTCCCGCTTCGATATAACGTTTTCTGAACATGAATTGAGATGCAGCGATTCCCATCCACACGACAACGACAGCAAAACCGGAAATCGACACGAGCACAACGTATACAGTGTCTGGTGCAAATACACTGGACAGCAGCGACAGAATGCCGCCGATCATGCTGAACACCAGCGCGTTAAACGGGGTTCCTTTTGACGTCAGCTTTGCAAATGTCGGATGAAGCGTTTTTTCTTTTGATAAAGACCACAGCATCCGGGAAGAAGCGTAGAGCCCGGAATTAGCCGCTGACAGGATCGCTGTCAGGATAACAAAGTTCATGAGATCGGCCGCGTATGGTACACCGACTCTATCAAAGACAGCGACAAACGGGCTTTTGATGACACCTGCATCTTGAATCGGAATCAGCCCTGACAGCACAAAAATTGTTCCGACAAAGAAGAGTGAGAGGCGCCAGACCGTTGTTTTAATCGCTTTTGGTATCGTCTTGTCCGGATCAACGCTTTCACCCGCTGCGATTCCGATCAGTTCCGTTCCCGAGAAGGCAAAATTGACGGACAGCATCGTCATCAATATCGGAATAAATCCATTAGGAAAGAGCCCGCCTTCCGCCGTGAAGTTAGACAGCATCGGAGCGGCTTCTCCGCCTTTGATCGGGATGAGGCCGAACATGGTAGAACCGCCTAAAAGAATAAATAATATGATGGCTAATACTTTGATGCTGGAAAACCAAAATTCTGATTCAGCGAAAAACCTGACCGAAAATGCGTTAAGCAAGAAAATGAACAGCGCAAATACGGCACTCCACATCCAAACCGATGTATGGGGAAACCAGCGCTGCATTAACAGGCCGGCTGCTGTGAATTCCGATCCCAATGCCACGGTCCATGTCAGCCAGTACAGCCAAGCGACCGTAAAGCCGGTGCCAGGCCCTATGTATTTGGCCGCATAGGTGTGAAAGGCGCCGGTCACAGGCATGGCGACTGACAGCTCACCGAGGCATAGCATGACCAGATAGACAATTCCGGCCCCGACTAAGTAGGCAAGTATCGTTCCAGCCGGGCCTGCCTGCTGAATGGTATAGCCAGAGCTTAAAAACAGTCCTGTTCCGATGACACCTCCTAAGGAAAGCATAAAGAGGTGCCGGCTTTTCATACTTCTCTGAAAGGTTGTCTCATTCTTGTTGTGAGCAGAGTCCATCTTTTTCCAACTTTCTATCGGCGATTTATTTCCTTCCTAATAAAAAATCTCATGTCAGGAAGTGACACGAGACTCCGGCGAACCGGCTTTAAGTTAGAATATACAAACAATTCCGATAAGTCAAGTTGTTTTTAAAGAGCGGACCCAAGCCGCGATTTCTTGAATATCTTCGGGTTTTGTCCGGCAGCAGCCGCCGATCAGCTTCGCACCTTTTTCATGCCAGGTGCGGGCGCTCGCCCCGTAAGATTCTGCGCATGCTGCGCCGTTCCACGTTTTAGTTTCCGGATCATATTGCTCACCTGAATTCGGGTAGACGATGATCGGCTTTGACGTGTTCTTTTTTAACTCCTCTATCAAGGAAGAAATATGCTGAAGCGGTGTACAGTTTATGCCGAGCGCTGCAATTTGGCGATGTTCATCAAGCCGCGCCGCGCAGTCAGCGGCCGATGTTCCGTCACTGATATGCAGGCCGTCTTTGGCACTGAAGCTGATCCACGCATACGTTTCGGGAAATTCCTTCAACAGCCGCACAATCGCTTTTGCTTCAGTCAGACACGGGATCGTTTCGCATGCCAAAACATCAGCTCCGGCTTCAATCAGCGCTTTCATCCGGGGACGATGAAATTCAATCAGTTCATCTTCTGATATTGCATAGTTGCCGCGATACTCAGAACCATCTGCAAGATAAGCGCCATAAGGGCCTACAGAAGCCGCAATGATCGGTTTTGGCCGATTCAAACGGTTTTCTTCAAACGACCAAAATTCATCACGTGCTTCAGCTGCGATGCTGACGGACAACTCGATGAGCCGGCGTGCTTCCGCTTCGCTCAGCCCGCGTGCGGCAAAGCCTTCGAATGTGGACTGATAGCTGGCGGTGATCGCACAGTCGGCGCCTGCCGCGAAATAATCAGTATGAACTTGTTTAATCAGGTCCGGTTCTTCCATCAGGATTTTTGCCGACCACAGACTGTCGTTCAAGTCACAGCCCTTGCGTTCAAGCTCGGTCGCCATGGCGCCGTCTAGCACAATAAGCGGGAATGTATCTAGTATGTGTTGGATAGGATTCATAGAATGTACCGATGCCTTCTTTCAGATTTTTTAAAAAGATATGAAAATCGTAATGGAGGCTTACGTGTTTGTCAATAAACGCAAATAGAGAAAGGTGTTCAGCCCATATGTCTGAACACCTCTTTTTTATGATATTTGTTTGTTGTGTGAGTCTGACGATGTATCAGAAAGCGGCCAGCATTCAATGCCGTTGTGGTTTTTGAGCACATCTTTATAGAAGACCGGATCTTTGCCAGCTTTTTTCTGGCGTGTATAGTCCTTCAGCGCTGTAAAAACGACCTTTGATAATAAGAAAATTGCAATTAAATTCACGACGACCATCAAGCCCATGAATAAATCAGCAAGATCCCAGACGAGCTGGACTTTGGCGACACAGCCAAACACAATCATCGCCAGCACGCCGATACGGTAAACGAATATTAGTTTTTTGCTTTTGTTCAAAAAGCCAATATTGGTTTCGCCATAATAATAGTTTCCGATTAAAGCACAGAATCCGAATAACAAAATCAGAATGGCGAGAAAGCCTGATGCCCATGATCCGACATGGGAGCTTAGAGAGGCTTGTGTCAAGGCGATTCCGCTCAGACCCGGAGTATGATAGGCATCCGAAAACAGAATGATAAAGGCGGTGCTTGTACAAATGACCAGTGTATCAGTAAGCACACCAAAAGCTTGGATCAGCCCCTGTTTGACGGGGTGGCTTGTTGTGGCGGTGGCAGCGGCATTCGGTGCGCTCCCCATTCCCGCTTCGTTTGAAAAGATTCCCCGTCTGACGCCTTGCATGAGTGCCGCGCCCAAAGCCCCGCCGGCGGCCTGGTCAAAACCAAACGCATTTTTCACGATTAGCGCAAGCACATCTGGCAGCTGCGTAATGTTGGTGAAAATGACGAAAAACGCAACTCCGATATACAGGACAGCCAATACGACGACAATGGATTCAGCCAATTTTGCAATGCGCTTGACTCCGCCGAAAATGATCGTGCCGAATACAGCAATTAAAATGAGTCCCAATGTCAGGCGGTTTGTGCCGAACGCGTTTTCAAAGGCAAGGCTGACTGTATTGGATTGAACCGAGTTGAAGACGATACCGAACGATAAGGTGATTAACACAGCGAACAGCGCGCCCATCCACCTTTTGTTCAGCCCTTTTTCCATGTAATACGCCGGCCCGCCGCGGAAGCCGTTTACATCTTTTACTTTATAAATCTGAGCCAGTGTGCTTTCCACAAAGCTGGATGCTGATCCGATAATGGCGATAATCCACATCCAGAAGATTGCACCGGGCCCGCCGAGTGCAATGGCGATGGCAATGCCCGTAATATTTCCCGTTCCGACACGGGCTGCCATGCTGATGCAAAAGGCTTGAAACGGAGAAATGGTGTTTTTCGACCGGGAAGCAGCACCTTCTCTTAACACTCTCACCATTTCTTTCAACATGCGAACCTGTAAAAACTTAAGCCTGAACGTAAAATAGATTCCAAGAGAAAGAAGCAATACAATTAATAGCTTTGACCACAAAAGATCATTTGCGATACCGACGATATGTTCCAGGATTTGCTGCATACAATCACCTCTTTTTTATGTTTAAAAAATACTGAGTTCCCACTCCTGTGCCATATGCTTCAGCAGCATACCCCCGGTGAGGCTGTTGCCGTATTCGTCAATGGCAGGCCCGTAAATGCCGATACCGCATCCGGATTGAAAAGGCTGTTCTCTTCTGGCGCTTGGAGGAACCAGCGCCATGATGCCGCCGGAGACACCGCTTTTGGCCGGCACGCCGACAAACGCCGCATATTTGCCTGAAGCATTGTACATGCCGCACGTCAGCATTAACGCCTTGGCCAATTTTGCCACATCTTTTGGAATCACCTGCTCGCGTCGAATCGGATGATACCCGTCATGGGCAAGGATCAGGCCGATCAACGCGATGTCTTCTGTGGTGCTCTCCATGGCGCATTGCTTCAAGTACACCTCAAGTGTTTCTTCTACGTCAGCTTCTAAAAAGTTTGTTTCTTTTAAATAGTAGGCCAGCGCTCTGTTGCGGTGGGCGGTTTCCCATTCAGAACGGAACACTTCCTCATTAATTCTCGGTTGTTTTCCTATTAAGGTTTCCATCACCGAGTATAGAAACTCGAGCTTCTTGTATGCCGATTCACCGGGAAGAATCGAGGCGATGGTAAGGGCACCCGCGTTGATCATGGGATTAAACGGCTTTCCCGGCTTGTTGATTTCGAGCCGAATGATTGAATTAAAGGCATCGCCTGTCGGTTCGACATCTACGCGGTCCAGCACATAGGGAATGCCGCGGCTCATGCAGGCGGCGATAAAGCTGATCACTTTGGAAATGCTTTGCAGGGTAAAAGGGACGTTCCAATCGCCGGCATGTATCATCGTTCCGTCAGGCTCCAATATACAAATGCCGAGCTGTGAGTCATTGACTTTTCCTAAAGCGGGGATATAGTTTGCACTTTGTCCATTGGCGGCAAAGGGGCGATAATGCTCAACCCAATGATGCAGCTGTGACGCCGGGTTTATTTCTTTCAGAGTCTCTTTTATCAATTCTTTCATCGAATTCCTCCTCACTGATTTTCTTCTTTAAGGACTGAGGTTTATCAAAGCGAAGGCTGAAGGGGCGTTAAACGCTTTCATAAAAGCGGATGGTACATTTACTGTATAATGGCGACTACAGAATCATACAAAATACGACAAAAACATTTTGAAAATAAGCAGTAAGATTTATAAAAACCTGATTTTCTGGGTCAAAAGCAATTTGCAGGTTTTCTCCCGTTTCTCCAAAATAAAAAGCGAGGATGTGATCATCATAAAACTGGAACGTTTTATCGAAAAAGACGGATATATACTGGCTCTCATGCTGATTACGGTGCCGCTGGCCGGTGAACTGAAATTTTATCCCCTCAATGAAGAATTCCGGGTCAGCTTTGGCGCACCGGTTTTTTTCTTCTTTTTATCGTTGTTGCGGCATGTGCCCGCTGTGCTGCCAGGTTTTCTGACTGGAGCGGCTGTTTTTATCTTTCGCGTCTTTCTGGAATTATGGGGCGGAGGGCACAACGGATTGACTTCGATTCTGTATGACCAAGCGTCTAGCTTTTTCTTTTATATGACTTACGCCTGCCTGTTTTACATACTAAAGGCCAATCGTTTCCGTGAACGGCCGATTATGCTCGGTTTCATTGGGTTTATGATTGAAGTTGTGTCAGATTGTGTCGAGCTGGCTGTGCAATTTCTCATTTTTCATACGGTTGTCACGCCTGAGGAAATTACTGACATTGCGGTGATTGCGATTTCTCACACATTTATCGTGATGAGCTTTTATAGTGTGCTGAAGCTGTATGAAACACAATCGAGAGAAAAACAGACAAGGCAGCAGCATGAGCACATGCTGATGATCGTTTCTAATTTATATGAAGAAACGGTGCATCTAAAAAAGACTTTGAAAACGACAGAGAAAGTGACAAACGATTCGTATCAGCTCTATCGGGAAATGAAGGGCAAGGATCATCAGCTCAGCGGCAGAATCCTGAGACTGGCCGGGGAGATTCATGAAGTGAAAAAGGACAACCAACGGATATTCGCCGGGCTTTCAAAACTGATTTCGAATGAGAGTTTGAGAGATTATATGAGGGCTTCTGATTTGCTGCAGCTCGTGATTCGAATGAATGAAAAGTACGCTGAAGCACTGGGAAAGCAGATTGATTTTTACTGCTCCATAGAGGGAGAGCATGACGAATATCACGTATTTATTGTGCTTTCGATCATTAATAATCTAACGGCAAATGCGGTAGAAGCTATGGATGAAGAGGGAATGATCAGCCTGAGGCTCCATAAGTTAAATGAGAGTATGGTAGAATTTCAGGTGGAAGACAATGGTCCCGGTATATCTGAAAAAATAGGGGAGATTGTGTTCGACCCGGGCTTTACTTCAAAATATGACGAATTCGGCACGCCTTCTACGGGAATAGGACTTTCCTATGTGAAGGAAATGGTGACTGAACTAGATGGGGATATTACGTTTGATAATCAGCAGCGGGGAGTGGTGTTTGCCATCAGGCTGCCTGTCCGGCATTTGATTCAGAAAGGGTGAACCGAAAGCTATGCGTTTTTTTATCGCTGATGATGACCGTGCGGTACGGTCGATTTTAAGGCAGATCATTGAGGACGAGGATCTTGGGGAAGCTGCTGGTGAAGCAGAAGACGGAAGCCAAGTGGAAGGGCATATGCTGCAGTTCAAACAGATTGATATTTTATTAATTGATCTGTTAATGCCCGGAAGAGACGGCATTGAGACCATTCGTGAGATCCAGCATACGTACTCCGGCAAAATCGTCATGATCTCTCAAGTGGAGGCAAAGGAAATGGTCGGAGAAGCGTACTCGCTCGGCATCGAATATTTTATCCATAAGCCGATTAACCGCATTGAAATTGTTACGGTTCTCCAAAAGGTGAAGGAGCGGATTGAGCTTGAACACTCGATTGGAGCCATTCAGCATTCACTAAGCCGGCTTGTCAATCGGACTGATCGGAAAGCGCGTCCCCAGCAGAAGAGTGACAGCGATTTAAAAGAGGCGGGAGCATTTCTGCTGTCCGAGCTGGGCATGATGGGAGAAGGCGGCGCGCAGGATCTCATGGCAGTCCTGCAGTATTTAGCAGAATACGAGCAATCCGAGCCGCACGAAAAACAAAGCCCTTCGCTAAAACAAATATTCACCCAAGTAGCCGAACGGAAGCTGGGGACAGGGGCCTCTCAGACGGAGGTCAATCGAGAAATGAAAGCCTCAGAGCAGCGTATCCGCAGAGCGATTATCCATTCGCTGCACCATTTTGCATCACTGGGGACAACTGATTTTTCGAATCCAAAATTTGAAACCTATGCGTCGAAGTTCTTTGATTTTCCGGTAGTCAGCCAGAAAATGAAAGAACTCCAATCCAAGGATGCAAAACCTCTCGCCCCTGCTAGAATAAATATGAAAAAATTCATCCACGTGTTTTTTTTGGAAGCGAAGCTTTTGCACGAGACGATGAAACAAAGAAGGATATAAACCAAACAGCCGGCTGATCCGGCTGTTTTTTTGCTGCGCAGAATCCCGGCGGGACAGCGATTTACTGTTTTTTTATAAAATATCAGAAAATAAAGATATTGACTTATTGTTTATTTGTCTTACAATTAAACAAAAGGATATATGGGAAGGAGCGGATGTGAAACAAAGATTAATAAAGCGCTTTCAGTTAGGGGCTGTATACACAAATAACAGGAGGTTATGTTGATGAGCCGTATCAGAAAAGCACCCGCTGGCATTTTAGGTTTTCCGGTTGCTCCTTTTAACACACAAGGAAAGCTGGAGGAAGAAGCTCTTTTTCAAAACATTGAGTTTTTGCTGAAAGAGGGCTTAGAAGCGATATTTATCGCTTGCGGGTCTGGTGAATTTCAATCTCTCAGCCAGAAGGAATATGAGCAAATGGTGGAAGTCGCAGTCTCTGCAGCCGGGGGAAAGGTGCCGGTTTACACTGGGGTGGGCGGCAACCTCAGCACAGCGCTTGAATGGGCGCAGCTGTCGGAGAAAAAGGGCGCCGACGGCTACTTGATCCTGCCCCCGTATTTGGTGCATGGCGAACAGGAGGGGCTGTATCAGTATGCGAAAACGATTATTGAAAGCACTGACTTGAATGCGATTCTCTATCAGCGTGATAACGCCATTCTCGCTGTAGAACAGATCAAACGCTTGACCGAATGTGAACAGCTTGTCGGTGTCAAAGACGGGGTAGGGAATATGGATTTAAATATTAACCTCGTCTATACGATCGGCGACCGCTTAGGATGGCTCAACGGAATGCCGATGGCTGAAGTGACGATGCCGGCTTACCTGCCGATCGGATTCCACTCTTACTCTTCAGCGATTTCAAATTATATCCCGCATATTTCGCGAATGTTTTATGATGCATTGAAAAACGGAGATGCCGAGCTGGTGAAGGAAATTTATCAGCATGTGATTCTCCCAATCAACGACATTCGCAAACAACGAAAGGGCTACGCCGTATCCTTGATTAAAGCGGGGATGGAGATCATGGGGCTGAATGTAAGAAATACAGCCAGACCGCCTGTCGGCCCGGTTGAAAAGGATCATTATCAGCAATTGGAAGCGATTTTGAAGCAGGCGGCTGACCGTTTTCCGAAAAAAGCCGCAACGGTTTGACCAGAAAAAACACGAAAGGGGTAATGGGCATGTCTGTGATCACGGAACAAAACACGTATCTCAATTTTATTAACGGAGAGTGGGTTCAGTCTCAATCAGGCGATATGGTTAAGGTCGAAAACCCTGCCGATGTGAATGATATTGTCGGTTATGTACAGAATTCAACAGCTGAGGATGTGGAACGTGCCGTCGCCGCCGCCAATAAAGCCAAAACGGCTTGGAGAAAGCTGACGGGTGCCGAGCGCGGCCAATACTTATACAAAACAGCGGATATCATGGAGCGGCGCTTGGAGGAAATCGCTGCCTGTGCAACGCGTGAAATGGGCAAAACACTGCCGGAAGCGAAGGGAGAAACAGCCCGGGGGATTGCCATTCTGCGCTATTACGCCGGAGAGGGCATGCGCAAAACGGGTGACGTCATTCCGTCTACTGACAAAGACGCGCTCATGTTCACCACCCGTGTCCCACTCGGTGTGGTCGGCGTGATTTCTCCGTGGAATTTCCCGGTGGCGATACCGATTTGGAAAATGGCGCCGGCACTGGTATACGGCAATACAGTTGTCATCAAACCGGCAACAGAAACAGCCGTGACATGCGCGAAGCTCATTGCCTGCTTTGAGGAAGCGGGGCTGCCGGCAGGGGTCATCAATTTGGTGACAGGCCCGGGCTCTGTTGTCGGGCAGGGGCTTGCTGAGCATGACGGTGTAAACGCCGTTACGTTTACCGGTTCAAATCAAGTCGGAAAAATCATCGGGCAAGCCGCTTTAGCGAGGGGAGCTAAATATCAGCTTGAAATGGGCGGCAAAAACCCTGTCATCGTAGCTGATGACGCTGACCTTGAAGCTGCGGCTGAAGCTGTCATTACGGGGGCCTTTCGTTCAACCGGCCAGAAATGCACCGCGACAAGCCGTGTCATCGTGCAAAGCGGCATTTATGAGCGCTTTAAAGAAAAACTGCTTCAGCGCACAAAGGATATTACAATCGGAGACAGCTTAAAAGAGGATGTCTGGATGGGACCGATCGCCAGCAAGAATCAGCTTGATAACTGCCTGTCATACATTGAGAAAGGCAAGCGGGAGGGCGCTTCCCTTTTAATGGGAGGAGAAAAGCTGGAGAACGGAAAGTATCAAAACGGCTATTATGTTCAGCCTGCGATCTTTGACAATGTGACATCTGAGATGACGATTGCCCAGGAGGAAATCTTCGGTCCGGTGATTGCTTTGATCAAGGTTGATTCGATGGAGGAGGCGCTGGACATCGCCAATGATGTGAAGTTCGGTTTAAGTGCATCCATCTTCACGGAAAACATCGGCAAAATGCTTTCTTTCATTGATGAAATTGATGCCGGGCTGGTTCGGGTCAATGCAGAAAGCGCAGGCGTTGAGCTGCAGGCGCCTTTTGGCGGCATGAAGCAGTCGAGCTCCCACTCCCGCGAACAGGGTGAGGCGGCGAAGGACTTTTTCACAGCGATCAAAACCGTTTTTGTGAAGCCGTAATGGTGCTGGAAAGAGGCGTATGTCTCTTTCCCAGCTTTATCACAGCCAGCATATGATTCTCTACTTTGAAAAGGAGAAGATACTATGAAAAAAGACTTTGCGAGTGTTACACCGGCGGGCAAAAAAACGTCTGTGCGCTGGTTCATCGTGTTTATGCTGTTTCTTGTGACCTCTATTAACTACGCGGATCGAGCGACGCTTTCCATCACCGGAGATTCCGTCCAGCATGATTTGGGATTGGATTCGGTCGCCATGGGATATGTCTTTTCTGCCTTTGGCTGGGCCTATGTCATCGGGCAGCTTCCGGGCGGCTGGCTGCTGGACCGTTTTGGTTCAAAGACTGTCATTGCGTTAAGCATCTTTTTCTGGTCGTTTTTTACGCTGCTGCAAGGGGCGATTGGCTTTTTCTCAGCCGGCACAGCGATTATCCTGCTGTTTGCACTGCGTTTTCTGGTAGGCTTATCAGAAGCGCCTTCATTTCCCGGAAACGGCAGAGTTGTTGCCTCATGGTTTCCAAGTTCCGAGCGCGGGACAGCTTCAGCTTTTTTTAATTCAGCACAATACTTCGCAATCGTCATATTTTCTCCTTTAATGGGCTGGCTCACCCACTCTTTCGGCTGGCATTCCGTCTTCGTTGTCATGGGGGCTGCGGGGATTCTTCTGGCTGTCATCTGGCTAAAAACGGTGTATGAACCGAAAAAACACCCAAAGATTAACGAAGCTGAGCTTGCGTACATCGAACAGGGCGGCGGGCTGATTTCCATGGATGACAGTAAAAGCAAACAAGAAACAGAATCGAAATGGCCGTATATCAAACAGCTGTTAACGAACCGCATGCTGATTGGCGTGTACATCGCGCAATATTGCATTACGACTCTCACCTATTTCTTTCTCACATGGTTTCCGGTATATTTGGTTCAGGCCCGCGGCATGTCTATTCTAGAAGCTGGGTTTGTCGCCTCCTTGCCGGCGCTGTGCGGATTTGCCGGCGGCGTGCTTGGAGGTATTGTGTCAGACATCTTACTCAAAAAAGGCCGTTCACTGACCTTTGCTAGAAAAGTGCCAATCATTGCCGGCATGTTGCTGTCTTGCAGTATGATTGTCTGCAACTACACAGATTCAGCATGGCTCGTCGTTATCATTATGTCGCTCGCGTTTTTCGGAAAAGGCTTCGGCGCATTGGGCTGGGCTGTCGTGTCGGACACGTCTCCGAAAGAGTGTGCAGGATTAAGCGGCGGTTTGTTCAACACTTTCGGAAATATTGCCTCGATTACAACACCGATTATTATCGGTTACATCGTCAATGCCACAGGATCATTTAATGGCGCGCTCGTGTTTGTCGGCGCTAATGCGATTGTTGCGATCCTCAGCTATTTGCTGCTGGTCGGCCCGATTAAACGGGTCGTGTTAAAAAAACAAGAACAAGACCCCGATCAATCATTGCCTGTCTAATATTTATGAAAGCGCTTTATAAAAGGAGGAAAAAGCATGGGCTCATCAATACAAGAGCAGGTTCAAAAAGAAAAAAGATCGAATATTCCCTCAATTTCAGAAATGAAGGTGATTCCGGTTGCGGGACATGACAGCATGCTGCTGAACCTAAGCGGAGCGCACAGCCCGTTTTTTACCCGGAATATCGTAATCTTAACAGACAGCAGCGGAAATCAGGGAGTCGGTGAGGTGCCAGGCGGAGAGCGTATTCGCCGCACACTGGAGCTGGCAGAGCCGCTTGTTGTCGGAAAATCTATTGGTGCGTACCAGGCGATATTGCAAAGGGTCAGAAAGCAGTTTGGCGATCAGGACAGGGGAGGACGCGGAATCCAGACGTTTGATTTGCGCACCACTGTGCACGCCGTCACCGCATTGGAAGCGTCTTTGTTGGATTTGCTTGGAAAATTTCTTCAGGAACCTGTCGCAGCTTTGCTTGGCGAAGGGAAGCAGCGAGATGAAGTGAAAATGCTTGGTTACCTTTTTTACATCGGCGACCGAAAGCGGACGACCTTGCCGTATCAAAGCGATGAGCAGTCAGATTGTGCGTGGTTCCGTCTGCGCCATGAGGAAGCGCTGACGCCGGAGGGCATTGTGCGTCTTGCCGAATCTGCACAGGAGCGCTATGGCTTTCAGGATTTCAAGCTCAAAGGCGGGGTGCTGCGGGGAGAAGAAGAAATCGAAGCTGTTACCGCCTTATCGAAACGTTTTCCAGAGGCAAGAATCACCCTTGATCCGAACGGGGCGTGGTCATTAGAGGAAGCTATTGCATTATGCAAAGGAAAGCAAGATGTGCTCGCGTACGCAGAAGATCCATGCGGGGATGAGAACGGCTACTCCGCTCGCGAAGTGATGGCTGAATTTCGCCGCGCGACAGGGCTTCCGACTGCGACAAATATGATTGCGACCGACTGGCGGGAAATGGGTCACGCGATTCAGCTTCATGCGGTGGATATACCGCTGGCTGATCCGCACTTTTGGACGATGCAAGGGTCGGTGCGGGTGGCGCAAATGTGCCATGATTGGGGTTTGACATGGGGCTCGCACTCCAACAACCACTTTGATATTTCCCTTGCGATGTTTACCCATGTGGCAGCAGCGGCTCCGGGGCGCATCACGGCGATTGATACCCATTGGATCTGGCAGGACGGCCAGCGATTAACGAAACAGCCTTTTGAGATTTCCGCTGGCTGTGTCAAAGTCCCGGATAAACCTGGGCTAGGCGTCGATATTGATATGGAACAAGTGGAAAAAGCGCATGAGATCTACCGGAAAATGAATGTAGGCGCCCGAAATGACGCGATTTCTATGCAGTTCCTGATCCGCAACTGGGAATTTGACCGGAAGCGCCCGTGTCTTGTGCGATAAGTTTTATTGTAAATATTGTCATATCGGCTATTTTGTCTTACAATTGAACAACTGAAGGGAGAGTTGTTCGTGTACGAAGGTTTAGAGGATTTGAAAGTCGATACAGTCAATCGGAAAACATTAGCCAAACAGGTCATCGAACGGATTGTCCATTTATTATCGAGCGGACAGTTGAGGGCCGGAGACAAATTGCCGACAGAAATGGAACTGATGGACATTTTGCATGTCAGCAGGCCGGTGCTTCGGGAGGCGCTCAGTTCACTTGAAACGCTGGGCGTCATTACGAGAAAAACCCGCGGGGGCACATATTTCAACGATAAAATCGGCATGCAGCCATTTTCCGTCATGCTTGCCTTGGCGACTGATAATCTTCCGGCAATCATTGAAGCACGGATGGCGTTAGAACTCGGACTCGTGACGATTGCCGCGGAAAAAATCAATGAGGATGAGCTTCAGCGTTTGCAGAAGACAATCGACGACATTGCCAACAGCACTGACAATCTTTATGGTGAAGCAGATAAAGAGTTCCATCGAATTATAGCGTTAAGTGCCAATAATCCCGTTGTAGAGGGGATGATTCAATCCCTCTTAATCACCCATGCGAAAATTGACAGCCAAATTCCGTACAGGGAGAGAGATATAACGGTCGAATATCACAAAAAAATCTACGACGCCCTTGCCAACAGAGACCCTTACAAAGCGCATTACCACATGTATGAGCATCTGAAATTTGTCCGTGACAAAATTTTAAAAGGGCTGGATGAAAAGTAATGGTGAGACAACCGCAGTTGAAACGTAGGAGCTGCGGTTTTTTTAAAACCAATTAAGAAAACGCTTACTAATATATGAGGAGTGATTTTCATATGGCGATGAACCTCAGGCAAAACCAAGCGCCTCTCTACATCAAAGTGAATGCCACAGATAACACGGCGATTATTGTAAATGATGGAGGACTGCCAAAGGGCACTGTTTTTTCATGCGGACTCGTCCTTGAAGAGGATGTTCCTCAAGGCCATAAGGTGGCTTTAACCGATCTCAATCAAGGGGATGAGATCGTGCGTTACGGAGAGGTGATCGGATTTGCCGATGAGACGATCAAGCGCGGGAGCTGGATACGGGAATCCCTCGTGAGAATGCCCGATCCCCCGGCGTTAGGCGATCTTCCTCTCGCAAACAGAGTGCCGAAGCCGCTGCCCCCTCTTGAAGGATATACATTTGAAGGATACCGAAATGCGGACGGCAGTGCGGGGACAAAAAATATTCTCGGCATCACCACAAGTGTTCAATGTGTCGTTGGCGTTTTAGATTATGCGGTCAAACGGATCAAAGAAGAGCTGCTGCCGAAATACCCAAATGTCGATGACGTTGTGCCGCTGCATCATCAATACGGATGCGGCGTGGCGATCAATGCGCCCGACGCCGTCATTCCGATCCGCACGATTCAAAATCTCGCGAAGCATCCGAACTTCGGCGGAGAAGTAATGGTAATCGGATTGGGGTGTGAAAAGCTCCTTCCGGCAAGAATTGCCTCTGGGAATGATGATGACATTCTATCACTCCAGGATCATCAAGGTTTTGCGGCGATGATCCAATCCATTTTGGAAATGGCGGAGGAGCGGTTAATCAGACTGAACAGCAGAACCCGTGTGACATGCCCTGTTTCAGATCTGGTTATCGGCCTGCAATGCGGCGGCAGTGATGCGTTTTCCGGCGTGACGGCGAACCCTGCCGTGGGGTATGCGGCTGATTTATTGGTTCGCGCAGGTGCGACGGTTTTGTTTTCTGAAGTGACAGAGGTACGTGATGCCATTCATTTATTAACGCCGCGGGCTGTCAGTGAAGAGGTCGGACAATCGCTGATCAATGAGATGAAGTGGTATGACAGCTATCTCCGGCGGGGAGAAGCTGACCGAAGCGCAAACCCTTCACCAGGCAATAAAAAAGGCGGATTATCCAATGTGGTGGAAAAAGCGTTAGGCTCGGTGGCGAAATCAGGCACTAGCCCTATCTCCGGCGTGCTCGGCCCAGGTGAAAGGGCAGAGCAAAAAGGCCTGCTGTTCGCGGCGACACCGGCAAGCGATTTTGTGTGCGGCACCCTGCAGCTGGCTGCGGGCATGAATCTGCAGGTGTTTACGACAGGGAGGGGAACACCGTACGGCCTGGCGGCTGCACCGGTGCTGAAAGTATCGACGCGGCATTCATTATCAGAGCATTGGGCGGATTTAATCGATATCAATGCGGGCCGAATCGCGACAGGAGAGGCCAGTATCGAAGATGTAGGCTGGGAAATCTTCAGAACGATTTTGGATGTGGCAAGCGGCCGCAAACAAACGTGGGCTGACCGTTGGGGCCTTCATAATGATTTGTGCTTGTTCAATCCTGCTCCAGTGACTTGATTCATTTTTTTATAGCGAAGAGATGGAATATGCTGTAAAATGCAATTAACGTCTAGGAAACGGAGGGGTTACAGCATGGCATTCATTAGATTCCGAGTGACACGAATTCAATAGTGAACAACTCTCGCCTGAATGCGGGAGAATCGGGATGAATCCGCCTATGTGTGAGCCCTTATATGGTTATCAAAAAAGAGGGTGGCATGCTTGCCTTCTTTTTTTGTGCCTTCAAACATCCCTTCTCTCTACAGCAGGCCGGAGCATGAGAAAGGGGAAATGGGGATGACAAACCTTGCCGAAAAACAGCTAATTACAGAGATTGTCGGGCTTGCACGCAGCCAAGGTTTGACGGTTCATTCTAAGAACGCGCAATTGAATGAAACCGGAATGGACTTTCAAGTTGTATTTGCCGAGGACGATACAGGTATGCAATGGGTGCTGAGAAAGCCGCGTCGCAGTGATGTTGTGGAAAGAGCATCTGCGGAAGGCAAAACGCTTGCCTTTCTCCGCGCGAATCTTACAGCTGATGTGCCGGATTGGAGAATTCACACACCGGAATTGATCGCTTACCCAATGTTAAAAGGAACGCCGGCGGCTGAAATTGATTTGGAACAGAAACAATATGTATGGAACATGAATCATCAGCCGCCATCAGACGATTTTGTTCATACACTTGCCGGCATACTGGCAGAATTACATGGCACAAATCAAACAGCTGCCGGACAATCGGGAATAGAAGTGATAATGCCAGAAGATTTCAGGCAAATGACAGCAGACTCTATGGTTGATGTGAAAAATAAGCTTGGTGTATCTAGTCAGCTTTGGGAAAGATGGCAAACGTGGATAAATGATGATGCATACTGGCCTGGTTTTTCTGCACTGATACACGGCGATCTCCACCCGCCGCATATTCTTATCGACCAAAATGAACGTGTCACAGGGCTTCTGGATTGGACAGAAGCGAAGGTTGCCGATCCAGCCAAGGATTTTGTTCTTTATCAAACCATTTTCGGGGAAAAAGAAACTGCCCGTTTACTTGAACACTATGATCGAGCAGGCGGCCGAATATGGGCAAAAATGCAGGAGCACATTTCAGAGATGCAGGCGGCGTATCCGGTGGAAATCGCCAAGCTCGCTCTGCAAACACAGCAGGAGGAGCACGTTCATATGGCGCTGGAAGCACTCGGTGTAACATCGGATTAAGAATTGACTTCATTTCATGAACCAAGTAATATAAACTTTACAAATAATAGAACGGAACAACAATCGTGAGGAAGAGTAAGTACGCATCAGAATGGAGGTTCAGAGAGTCGGTGGCAGGTGTGAACCGATCCTCCCCTGATGCCGAATGGGCTTCTGAATTGCTTTGCTGAACGGATAGTAGGCGATGCCGGGTTTCTCTCCCCGTTACCAAGAGAGGAGTATTGAAACATAGGTTTTCTGTACTTAGAGTGAACGGCTGTATAGCTGTTAATAAAGGTGGTACCGCGAGACCCTCGTCCTTTGCATAGGATGGGGGTTTTTTTGTGTTTCTTAAAGGAGGTGACGGCCAATGGACGATGGCTGGTGGTGCATAGCAGATGAATAGGAAAGGAGGATGTCAAATGGTCATTGCAACTGACGATCTTGAGGTCGCATGTCCTAAATGTGAAAGAGCGGGAGAAATTGAAGGAACACCATGCCCGGCCTGCAGCGGGAAAGGTGTTATTCTGACTGCCCAAGGATATACGCTTCTCGATTTTATCCAAAAGCATTTGAATAAGTAAAGGAGAATAGCTGAGCTGAGATGAGAGAAGAAGAGAAGAGGAAGTTTCGCGAGGCCGCTTCAGGTACAATTTTTTTGCTGATCGGAACGGTTTGTTTTGCGTCTAAGTCAATTTGGATTAAATGGGCCTATCAAATGGGTGCTGAGCCAGATGCTGTGCTGCTATACAGGCAGCTGATGGCTGTTCCGCTGTTTTGGCTGATTTTTTTGATATACCGCCCTCCAATGCCAGACGGCAATAAAAAAGGAGACCTATGGAAGGCTTGTGGCACGGGAGTGTTTTGTTTTTTTCTGTCTCCCCTGCTTGATTTTATCGGGCTGAACCATGTATCCGCAATGGTTGAACGTATTTTGCTTATGAGCTGTCCGATATTTGTAATCCTATTTACAGCGTGTCGTGATCGGAATATGGTTACATTTCAGGACCTTTTCACAGTGCTGGCGGTCATGTTTGGCCTTTTCTTTGCGCTTGGCGGATGGGATACTGAGCTCTTTCAGGCAAATATGATTGGATCTGCATTCATTTTGTTATCCTCGGCCGTCTATGCTGGTTATCTTGTTCTTTCCGGGCGGCTCGTCCATCAAATCGGAGGCATCCGTCTTAATGCGTACGGGATGACAGCTGCCGGAGCGGCCATGATGCTTTACACAGGGATCAAATCGGCGGCTGGCATGAATACGCCAATAGCAGCATACCCGCTTGCTATGTACGGTGTTTTTGCGGTCATTGCAGTCGCTACCACTGTGGTTCCATTTGTGCTAATGCTTGAGGGTATTAAACGAATCGGGGCACAGCGAGCCGCCGCCATTTCAATGACAGGGCCTGTCCTGACGATTTTCTATGGGGCTTTATTTCTTGGTGAACGGCTTCGGCTTATTCAAGCCATCGGATGTGGTGCCGTATTCTTTGTCATTACGGTGATGGAATACAGGAAGCTGAAAACAGGAAAAAATGAATAATTTTTATAAAACACACACGTTTTTCAATTACAATAAGTGTAATTACGTGTGTGTTTTTTGATTTTGTAAAGGTTAGGTGAGAAGATGCAGAGCATATTGCTTGTGGAAGACGACCACTCAATCAGTGAAATGGTGGATCATTATTTAACAAAAGAAGGCTTTCGGATTGTACATGCTTTCGACGGAGAAGAGGGCATCCGGCTGTTTCAGCAGAGTTCATACGATTTGATCCTCCTCGATATCATGCTCCCGAAGCTGAACGGCATGGATTTTCTGAAAATCATCCGGGAAAGAAGCAATATACCGGTCTTAATGATTTCGGCAAAAGACGGAGAGGTTGACAAGGCATTGGGATTGGGTTTTGGGGCGGATGATTATATCGCCAAACCGTTTTCGATGATTGAGCTGACAGCAAGAGTAAAAGCCGCGATACGAAGGGCGACGCAATATTCAGCAGAGGAACCGGCTGAGAATAAGGTGATCCGGATTCACCAGCTTGCGATCGATATAGACAATGTCTCAGTTATGAAAAATGGAGAACCGCTTCAGCTGACATCAACAGAATGGCAGCTGCTGTGCCTATTTGCGGCAAATCCTAAAAAAGTGTTTACGAAAGAACAAATCTACCGTTCTGTCTGGAATGAAGAGTATTTTGGCGATCAAAACATTATTAACGTACATATGCGGCGGCTTAGAGAAAAGATTGAAGATGACCCCTCCTCCCCTCAATATATTAAAACGCTATGGGGCATCGGTTATAAATTAGGAGAGTTTTAGAATGACAGTGCTATGGATGGCCGCCGTCATCGTTCTGGCGTGCCTGAATGTGATTCAATTCATAATGAAAAAGAAGCGAGACGGGAATTTGGCATATATGGCAGAACAGCTTGGCTCCATGCTCAGGCAGGATTCGGCGGGGCGAATCTTGCTTCCTACAGATGATCAAACGCTCAAAGACTTGCTTGTTAACATCAATCTTTTCCTTGAGAATCGTCAGCAGATCAGTGCCCGGTTTGCGAAAACAGAGCATTCCATGAAGCGAATGCTGACCAATATGTCGCACGACCTGAAAACGCCGTTAACGGTCATTCTCGGTTATATCGAAACCATCCAAAGTGATCCGAACATGCCTGATGAAGAGCGGGAAAGATTGCTGGGGAAGCTCCGCCAGAAAACAAATGAACTCATTCAGATGATCAATTCCTTTTTTGATTTAGCGAAATTAGAATCTGAAGATAAAGACATCCCAATCACCAAAGTACATATGAACGACATATGCAAACGCAATATCCTGCATTATTATGACGCAGTTCAGTCTAAAGGCTTTCGTGCAGCCATTGATATCCCGGATACGCCGGTGTATGCGCAGGCGAATGAAGAGGCTCTGGACAGAATCCTGCAAAACCTATTGTCAAATGCGATTCAGTATGGCGCGGCCGGCAAGTTAATCGGACTGACGCTGTCATATGATGAGACGAACATTGCCATCACCATATGGGATCGCGGAAAAGGGATAAGTGAAACCGATCAGCAGCGGGTGTTTGAAAGGCTGTACACACTTGAAGAATCCAGAAATAAAGCATTTCAAGGAAGTGGTCTCGGTTTAACCATCACAAAGCGGCTTACAGAAAAAATGGGGGGCGCTATATCTGTCAAAAGCAAGCCGTACGAACGGACTGCATTTACGATCACATTGAAACGCATGACATTTTAAACGTAAGAATTTCGTAAGGTTTGAGAAATAAAAATGACAGGGCTCGCCGCTACAATAGAAAACAGGAAAAGAGAGGGAAGGAGAAACAAATTTGACTTATATCGTACAAACAAACGGACTGACCAAAACGTATCAGGGCAAAGAGGTTGTATCCGATGTCAGCATGCATATTAAAAAAGGTGAAATCTATGGCTTTCTCGGCCCGAACGGCGCGGGGAAAACAACCATTATGAAAATGCTGACTAGCCTTGTTAAACCGACAAGCGGTGAAATCAGCATCCTTGGGAATAAGCTCACCCACACGTCATATGAGGTGCTGGGGAACATCGGCAGCATGATTGAATATCCGATTTTTTATGAAAACCTGACAGCTGAAGAAAATTTAGAGCTGCATTGTGAATACATGGGATATCACAATAAAAAAGCCATTCAAGAAGTGCTGGATATGGTGAATTTAAAACAAATCAACGAGCAGCCCGTCAAAACCTTTTCGCTCGGAATGAAGCAGCGCCTTGGAATTGCGCGTGCCATCCTCACAAAGCCGGATCTGCTTATTCTGGATGAGCCGGTGAATGGGCTTGACCCTCTCGGCATTAAAAAAATCAGGCAATTGTTTCAAGTGCTGAGCAAAGAGTACGGGATGACACTGTTGATCTCAAGCCACTTGCTGAGTGAAATCGAACAAATTGCGGACACGATTGGCGTCATTCGGGACGGCAGACTGATTGAAGAGGTATCAATGGAGGATGTCAGAGGCCAGAACACTGAATACATTGAGCTTGTTACATTGAATCAGACAAAGGCCTGCTTTGTGCTTGAGAAAGAGCTGCATTTAACGAACTTTAAAATCTTAAATGAGAAAACGATTCGAATTTACGAGGCTGAAGCCTCTCAGTCTGACATATCCAAAGCGTTGATTTTGAATGATGTAGACATTGAATCAATGAACAAAAAGTATACGTCGCTGGAGGATTATTTTATCAACTTGATCAACGGCAATAGCATCAGTGCGTAAAGGAGGAGAGACACGTTGGTGAATTTGATCAGAATCGAATTAAGAAAAATGAAGATGGGCTGGTATGTCAGAGGCGCCCTCATTGCCAACCTGATTATTATGGGCTTTTTATGGCTGATCAGTTATTCTGAAAAAGCTGATGGCGGGGTTTCGTTCCAAAGCATGGAGGAAGCGTTTCTCATCATCGGCACCTTTGTCAGATCAGTATTTATCATTTTTGGCGCAGTGCTGATCGCAAAATTGGTGATTTCGGAATATAAAAACAAAACCATTCTTGTGATGTTCACGTACCCGATCAGCCGTAAAAAACTGCTTACAGCTAAGCTCATGATCGCGGCCGGACTGACGTTTATCACGATTTTACTTTCGAATATACTCATAGCCGCAGTTTTCTTTGGGGTGAACTCAATATACCATTTTATACCAGGTGAGTTAACTTCTGGAATCATTTCTCAGCAGGCGGTAAAAATGGCGGTTTTCACTTTTGGCGCCGCTGGAACGAGTTTAGTTCCCATCTTTTTTGGGATGCGTAAACACTCCGTTCCAGCAACCATCATTTCGTCTATAGTGATTGTAACGCTCACTAGTCAAACAAGTCCGGGCTTCTCGATTTCATCTGTTGTGTATATCCCATTATTTCTGGCGGCCCTCGGTTTCATTTTTTCCTGCATGGCGATCAGGAATGTAGACAAACAGGATGCTTGAAATAAGGCGCCCGCTATCCACAAAAGGCCGATGCTGTCAGCACCGGCCTTTCTATTATGAGTCTGTTCTTGTTTCAAGATAATGCTTCTTGCCAATCTCTTTGCTCATCATATAGAAATGGAAGCAATATTCACCGATTGCCATGGCAATCGCGCCGAATAAAGCCGCCAACGCAACTTCACCGCCAGTCATCCCCAGGGAAAGCGGCATACCCATCAGCCAGATAACGAGAAAGGCCAAGCCAAAGTCAGCCAAAGTTGCGATCATGTTATTCCATCTCGGCAATACATACAGATCCCCAAGCAAATAAGAAATAACTCCTAACACTATCGTCATTAAAAGCGTATCTCCAAACGTGAAACCAAAGCCCAGACCAAGCACCAGATACAACACAATAATCGTCATAATACCTTTAATCGCGAGCGCTTTCACATGTGTCACTACAATTCCTCCTTTTGTCAGTTGATTTGTTATGTATAATTCCTCAAATGTAAAAACTTAAACCTTATTTCGTGTTTTTCCGGAGGCGGGTGCAAAATTGCCGGGAGAGGGAGGCCCAGCGCCATACATTTATTAAGGCGGATGAATCAGCATTAAGTCTCCTGCTGTTCGTCAGCGGAAATTGCGGCGGCCGTCTCGCACCAGACGCTGCTTTGACGGCCAACCGCCCATTTGTAGCAAACAAAATGTTTGGTGTTTTTAGATGAATTAATTTAAAAACTTCTCCTGTCCCTCCGTCATCACTTTTGAAGTAATGAAATATGATGAAAAGAGATCAAGGGGAGGTGACGTGATGGCGGTCGTGAGAGCAACGAGTGCGGATGTCGATTTGATGGCAAGGCTGCTCAGAGCGGAAGCGGAAGGCGAAGGCAAGCAGGGGATGCTGCTTGTCGGCAACGTTGGAATTAATCGGCTGCGGGCAAATTGCTCAGATTTTAAAGGCCTCCGCACCATCAGGCAGATGATTTATCAGCCACACGCGTTTGAGGCTGTGACTCATGGATATTTTTATCAAAGGGCGCGGGATAGCGAGCGTGCCCTTGCACGCCGGTCGATTAATGGTGAAAGGCGCTGGCCTGCAAAATTTAGTTTATGGTACTTCAGGCCGGAGGGAAACTGTCCCGCCCAGTGGTATAACCAGCCGTTTGTGGCCAGGTTTAAGTCACACTGCTTTTATCAGCCGACGGCGGAGACGTGTGAAAATGTATATAACACATTTTAGAGACAGGACACCGTTCAAATTGAACGGTGTTTTTCTTTGAAGAAATGCAATTGTATTCCTGTGAAAAGAACTGACGGAGATGACAGAATGGCAACAATCGACCTGCAAAAGAAAAGTGTAATGATCGTACTGGAAAAAAGCAATTAACGAAGGTGATAGCTCGTGTCGGACTGGTTCTTGATATTACGGGATTGATGAGAACGCTCTACAAAAACGGGACGGTTTAACATGTGATGGAGCGGATTTTGGCAGTGGCTGATTAGTTTGATGAGTTGCTGGATGTATGTGTGTATGTTAATGAATATTCCCGATAAAAGCCAGATTCAGAAAAGGATTTTTCGGGCTATGTCGAGCGTGAAATTTTAAATAATGACCGCTTGCATAAATTCGGCAGAAATGATGAGCCGCCGGTCATGAAGGACGTGCTGCGCAAATATGTTGCGGAGGAACCGAGCTTGTATCCCGCTTTCATTGTTTTTATCAATGACGGAGGCTTTAAAAAGTCGATCAAACCGATCATTGAAGCTTCCTCTGATAAGCCTGTGTTTTGGCAGTTTGTCGGCATTGGAAAATTGATTTTCTCAATAAACTCCATACGCTAGAAAGGCGTGGCGTTGGTAACACGAACATCCTGCTTAACGAAGAAATTGACCGCATTTCTGATGATGAGCTTTATGATGCTCTGCCCTGCTGAATTTCCATTTTAGCTGAAAGAAGCGATGGAAAAAGGAATTGTAAGAGATCAAGAGCCTCCTGCTGAAAAGCCGAAAAAGAAGGCCTTCAGCAGATTGTTTTCGAAATAACTGATAAGGCACTGAGCCATTCTGCGAAATAGCTCGGTGTTTTTGTTTTTTTAAGATCATGTGAAGAAAAATAGGCCGAATGGGCGGCTTGCAAACGACAGGATATGCAGAAAACGCGTCATTCAGCCAGCTTTCGGCATGTTTCAGCGGCAGGCTTGTGAGGGAAGACCTGTTTTTGATGTTCAGCGCTTACAATCGGTTCACACTTCTTCACATTCGTTTAACAATGATTTCCTATAATGGAGACGATCAATGAGGAGAGAGGGGATCTTGAATGGCATACGACAGTCGTTTTGATGAATGGGTACAGAAACTGAAAGAGGAAAGCTTTCAAAACAATACGTTTGACCGCCGCAAATTTATTCAAGGAGCGGGGAAGATTGCAGGACTTTCTCTTGGATTAACCATTGCCCAGTCGGTTGGGGCCTTTGAAGTAAATGCTGCGCCTAAATTCTCAAGCTATCCGTTTACATTAGGGGTAGCGTCAGGTGATCCGCTTTCTGACAGTGTCGTGCTCTGGACGCGCCTGGCACCAGATCCGTTGAATGGCGGGGGAATGCCGAAGCAAGCGGTGCCTGTCAAATGGGAGGTTGCAAAGGATGAGCATTTCCGCAAAATCGTAAGAAAAGGCACTGAAATGGCTAAACCGAGTCTTGCCCATTCCGTTCATGTGGAAGCGGACGGGCTTGAGCCGAACAAAGTGTACTATTACCGTTTCAAAACCGGACATGAACTAAGCCCTGTCGGAAAAACAAAAACACTGCCTGCCCCTGGCGCTAATGTGCCGCAAATGACCTTTGCCTTTGCTTCCTGCCAGCAATATGAGCACGGATATTATACGGCCTACAAGCATATGGCGAAGGAAAAGCTTGATCTTGTATTCCATCTCGGTGATTACATATATGAATACGGGCCGAATGAGTATGTATCAAAAACGGGCAATGTCCGCACGCACAACAGCGCGGAAATCTATACGCTGCAAGACTATCGGAACCGTCACGCCCAATACCGCTCTGATGCCAATCTTAAAGCAGCACATGCTGCATTCCCTTGGGTTGTGACATGGGATGACCATGAAGTCGAAAACAACTATGCCAATAAAATACCGGAAAAAGGACAGTCGGTTGAAGCATTCGTGCTCCGCCGCGCGGCAGCATATCAGGCATACTATGAACATATGCCGCTCCGCATTTCCTCTTTGCCGAATGGACCGGATATGCAGCTGTACCGGCACTTTACGTATGGAAACCTGGCGTCCTTCAATGTGCTTGATACTCGTCAGTACAGAGACGACCAAGCCAATAACGACGGCAATAAGCCGCCTTCTGATGAATCGCGCAATCCGAATCGAACCCTGTTAGGAAAAGAACAGGAGCAGTGGCTCTTCAACAATTTGAGCAGCTCGACCGCCCACTGGAATGTGTTGGCGCAGCAAATTTTCTTTGCGAAATGGAATTTTGGGACAAGCGCAAGCCCGATCTACAGCATGGATTCTTGGGACGGCTATCCGGCTCAGCGCGAACGGGTTATCAATTTCATTAAAAGCAAAAATCTGAATAATGTTGTCGTACTGACAGGTGATGTACACGCAAGCTGGGCATCGAATTTGCATGTCGATTTCGAGAAGACAAGTTCAAAAATATTTGGAGCCGAATTTGTCGGAACCTCGATCACATCCGGAGGAAACGGCGCCGATAAGCGGGCGGATACGGACCAAATTCTAAAAGAAAATCCGCACATCAAGTTCTTTAACGACTATCGCGGATATGTCCGCTGTACAGTGACGCCTCACCAGTGGAAAGCCGATTATCGGGTGATGCCGTTTGTGACCGAGCCGGGCGCAGCCATTTCCACGCGGGCTTCATTCGTTTACCAGAAAGACCAAACTGGGTTGAGAAAGGTATCATCCACAACAATCCAAGGCGGGGTGAAGCAATCCGATGAGGTCGAAGAGGATCGTTTCTTTGCGCACAACAAAGCCCACGAAAAACAAATGATTAAGAAGCGGGCAAAAATCACGAATTAAGGAGTGGAAATTATGTTTTCAAACATTGGAATACCGGGCTTGATTCTGATCTTCGTCATCGCCCTCATTATTTTTGGCCCTTCCAAGCTGCCGGAAATCGGGCGTGCCGCCGGACGGACACTGCTGGAATTTAAAAGCGCCACAAAATCACTTGTGTCTGGTGATGAAAAAGAAGAGAAATCAGCTGAGCTGACAGCGGTAAAGCAGGACAAAAACGCGGGCTGAATGCTGATGAGGCAGACACCGGGTCTGCCTCTTTTTTTATGAAAGGGAGGGCTTTTTTGAATGGATAAAAAAGAAACCCATCTGATTGGGCATTTAGAAGAGCTTCGCCGCCGGATGATCATAACCCTCGCGGCATTTCTTCTATTTCTCATCACGGCTTTTTTATTTGTACAGGATATTTATGACTGGCTGATCAGGGATTTGGACGGAAAGCTGGCTGTGCTTGGTCCGAGTGAAATTCTTTGGGTGTATATGATGCTTGCCGGCATTTGTGCCATTGCGGCCTCCATCCCTGTTGCCGCGTACCAGCTGTGGCGTTTCGTTGCCCCGGCGCTGACGAAAACGGAGCGCAAGGTGACGCTCATGTACATACCAGGTTTATTTGCGTTGTTTTTGGCGGGCATCTCCTTCGGATACTTTGTCTTGTTTCCAATCGTGCTCAGCTTTTTGACTCATTTATCCTCCGGCCATTTTGAAACGATGTTTACGGCTGACCGCTACTTCAGGTTTATGGTGAATTTGAGCCTGCCGTTCGGCTTCTTGTTTGAGATGCCCTTGGTGGTGATGTTTTTAACAAGGCTGGGCATCTTAAATCCTTACAGACTGGCCAAAGCGAGAAAGCTGTCCTATTTTCTGCTGATCGTTGTGTCTATATTGATTACACCGCCGGATTTCATTTCTGATTTTCTTGTGATGATTCCGCTTCTTGTCCTGTTTGAAGTAAGTGTCACCTTATCAGCGTTTGTCTACAAAAAGAGGCTGAGGGACGAAACGGCGGCGGCCGCTTAGTGCAGCGCACCGCCTGGTGACTTCACATCCTCATCATATTGTGCGGCCGTAACAGCGGCGATTCTCAATGCCCGGACAATCGTGTCGAGGCTGAGGCTCGGCGCTGTTTTGTCTGTTGTTTGCTCCGGAATGTAAGGAATATGAATAAACCCTCCGCGAATGTGCGGAGCTGTCCGGCTAATGTGATCCATTAATCCGTAGAACAAATAGTTGCATACAAAGGTTCCCGCTGTATAGGAGACCGCGGCCGGAATGCCGTTTTCCTTCATTTTTTCAGTCATTCGTTTCACGGGAAGCCCCGTCCAGTAAGCAGCGGGCCCTCCTGGAGAAATCTCTTCATCAATCGGCTGATGTCCTTCATTATCGGGGATTCGCGCATCTGCAAGGTTGATCGCCACTCGTTCCGGTGTGACCTGCATCCGCCCTCCGGCTTGGCCGACACAAATCACGATATCTGGCTGATGCTTTCGAATGGCTTGGCGCAGAATGTCGAGAGCGGATCTAAAGACAGTAGGAATTTGTTCCGCTGTAATGATTGCCTCATCCGTCTCGAAGCCATTAAGCCGTTTCGCCGCTTCCCATGATGGATTGACGGTTTCTTTGTCAAAAGGGTCAAAGCCGGTGATCAGCACTTTTTTTCTCATTCTCCCATCTCCTTTTTCTTTTATTCTATTGTTTATTTATGGGTTTTTCATCAAAATAATGTAAAGGAGTGAATCATAATGGAACATTTGCCGCATCAGTATCGTCATTTATTCCCAACCTTGCAGACGCATACGATGCTTGCCAGCTGTTCTCAGAGCGCATTGGCAGAGCCTGTATCAAGGGCGATCCAGGATTATCATGATAGCCTGCTGTATATTGGGACGAACTGGAAAGAAGCGATCGAAAAAACAGAGAGTGCGAGAAACGAGTTTGCTAAGCTGATCGGAGCTGAACCGGATGAAGTGGCGATTGTGCCGTCAGTTTCTGATGCGCTGGTTTCCGTAGCATCGGCCCTATCTGTTTTTAGAAAGAAACATGTTGTGTATACGGAGATGGATTTTCCGGCAGTGTCTCATGTCTGGCAGACACAATGCGACTATCACGTATCCGTCATTCCATCAATAGACGGCGTGCTGCCGCTTGAACAATATGAAACGCATATTTCGGATGAAACAGTACTGACGTGTGTTCCTCACGTTCATTATCGTGACGGCTATGTTCAGGATATAAAAGCGATTGCCGAGATTTCTCAGAGAAAGGGCTCTTTATTATTTGTGGATGCTTATCAATCAGCGGGGCACATTCCCATTGATGTGAAGAAGTGGGGCGTAGATATACTGGCAGCAGGCACCCGGAAGTATTTGCTCGGCATACCGGGTGTGGCGTTTCTTTATGTGAGAAAGGAGCTGGCTGACGCACTGAAGCCGAAAGCATCAGCCTGGTTTGGCCGTGAGAACGGATTTGATTGGGCTTATGCGAAAGGCGCGCGCCGTTTTCAAACAGGCACCCCAGCTTTTATCAGCATATACGCAGCTGCAGCGGCTTTGTCGCTGTTGAATCATATCGGGGTTTCTCATATCCGGAATCATGTAAAAACGATCTGTGCAGAGGCTTGTCAATATGCTGCTGCAAAAGGCCTGCAGCTGGCGGCTGCACAAGGCGGGGTTCAGCCAGGCATGGTTGCGATCCTTGATGAGCGGGCATCGGAAACGGCGGAATTGCTGAAGAAGAAAAAAGTGATTTGCGCGCCGCGGGACGAAGTCATCCGTCTCGCTCCCCACTTTTATAATACGAAGGAGGAAATGCGGCACGCGATTGATGAAATCGCGGCGAAAATGATTGATAAGTAAACATAGAAAAGCCCCTGAATACTAGGTCAGGGGCTTTTCATATTAATGATCTACTTTAACGCGCTTCATAAAGAATGCGCCAACTAAACCGATAATGGCAACAATCATCGCAAACACAAACGCGTGCTGCACACCCGCTGTCAAAGCTTGCGGGATGACTGCCGGATCGGCAGGGTTTTTAACGGTACTCATATAATCATGCTGGCCTGCAGCCATAATGCTGACCGCAACCGCTGTTCCGATAGCGCCCGCCATTTGCTGCAGTGTATTCATAATGGCGGTGCCGTCTGGATAAAACTCGCGCGGCAATTGGTTTAAACCATTTGTCTGCGCAGGCATCATGATCATAGAAATCCCGATCATCAAGCAGGTGTGCAGGATGATAATCAGCACAGCCGTTGATGTGGTTGTGACATTTGAGAAGAACCAAAGAACAACAGTGACAATCACAAATCCAGGAATGACAAGCCATTTCGGCCCGTATTTATCGAACAAGCGGCCTGTAACAGGGGACATAAATCCATTTAAAATACCGCCTGGCAAGAGAACAAGACCAGATGCAAATGCCGTCAGGACTAAGCCGCCTTGCAGGTACATCGGCAGAAGCAGCATAGATGACAGAATGACCATCATGCAAATGAACACCATGACCACACCCAAAATAAACATCGGGTATTTGAACGCACGGAGGTTCATCATCGGCTGCTTCATTGTCAGCTGGCGGATTGAAAATAGGATAAGGCCGACAACGCCGACAATCAGCGACACGATAACAGTCGGGCTGGACCATCCCCCGGAGCCTTCACCCGCGTTGCTGAATCCGAACACAATGCCGCCGAAGCCAATCGTCGACAGGATGATAGACAATACATCGATTTTCGGCTTTGTCGTTTCAGATACATTCTGCATATATGCGATACCGAAAACAAGCGCCAGCACAAGGAACGGAAGAGAGATCCAGAAAATCCAGTGCCAGTTGAGATGCTCCAGAACCAATCCTGAAAAAGTTGGGCCGATGGCGGGCGCGAACATAATGACAAGCCCGATCGTTCCCATTGCGGCGCCCCGTTTATGAGGCGGGAATATCACCAAGATTGTGTTAAACATCAGCGGCAGTAAAAGACCGGTTCCAAGTGCCTGAACGAGCCTTGCCGCTAATAAAAACGGGAAGCTCGGCGCAAGCGCCGCAATGAATGTGCCTAAAATTGAAAAGATAAGTGACACGGTAAAAAGCTGTCTTGTTGTGAACCACTGCAACAGCAGTCCTGAAACAGGAACAAGGATACCGAGTACAAGCAGGTAGCCCGTCGTTAACCATTGGACGGTTGCCGCTGTAATGTTCAATTCCTTCATAAGGTCGGTTAACGCAATATTCAGCGCTGTTTCACTGAACATGCCGATAAAACCGGCCAACAGCAAGGAAATCATAATCGGCATCACTTTGTATTGCTGAGATGCTTTAGCTGTTGTTTCCAAAATCATTTCCCCTCTCTATCAACTGCATGTAGGATGTCGTTTTTTATCTCTTCAGCAGGTCAGGAATGCAGCTGGAGATATGAAGGAGCGGCGTACTGTTTTTTGCCGTCAAAGATAAAAGAATGCCGCCTTCAATCATCGCGTTAACTACAGTGCTGGCTTCTTTTGCATGGCTCTCGCTGCAGCCAGCCTGCCGCAGTTTTTCCTCATATACAGAGGCCCATTCTTTGTAGGCTTCATGGCAGGCTTCACGCAAAGGTTCGCTTTTCAATGACGTCTCAGCCGCTAGCAAGCCCACAGGCAAGCCTTCAATGTCTTCCGTACATGAAAACTGGCAGGAGAGCTCCTTCAAAAAGGCTTGAATGCCTTCCGCCGGATCGGTGTAAGCTTCCATACAGTCCGCGATTTTCTGACGGATATACTCCTTCATCTCATTCACGGCTTCGATCGCAAGCTGTTCTTTACCGCCCGGAAAGTGGTAATAAAGAGAGCCTTTAGGCGCGCCGCTTTCCTTTATAATCTGGTTCAGCCCCGTGCCGTAATACCCTTGCAGCTGAAAAAGCCGGGTAGCTGCCGAAAGGATTTTCTCACGGGAATCTCCATAACTCATAACATTCCCACCTTACTGAATTCAATCAAAAATATAGTGACTGGTCTATTATCTTGATTCGTTCATCAATTGTCAAGAGAAATTCATTGTATGAAAAGACAAAAAAAGAAGTATATTACAACAAAAAAAGTGAGAGAAAAGCTGACTGGACTTTTGACTGAATAGATAAAATATTCAATGATTAATCATCATAAGGATGTAAGGAGAGAAAGAGATGAAAAAACAACGACTGCTTGTACTTTTTACCGCACTACTGTTTGTTTTTGCCGGATGTTCACATTCTCCTGAAACAAAAGAATCTCCGAAAGAAAAAACAAAGACACAAAAAGTCTCTTCGGCGTCCGCCTCTGACAAAAAGGACCTGCCAAACGTTAGAATTTTAGCGACTGGAGGCACGATTGCAGGAGCCGATCAATCCAAAACCTCAACAACTGAATATAAAGCAGGTGTTGTCGGCGTTGAATCATTGATCGAGGCAGTCCCGGAAATGAAGGACATCGCGAACGTCAGCGGTGAGCAGATTGTCAACGTCGGCAGCACAAACATTGATAATAAAATATTGCTGAAGCTGGCGAAACGAATCAACAACTTGCTCGCTTCAGATGATGTAGACGGAATCGTCGTGACTCATGGAACTGACACGCTGGAAGAAACAGCTTATTTTTTGAACCTCACTGTGAAAAGCGATAAACCTGTTGTTGTCGTCGGTTCGATGAGGCCATCCACAGCGATTAGCGCCGACGGGCCGTCTAATCTGTACAATGCAGTGAAAGTGGCAGGCACACCTGAGGCAAAAGGAAAAGGTGCGCTCGTCGTTCTTAACGACCGGATTGCTTCAGCACGGTATGTCACCAAAACAAACACAACCACAACAGATACATTTAAATCAGATGAAATGGGCTTTGTCGGAACAATTGCCGATGATATTTATTTTAATAATGAAATAACCCGCAAGCATACGAAGGATACGGACTTTTCGGTTTCTAATCTTGATGAGCTGCCGCAAGTAGACATTATCTATGGATACCAAAATGATGGAAGCTACCTGTTTGACGCAGCTGTAAAAGCCGGAGCAAAAGGGATTGTGTTTGCTGGTTCTGGGAACGGGTCTTTATCTGACACAGCCGAAAAAGGAGCGGGCAGTGCAGTCAAAAAAGGCGTAACTGTGGTGCGTTCAAGCCGTACGGGAAATGGTGTCGTAACGCCAAACAAAGACTATGAGGAAAAGAACCTCCTGGCATCGAACTCTTTAAACCCCCAAAAAGCACGGATATTGCTGATGCTTGCGCTTACCAAAACCAACGATCCTAAAAAGATCCAAGCTTATTTCAATAAGTATTGAAGAAAAGAAGGCGAATAAGCCTTCTTTTTTTGTTTTTTAGGACCAATAATGACCTCTGAATCTTAAAATTTCTTTAAAAATAAGCCAAAATTACCCTTTACTTAATTAATTTGGTAACGTAATATATTTGGAGAATTTGTTACAAAAAAGGAGGATATTATGAAATTTGTAAAAAGTAAGTTCATTGCAGTTGTAACAATTTTGATGCTGGCTGTTACATCGCTGTTTGCGTTGCAGCCGTCAGCAAAAGCCGCTGAACATAACCCAGTTGTTATGGTTCACGGTATTGGAGGAGCATCCTTCAATTTTGCTGGAATTAAGAGCTATCTCGTATCCCAAGGCTGGTCACGGGACAAGCTGTATGCGGTTGATTTTTGGGACAAGACAGGCACGAATTATAACAATGGCCCGGTATTATCACGATTTGTGCAAAAGGTGTTAGATGAAACGGGTGCGAAAAAAGTGGATATTGTCGCTCACAGCATGGGGGGCGCGAACACACTTTACTACATAAAAAATCTGGACGGCGGAAATAAAGTTGCAAACGTCGTGACGCTTGGCGGCGCGAACCGTTTGACGACAGGCAAGGCGCTTCCGGGAACAGATCCAAATCAAAAGATTTTATACACATCTATTTACAGCAGTGCCGATATGATTGTCATGAATTACTTATCAAGATTAGATGGTGCCAAAAACGTTCAAATTCATGGCGTGGGACACATCGGTTTATTGATGAACAGCCAAGTCAACAGCCTGATCAAAGAAGGGCTGAACGGCGGAGGCCAGAATACGAACTAATGAAAAACAAAACCTTGAAGAATGCTATTCTTCAAGGTTATTCTGCTTTCAGCACAATGGTTTTTGCAGCCATATCATGAACGGTTTGTTTTTTCTTCGTAAATGCGGCAGTCAAATAGATCAGGCGGGAGAACACATGCACCCACGCTATGATGTAGCGGACAATCGCCTGTAGGAGAGAAATTTTCTCGTGTGTTTCATCTCTTACGATTTGAAGTCCGATGATTTTTTTGCCCAGTGTCCCTTTCCACTTTGTCAGCGGCATCAGCAACGGGTACACAATCAGCATCAATATAGCGACTATAATGACACCGGCGGACCCGTCGCCAAACGTAAATCCGGCTGCCAAAATCACTGCTGCGGCAATGATTACATCAAGTACAAGAGCGCAGGCGCGCAGCATGAAACCAGCTAGTTCCAATAGAAACACTCCTTAAAATGTTAAATAAATACCTAATGATTGTAAAAAAGAAGGGCCTAAAATGGGAATAGGTGATAAGCCTTAAATCACAAAAGTTGGTGAAAATGTCATAGGTAAATTGGCATAATCAGCCAGCTTATTACATTACCAAATTCTTTTTTAGCCCGAAACCAAGCCCTCAGAAGTTATTTTTGTTAAAATAGAAAAGTTACAACAGAATTCGGAGGGTTTATTGTGGGAAAAGTGAAACGAAATGCCCCTTGCCCGTGCGGCAGCGGCAAGAAATATAAAAAATGCTGCGGAAGTAAAGTAGTCGACTTCCCGGCAGAGTTAGCGGCAAAAGAAGCAAAACAAATTCAGGAAGACTTAGTGGAGTATGCCTTCACAGTACATAGAGAAAGCATTTCAGGCTTTATCAACCAGCATGATTTTCTTTCTGCTATGGACAGACAGACGAAAGACATCAGCGTATTTAACTTGGGTATCTGGGGAATCTTCTTCCATCCGCTTGCCGGTGAGAAGACAATCTTCGAAGAGTACCTGCAGAAAAAAGGCGATTCGATCACTCGTCCGAAAACGCGTGAGATCGTTGAATCATGGAACAGCATGACGCCAGCTTTATTGTTGCTGAAGGACCTGAAAGAAGGCATCATTCACTTTGAAGATGTCATTACGGCAAAACAATTCGAAGTGGAAATGGACGCCAGCAATCAAGACCTTCCTCCAGTGGGAAGCCTGATTCTTGGATATCCAATCCACGAAGCCGAAAAAGCAGAATTCTTCATGCAGTTCACGATCTTCCCAGTGAAGAGAACAGAAGCGCTGATCAGCAAGGTGAAGAAATATGCGGATTCCGCTGTGAAGAACGGCAAAACGCCGGAGGACTTCATGAAGCAGGAATTCAACAGCGTTCTGTTCGCGCTGTTAGCTGAAAAGGATGAAGAGCCGCAAGCAGAAAAAGCGGAGGAAAGCTCTGTTGAGTGGGCAAACGACTTGGAGAAAGAAACCGCTGCGGCTATCGAAGAAGGCATGAGCGGGGATGAGTATCCGACTGAATTGATTCCGGCTGTTATTGACATCTGGAAAACATTCTGCGAGAAAAAATCACCTGTCATCAGAAAGCCGGAAGCTTTTGCGGCGGCAGTTGAATATTATGTAAACGCGATTTCTCTTAACGGCGCGTCCGTTTCCCAGGCTAAACTGGCGAAAAAATACGGCGTAAGCGCATCAACCATTTCCAGCCGTTACAAAGAAATTGAAAGCACGCTGCAGGACGAAGCGGATCGCTTTGCCCAAGCGTTATCCTCATAATGAAAAAAACCTTGAAAAGCCAGGCTTTTCAAGGTTTTTTTATTTCTGAAACGGAATTTTGATTTCTAACCGGAAGACGGGGTGACGGTAGGTAAAATCCAGCCTGCCAAAAGCGCTCTTCACCAGTTTTTGAATGATATATGTGCCCATGCCTTCATGAGCACCGCCTTTTGTTGAGCGGCCAAACGATTGATACAGAGTATCGAGCACCGTAGGGTCCATGCCGGGGGTGCTGTTTTCACAAATCAGCACATAAAGCCCGCTTCGCAGCGAAGTTTCCAGCTTAATCTCCGCTTTTTCTCGGGCCTCCGCCGCGCTGTCGAGCGCATTTTCCAATATGTTGCCGACCAAGCTGACCTGATCAGCAGCTGAAAATGGAAGTGAAGAAAACGGTGTATGCATATGAAGTGAAACACTCACATTCGAGGCGCGGGCTTTTTCTAGAAAATCATAAAGCACCCCTGCAACGTACGCGTTCTCTCCCTTCAAAAAACGGTCGTATTGACTGTATTGATCCGTCCAGTTTTGAATATATGCTTGTGTATCTGCCTTGGGCTGAGCTGATTTGATTGCTGTGATATGTTTCATTGTGTCATGATTCCGGCTTCTGACATCGATCAGCATTTGATTGGCGTGCTGTTCAGCTTGTGTCAGCTTATCAATTTGATCAGAAAGCCTTGCTTGCAGGGCAGACTGTCCGATACGGAGCCCTTCACACCCTGCAAATATCACGATCGCAAATAATGCCGGCATTATGTCAGAGCCGAACGGCACTACCGCCGCTGCCATCGCTTGAATCACCGCAATCCACGCACAAAGCTGGAAGGAACAGCGGTCCCACACCAGCTTCGTTTTCCATAGGTACAATCCTGCTGCCGCCGCACCTAAAGCAGCGGCGAGCCAAGAGCCGGCTGTACTGTGCCAAAGAGCAGCAGCCCCCTGATAACATATGAAACTAAATAAAATCAGATAAAGACCTTTAAAAAGGGTAACCACGTACTAAACTCCTCAAAAATAGTAGTTTTGAAAATAATCAAGCTGCTGCTTGGTGATCATCGCTTTTTTAGACGTTCCCTCAAAGGAAACCGTGAATGAATGCTTGGTATAAGCGGAAAAGTGCTTTATGTAATGAATGTTAATAATAAAGGAACGATGCGAACGGAGAAAATCCTTTTCGGGCAGGTCGCCTTTAATATCATTTAATGTTTGATACGTTTGCACCTCTTCAGCGGTTGTCACAATCGTCGTGGAACGACCCGTCCGTTCTGCGAAAATGATATCCTTCTTTTGCAGGACGTGCATTTCAGATTTTTGCTTGATCAATATACGCCCATTCAAACTCGTTTCCGTTTTCTTTTTCAAATAACGGTCGAAGGAAGCGGCCAGACGGTCAGCATAGTAAGGCTTCATAATATAATCGTGGACGTTCAGGTCAAAGGCGTGAACCGCATAACCGCTGTGGCCGGTAACAAAAATCACATCCACATCAAGTGAATGGGATCTGATCAAATCCGCAAGCTCGTAGCCAGACATATGAGGCATCTCGATATCGGCAAGCAGCAGATCAATGTCTTCATTCTTTACCCGGCTGTAGGCTTCCTCCGCTGAATCGGTGGAAAAGACAATTTCGACATTTTGCATTCTGGATACGATCGCTTCCAGCTTCTCTAAATCTACTCGATAATCATCGACAAGTCCGACTTTTACCATTATCATTCTCCTAGTTACATAGAATCATCTTTATTCTATCCCATTTCGCGACATAAAAAGAACTCTTCGCGACAACTTTATCCAACAAATCCAGCATTTCGTATATAGTCATTATTAGAAAAAAGAAAAGGGAGATTATGACATGATTACACTGACCGATTGCAGCCGCAGGTTTCAGGATAAGAAAAAAGTAGTCAAAGCGGTGCGAGATGTAAGCTTAACAATTCAAAAAGGAGAAGTCGTCGGCATTCTCGGAGAAAATGGTGCGGGCAAAACGACGATGCTGAGAATGATTGCTGCTCTGCTTGAACCGTCACAAGGGGCAATCACGGTAGACGGCTTTGACACGGTCAAGCAGCCGACTGAGGTCAAAAAAAGAATCGGTGTCTTATTCGGAGGAGAAACCGGGCTTTACGACAGGATGACCGCTAAAGAAAATCTCCAATACTTCGGCAGGCTGTATGGGCTGAACCGTCACGAGATCAAAGCAAGAATTGAAGATTTATCAATACGGTTTGGCATGCGCGATTATATGAATCGCAGAGTGGGCGGGTTTTCGAAAGGCATGAGGCAGAAGGTCGCCATTGCCAGAGCGCTGATTCACGATCCGGACATCATTTTATTTGATGAACCGACTACAGGGCTTGATATTACATCCAGCAATATCTTTCGCGAATTCATCCAGCAGCTGAAAAGAGAACAGAAAACCATTCTTTTTTCCAGCCACATTATGGAGGAAGTGCAGGCGCTCTGTGACAGTGTCATCATGATTCACAGCGGAGAGGTGATTTACCGGGGGGCGCTCGAATCACTATACGAGAGCGAGCGCAGTGAGGATTTGAATTACATCTTTATGTCTAAGCTTGTCAGGGGGATTTCTTAAATGCTGAGCCATATTTATAAAAAAGAAATGATCGACGCTTTGCGCGACAGAAAAACGATATTACTCACAATCCTAGTGCCGATGATTATGATGCTTGGGCTTGTATTCTTTTATGAAAGCATGCTGTCCGACAAAGAGGAGCAATACACGCTGGCTGTCGGCCATTCTCTGCCGCCCGCACTGGAAAGTAAGCTTCATGCGATTGACGAGATCAGTGTAAAAACGTTTGCTGCGCCTAAAGAAGCGGTTGACGAAGGAAAAGCAGATGCCTATCTGAACGTCCCGAAAGAGTTCGAATCATATGTCAACAGCATGACGCCATTTAAGATTGATGTTTACGGCAATTCAGTCGATCAAGGGTCGTCAAATGCCATGCAGCTTGTGCAGTCTGCCTTAGATCAGTATAAAAATGAAATTGTGCAGGACCGTTTAACAAATAAGCGCATTGATCAATCGGTCATCCAGCCATTTACGATTCAGCAAAAGGAAGCGGATGAGGAGAAAGGGGTTTCCGCTATTATGCTTTCCGCCATCCTGCCCATGCTGATTCTGACTTCCATTGTTTCCGGCGCAATGCCGATCGCTCTTGATATCATGGCCGGGGAAAAGGACCGGAAATCAATTGAGGCGCTGTTATTGACGCCAGTCAGCAGAAACAAAATGCTGGTCGGCAAGTGGCTTGCGGTTTCTACTTTTGGCGTTGCTTCAGGTGTATTTGCTTTGGTGTTTTTGATTTTGTCCACCGTCTTATTTACTGAGAATTTAAAAACGGCCCTCCAGCTGGGAGATCATATGTGGAGTGTAATCGGCGCTTCAGCCTTAATCATCGTGCTTTCTGCATTGCTGATCTCTGCGATGGAGCTTTTCATCAGCATCATTTCCAGCTCGGTAAAGGAAGCACAAAGCTATATGTCTCTCGTCGTCTTTCTGCCTGTGTTCCCGATGTTTTTCATCTTCAGCAAGGCACCGAATCAATTTGATTTATCATACTTTCTTATCCCGTTTCTGAACCTGCATGCGTTATTCAAACAGCTTTTATTCGGGATGGTTGACCCGGCTGCCATTTGGTGCACGTCAGGAACCATCGCCGTGCTCATCGCCATTTTCTTTTTACTGGCCAGAGCCTGCTTCCTGAAAGACAAGTGGGTTCTTCCGAAATAAACTTTGCAAAAGGAGAAATACACTTTCTCCTTTTTGTATATCCTGAAAAAAGAAGGAAAATAGAAAAAGGATATCTAATACAAAAAGTGAACCTGCACTATTTTTCATCAAAATTGGTTTCGAAGGAGAAGGAACAATGGATCATACACGTACACTCGGCAAAACGAAGCTGAAGGTGAAGCGGATCGGACTCGGCGCGAATGCGGTCGGCGAGCATAATCTATTTCCAAATCTACATGATGAAACTGGGAAGGATTTAGTGCGCACGGCATTGGATGGCGGCGTGAACTTTATCGACACCGCCTTTATATATGGATTGGGGCGATCTGAAGAATTAATCGGCGAAGTCGTGCAGGAGCGCGGCGCACGGGATGAGCTCATCATTGCCACCAAAGGTGCCCATAAAGAAGTGAATGGCAGCATTGAATTAGACAATAGCCGGGAGTTTCTTCGCAGTGAGGTGGAAAAGAGCCTGAAGCGGCTGAAAACAGATTACATTGATTTGTATTATGTTCATTTTCCAGATGGAAAAACGCCTCTCGCTGAAGTAGCGGGCACTTTGAAAGAGCTGAAGGATGAGGGGAAAATCAAAGCGATCGGCGCATCGAACCTTAATTATCAGCAATTGCAGGAATGTAATGCTGACGGCTATTTGGAGGTCTTCCAAGCCGAATACTCTCTCATTCAGCGTGATGCCGAGAAGGAGCTTCTTCCATACTGTGAACAACACGGCATTTCTTTTATTCCTTACTTTCCGCTTGCGTCCGGACTGCTGACAGGAAAATTCTCGCAAGACACAGTCTTTGATGACTTCAGAAAGGATAAACCGCAATTTCAGGGTGAAACATTTATCCACAATCTCAAAAAAGTAGATAAATTGAAAGCGGTAGCGGAGGAAAAACAAGCCGAGACAGCACATGTTGCTTTGGCGTGGCTGTTAACGAGACCAGCGATTGATGCCATTATTCCGGGAGCTAAACGACCTGAGCAATTACAGGATAACCTGAAAACCTTAAACGTTGAACTGACTGAAGATGAAGTGAATTTCATCAGCGACATTTTTAAATAAAAAAGGAAATAGCCGTCAAGGCTATTTCCTTTTGGTGTTTTATTCTTTGATGAATGCTTCGACTAATTCTGCTGCTCTGTAATCGTCCATATCAAGCTGCCATTGATCGATGTCATTTTTCTTCATTTTCACTTCAACCGTTTTTTCAGATGAAGCCGGTCCAAGCTTTTTGAATTCCTCAGGATAGACTTGAAGCGCGTATTTCACAGCTTCTTCATAACTGGCATTAGAGTTTTTGCTATAGTAGTCTTTCACTTTGTCTTCGATACGGTCTGAAAGAGAAGATGCATCTACAGGTTTCACTGTGGCTTCAACAATGGCTTCGTCCTTAGAGATTGAAGTCGTTTTTGCCTGAATGGAAGAGTTTTTGCTTAATCCCTCTTTAATGCCGTTTACGATATTATCAAGCGCTTTGCTGTCCGCATATGTGCTGGAAAGGCCGGAAGCTGATAGATAACCGTCTTTGGCTGATTCGTTGAAGTCATTGACAATTTCATTCTTGTTAGCGCCGGTGATTTTTTCGAAATCGGCGTTATCTTTGCCGAAAAGAAGGACATCAATATAAGCTGATAACGCTTTTGCAGAATCTTGGAGCTTATCTGCCGTCGCCAGGATTTTTTTGTCTTTTCCGTCAATTTTAAAAGTAACTGATTTTGGCTTTTTATCACCGTAAGACTCCGGCGTATAGTTAAGCTCGTATTGCTTGCCTTTATCTACAACGAAGAACAGATTTCCTTCAACGGATTTGTCAGCGTTAATCGTGCTGCCTTGAAGCTTTTCACTATAGTCTTCAGGATCTGTGTCAGACATTTTCGTATCACCTTGATACAAAGTGAAATCCATGCTGTCTACATTCAGCGGGTCTTTTCCTGTGTTTTTCACAGCGACATTCACTTTTAACACAAGCTGGTCATCTGAAGTGGACTTATCATATTTAGACGGAAGCGTGTAAGAAACATCCTTGATTTTGACTTGAGCTATATCTGAGCTTTTTTCTGTTTCTGATTCTTTCTTCTCCGCGCTTGTTTTGCTGCCGGAACAAGCAGCTGTAAACATCATCAGCAGAAGAATTAGGAAAACAGCGTACGTTTTTTTCTGAAACATTCATTTTTCCTCCTCAAATGGTTTAGGGAAGGGGAGTCTTTTGTCTTTGAGAAATGGATCTTTTTGAATGGATTAGCATCATATAACCAAAAAAATCAGTTCTTTTCTCACGGTTTTCACCGGGTTTTCTGGAAACTCCGCCCTCCTTTGTCATGAATGGACCTATAAAAAGTTACAACGGAATTAATTTTAAGATTATTAGCTTTTATATTGAATAGGTTCATCATCCTATTTTTGGCGAAAAATGTTCTGGTAAAACTGGTAAACTCAGAAAAATGTGTATTTTAGACTATTACTTTTTAACCTGTTGAAGGGGACATATGAAGGATGAAAGGGGCTGTCTTTGTGAAGAAAGAGGAATTGAAACAAAAAGCACTGGAAATCGGCCGGGTGCCGACACACTTAAAACTGGAAATTGAAGATTTTGACGATGATGACAAAAGAGCTCATTTTTGTTGGACAGATCCTCAGGATGAGAATATCGGCATTATCGTGGAACTTGGGCCGGGCGGGGAGCTGGAATCCCTTTCCCGTGATATGGGGCCTGAAAGCGGAGAAAGGCTGTCTGAGGAGAAACTAGAGGATATCATGCGCCAATTTGTCGAGACCCATCATCCGGGAGCACTCTCTGCCTTTGTTCGTGAAGAAAATGACCGTACATCCTGTGATAAAGTGAGATTTTCATATGTTCAAATGGAGGCCGGGCTTCCTCTCCCTATGAGCGGATTTATGGCTGATGTTTCCTTATCAGGTGAGATCGTTTCCTTTCGCTATTACGGCAAAGCTGGCAGCATCATCAAACCAAAGCGGATCGCGGATGATAAAGAGGCACTTGCCTTCTTCAAGAAGGACGTGGAGTTTGACCTTTTGTTTGAAGTTCTCCATCGTTCTGTTTACGAAAACGGAGATGATCAGCCGCATTTGGTGTATGAGCCTGAATGCAGGGCCATTACCGTACCTGCGGATTTGGTTCAAGAAGAACAGGCAGCTGATGATGACGATGATTACAGGGAGCCGGAGAGCTTTCCTCTCCCTTTATTCGAGGAGATTTACGAAAAGGCCGATCCTGTCAGCATGATTGGAATCGAAAAAGGATTTGTCAAAGAACGGGAAGTGGATTTGGACGATGGGAGAATCGGGATCGTTTGGCGGAATCCGAATGAACCTATGTATCAGCCGGCGGATAAAAGTTTGTACAGTTGGTTCAAGGGACGGACGCATCAAGTGCTGAAAACCATCTATCACAAAGAAACCGGAAAACTCGAAGGCGTCATGTCATTTATGGAGAAAAAAGGGCCGTTGACAGTAACTGAGGCAGAGTGCGAAAAAATCGCGCTGCGCTTTCTGTTTGCTTTATTTCCAAATGCCGATCAATATTTTAGGATCAGATACGACGAAAAGGATGAAGAAGAGAACGCAGTCGCTGGTTTTACGTTTGAAGCGCATTGTCACGGAGTTCCGCTCCGATTTGGGCAGATCAGAATTTGCGTCAGCCGCCAGACAGGGGATATCACCGTTTATATGGGACCTGATATTAATCCAAATGAGCTGGCAGCCATTGATCCCGTTCCGGCCATTTCAGTTGAACAAGCCAAGACTCTCTTTTGGCAGCATTTTAAAGTTGAGCTTGGCTGGGAAAGAGAATACGGGGATGATGAAGAACCCAGCTACCGGCTCGTCTATCAGCCGGTGTATCCCCGTTTTATCGAAGCCCATACAGGAGAGCCTGTCTTTAGCTCATGGTAAAACAGCTAAAAGTCACACAATTGCCTTAGATTTATAAAGGGATATGTGATGAAAGTAACAGGAGGAATGTCAAAAAACAATGATAATAATAGAAAAGGACCTTTCTTCACTTTAAAAGAAGAAAGGTCCTTTTATATAATAAACTGGATTCTCTTTGTCGTAGACTCTTTGAAAGGATGACTTCATTGGTAAATAAACAGCTGAAAAAGAAGGCGCAAGAGATCGGGAATGTACCGCCGCATTATGAGCTTGAGATAGAAGATTATGATCAAAAACAAAAGAAGAAGGGGCGGGCATACTTCATCTGGAGGAACCCTGAAGATCCGGAAAAGCACATTACAGTGGAACTCGGAAATGACGGCGCTTTGCTCACCTTTTCAACATCCGTCCGCTCCGAGACAGACAAACAACTTCCAGACGCCGAGCTGAAGCTGACGGCTCTTCAGTCCGCCGCTGCTAACCATCCCGGCACATTTATGAATTTTCATTTTCAAGGCAAGGAAGAACGGAGGCAGCACATTCGTTTTATGTATACCAAAATGGAATTAGGGCTTCCGCTTCCTAATTCAGGCTTTTTAATTGATGTGACACGCAGCGGTCAGATCATCCATTTTTTATATTACGGAGAAGGGCACAAAGCCGAAGTTCCAAAAGAATTTGTAGCGAAAGAGAAGGTTGTGTCCCATTACTTAAATACAATGTCTTTTCAGCTGATGTACGATGTCATTGATGGCGATCAGGCACCCAGGCTTGTATATGAACCGATTCTGCCGGGATACAGCTATCCCGCGGATATAGACGAAATTGTGCCCGACCAGCATATCGGAGATGAAAGAATAGAAAACGCGGCGCCATTGCCGCCGCTTCGGAACAACGAAGAAGTCGATATATTTGCCTTGCTGGGTCTTACCCCTGATATGCAGAAAGTCAGTGAAAAAGACTTTGGGGAACAAATAGGAAGCACGTGGCGCAGGGGCACTGCACCGGAGCGTAAGGATCTGAGCATAGGAAGCTATTTTGAAACGAGAAATAAAAACACAATCAAAATGAAGACGGATAAAAGAACCGGAAAATTAAAAGCAGCGCTTTCTTTTATTGAGCGGCGCAACAACCGCCAATGCTCAATGGAAGAATGCCAGACAATAGCGCTTCAATTTTTGTATGCTCTTTATCCGAGAGCAGCCGAGTTTTTCAAATTGAATCCCGTCCGAATTGATGAAAGAGGGAGAATCCGCAATCATTTTTCTGTCTGGTATAAAGGAGTGCCGCTGCGGTTCGGCGCCGCCCGTATCATTGTCAATCCGGAAACGGGATTGATTGATGCTTTTATGGCGCCTGATATTGAACCTGAACAATTGGAAGCAATAAATCACAGGCCGGATATTTCCGCTGAAGAAGCGAGAGAAGCGTTTTTAGCCGCTTTTGATGTGAAGCTGGAATGGCAGCCTGATTTTACAGCAGGCAGTGACCAGCACTGCAAACTTGTCTATAAGCCGGTTTACCCTTCCTATATTGATGCGCACATAAGGAAAAAGAAAAGGCTGTGAGGGATGTCTAGTTAGGAATCATCTCCAAGTGGGGGTAGTCCTTGAATCGTTTCCAATCCCCGCCCCATTCAAAACCGAGTTTTTTAGCGATCTCGACAACCTCCAGCCAATCTGATTTTCCATTTTGATTGCCGTCATATTCCATATCCCATATGATGCTGCCATCCTTTTTTTGAAGGGCGAAATCAATCGCTAAACCATAGTTGTGATATGATTCCCCTCCTCTTGCATAGGTGACAATATTCCCTTTTTTTGTACGTCCCTGTTTATATAATTCGTCTTGTTCCTTAAAGGATCTGAATCCTTCAGTAATAACGACGGTAATGCCTTTATTCGCTGCAGCGGCTTTGAGTGCATCGGCATTCTGCTTCACAATCGGGTGAAGATCCGAAGGGACAGGCATGTGCTGCAAGGCGTTTTGAGAATGCCATTCATGCCGAATATAACTAACACAAAGATTTAGAAAAAATAGAATACATAAGATAACAGATGTTTTTGCGGCCAACTTCATATCGGTCTCACTTTCTCAAGATGTGCTGAATGTTAACGCTTTTAAGTGATTGACTCTCTCTAAAAGCGGACAGCTATGATAAAATATAACATAAATAGTAGCAGGAGGAAGGAGGCAGACTGATGAGAGCAAAGATTCCATCTGAAGAAGTAGCAGTAAAGCTAAATGAATGGTACAAGCTCATTCGCGCATTTGAAGCAGATCAAGCAGAAGCGTTAAAGCAGGAGATTGAATACGATTTAGAAGATATGGAAGAGAACCAGGACTTGCTTTTATATTTTTCTTTGATGGAATTCCGGCACCGAATCATGCTTGATAAGCTGATGCCGGTGAAAGACAGCGACACCAAGCCTCCGTTCTCTGATATGCTGAATGAAATTGAAAGCAATCAGCAAAAACTTACGGGCTTATTGGAATACTACTTTTATTATTTCAGAGGAATGTACGAATTTAAGCAGAAAAATTTCATATTAGCGATTGACCATTATAAACATGCTGAGGAGAAGCTCGAGTATGTTGAGGATGAGATCGAAAAAGCTGAGTTTCTTTTTAAGGTTGCAGAGGTGTATTATCACATCAAACAAACGTATTTTTCCATGAACTATGCGAGCCAGGCGCTTGATATCTATACGAAATATGAACTGTACGGCCGCCGCCGCGTGCAGTGTGAATTTATCATCGCCGGAAATTTGACGGATGTGTATCATCATGAAAAAGCACTGACCCACTTGTGCAGTGCCTTAGATCATGCCAGGCAGCTGGAAGAAGCGTATATGATCGCCGCTGCCTATTATAATGTCGGCCACTGTAAATACAGCCTGGGCGATTACAAAGAAGCGGAGGGCTATTTCAAAACAGCCGCCGCTATTTTTGAGGAGCACAACTTTCAGCAGGCTGTTCAAGCTGTATTTTCACTGACTCATATGTACTGTAAAGAAGAAAAATACGACAAAGCAGTAGAGACATATGAACGCGGGATAAAGAGCGCGGCTGAATGGAAAGATGACATGTACTTGACGAAATTCCGCCTCATTCATGAGCTGTATCTTGGAAGCGGCGACCGGACCGTGCTTACAGAATGCTTTGACCTGCTGGAATCCAGGCAGCTTCTTGCTGATGCCGAAGATCTGCTGCATGATACAGCGGAACGCTTCAATCAGCAGGAACGTTACGAGTCCGCCGCTTTCTTTTACCGCAGGCTGATGAATATTAAAAAGAAGCTAGCCGAGCAGCGCTTTCAATAGAAAAAAGCAGAGAACTACAGGTTCTCTGTTTTTTTTGTGCTGTTTTCAACTCGGAAAAACAGGGTATTTTCCACTGCATAGTGAGAAATCAGAGGAGGATATCATGTATGTATAAAGAGTTAACTGGAAAAACAGCGATTGTGACAGGTTCTTCAAAAGGAATCGGGAAAGCCATTGCGGTACGGTTCGGACAGGAGAAAATGAATGTTGTTGTAAACTACCACAGCGACCCGTCTGGAGCCGATGAAACTCTGGAAATCATCAAGCAGAACGGAGGGAAAGCCGTTGCAGTTGAGGCGGACGTGTCAAAAGAAGAGGGGATCCAGGCGCTCTTGGACACAGCTTTAGCGCATTTCGGCACGCTCGATGTGATGGTAAACAACTCCGGCTTTAACGGCACGGAAGCCATGCCGCATGAGATGAGTCTTGAAGATTGGCAGAGAGTGATTGATGTCAATGTTACCGGAACCTTTCTGGGAGCGAAAGCGGCACTTAACCACATGATGAAAAACAATATCAAGGGCAATGTGCTGAATATCTCAAGTGTTCATCAGCAGATTCCGCGTCCAGTCAACGTTCAGTATTCCACATCCAAAGGCGGCATCAAGATGATGACGGAAACGCTGGCGCTCAATTATGCGGATAAGGGAATCCGCGTCAATGCGATAGCGCCAGGCACCATTGCCACAGAATCAAATGTTGATACGAAAAAGGGAGAGAGCAGGCAAAAACAATTGAAAAAAATCCCGATGAAAGCCTTCGGAAAACCGGAAGAGGTGGCGGCAGCAGCTGCTTGGCTCGTATCTGAGGAAGCAAGCTATGTGACCGGGACTACACTTTTCGTCGATGGCGGAATGACACTTTATCCGTCTCAGCTTGAATAGAACATCAAATACAGGGGGATTGCGGGATGAACACAGACTGGTGGAAGGATGCGGTGGTGTACCAGATTTATCCGAGAAGCTTTCAGGACAGCAATGGAGACGGAATTGGGGACTTGCGGGGGATTATTTCCCGTCTTGACTACATAAAGGAGCTCGGGGCAGATGTGATTTGGGTTTGCCCAATCTATCCTTCTCCGAATGTTGATTACGGCTATGATGTGACAGACCATAGGGCAATCATGGATTCATACGGAACAATGGACGATTTTCACGAGCTGCTGGACCAGGTGCATCAGCGGGGATTAAAGCTGGTGATGGACTTTGTGTTAAATCACACCTCTGTCGAGCATCCGTGGTTTAAAGAAGCGGAGCTGGACAAAAACAGCAAATACCGCAGCTATTATTATTGGCGTCCCGGCACAAAGAACGGCCCGCCGACGGACTGGCTCTCAAACTATGGCTGTCCGGTCTGGCAATACGAGGAGCATACCGGAGAATATTATCTCCATATGAACGCCGACAAACAAGCTGATTTAAACTGGGAAAACCCCGAAGTTCGCCAAGCGGTGTATGACATGATGAAGTTTTGGCTCGATAAAGGGGTCGACGGCTTGCGCATTGATCAGCTCCATCTCATTTCTAAGAAAGAATATCTTCCTGCGTATGAGGACTATATCAATCAGCAGGCAGAGCCGAAGCCCTTTCAGCCAAATGGCGATCGAATCCATGACTATTTGAAAGAAATGACAGATGAAGTGTTTTCTCAATATGATGTCATGTCTGTCGGAGAGGTCGGCAATGTCACGCCGGAAGAAGGCCTAAAATATACGGGAACAGATAAGCATGAGCTGAATATGATTTTTCACTTTCAGCATATGGAGCTTGACCAGCAGCCCGGGAAAGAACATTGGGATGTAAAGCCCCTTGAGCTTTCTGATTTAAGATCGGTTTTGACCGCATGGCAAAAAAAGCTTGAACATCAAGGCTGGAATACATTATATTGGTGCAACCACGACCAGCCCCGGATTGTATCCAGATTCGGGGACGATGGGAAATACCGCAAAGCATCTGCGAAAATGCTGGCTACCGTACTTTATTTCATGAAGGGCACGCCGTACATTTATCAGGGAGAAGAAATCGGGATGACAAACGCGCCGTTCACCCGGATTGAGGACTACAAAGATATCCAAACGATCAATATGTATCATAAACGGGTATTTGAAAAAGGCTATGATCCAGAGGATGTGATGAGATCAATCTTAGCCAAAAGCCGGGATCATGCTCGGACCCCGATGCAGTGGAACAGCGGCAAAAATGCCGGATTTACTGATGGCATGCCATGGCTGAAGGTCAACCCGAACTTCACCTCTATCAATGTGGAGGAAGCGCTGAGTGACCCCGATTCGGTCTTACTCTATTACAAAAAGCTGATCAGACTGAGAAAGCGGTACGCTGATCTTATAAAAGGAAGCTATGACCTTTTGCTTCCGGACGATCCGCAGCTGTTTGTATATATGAGAGAAAACGGTAAACAGCAGCTTTTGTCAGTCAATAATTTTTCAAAAGAGCAGGCTGTTTTCCCATGGCCTAAGAACTGCTGCAAAGCTCAGGCATCTCTGCTTCTCAGCAACTATAACAACAACGGCGACCTTGCTGACGAAATGGTGTTCCAGCCTTATGAAAGCAGGGTGTACCTTCTGGACAAAACAACCTAATGATTTAGCAGCCCGGCATTCAGCCGGGTTTTTTTAGTACATATATTCGCTCTGCAGGCGGGAAGAATAAAAAGAAAATGAAATTTATTCTTGCAAAACGTAATGACTTCGGTTTATTATGATATAGGATTACAAAATCGTTATCATTTTGATTTAAAGCTACTGAAAAAGAGGGGATATACGATATGTTTAAAAAATGGAGCGGTTTGTTTGTGATTGCAGCGTGCTTTTTATTGGTTGCAGCATGCGGCAACTCATCAACAAAAGGGTCGGCGGATTCAAAGGGTGATAAACTGCACGTTGTCACAACGTTTTATCCGATGTATGAATTCACAAAACAAATTGTAAAAGACAAAGGCGATGTGGATCTGTTAATCCCATCTTCCGTTGAACCGCATGATTGGGAACCGACGCCGAAAGACATTGCCAACATTCAGGATGCTGATCTGTTCGTTTATAATAGTGAATACATGGAGACATGGGTTCCGTCAGCTGAAAAAAGCATGGGCCAAGGCCACGCTGTTTTCGTTAACGCAAGCAAAGGCATTGATTTAATGGAAGGCTCTGAAGATGAACACGAAGACCACGATCATGGGGAGCATGAGCACAGTCATGCAATGGACCCTCACGTATGGCTAAGCCCTGTTCTGGCGCAAAAGGAAGTTAAAAATATTACGGCGCAAATCGTAAAGCAAGACCCGGATAACAAAGAATACTATGAGAAAAATAGTAAAGAATATATTGCAAAACTGCAGGATCTTGATAAACTATATCGTACAACCGCAAAAAAAGCGGAGAAAAAAGAATTTATCACGCAGCATACTGCTTTTGGCTATCTCGCAAAAGAATATGGCCTGACGCAGGTTCCGATTGCAGGGCTTTCTCCTGACCAAGAACCGAGCGCAGCCAGCTTGGCAAAGCTGAAAACATATGCCAAAGAACATAATGTAAAAGTCATTTACTTTGAAGAAATTGCATCCTCCAAGGTCGCAGATACGCTCGCCAGTGAAATCGGCGCGAAGACAGAAGTGCTGAATACACTGGAAGGCTTAAGCAAAGAAGAACAGGATAAAGGTTTAGGGTATATCGACATTATGAAACAAAACCTCGATGCCCTAAAAGATTCACTATTGGTTAAATCATAAGGTAGTGTGCGCCGAAGGGGTGCACACTATTTCTTTGTGAGAAAGGAAGATTAACATGAATCTCGTCTCATTGAAAGATATCGTATTCGGCTATTCCCATACGCCTGTTTTAGATAAAGTATCACTTGATATTGAAAGCGGTGAGTTCGTCGGCATCACTGGACCAAACGGCGCCTCTAAATCGACGCTCATAAAAGTAATGCTCGGCATGCTGAAACCGTGGGAAGGCACAGTGACGATCAGTAAAAGAAATACAGAAGGGAAACGCCTGACCATTGGGTACGTCCCGCAGCAAATTTCTTCATTTAACGCCGGCTTTCCGAGCACGGTGCTGGAGCTTGTTCAGTCAGGCCGATACACAAAAGGGAAATGGTTTAAACGTTTAAATGAAGAAGATCATCTAGAAGTAGAAAAAGCACTGAAAATGGTGGAAATGTGGGAGCTCCGCCATCGCAAAATCGGTGATTTATCAGGCGGACAGAAGCAGAAAATCTGTATCGCCAGAATGCTCGCCAGCAACCCGGATCTCCTTATGCTGGACGAACCGACAACAGCTGTTGACTACGACAGCAGAAAAGGATTTTACGAATTTATGCATCACCTCGTGAAAAATCACAACCGCACAGTTGTGATGGTTACTCACGAACAAAACGAAGTACAGCAATTTTTAGATAAAGTGATTCGGTTAGAGAGAGGAGAAAAAGGCGGATGGAAATGTTTGACTTGGAATTCATGCGACGAGCTTTTCTAGCAGGCGGCATGATTGCCATCATGGCTCCGATACTGGGAGTGTATCTCGTTCTCAGAAGACAGGCCTTAATGGCTGACACACTTTCACATATCTCGTTGTCAGGTGTGGCCATCGGCTTTTTTCTCAGCACCAATATTACCGCAGCGAGCATAGTCGTCGTGACCATCGGCGCGATCGGAATTGAATACATGCGGCGGGCGTATCGGACTTATTCAGAAGTGTCCATTGCCATCTTAATGGCAGCCGGTTTGTCCTTCGCGATGTTTTTAATCAGCCTTTCCAAAGGCACAGCCAATATGAGCATCGATCAATACCTATTTGGATCGCTTGTGACAGTCAACCAGCAGCAGGTCTATATTATCGGTATTATCACACTGCTGATCCTGCTTTACTTTATCGTATTGAGAAGGCCGCTCTACCTGCTGACGTTTGATGAAGCAACAGCCAAAACATCGGGAATCAATACAAACGTTCTCTCGTTGTCATTCAGTATTGTCACAGGTCTTGCGATTTCAGTCATTATACCGATCATCGGGGTCCTTCTTGTATCAGCCCTGCTCGTATTGCCGGCTGCATTCGCCATTAGAATTGCAAAAGGCTTTAACCTGGTCTTCATTACAGCCATAATCATTTCGTTATTCAGCGTATTTGCGGGACTGACATCATCCTATCAGCTCGGGACGCCGCCAGGGCCGTCTATTACCCTGCTATTGATCGTTCTGCTTTTGCTCGGATTTGCAGTTCAGGGGGTTTGGATGTTTATCAAAAAAGAAGCGCAGCGCAAAAAAGGGCGCCAATAACAAAAAAAGCAGTTTCCCCAGGGGAAACTGCTTTTTTTATAGAAACAATCCGGCAAGGCGCTCATACGATTCTTTTTTCGCCTCAAAATCAAACACATTGCACAGAGCCATGATTTCATTTGTTTCATAGCAGTCTATGAGGTCTAACAGCTGCTGTTTGACAGTGCTTGGAGAACCGACTACCATCCGCTTTCTGTTTTCTGCAATGAGTTTTTTATCGGACTCCGTGTAGGGATGCGCTTTCGCTTCCTCGATGCTCGGCACGCGGCTGTCCAAGCCTTTTCCGACGCGAAGAAGCCATAAATCCTGGCTTAATGCGAGTTCCTCTGCCTCTTCATCTGATTTTGCGCAAATGACAAAAATCGTAAAAAGGGCGGCCGGATTTGAGAAATGGGCTGAGGGCCTAAAGCTTTCTCGGTAGATGCGGAACGCATTTTCTCCTCGTTCTGGATTAATGAAATGCCCAAATACATATCCAATCCCCTGGTGCGCTGCACGTCTTGCACTGTTTTCGCCAAGACCGAGCACCCATAGCTCTGGTGCAGTATCAATCAGGGGCGCCGCTTTGATTCCGGCATACGGATGGTCGGGAGGAAGGGAATCTGTGAGAAAATAAGAGACATCCTGCAGCTGTCTGTTAAATTCGGTTAAGCTTCTTTTCACCCCGTCTGTTAGCGCAAGCCGGGTTTTTGTCGTGCCTCCGGGGGAACGGCCGACGCCAAGGTCAATCCGGTTTGGATACAGGGCCTCAAGCTGGCGAAAGGTTTCAGCCACTTTAAACGGACTGTATTGGGGCAGGAGCACGCCGCCTGATCCGACACGAATCGTGTTTGTCTGTGCTGCGATGCGGGCGATCATGATTTCAGGCGCTGTGCTTGCCAGTCCTTTCGTGCTGTGGTGCTCGGCAAACCAATAACGCTTATAGCCCCACTGTTCGCTTAATTGAGCAAGCTCAACCGAATGCTGAAGAGTTGTCACAGGGCTTTCTCCTTTAGAAACAGGTGCCTGATCAAGTATGCTTACATGAATCAAATGGCCGCTTCCTTTCTGTCTGTTTTTACAATGTGACACAAGAATAGGCAAAATGACTCGCTCACGTCAAATGGTTTGTTTAAGAAGTGCATTTTATAGCATTTGCAAATCATATATCAAATATGGAAGTTTTTTTTCGAGGTTTTTCGTCAATTATTCTTAACTTTTACGAAACTTTGATATAATAACAAACGTATATATTAGTAATTTACGGCTTATTTTCCTTGTGAGCGTAAAAATAAATGTGACTATCTTCACATTTTGATGAGTAGGAGTGAATCGTGTGGCAATTTCTTTAGAAAAAGGTCAACGAATTGATTTAACAAAAGGAAAAGCCGGTCTGTCAAAATTGATGGTCGGTCTCGGCTGGGACCCAGTGTCCTCAGGCGGAGGATTCTTCAGCAAACTGCTTGGCGGAGGCGGTCCGAATATCGACTGTGACGCTTCAGTGCTGATGTTGGAAAACGGAAAATTCACCGAAAAGAAAAATCTGATTTATTTCGGCAACCTGAAAAGCCGCTGCGGCGGTGTACAGCATACAGGCGACAACCTGACGGGTGACGGTGCGGGCGATGACGAGCAAATTATGATAGATTTAGATAAAGTGCCTGGAAACATCGATAAGCTTGTATTTGTAGTGAACATTTACGATTGTGTCAGAAGAAAACAAGATTTCGGCATGATTCAAAATGCGTTTATTCGCGTAGTTGATCAATCTAATCATGAAGAAATGCTCAAATACAATTTGAGAGACAATTATGCCGGCAGAACAAGCCTGATTACAGCAGAAATCTACCGCAGCGGCAGTGAGTGGAAGTTTGCGGCGATTGGTGAAGGCACGAACGATACGAGATTAGAAGATATTATCAGCCGATACGTATAAAAGAAAAGGAGTGGATGAAACATGACAATTTCATTGGCAAAAGGACAAAAAGTAGATTTAACAAAAACAAATCCGGGTCTTTCAAAGGTTGTTGTCGGTTTAGGCTGGGATACGAACAAGTATGACGGCGGACACGACTTTGATCTTGACTCAAGTGTGTTTCTGTTAGACGCCGCAGGCAAATGCGCGTCACCAAACGACTTTATTTTCTACAACCAGCTTGAAGGCGGCAACGGTTCAGTCGTTCATTCAGGCGACAACCTGACTGGTGCTGGCGAAGGCGACGATGAGAATGTAAAAGTAAATCTCAGCGCTGTACCGGCAAACATTGATAAAATCTCCTTTGTTATCACCATTCACGAAGCAGAAGCCCGCAGCCAAAACTTTGGACAAGTATCAAACGCGTTTGTCCGCATCGTAAATGAAGAAACAAATGAAGAGCTCATCCGTTACGATCTTGCAGAAGATTTCTCTATTGAAACGGCAATCATTGCAGGGGAGCTTTACAGACATAACGGCGAGTGGAAATTCTCCGCAATCGGCTCAGGCTACCAAGGCGGCCTTGCCCGCATTGCAACAGACTACGGTTTGCAAGTCGGTTAAGACAAATACGAAGAGCAGAAAGGAGAGAGGCAGTATGGCCATTCAATTATCAAAAGGACAGCGCATTGATTTAACGAAAACAAATCCGGGACTGACAAAAGCGGTGATCGGTTTAGGCTGGGATACAAACAAGTACTCCGGCGGACACGATTTTGACCTGGATGCTTCGGCCTTTTTAGTTGATGCGCATGATAACTGCGTAAATGATCTCGATTTCGTCTTCTATAATAACCTTGAACACCCGAGCGGCGGTGTCATCCATACGGGTGACAACCGCACGGGTGAAGGCGACGGAGATGATGAGCAGATTATCGTGGATTTCTCAAAAATTCCTGCTCACATTGAGAAAATCGGCATCACAGTGACCATCCACGATGCTGAAGCACGCAGCCAAAACTTTGGACAAGTTTCCAATGCGTTTGTGCGTGTTGTGGACGAAGAGACGCAGAATGAGCTTCTTCGCTTCGATTTGGGAGAAGACTTCTCCATAGAAACAGCTGTTGTCGTTTGTGAGCTGTACAGACACGGCGGCGAGTGGAAATTCAATGCGATCGGCAGCGGTTTTTCCGGCGGGCTGGCTGCATTGTGCCGGAATTACGGTTTGCAAGTGTAAACGAGTGACAAATAGAGAAGTCACCGTTTCAAATTAATAGGAGGAAAAAACTTGGACTTTTTACATCATATCATGTCTACGTATGCTTCATTTTTCGATTGGAAAATGTGGGGGGAAGTTCTGACTGATCCTGTTTCCTGGGGTCTGATCGGTTCCCTTGTTGTTCTGGAAGGCCTTTTATCGGCCGATAACGCGCTTGTTCTTGCGGTCATGGTCAAACACCTGCCGGAAAAACAGCGTAAAAAAGCGTTAACGTATGGTTTGTTTGGAGCTTATATTTTCCGGTTTATTTTCATCGGGCTCGGTATGCTCCTCATTAAATTCTGGTGGATCAAGGTGCTTGGCGCGCTTTACCTGGCTTGGCTCGTCATTAAGCACTTCTGGATAGGCGAAAAAGAAGAAGAAGCGGACGGCATGAAGAAAAACTCTTGGATGGTCCGCACGTTCGGGATCTTCTGGGCGACTGTCGTTTCAGTAGAATTAATGGATCTTGCCTTCTCTGTGGACAGCATCCTGGCCGCGTTTGCGGTATCTGAAAAAGTATGGGTGCTTCTGATCGGCGGTATGCTTGGTATTTTAATGATGCGTACAGTGGCAAAAGTGTTCCTTGTGCTGATTGATAAAATTCCTGAGCTGGAAAACACAGCATTCGTGTTAATCGGCATTATCGCGCTCAAAATGGCGGGGAGCGCTTTCCATTACGAAATGCCGCACTCTGTATTCTTCATCATCATTATCGCTGCATTTGCGGTAACATTGATCATTCACTACATCAACAAACAAAAGCAGGTGCGCGAACAAACAGCCGCTTCAAAAGAAGAATAAAACAAAACAAGGAGGGAGGTTCAATGTCCTTCCTTTTTTGTTACCGAAATATCGTTCAATGACAAACCGGAAAGGAGGATATGATGAGACAAGAAGAAGTAATCATTCATAAAGCACTTCCGGCTGAGGGGGATTGGAAAAGCCTGCTGTTTCAGCCATTGCCGGAGCGTGATCACTATGAAACAGCACAGGGCCTTTCGTTTTCCCGCCTTGCCGGACAGATATTAGGCACGCCTATTGATGAGACAGACTACTATAACGAGCTGTATGAGCTGTCTGTAAATGACCGCATGACTATTTTGAGTGAAACGCTTGATAAAACAATCGAACCGGAAACATTTCAAAAGCTTCAGCATATTCATTCCATCAATCAGAAAGAAAAAGGGCTGTCAGTCAGCCGCTTTGTTGCCTTTCTGGACGGGGAAAAGCTGATTGCGAAGCACTCAAATCCCTTGATGCACCGCCATTTAAGAAAAGCGCTGATGACGCTTTTACATACCTTTGCGGACAGTCATGAGAAGGGGCTGAATCATCCTGATTTTCGCAGAGTGCTGCTTGATGTCTCGAAGTTTTCTTTAAATCACCTGAATCCGTGGCTGGAAAAAACCGATATAGAGCGTGAGATGCCAAAGGTTGTTTGGTATGGAGATGCGACGAAAAGCCAGCTCTATTTCTTATATTATCTGATGCTGGTCGGCTGTGATGTTCTGCTGTTCCATCCGGCGGGAACCGATCAGCTGGCGCTTGTCGATCCAAAGCAGGAGCTCAGTTTTACGGAAAAGCTCCCGGATGTTTCGGAGCTTCAGCCGTTTCCGAAAGAAAAACCAGACCGTAAATCAACAGTGGCTTACCGCTCAACAAAAGAAATTGAACATGTGCTGAATCACGAGGAGTCCATGCTGTACAAGCCATGGCAGTTCAGAGATCACACACCGGTGTCCGTTACGCTGAAAACGACCTATGATGAACTGTTTTTAATCACGAAAGAACGCGCCTTTATTCGGCCGAATTTCAAAGCAGATAAACACTCCATTGAAATTCCGAATGTATTCGCCAAAATTATGGGCGTGTCGAAAGACAATAAGGAATATTGGAACAGGCTTCATACTCTAGCGGATTATCAGGAAACAGAAATGGTCAGAAGCTTTCCATTTACAGAAGAAATAAAGTCGAACTATCAATTTCACTACAGCCACGCACTTGATCAAGAAGGGAATATTGATCCGGACAAGCTGATGGCAAGCAATGTGTGGCAGTACAAACAGCTGCCGGCGGGCGTTCAGACCGCCATTGCCAAAACGATTTCGAGAATGTGCAGGCATCCTCGGCTTAAGGCTTTGCATCAGGAACAAGTCAAGGATGTTCAAATCTATTTGTTTAAACAAACGACAAACCTGCCTGCTAATCTGCTGAAATTAATTCAAATGTTTGACTATGCGCAAACCGTTCCGAAACTCGTTTTATATCATACGGAAATGAGCGGCGGACTCACGCGTTCGGATGCTGCCGCCCTGCTGTTCCTGAATGAAATCGGAATCGATATCATCATTTATAATCCGCCCGGACACCAAGATATTGAGCAGTTTATTGAAGACGATCAGTATGATATCCACTGGCTGGACGACATGGTGTTCCAGCAGGACTACAAAGAGCCTTCGCTTGTGAAAAGGCTCTTCAGAAACATTACCCAAAAATAAGGAGAGAAGAAAAGCATGACAACAGAAAATCAAAATCCGCTTGTTCTCGATAAAAATGAAGAGATTTCCCAGCAAAAAGCTGACGATATCCGTCTTCAGCTCCGTCAGGAACCAGAGGTAAAGCGGCTTGCTCAACAAATTGACGTCAAAAACCAAATGGAGCTGCTTGAGTACGGCAAGGAGCCGGCCGTTGAAATTTCCAAGTTCTCTGACCGCATCTTGGGGATGATGAAAACAACAAGTGTGACAGACTCTGGCACAATGCTGACCCAGCTTGGAAAAATCATGGACCGCTTCGACAAAAATGATTTTGATGAGCCTAAGGGATTAATGGCGAAAATTTTCAAACGCGGCGGCAGCATGATTGAAAAAATCTTTAAAAAGTATCAGACACTTGGCGGAGAGATTGAAAAAATCAACGTTGAGATTTCGAAATACAAAGATGAGATGACGAAGACGAACTACACGCTCGATGAAATGTATGAAAACAATATTAAATACTATATGGAGCTTGAAAAATACGTCGTTGCCGGACAGATGAAACTGGAAGAGATGCAGTCGATCCTTCCTTCATATGAGGAAAAAGCGGCAAGCGGAAACCAGCTGGCGCAAATGCAGCTTGATACGTTGCGCAACGGCATTCAGGCGCTTGAGGAACGGGTGTATGATCTGGATATGGCACGGATGGTGGCTCTTCAAACCGCACCACAAATCCGTCTCCTGCAGCGCGGAAACGCAAAGCTGATCGGGAAAATCAACTCCGCGTTTATCACTACCATTCCGATTTTCAAAAACGGCATTATTCAGGCTGTTACGGTGAAACGCCAAAAGCTTGTGGCTGATTCTATGAGCGAGCTTGACCGCCGGACAAACGAGATGCTGAAACGAAATGCTGAAAACATCTCGAGCCAAAGTGTTGAAATTGCCAGAATGGCCGGCAGACCGAGCATAGATATTGAAACGATCGAATCGTCTTGGAACACGATTGTCAGCGGCATGCAGGAAACAAAACAAATCGAAGAAGAAAACAAACGCCTCCGCGAAGACGGCGCGAGACGAATTGCCCAGCTTCAGGATAATATTAAAAAAGCAGCATTACAGCAATAATCAGAACCCCGCTTGTGGAACATAAGCGGGGTTTTTCATTTACATCATTTAGTTAATGACAATGTGTAAAGACAGGTGTAAACTTAAACGGTAATCATTTTGCATATCAGAGGTGTTGGCAATGGGAAAACAACAGCCTATATCCCAGCGTAAACTGCTGGGCGTCGCCGGTTTGGGGTGGCTGTTTGATGCAATGGATGTCGGAATATTATCGTTTATTATCGCCGCGCTTCATGTAGAGTGGAATCTGTCGCCCGAGGAAATGAAATGGATCGGAAGCGTCAATTCCATCGGCATGGCTGCGGGAGCGTTTTTGTTTGGTCTGCTGGCTGATCGAATCGGCCGCAAAAAAGTATTTATTATCACCCTTCTATGCTTTTCCATCGGAAGCGGCATTTCCGCTTTTGTGACGAGCTTATCGGCATTTCTAATCCTTCGTTTCGTGATCGGCATGGGACTTGGCGGAGAGCTTCCAGTCGCTTCGACACTCGTTTCGGAAGCGGTTGTGCCTGAAAAGCGGGGCAGAGTGATTGTGCTTCTGGAGAGCTTTTGGGCCGTGGGCTGGCTCGCAGCGGCCTTGATTTCTTACTTTGTGATACCAAGCTTCGGCTGGCAGGCTGCCCTGCTGTTAACCGCACTGACTGCTTTTTATGCGTTATACCTGCGGACGGGTCTGCCTGATTCACCAAAATATGAATCGCTTTCTGCCAAAAAGAAATCTGTGTGGGAGAATGTAAAAAGCGTCTGGGCAAGACAGTATATACGGCCGACCGTAATGCTGTCGATCGTTTGGTTCTGTGTGGTGTTTTCTTATTACGGCATGTTCCTATGGCTCCCGAGTGTCATGCTGCTGAAAGGCTTCAGCATGATTCAAAGCTTTGAATATGTCCTGCTGATGACGCTTGCTCAGCTACCGGGCTATTTCTCTGCCGCATGGCTGATTGAAAAAGCGGGCCGGAAGTGGATACTCGTCATTTACCTGATTGGTACAGCAGGAAGCGCCTATTTCTTCGGAACGGCTGATTCTTTAGGCCTTCTGCTTACGGCTGGAATGCTGTTATCGTTTTTCAATCTCGGTGCGTGGGGCGTGCTGTATGCGTATACCCCGGAGCAATATCCGACTGCGATTCGCGCAACAGGTTCAGGAACGACGGCGGCATTTGGAAGAATCGGCGGCATCTTCGGGCCTTTGCTCGTTGGAACGCTCGCAGCCCGTCATATTTCGTTTTCGGTCATCTTTTCAATCTTTTGCATTGCCATCTTACTCGCGGTTGCTTGTATTTTAATTATGGGGAAAGAGACGAAACAAACTGAGCTGGAATAGGAAAAGCACCTCTGGAATGAGGTGCTTTTTTACAATTGCGTCCGGGCTGCGGATTGGCGTTTCCCGGTTTTACTGATTGTCTGGTAGAGCGTCATAGAAAGTATGAACAGAATGGCAGTAAATCCTGTGACAGCTCCGAAATGCTGTGTGCTTTGATATAAAAAACCTGCAATACCTGTGCCGACAGTGGTTCCTGCATACATAGCGGCATTGGAAAGGGAAGCGATGGTTCCTCGCGCGTTTGGTGAAATGGATTGAGAGACACCCATCATTAACGGAAAGATAATGCCAGCTGTAAAGAACGTGAGAAAAAAGCTCGTTTCAACTAAAAATAAGTTAGGAAAGAAAGGAAGAGCGAAATAGAGAGCGCCCATCAGCAGCATCCCGCCGATCAATGTCTTAAACATGCCAAGCTTTGCTGAAATCCGGCTGCCGATAAGGCTTCCAAGCATATTTCCCAGTCCGAGTACAAGCATAGCGGCTCCAATTTGTGACACGGTTAAATGATAATCCGCGGAAAGCCAAGTGCCGAGAAAGCTGAATGAAGCGAAGTTTCCGGTTTGAAAGAGAAAATAGGCAAGCAGAATGACCGATGTTTTCGGCAGTGAAAACAGCTCCCGATATGGGTTGATTATTGATGGGCGCGCCAATGGTTCAGAAGGGCGGATATCAGGCATAACCACCGCCAGAATCAATAGAAGAATAATCGAGCACGCTGACAAAGCGAAAAATGGCGTATGCCATGTAAAGGAAGCGAAAAACCCTCCGATCGGCAGTCCGAGCATTTGTGAAGCGGCCAATCCTGCTGTCGCAATACCCATGCTTTTTATGATCTGAGAAGGCTTAACAATAATTGGGATGGACGCCCAAATTTGAGGCGTCACAAACGCAGCGCTAACGCCTGCGGCAAAACGGAACAGGCACATGGCGGCAAAAGAGGGAGCGATGCCGCATAAAAACGTGGATACGATAAAGCCCGCAAGCCCCCACAGCATGACTGTTTTCCTGTTCAAACGGTCTGAGATTGGGCCCGCAATGAAAGCGAAGAGCGCATAACCGAGTGCATAAGCACTGACCATCCAGCCTGACAAATCAGTAGAGACATGAAACTGCTCCTGTAAAAGCGGGAGAAGCGGGGAAAGCAAAAAGGTATCTGTGCCAATGACAAACATGACACTGAAGAAAAGCCAAATACGATTCAAATTTTATCACTCCTATAGTTTTATAACTTTGAAACTATGAAACAAATATGTATAGAGAAAACCCTTTGTTAGAGGGTTTCCAAAAAGCCAGGCAGGTATGTTTGAAATGTGTCTTCACGGAGACTGACATATTTTGTCCGCGAATCTTTTCGGGTTGCCGTCAATCCCGCTTCACGCAGCGTTTTAAAATGATAAGATGCCGTGGTTTTCACAATATTGCACTTTTCACCTACTTCACCGCAGCTGAGTTCTTTTCCGCTGACATAAAGCGTACGAATAATAGCAAGCCTTGATTCATCAGACAGTGCTTTAAAAATTTGCGCTCTGATTTGATCATCTGTTTGTTTCATAGTCATGAAACTATAATACATAATTGATGCTGGGAAAGCAACTTAATTTTCCAGTAAAGGAGCAGGAAGTCATAATAGGCAGGAGGAATTCAATTCCAATAAAAGCGTTTTCATCTATAGATAGGAGAAAAATCACCCGTAAAATACAATTATATAGGAGGATTACAGAGTATTTAGAAGCATAAATAAGATCATGTGGTCACATGGATGTTTATAAAGAAATGGTACAGAATAAAAGAGAATATGCTGTTTGTCTGGGAAGTTACATAAATGTTACGGTTATTAGGATTGCTTAATATGGAGGGAAAATATGAGTGTAGATGAGAAACCAATTAAGATAAAAGTCGAGAAAGTCTCCAAGATTTTTGGGAAACAAACAAAAAAGGCAGTTCAAATGCTTGCCAACGGAAAGACAAAAAAAGAGATCCTGAAAGCAACCGGTTCAACCGTTGGGGTTAATCAGGCAGATTTTGAAGTATATGATGGTGAGATATTTGTCATCATGGGTCTATCAGGGAGCGGTAAATCAACTTTAGTACGGATGTTAAACCGGCTTATTGAACCGACTGCCGGAAATATTTACATTGATGGTGACATGATAACAAATATGTCTAAAGACCAGCTCCGGGAAGTCCGCCGGAAAAAAATCAGCATGGTCTTCCAAAAATTCGCTCTGTTCCCGCACAGAACGATACTTGAAAATACAGAATACGGACTGGAGCTTCAAGGTGTAGACAAACAGGAGCGCCAGCAAAAAGCGCTTGAGTCCTTAAAGCTCGTCGGACTTGAAGGATTTGAACACCAATATCCTGACCAGCTTTCCGGCGGGATGCAGCAGCGTGTCGGCCTTGCCCGCGCGTTGACAAATGATCCGGACATTCTTCTGATGGATGAAGCGTTCAGTGCGCTCGATCCACTGATTCGTAAAGATATGCAGGATGAACTTCTTGATCTTCACGATAATGTCGGAAAAACGATTATCTTTATTACGCACGACTTGGACGAAGCATTGCGGATCGGCGACAGAATTGTTCTGATGAAGGACGGCAACATCGTTCAAATCGGCACGCCTGAAGAAATCCTGATGAATCCATCTAACGAATATGTTGAGAAATTCGTCGAGGATGTTGATTTATCTAAAGTCCTCACAGCAGGCCATATTATGAAACGCGCTGAAACAGTGCGGATTGATAAAGGGCCTCGCGTGGCATTGACATTGATGAAAAACCTTGGAATTTCTTCAATTTACGCAGTGGATAAACAAAAGAAATTGTTAGGTGTTATCTATGCGTCTGATGCGAAAAAAGCGGCTGAATCTGATTTGTCACTTCAAAATATCTTGAATACAGAATTTACGACTGTACCAGAGGATACGTATTTGACAGAGATTTTTGACGTTGTTTCTGACGCGAATATTCCAATTGCGGTTGTAGATGAGAAGCAAAGAATGAAAGGGATTGTCGTAAAAGGCGCACTGATTGGCGCGCTTGCCGGCAATAACGAGTATATCAATGCTGAAGGCACTGGCGAACAAACACAAGATCCTTCTGCACAGGAGGTGAAGTAAGATGGATAGACTGCCTAGAATACCTTTAGCAGATATCATTGACCGTTTTGTTGACTGGATTACATTGACGTTTGGCGGATTCTTCGACGGAATCGCAAACGGACTTGCCGCTTTTGTAAATGGAATTGTCAGCGGACTTGGATTTATCCCATCTATTTTGTTAACGATTATTTTCGCCGCACTTGCGTGGTGGATCAGTACAAGAGGAATTGCGTTATTTACATTGATTGGATTCCTCCTGATCGATTATTTAGGATATTGGGACCCAATGCTGCAAACATTGGCGCTTGTTTTGACATCTGTGATTATTTCGATTGTGGTCGGGGTTCCGATCGGAATTTGGGCGTCCCAGAAAGAAATGGTACGGCGTATTGTAACGCCAATTCTTGATTTAATGCAGACAATGCCTGCTTTCGTATATCTATTGCCGGCGATTTTCTTCTTTAACATCGGTGTTGTGCCGGGTGTTGTTGCATCAGTTATTTTCGCGATGCCTCCGACAATCCGCATGACCGTTCTCGGTATTAAACAAGTGCCGGCGGATCTGATTGAGGCGACTGAGGCGTTCGGTTCTACAACAGCTCAGCGTTTGTTTAAAGTTCAGCTTCCGCTTGCGACAAAAACCATCCTGGCCGGAATCAACCAAAGCATCATGCTTGCGTTATCAATGGTTGTTATCGCCGCAATGGTCGGTGCGCCGGGACTTGGTTCTGAAGTATACAGCGCCGTTACACAGCTGAAAACCGGGGTCGGAGTAGAGGCGGGTATCGCCATCGTTATCGTTGCCATTACCCTGGACCGTATTACTCAAAATATTAAAGTGAAGAAGAAAAGCAGGGGGAATGCCTGATGCTTAAAAAAATCATCGGCATTGGCGTTTCCGCCATGCTGGCGCTCTCACTTGCGGCTTGCGGTTCACAACACGATGAAAATGCAACCGCAGCAGAACAGGTGAATAAGACCATCATCGGGATTGACCCCGGTTCAGGGATTATGTCCCTGACTGACAAAGCGATGAAGGATTATGACCTGAATGACTGGACATTGATTTCAGCGTCAAGTGCCGCGATGACCGCAACACTTAAAAAGTCATACGACCGTAAGAAACCGATTATCATTACAGGATGGACACCGCACTGGATGTTCTCCAGATATAAGCTGAAATATCTCGATGATCCGAAACAATCTTATGGCAGCGCGGAGGAAATCCATACGATCACACGCAAAGGCTTCAGCAAAGAGCAGCCGAATGCCGCAAAGCTTCTGAGCCAGTTTAAATGGACGCAAGACGATATGGGCGAAGTGATGATCAAAGTGGAAGAAGGCGAGAAACCTGCCAAAGTCGCAGCTGAGTATGTGAAGAAGCACAAAGATCAGATTGCGGAGTGGACAAAAGGCGTTCAAAAGGTCAAGGGGGACAAAATCAACCTTGCCTATGTGGCGTGGGACAGTGAAATTGCAAGTACAAACGTGATCGGCAAAGTCTTAGAAGACTTGGGCTATGAGGTAACACTTACTCAGGTAGAGGCCGGGCCGATGTGGACTGCAATTGCGACGGGAAGTGCGGATGCATCCCTTTCCGCATGGCTGCCGAATACCCATAAAGCATACGCCGCCAAATATAAAGGCAAATATGACGATATTGGCACCAGTATGACGGGCGTGAAAATGGGTCTTGTTGTTCCTCAATATATGAAAAACGTTAACTCAATTGAAGATTTGAAGAAGTAATGAAGAAAGCAGCCTGGGATCAGGCTGCTTTTTTTTGCGTTAAGAAGCGTTAGCGGCAGCAAGCGATTCCGCTTTCTGAAATGTTTTGAGCACGGCGTTCGCCAAAATGTGAATGCCGTTGAACATTGCATTTCTGTCAAAGGTCATGTGCGGATGATGGAGTCCCGGCTGGAGTCCGCAGCCGAGACCAAGCATTGTTGTTTTGAGGTTCGGCACTTTCACGGCGTAAAAATGGAAATCCTCGCCGCCGGTGGTGACAAGCGGGTCATCAAGCTGCTCAGCCCCGATGATTTCCGTAATGGCTTCTGCCATGATCGCTTCAGCTTCTTTGTTTTGTGTCGCTGCAGGCAGACTGTGTTCTTTTTGCAGGTCGATCTTAGCGCCGAATGCGGCGGCGGCCGCTTCACAGGCTCTTTCTGTTTCGGCAATTAACGCCTCCATGGCTTCATTGGTCTGTGCGCGCAAATCAAGGCTGAACGATGCTTTTCCCGGAATGATGTTAGAGCTTTCTCCGCCGGCTTGAAGCTTTGTCATTTTGACGGTATGCGGGATTTGCGGGTCAATATGGATGAGCCCGAGCTTATGTACAAGAAATGCCGCAATTTCAATGCTGTTTTTCCCGAGGTGCGGGCGGGCGCCATGGGCTTCCTCTCCGATAATCGTTCCCTCAATGTGCTGGCTTGATCCGTGCAGAATAGACGGGGCGCAGCGGCCGTTTTGTGTTTCCTGAATTGGGCGGACGTGAACACCATACAAATAGTCGACATCATCAAGTACGCCTTCTTCTATCATTTTCAAGGCACCGCCGCCTTTTTCTTCTGCCGGCTGAAAGATAAAACGGATTGTGCCCTTAGGAAGCTCAGGTTGTTTTCTCAGCAGCATTAATGTGCCCAATGCCATTGTCATATGTGCATCGTGTCCGCAGGAATGGTTGGCGCGAAATGTGCCGTTTACCTCCTGCCATAGCGCGTCAATATCAGCGCGCACAGCTACAACAGGTGAGCCTGAGCCGATTTCGCCGACAACCCCGGTGCAGTCTGAAAACGTGCGCGTCCGGCATCCTAACTCCTCAAGCTTTTGTTTGAGAAATGCAGTCGTCTCATATTCCTTCCAGCTGACTTCAGGGTTCGCGTGCAGATGCTCGAAGATGTCCATAATGGTTTGTTTCATGTCTTCTGAAAGCTTTTGCATGGTAAGAAATACCTCCTTCTATTAGAATGAATTTTTACCTTCTTTACTTTATTTATATTGAAACAGGAAGATAGGCTGTATATAATATAGCACATATTGAGACTTTTCAGAATAATTAATATTTTCAAACAGAGGGGATGGATCGAAATATGAGTATGCCAGCAGCCGAAACACAGCCTAAGAAAAAACGAATGACATTTAAAATGCCTGACGCCTATGTCCTCTTATTTATCATTGCTTTCATTTGCGCAATCGCTTCATATATTGTGCCGGCAGGTGAATTTGACCGCGTGACAAAGGGGGATGTCACGACTGCTGTTCCGGGAAGCTATCATTCCATTGAACAGTCACCGGTCAGCCTGATCGGTTTTTTTACTTCCCTACAGGATGGAATGGTGGGATCAGCACCAATCATCTTTCTGATTTTATTCACAGGCGGCACCATTGCCATTTTAGAAAAAACGGGTGCCATCAATGGCCTGATTTACAATGTCATCAGCAAATTCCGCACCAAGCAATTATTATTTATTTGTATTGTCGGCGCGTTGTTCTCTATTCTCGGAACAACCGGGATTGTCGTGAATTCAGTTATCGGTTTTATCCCCATCGGCCTCATTGTGGCACGATCCTTAAAATGGGACGCCGTCGCGGGAGCCGCTGTCATTTACATCGGCTGCTACGCTGGATTTAACTCCACTATACTATCACCGTCCCCGCTCGGTTTATCACAATCAATTGCGGAGCTCCCTCTTTTTTCAGGAATCGGCCTGCGAGTTGTGATTTACATTTGCTTTTTGCTGTCTTCTATTATTTATATCTATTTGTATACGAGAAAATTAAAAAAATCAAAAGATGCCAGTGTGTTAGGAACAGATTGGTTCCCTGGGGCAGGAATGGGCGAAGCCGGTAAAGAAGAAGATCAGTCAGTGTCATTTACTGTTCGCCATAAGCTGATTTTGACCGTGGCGGGACTCTCGCTGGTCGGCTTTTTATACGGCGCTTTGAAGCTTGGCTGGTCGGATTCCCAAATGGCTGCGACATTTATTTTTATTTCTGTCCTTGTCGGTTTAATAGGCGGACTTGCGGCGAACGATATTGCCAAAACCTTCATTACGGGCTGTCAAAGCCTTGTATACGGGGCGCTGATTGTCGGGATGGCACGAAGCATTTCCGTCATCCTTGAAAATGGAAAGTTACTCGATACAGTCGTCAATGCTTTGGCTTCACTGTTGGACGGTTTCAGTCCGATTGCCGGGGCAATCGGCATGTATATCGCCAGTGCGCTGCTTCATTTTCTCATCTCCTCAGGATCTGGCGAAGCCGTTGTATTTATTCCAATCCTGGCGCCGCTCGCTGATTTGATGGGAATCACGAGACAGGTTGCGGTGGAGGCGGTTATGCTTGGAGAAGGGGTCGTCAACTGTGTCAATCCAACATCCGGTGTTCTCATGGCGGTACTTGCCGCCAGCGGCATTCCGTACGTCAAGTGGCTGCGGTTTATGGTGCCGCTTGCTCTGATTTGGTTCTTGATCGGGCTTGTTTTTATTGTGATCGGCGTCATGATCAATTGGGGGCCGTTTTAACAATTGCTGCCCGCCGGCTTGTACGGCGGGCTTTTGAGTTATTCATTGCAGAAGCGCAGGCTGTTATTGTAACATGTAAGCCATAGCCATTCGTAAAAGTGCGGGAGGAAGGTCATGAATAATCTGCGTAATAGACTTTCAGGCGTGAATGGGGAAAATAAGAGAGTAAAAGAAAAAGAACAAAAAATCTGGTCGGAGATTGGGATGATAGCGGGATCGTTTGCGCTCCTTGATGTGATCATCCGCGGCATTATGTTTGAATTTCCGTTTAAAGAATGGGCTGCAAGCCTTGTGTTTTTGTTCCTCATCATCTTATATTACTGCATCAGGGCAGGAGCGTCAGGAATGCTCATGCCGAGAATAGACACCGAAGAAGAACTGCGAAAACGGGTAAAGCAGCAGCGAATAGATTCAATTGCGGTCGCCTTTGCGGTAGTGGTGCTTACGATGTACGACAGGGGGATTCCCCATACATTCTTCGCTTGGCTGAAAATGATTCTTCTTTTTATCGTCTGTAGCGGCGTTCTGTTTTTGCTTCGATATGTGATTGTGAAGTTGGCTTACAGAAGAGCGGTAAAAGAAGAAGCAAAGAAGAAATCATCTTGATGGTGGTTTCTTTTTTTGTTTATAAGAGCAAAGTCTTTTTATTTGATAGGAATATAGATTTGAATTCACTCTGCCGCGTTGCTTTGATAGAGAGGGTGTGATAAGTTCAAATGTAAGCGTTAACATAATTCTTCTCCAGTCTTCACAACAGTTGAAAGGAGGAAGCTGTAGAAAGAGTAAGAGGAATTTTTGACTCCGCAGTCAGTCTTCAAAAATCAAATAAGGAGTGTCAAAAATGTTTAAAAAACGATTCAAAACCTCTTTACTGCCGTTATTCGCTGGATTTTTGTTGCTGTTTCATATGGTTTTGGCAGGACCGGTGGCTGCAAATGCTGAAACACAGAACACATCAAATGAACTGGCAGCGCCATCGATTGAAAGTGGGACCATTCTTCATGCTTGGAATTGGTCATTCAATACGTTAAAACACAATATGAAGGACATTCATGATGCAGGATATACAGCCATTCAGACGTCTCCGATTAACCAAGTAAAGGAAGGGAACCAAGGAAATAAAAGCATGCCGAACTGGTACTGGCTCTATCAGCCGACATCGTACCAAATTGGCAACCACTACTTAGGCACTGAACAAGAATTTAAAGAAATGTGTGCAGCCGCTGAAGAATATGGCGTAAAAGTCATAGTTGACGCGGTCATCAATCATACCACCAGTGACTATGCCGCCATTTCCAATGAGATTAAGAGTATTCCAAACTGGACACACGGAAACACACAAATTAAAAACTGGTCGGATCGATGGGATGTCACGCAGAATGCATTGCTAGGGTTGTATGATTGGAATACACAGAACACTGAGGTGCAAACCTATCTGAAACGTTTCTTAGAAAGAGCATTGGATGACGGAGCAGACGGGTTCCGCTATGATGCCGCCAAGCATATAGAGCTTCCGGATGATGGGAATTACGGAAGCCAATTTTGGCCGAATATCACAAATACATCGGCGGAGTTCCAATACGGAGAAATCCTTCAGGATAGTGCTTCCAGGGATGCTGCATATGCGAATTATATGAATGTGACAGCGTCTAACTATGGGCATTCCATCAGATCCGCTTTAAAGAATCGCAATCTGAGTGTGTCGAATATCTCCCATTATGCATCTGACGTGTCTGCGGACAAGTTAGTCACATGGGTGGAGTCACATGATACGTATGCCAATGATGATGAAGAGTCCACATGGATGAGTGATGACGATATCCGTTTAGGCTGGGCAGTGATTGGTTCGCGCTCAGGAAGCACGCCTCTTTTCTTTTCCAGGCCTGAGGGCGGCGGAAATGGTGTAAGATTTCCAGGGAAAAGTCAAATAGGAGATCGCGGGAGCGCCTTATTTAAAGATCAGGCGATCACTGCGGTCAATCAATTTCACAATGAAATGGCCGGGCAGCCTGAGGAACTCTCAAATCCGAATGGGAACAATCAAATATTTATGAATCAGCGCGGCTCAAAAGGTGTTGTGCTGGCAAATGCAGGTTCCTCTTCTGTCAGCATAAATGCTTCAACGAAATTACCTGATGGCAGCTATGATAATAAAGCCGGGACCGGTTCATTTCAAGTCAGGGACGGTAAACTGACAGGCACGATCAATGCCAGATCTGTGGCTGTGCTTTATCCTGACGATATTGCAAATGCGCCTCAAGTTTTCCTTGAGAATTACAAAGCAGGCGTAACACATTCTTTCAATGATCAACTGACGATTACCCTGCGTGCAGATGCGAACACAACAAAAGCTGTTTATCAAATCAATAATGGACAAGAGACAGCGTTTAAAGATGGAGATCAATTCACAATCGGAAAAGAAGATCCATTTGGCAAAACATACACCATCATGTTAAAAGGAACGAACAGTGATGGTGTAACGAGGACCGAGGAGTACAGTTTTGTTAAAAGAGACCCAGCTTCGGCCAAAACCATCGGCTATCAAAATCCGAATCATTGGAGTCAGGTAAATGCTTATATCTATAAACAGGATGGGGGCGGGGCAATTGAATTGACCGGATCTTGGCCTGGAAAACCAATGACTAAAAATGCAGACGGAATTTACACCCTGACGCTGCCTGCGGATACGGATACAACCAACGCCAAAGTGATTTTTAATAATGGCAGCGCCCAAGTGCCTGGCCAGAATCAGCCTGGCTTTGATTACGTGCAAAATGGTTTATATAATGACTCGGGCTTAAGTGGTTCTCTTCCTTATTGAGTACAAGGCTGACGGGTTATAGTGAAAGAAACCATCATAGATGGTTTCTTTTTTGTTCATAAATCAGACAAAACTTTTCTCTTGCAAAAGTTTGTGAAGTATTGCACAATATAAATGTGAAATACTTCACAAATAAAAAGACATCAAAGAGAAACATACCCTGGAAGGATGATTAATGATGAACAAACATGTAAATAAAGTAGCTTTAATCGGAGCGGGTTTTGTTGGAAGCAGTTATGCATTTGCGTTAATTAACCAAGGGATCACAGATGAGCTTGTGGTCATTGATCTAAATAAAGAAAAAGCAATGGGCGATGTAATGGATTTAAACCACGGAAAGGCGTTTGCGCCGCAACCGGTCAAAACATCTTTCGGAACATATGAAGACTGCAAGGATGCTGATATTGTCTGCATTTGCGCCGGAGCAAACCAAAAACCTGGTGAGACACGCCTTGAATTAGTAGAAAAGAATTTAAAGATTTTCAAAGGCATTGTCGGTGAAGTCATGGCGAGCGGATTTGACGGCATTTTCTTAATCGCGACAAATCCGGTTGATATCCTGACTTACGCGACATGGAAATTCAGCGGCCTGCCAAAAGAGCGGGTGATCGGAAGCGGCACAACACTAGATTCTGCGAGATTCCGTTACATGCTGAGCGAATACTTTGGCGCAGCGCCTCAAAATGTGCACGCGCATATTATCGGAGAGCACGGCGACACTGAGCTTCCTGTTTGGAGCCACGCGAATGTCGGCGGTGTGCCGGTCAGTGAACTCGTTGAGAAAAACGATGCGTACAAACAAGAGGAGCTCGACCAAATTGTAGATGACGTGAAAAACGCAGCTTACCATATCATTGAGAAAAAAGGCGCGACTTATTATGGCGTTGCGATGAGTCTTGCCCGCATTACAAAAGCGATTCTTCATAATGAAAACAGCATATTAACTGTCAGCACATATGTGGACGGGCAATACGGTGCAGATGACGTGTACATCGGTGTTCCAGCTGTCGTGAACCGCGGAGGGATCGCTGGTATCACTGAGCTGAACTTGAATGAGAAAGAAAAAGAACAGTTCCTTCACAGCGCCGGCGTCCTTAAAAACATTTTAAAGCCTCATTTTGCAGAACAAAAAGTCAACTAATCGCAACTTTAGAGTAAAGGGCTGATTGTCAATGTGGGAGCAGTTGTATGATCCGTTTGGAAACGAGTATGTGAGCGCACTTGTGGCGCTCACTCCGATTCTCTTTTTTCTTTTGGCTTTAACTGTTTTGAAAATGAAAGGCATACTTGCGGCGTTTCTTACTCTAGCCGTCAGTTTCTTCGTCTCCGTTTTGGCATTTCACATGCCGGTTGAAAAAGCGATTTCTTCTGTTTTGCTAGGAATCGGGAGCGGGCTGTGGCCCATTGGCTACATCGTCCTGATGGCGGTATGGCTGTATAAAATCGCAGTGAAAACCGGGAAATTTACTATTATTCGGTCCAGCATTGCCGGCATTTCGCCTGACCAACGATTACAGCTATTATTAATTGGTTTTTGTTTTAACGCGTTTTTGGAAGGCGCGGCCGGTTTTGGTGTTCCGATTGCGATCAGCGCGGCGCTGCTCGTCGAACTTGGTTTTAAACCGTTAAAAGCGGCAGCGCTCTGCTTGATCGCAAACGCAGCTTCCGGAGCCTTTGGGGCAATCGGGATTCCTGTCATCACAGGGGCGCAGATTGGTGATTTGTCTGCTCTTGAGCTGTCACGGACATTGATGTGGACACTGCCGATGATCTCATTTTTCATACCGTTTCTGCTTGTATTCCTATTAGATCGAATGAAAGGAATCAAACAGACATGGCCTGCCCTTCTGGTTGTGAGCGGTGGGTATACAGCGGTTCAGACACTGACAATGGCGGTGCTCGGGCCGGAATTAGCCAACATTTTGGCGGCATTGTTCAGCATGGGCGGGCTTGCCCTCTTCCTCCGCAAATGGCAGCCGAAAGAGATTTACAGGGAGGAAGGAGCCGGCGATGCTGGTGAGCAAAAGACATACCGTGCCGCTGACATTGCGAAAGCGTGGTCACCTTTCTACATTTTAACTGCGGCGATCACCATCTGGAGCCTTCCCGCCTTCAAAGCGCTTTTCCAAGAAGGCGGACTGTTATATCAAACAACGCTCCTGTTTAAAATGCCTTTTCTGCACCAGCAAATTATGAAAATGCCGCCGATTGCGCCATCTGCCATGCCGTTAGATGCAGTCTTGAAAGTTGATTTGCTGTCAGCGACTGGTACAGCGATTTTAGCCGCAGTCATCGTGACAGGACTGTTCAGCAAACATTTCTCCTCTCGAGATGCCTTTGCTTCCTTGAAGGAGACAGGAAAAGAGCTGTGGGTGCCGATTATCACGATCTGCTTCGTGATGGGGTTTGCCAATCTGGCCAACTTCGCAGGGCTCAGCTCTTCAATTGGGTTAGCGCTGGCGAAAACGGGGGACCTGTTCCCATTTGTCAGTCCTGTTCTCGGCTGGATCGGCGTGTTCATTACCGGTTCTGTTGTCAGCAATAACGCTTTGTTTGGACATTTGCAGGTTGTCACCGGAGCGCAGATCGGTGCGGGTTCTGACTTGCTGTTGGCCGCAAATACTGCGGGCGGGGTCATGGCGAAACTTGTTTCTCCTCAATCTATCGCCATCGCTGCCGCAGCGGTCGGCCAAACAGGCAAGGAATCTAAACTGTTTAAACGGACAGTGGCGTACAGCCTGGTTCTGTTATTGGGCATATGTATATGGACGTTTATTCTTGCAAGATTAGGAGTGTAATAGAAAAAAGCAGTACATGCCCAGCATGTACTGCTTTTTTATGTTAATTTGCTTTCTTTGTTATTTCGGCTGTTGTCTTCACTCTGGCTTTTCCCATAAACAAAATGGTAATCGCCGCGAGGACAATTGGAATCAAAGCGAGCAAAAAGACATACGTGATACTTGATGACATTGCGTCAATAATGCGATTCAGAATCGCGTCAGGAATTTGGGAACGTGTTCCCGCTTGGAAAATCTCCTGCGGGTCGCCGATATTTTGCGCCGCGCCTGATCCCGCTGAACCTTTCATGCCGCTGAAGGCGTCACTCAGCTTGTTTGAAAATACGTTTGTTTGCACCGTTCCGAAAATGGTGACGCCCAGGGTCATGCCGAATGATCGCAAAAACGAATTTGTAGAGTTTGCCGTCCCCCGAAAGCGAGGTTCGAGGTCATTCATCGATGCCGCCGGCAGCAGTGAGAAGTTAAAGCCTACGCCAAAGCCTGAAATCATCATAAAGACTGTCAGCCATACCCGTGCTGTGTCAGGCGTCATATTGGAAAGAAGCAGCATGCCGATAAAGAAAGCCATAACAGATATCAGCATCAAATTGCGGAAGCTTGCCTTTGTTTGGAAGATTCCGCCGATCATGCTGCCGATGACTGATCCAATCATCATCGGCGTCAAAATGAAGCCCGCGCTTGTCGCTGAGCTGCCGTAGACCGCCTGAACGAAAATCGGAATAAATACCGCTAAAATAATGAATGTTCCGCCATACAAGAAAGCGAGAATCTGCGCTGTGGCAAACAAACGGTTTTTAAACATCCAGAAAGAAATGATTGGCTCTTCCGCTTTTCTCTCCACAATAAAAAAGGCAATGAAGAAAACGGCGAATACAATAAACAGGCCGATGATCTGAATGGAATTCCAATCGTATGTTTTGCCGCCAAGCTCAAGGGCGAACATCAGGCATACAATGGATACGACTAAGGTAATCGCGCCGCCCCAGTCAATTTTCTGCTTTCTGGGCTCCAGAGATTCTTTGTAATAGCGAATAATGAAAAACAATGACAATGCGCCGATCGGCACATTGATGTAAAACACCCAGTGCCAGCTGATCGAATCTGTAATGATTGCGCCTAAAAGCGGCCCAAGAACACTGGATAATCCGAATACAGCGCCGAACATGCCGGACATTTTTCCGCGTTTTTCCGGCGGAAACAAATCAAAGATAATCGTAAAGGCAATCGGCAGGAGCGCGCCGCCCCCGATTCCTTGAATGGCCCGGTAGATGATCAGCTGATTCATCGTCTGGGCAATTCCGCATAAAGCCGAACCGATTAAGAAAAAAATGAGTCCAAACAGGAAAAAACGTTTTCGGCCGTACATATCAGAAAGCTTGCCGTAAATCGGCATGCCAGCCATAACCGCCACCATATAGGATGCCGTCACCCAGGCAAATTTATCGAAGCTTCCAAGATCGGCTACGATGTTGCCCATCGCGGTGGCAACAATCGTATTGTCCATCGCCGACATCAAGATGCCCAGCAGGAGACCGAGAACAACAAATTTTGTGGAAGCCTGTTTTGCTGTTGTTGTGTCCATTTGTTCTACCTCCTCTTACTTTTCTATGTAAGTTCTGATATCATGATAATAGTTTGATTATTGAATATCTCGATTATCAAGATAAACTCGATTTTATAGGGAGGACTGTCAGTTGTCAACAAGAAATTCCAGAAGTGAGTTGGAAAAGACTGCTGTTCAGCTTTTTCGAAAACTGGGCACAAGAACGGTTCTGTTTCATCAGGCAGCCGCTCAAGCTCTCGGTCTGTTTCCCACCGATTTGAAATCAGCTGACATTTTAAATGAAGCAGGACCGATGACGGCCGGAGAGCTGGGGAAAAAAACCGGACTTAGCACGGGTTCCGTCACGGCGCTTGTTGACCGGCTGGAAAAAGCGGGGTATGTGGCTCGTGAAAAGGACCCGAACGATCGCAGGAGAGTCGTAATCGTCCCTTTGACTGCTTCGAAAAAACATATAAAGGATTTGTTCCGTCCTCTGTCTGAGTCGACGATGGATTTGTGCTGCGAATATACGGAAGAGGAACTGGAACTCATTTTCAGTTTTGTAGGCAAAGCCGCTGATATCATGGAGAAAGAGCTTCAACGTTTGAAACAGTAAGTGAAATTGTGCATAGCTTGGCCCGTTCCCGAATAAATTGTACAAGTTACGTAAGAGAAGGGAGTACGGGCCGGTGAACATTTTTTTGAGCTATATTGTGCTGGGACTGTCCTTGTCTGCGCCTGTGGGGCCAGTGAATGCGGCGCAAATAGACAAAGGAATTAAAAACGGTTTTTGGCATGCATGGATATTTGGTTTAGGCGCCATGACAGCGGATGGGCTGTACATGCTTTTTATCTATTTCGGGCTGTCACAGTTTTTGACCGCTCCATTTGTGAAAACGTTTTTGTGGCTCTTCGGCTTTTTTGTGCTGACCTATACTGGAATTGAAACGCTGAAAAACGTCAGAGAGCCGATGGATGTGCGAGGCTCGCGGGGAAAGCCGTCATTCCGGAAAACGTTCGCTTCAGGTTTTCTCATTTCACTCTCGAATCCATTGAGCATCCTTTTTTGGCTTGGAATTTACGGAAGCATTCTTGCGAAAACAGCAGAGGCCTACAATATGAATCAGCTTCTGATCTATAGCTCGGGCATCATGATCGGCATTTTAATCTGGGATTTCTGCATGGCGATTACAGCCAGTACATTCAGAAACCTGCTTCATGAAAAGCTATTGAGAGGATTGACCGGAATGGCCGGTGTATCACTCCTCGTGTTTGGCCTTTACTTTGGTTATCAGGGCATCAAACAGTTATTGGGCTGATTCATAAAGGACAGTCACCTGCCGCTTCCAGTTTTAATATAGTATCCAGATGATACTGGAGGTGGATCAATGGTGAGTGGGATTTACACCAAAAGTTTTCTGGAACGTATTCAGGAAGAGCTTCCTGAATGGCAAAGAATCGCTTTTGAGCTGCTGGCAGAAACTCTGGCGGACGACGCGGATACGTTTCCGTGCATTCCCGGACGCCAGGCGTTTCTGACTGATCAGCTTCGGATTGCTTTTGCCGGAGATCCGCGGGAAAACCGTACAGCGGAGGAACTGGCTCCGTTGCTTGCGGAGTACGGCAAGATATCGCGGGACACGGGAAAATACGCATCCCTCGTTGTGTTGTTTGATACACCGGAAGATTTGGCGGAGCATTATTCGATTGAAGCGTATGAAGAGCTGTTTTGGCGCTTTTTAAATAGACTGAGTCATCAAGACGAAAAAGAATGGCCGGAAGACATTCCGGCCGATCCTGAGCATTATAAATGGGAGTTTTGTTTTGACGGCGAGCCGTACTTTATTCTTTGCGCTACACCGGGGCACGAGGCGAGAAAAAGCCGAAGCTTTCCTTTTTTTATGATCACCTTTCAGCCGAGATGGGTGTTTGAAGAGTTAAATGGCTCAACCGCTTTTGGCCGCAACATGAGCAACCTGATCCGCTCCCGTTTAGAGGCCTATGATGAAGCTCCGATTCACCCGAAATTAGGCTGGTATGGAGAAAAGAATAATCGTGAATGGAAGCAGTATTTCCTCCGTGATGACGAAAAACAGGTATCGAAGTGCCCATTTTCTTATTTAAAGAACATGTTCAACAAACTGAAATAAATCACGGACTTGCAGGGCGGTCTTTATGACCCTGCTTTTTTTGATAGATCATGGTCACGATGGCGATGATCACAAGAAAACCGATGCTCACAAAAAAACCGGGCCGGCTTGATTTTTCAAACAATGTACCGGACACAGCCGCAGCAATCAGAATCATCGCTAAATAAATTTGCGTTTTTCCCATGCCCTCAGGATCAGTCAGCTTTTTGCTGGAGAACAGGATAAACAGCCAAGTGTATAAAAGCATAAGCCCCGCGGCTGTTGTCATATGCTCATAAATGTTTTTAGGCAGCACTAACGACAGAATAATGGAGAGGACAAGCCCCGCAAACGTCAGGCCAAGTGCCGGCCAGCATATTTTTTTGCCTTCCTTTAGAGTAAAGCATTTCGGCGCGTCGCCGTCATCAGCCATCGTACAAAGCAATGTCGTAACGGCAAAAAGCGAAGCGACAAGGGTCGAGAACCCGGCGATGATGAAAATCCCGTTAAATATATCAAGGATGATCTCAAGGTGATATCCTTTTAACGACGTAATGAACGGACTGTCCTGTTCGGTAAACGTGTGTAACGGAACCAAAAGCAGAGCCAGCCCGATTGAAATGATATAAACAATCGCCAGTGTCGCCAGCATTAGCTTCCCTGATTTAGACGCTTCCTCAGGTTTTTTTAAGTGAACCGCCATCAGCCCCATGACTTCAATTCCGCCAAAGGCGTAAAACGCGTAGATTAAACCTGTCCACAGCCCCATGGCGCCGTATGGGAAAAACTCACTCGTCTTATTGGGAACATGTATGCCATGCTTTCCGCCTGACAGGATACCGCATAACGCCAGAATGGCAATGACAATAAACATAAAAATAGCGGCTGTTTTAATCACTGCCAGCACGTTTTCTGTTTTTTCAAAGACAGACAGGCCGGTGAAAATAATAAGAAGCCCCAGTACCGCGTAGATTGAGGCAAACACCCATAGCGGCACTTGAGGAAACCAATGCTTCGTAAATAGCGAAATGGCTGTCAGCTGGCTGCCGGTAATCAGCATTTCTGACGACCAGTACACCCAGCCGTTGCTGAAGCCTGCCCATTTGCCGAATGCTTTCCGGGCATACGCACAAAACGAGCCCTTTTCCGGTTGCTTCGCCGACAGCTTGGCGAGCTGTTCAAAGACAAAATACGTACCGATCCCTGCGATCAGAAATGAAAGGAGAACGGAAAAACCACTTTTTACAATTGCGATGCTGGAACCGAGAAAAAAGCCAGTTCCAATCGTGCAGCCGACTCCGATCAGTGACAGCTGCCACCAAGCCAGATTCCCTTTTGGCTGGTCTTTTTTTGTTTGGCTCATTATTTATTCAACCCCTTTTATCTAAGGTTAGATTGCGACCCGCCCGAAGCTTATATACATCAGATTTTTGCCTCTTTTTACATGGAGATGGAGGCGGACGCTCATACTAATGAAAAAAGGAGCAAACCAATGACACAGCAATATATCGTGGAGCCGAAAAAAGGGCTTGGGCTGAAGCTGAAAAAGGGGCAGATTTTGAAGGTGGTTGATGTAGAAGGCCAGCAGGTTGCTGATTTTGTCGCGTACCATGCCAAGGATTTTTATGAACACCTTGATCAGGGAGCGACGATAGACGCCAATCACTCCATTCATGTGAAGGTCAACGACCATCTCTACTCCAACCTGTATAAGCCGATGTTAACCCTGATTGAAGATACGGTCGGCAAGCATGATCTGCTGCTGCCCGCCTGCCGTCCTGATATGAACAGGCTCTTATATGGGAAGCAAAAGGATGAGTTTCAGGATACGTGCTATGACAATATGAACCGTGCGCTTGAACAGTTTGGCGTGCCGAAGCCTCACATGCATTATCCCTTTGCGATTTTTATGAATACCGTTCTTGATGAGAAAGGGAATCTGTCTGTGGAAACACCGCTTTCAAATGCCGGAGATTACGTAAGGCTTAGGGCGGAGATGGATTTAATTGTCGCGTTTTCTTCCTGCCCGATTGAAAAAGGGAAATGCAATGGCGACAGTGTGACATCCATACGGGTTGAAGTCAGCTGATCTCTCTTGTTCACTGTGAATGAAGACCTGTGCTATATTTAAGAGGGATACATAACAGTCATGATTCATTTTCATTGATTTGGGGAAATGAACAGTAACAAGGGAAAATGTACAGGAGGAATGATTGGGATGAGCATGCAGGAAAAGATTATGCGTGAGTTACATGTGAAGCCCTCAATTGATCCAAAGCAAGAAATTGAGGACCGAGTCAATTTTTTAAAACAATATGTAAAGAAAACCGGTGCTAAAGGCTTTGTATTGGGAATCAGCGGCGGACAGGATTCAACGCTTGCGGGAAGACTTGCCCAGCTTGCGGTGGAGAGTATTCGCGAGGAGGGCGGGGACGCTCAATTTATCGCGGTCCGTCTTCCGCATGGCACACAGCAGGATGAAGACGATGCCCAGCTCGCTTTGAAGTTTATTAAGCCGGATAAATCATGGAAGTTTGATATTAAATCGACAGTCAGCGCTTTTTCGGATCAGTATCAGCAGGAAACAGGCGGCCAGCTGACTGACTTTAATAAAGGAAACGTAAAAGCGAGAACAAGAATGATTGCGCAATACGCGATCGGCGGCCAGGAAGGCCTTCTTGTGTTAGGAACAGATCATGCGGCTGAAGCAGTGACTGGTTTCTTTACGAAGTACGGTGACGGCGGAGCAGACCTCCTGCCGCTGACAGGCTTGACGAAGCGCCAGGGAAGAAGCCTGCTGAAAGAGCTGGGTGCACCGGAACGCTTATACTTAAAAGAACCAACTGCCGATCTGCTCGATGAAAAACCGCAGCAGTCGGATGAAACAGAGCTTGGCATTTCCTACGAGGAGATTGACGATTATCTCGAAGGAAAACAAGTATCAGCGAAAGTATCAGAAGCATTGGAAAAACGCTACAGCATAACTGAACATAAACGTCAGGTTCCAGCGTCAATGTTTGATGACTGGTGGAAATAAGTAGATGAAAGCCCGCTCCGAGAGCGGGCTTTTGTCGTGAACAGGCGCTTTATTTGATGCGGATATGATTCAGTTTAACCCTTAATCTGTCGGTGAACCTTCGGAGACTGCCTCTCGTATCAGGATCTAATGGGAGCTCGGCTCTCGCGGCAATGGTTTCTGCCACATCCTGAATCGACAGGTTGTCTGTTTGAATGCGGCCCTCAAAAATGGATGATGATAATCCTTCAACGCAGCGGTCAATTTGTTTGGCGGCCCATGAGTTTTTTCCTTCTGCTCTGGTACGCAGCCGTTTTAACAAGGTTTCCTTTGAAGCCATTAGTGTAAAGTGGTGAACGATCCTGCCTTCATGTCTGAGCCTGCCGATGATCTCATTGAAGTATTCAGGATGCACAATCGTCATAGGCACAATAATGATGCCGCGGTATGTATCTGTCAGAGAAGCTAGCAAACGGTAATTGAACGTCCGCCATAAGGGATAGCTTTGAAAATCGTCCTCCGCAATCTCTTGCGGCACCATGGAGCGCAGCGCAAAGCCCATTTTCTCAGGATCATACACATAAGAGGATTTCAGCCTTCTGTGCAGCTCGAAGGCTGTTTGTGTTTTTCCGGAACCGAATGCCCCGTTTATCCAAATGATCATCGCCATTTCTCCCTTCTTATTTATCATACAAAAAAAGACCCTTCGATCGAAGAATCAGCTGGAAAAATACAGAAGGTTTTAATGCTTTTTTGCGTCGAAGTATTAAAATATCTGCAGAAATGTTGTACAATGAATGTCATTCAGGCAAAAACGTTTGAACGGAAAAGGACGGGCAAGCTGGCATCTATATAAATATTCGCTAAATAAGCATATAATGAAAATAAAATTTCATTCCTTAGGAGGATTTCGCCGAAGATGAACGCAAAACGAGCCATCCCAGTAAGAGAAAGAAATATCGTCCTGATCGGATTCATGGGTGTTGGAAAAACAACAATCGGCCAATTGGTCGCTAAAAAATTATATAGAGATTTTATCGATATTGACCAAGAGATCGAAAAGGATTTCAACATGTCAATCCCTGAGATGTTTGAGGAAAAGGGAGAAGACTTTTTCCGAAAAACGGAGAAGGAATATATTTTAGACATCTGCCATCATAAACGATTCAAAATCGTATCTCTGGGCGGGGGATCTTTTAAACAAGAAGAAATCAGAAATTGCTGTCTGGAAAACTGTCTCGTGCTCCATCTGGACCTGTCATGGGAGAACTGGAAGCAGCGCGCGGATTTATTGATCGAAAGCCGCCCAGTGCTGCATAACCGTTCAATGGATGAAATGGAACAGCTGTTTAACGAGAGAAAAGTCATTTATGACAAGCACAATTCAAAAGTGGCAACAGACAACCTTTCCCCGGAAGAGGTTGCCGATTATATTGTAGAGACATTAAAAATTGGCTGGGACCTTTATCAGCCGATGTAAAAAGCCGTGCGCAGCGCACGGCTTTTTTTATCGTTTTATCCCTTGTATCAAAATCGCTTTTAAACAAAAGGAGTCGGGCTGTCCGTTTTGGTTCAATGTAATACAGAATGTGTCTTGTGCTTCGTCTGATGCGTGATTCAAGTGGGTAATGATTTGTTTTTCCCGGTCAGCGGAGGTTCCGCCTCGTTTGATCCAGCTATCATATTGAATCGGCAAATTCCACTTTTGGATGTCTTGATAGACCAGTTGGTTGGCGCTGAACATCGCCTGCCATTCTGATAATGAGCTTTCTCGAACATGGGAAGGGTCTCGAAGCCGGTTCAAATGATTGACAAACTCATCAAGAATGGGATCTTCAGGCGCGTAGTGATCCACTAAAAGAAAACGTCCGTCCTGTTTCAATACGCGCGCAACCTCGCTGACGGCTTTGCGGACATTTGAAAAATGGTGGGCTGCGTATCGGCAGGTGATGATATCAAATGAATCGTCAGGGAAGGGAAGTAACTCTGCCGTTCCTTGTTGAAAGCGTACGTTTTCAGCTCCTTTTTCTTGCGCGAAGGAGGACGCAACCTCTACCATCTCTTTCGTCGCATCAATACCGATGCACTCCTGTACATAAGGAGAAAATGCCAGCGCCGTATGTCCGGCACCCGCTCCGATATCCAGCACCCGATGCTCTGCCCGGCATTCCGCCGTTTTGATCATCAGCCCCAAATCTTCCCCCTCGGCAAATACCTTCTCATCCCGATACATCTCGGCATTTGTAGAAAACGGTGTTTCATTTGTCATTTGAACCAGCTCCTTCTTTTGTTTAATGATGATATGGATTATGTTAGCAATTTCTGTTATGATTCGTCCAAGATATAAAAATGATAAAAACGATAGGTTCAACCTATGGAGGCTGAAATGGATATTAGAGTAATGGAATACGCAGCGGAAATCGCCCGGCGCCAAAGCTTTACAAAAGCGGCGGAGCATCTTCATATCGCTCAGCCGTCTCTCAGCCAGCAAATCAAAAAGCTTGAGGCAGAGCTGGGCCTAACTCTTTTTCACAGATCCCACGGCTCTGTTACACTGACACCCCACGGCAGGCGTTTCATTGAAAAAGCCGAGGACATCATTCGTTCCAGAGATGACTTGCTCCGGGAGATGCAGGAGCGCTCGCAAGGAATTGGGCACAAACTTTCGATTGGGATTCCTGCTGTAACAGGGAGATATCTCTTTCCGCCGCTGCTGAAGCAGTTTTTGGCGCGCTATCCCCATGTGGAGGTTCAGCTTGTTGAAAAAGATCCGGTTTCATTAGAGGAAATGACGGCAAAGGGAGAGGTTGACCTTTCTGTTTTATCCTTGCCGATCGAAGATGAACGGCTCTCCATTACACCCTTGCTCACGGAACCGATTGTTCTCGCAGTGCCGAAGGAAAAGCAAAGATGGATGCCGCCGGAAATGATCGCGCTGATTGAGAAAGCGCTGGAAGGTAAAGAGGGCCGCCAGCCGTGCGTGCCGCTTGACATGGTCAGGCAGGTGCCATTTATTCTGTTAAAAGAAGGCTTCGGCTTTCGCAGAACAGTTCTCGATCTCTGTGCGGAAAGCGGCTTTAAGCCGAATGCTGCCTTCAAGACGAGCCATATTGAAACGGCCCAATCCCTTGTGGCTAACGGATTAGGCGTGACAATGGCGCCGAATATGGTTAGAAGGGATAAAGATCCGGGTGTGATCTATTTATCGATTCAATCCGCGCCATCACGAACCCTCGTCTTTGTCTTTCTAAAGAACCGCTATGTCAGTCTGACAGCCCGGGCCTTTATGGAACTGAGCCGGGAAGGTCTTAAACAAACGTTTGATGAAAGCTGTCTGGGAAACAAAGATGAAAATATTTAGAAAACAAATCTGAAACATGATAGTATAGGAATACAAACTAAATCTTATAAAACAAAGGGGAATAATCGGAAATGCAACTATTCGATCTGCCGCTCGACCAATTGCGAACATATAAGCCTGAAAAAACAGCATCGAAAGATTTTTCTGAGTTTTGGAAATTGTCTTTGGATGAACTTGCAAAAGTCCAAGCAGAACCTGATTTACAACTGGTTGACTATCCTGCTGACGGAGTAAAAGTGTACCGCCTCACATATAAAAGTTTCGGAAACGCCCGCATTTCTGGATGGTACGCGGTGCCTGACAAGGAAGGCCCGCATCCGGCGATCGTGAAATATCATGGCTACAATGCAAGCTATGACGGTGAAATTCATGAAATGGTAAACTGGGCACTTCATGGCTACGCCGCATTCGGCATGCTTGTCCGCGGCCAGCAGAGCAGTGAGGATACGAGTATTTCTCCGCACGGTCACGCTTTGGGCTGGATGACCAAAGGCATTCTTGATAAAGATACATACTATTACCGCGGTGTTTATTTGGACGCCGTCCGCGCGCTTGAAGTGATCAGCAGCTTTGACGAGGTTGACGAAACAAGGATCGGTGTGACAGGCGGAAGCCAAGGCGGAGGATTAACCATTGCCGCCGCAGCTCTGTCAGACATTCCAAAAGCCGCCGTTGCCGATTATCCTTATTTAAGCAACTTCGAACGGGCCATTGATGTGGCGCTTGAACAGCCGTACCTTGAAATCAATTCCTTCTTTAGAAGAAATGGCAGCCCGGAAACAGAACTGCAGGCGATGAAGACACTTTCATATTTCGATATTATGAATCTCGCTGATCGAGTGAAAGTGCCTGTCCTGATGTCGATCGGTCTGATTGACAAGGTCACGCCGCCGTCCACCGTATTTGCCGCCTACAATCATTTGGAAACAGAGAAAGAGCTGAAGGTGTACCGTTACTTCGGACATGAGTATATCCCTGCTTTTCAAACGGAAAAACTCGCTTTCTTTAAGCAGCATCTTAAAGGCTGATAAATGTGAAAAGCCGCCAAATATTTTCCGGCGGTTTTTTTCTGCAAACTGCCGGAATGAGAACAGACTGGAGACGAATAGATATGAAACAAAGAATCATTGATGAATTAAAACGAATCGAGCAGTCATACGGGGTCAAAATCGTGTATGCCGTCGAGTCAGGGAGCCGCGCATGGGGATTCCCGTCGCAGGATAGTGATTACGATGTCCGCTTTATTTATGTGCCAAAAAAGGAGTGGTATTTTTCAATTGAGCAGGAGCGCGATGTCATTGAAGAACCGATTCATGATTTGCTGGATATCAGCGGCTGGGAGCTGAGAAAGACGCTTCGGCTTTTCAAAAAGTCAAACCCTCCGCTCCTCGAATGGCTGTCCTCAGACATTGTGTATTACGAAGCATTTACGACCGCAGAGCAGTTAAGAAAACTGCGCACGGAGACATTTAAGCCTGAAGCAAGCGTGTATCACTATATCAATATGGCGAGAAGAAACGTCAAAGATTACCTTCAAGGACAAGAGGTCAAAATCAAAAAGTATTTCTACGTGCTTCGGCCTATCTTGGCCTGCCAATGGATTGAAAAGCACGGAACCATTCCGCCAATGGACTTTACTGTTTTGATGGAGGAACTTGTTGCTGAACCCGAGCTGAAGGCTGAAATGGAGACCTTGCTTGCACGGAAAAAAAGAGGTGAAGAGCTTGACCTCGAAGCAAGAATCGATGTTATTCACCAATTCATTGAAACGGAAATCGAAAGAATCATGGAAGCGGCAAAAGAACTGAAGACAGAGAAAAAAGATATGACACCTGAATTGAACCGTTTGCTTTTGAATACGGTTGAAGAAGTGTGGAAGGATGGAGGAAGCTGATGTTTTTTGTCGCTTCCTTTTCTCCTTTATTCGACAGAATTCCCCGACTTTCTAACTATCTGATTGTGGAAAAACCACAAAAATAATCAGAATCTTTGTATTTTGAGAATATTGTGAACGTTGGTTTTGTCCATTTACAATAAACTCATACAAATACTTCTTAGATTGCGGGGTGTTGAGGTTGGAAGTGATCACAAGAGATTTTTTCTTATTTTTATCCAAAAGCGGCTTTCTCAATAAAATGGCAAAGAACTGGGGAAGCAGAGTAGCAGCGGGTAAAATTATCGGCGGGAATGACTTTAACAGTTCAATCCCGACCATTCGACAGCTTAACAGCCAAGGTTTGTCAGTTACTGTCGATCATTTAGGAGAGTTTGTGAACAGCGCCGAGGTCGCACGGGAGCGTACGGAAGAGTGCATTCAAACCATTGCGACCATTGCGGATCAGGAGCTGAACTCACACGTTTCTTTAAAAATGACGTCTTTAGGTCTGGATATAGATATGGATCTGGTGTATGAAAATATGACGAAAATCCTTCAGACGGCTGAGAAGCATAAAATCATGGTCACCATCGACATGGAAGATGAAGTCAGATGCCAGAAAACGCTTGATATTTTCAAAGATTTCAGAAGGAAATACGAGTATGTAAGCACAGTGCTGCAAGCCTATCTGTACCGGACGGAAAAAGACATTGACGAGTTAGATTCTTTAAACCCGTTCCTTCGCCTTGTAAAAGGAGCTTATAAAGAATCAGAAAAAGTAGCTTACCCGGAGAAAAGCGACGTCGATGAAAATTACAAAAAAATCATCCGAAAGCAGCTCTTAAACGGTCACTATACAGCGATTGCCACACATGACGACAAAATGATCGACTTTACAAAGCAGCTTGCCAAGGAACATGGCATTGCCAATGACAAGTTTGAATTTCAGATGCTGTACGGCATGCGGTCGCAAACCCAGCTCAGCCTCGTAAAAGAAGGTTATAACATGAGAGTCTACCTGCCATACGGCGAGGATTGGTACGGCTACTTTATGAGACGCCTTGCAGAACGTCCGTCAAACATTGCCTTCGCTTTCAAAGGAATGACAAAGAAGTAAAAAAGGAGAGATTATCATGACAACACCTTATAAACACGAGCCATTCACAAATTTCCAAGACCAAAACAACGTGGAAGCGTTTAAAAAAGCGCTTGCGACAGTAAGCGAATATTTAGGAAAAGACTATCCGCTTGTCATTAACGGCGAGAGGGTAGAAACAGAAGCGAAAATCGTTTCAATCAACCCGGCTGATAAAGAAGAAGTCGTCGGCCGAGTGTCAAAAGCTTCTCAAGAGCACGCTGAGCAAGCGATTCAAGCGGCTGCGACAGCATTCGAAGAGTGGAGATACACATCTCCTGAAGAGAGAGCGGCTGTCCTGTTCCGCGCTGCTGCCAAAGTCCGCAGAAGAAAACATGAATTTTCCGCTTTGCTTGTAAAAGAAGCAGGAAAGCCTTGGAATGAGGCGGATGCAGATACGGCTGAAGCGATTGACTTCATGGAGTATTATGCACGCCAAATGATCGAACTGGCAAAAGGCAAACCGGTCAACAGCCGTGAAGGCGAGAAAAACCAATATGTATACACGCCGACTGGAGTGACAGTTGTTATTCCGCCGTGGAACTTCTTGTTTGCGATCATGGCAGGAACAACAGTGGCGCCGATCGTTACTGGAAACACAGTGGTTCTAAAACCTGCGAGTGCTACACCTGTTATTGCAGCAAAATTTGTTGAGGTGCTTGAAGAGTCCGGATTGCCAAAAGGCGTAGTCAACTTTGTTCCTGGAAGCGGAGCAGAAGTAGGCGATTATCTTGTTGACCATCCGAAAACAAGCCTTATCACATTTACAGGATCAAGAGAAGTTGGCACGAGAATTTTCGAACGCGCGGCGAAGGTTCAGCCGGGCCAGCAGCATTTAAAACGTGTCATCGCTGAAATGGGCGGTAAAGATACGGTTGTTGTCGACGAGGATGCGGACATTGAATTAGCGGCTCAATCGATTTTCACATCTGCATTCGGCTTTGCCGGACAAAAATGTTCTGCAGGTTCACGTGCAGTTGTCCATGAAAAAGTGTATGATCAAGTATTAGAGCGTGTCATTGAAATTACGGAATCAAAAGTAACTGCTAAACCTGACAGTGCAGATGTTTATATGGGACCTGTCATTGACCAAGGTTCTTATGATAAAATTATGAGCTATATTGAGATCGGAAAACAGGAAGGGCGTTTAGTAAGCGGCGGCACTGGTGATGATTCGAAAGGATACTTCATCAAACCGACGATCTTCGCTGACCTTGATCCGAAAGCAAGACTTATGCAGGAAGAAATTTTCGGACCTGTCGTTGCATTTTGTAAAGTGTCAGACTTTGATGAAGCTTTAGAAGTGGCAAACAATACTGAATATGGTTTGACAGGCGCGGTGATTACAAACAACCGCAAGCACATCGAGCGTGCGAAACAGGAATTCCATGTTGGAAACCTATACTTCAACCGCAACTGTACAGGTGCTATCGTCGGCTACCATCCGTTTGGCGGCTTCAAAATGTCCGGAACGGATTCAAAAGCAGGCGGACCGGATTACTTGGCACTGCATATGCAAGCAAAAACAATCAGTGAAATGTTCTAAAGCGGGACTAAATGGGCATCCTCCCTGCGGGGATGTCCATTTCATCCATATACCATAAAAAAGAGGAGGAAGTGCCATAGAAAACATACAGCTGATTATTTCGATTTGTATTTATATGGCGGGGATGATGCTGATCGGCTACTTTGCTTACAAGCGCACGTCGAATCTGACGGATTACATGCTTGGAGGACGCTCTTTGGGTCCGGCCGTAACCGCTCTCAGTGCCGGTGCTGCCGATATGAGCGGCTGGCTGCTGATGGGTCTCCCGGGCGCCATGTTTTCAACAGGTCTGAGCGGTATTTGGATTGTGTTCGGACTTTGCCTTGGGGCATGGGCGAACTGGCTCTATGTTGCGCCTCGGCTGAGAACTTATACTGAACAAGCGGGGAATTCCATCACAATTCCCGGGTTCCTTGAAAATCGCTTCGGAGACCATTCGAAGCTGCTGAGACTATTTTCAGGGATTGTGATTTTAGTTTTCTTCACATTTTATGTTTCGTCTGGAATGGTATCCGGCGGCGTTTTATTCAACAGTATTTTGGGGATGGATTATCACACCGGCCTGTGGGTTGTGACTGGTGTTGTTGTGGCGTATACCCTGTTTGGCGGCTTTTTGGCAGTCAGCTGGACAGATTTTGTTCAGGGGATCATTATGTTTGCCGCACTCATCCTTGTTCCGATCGTTACGTTTTTCCATACGGGAGGAGCAAGTGAAACAGTTACTGAAATCCGCTCTGTTGATCCAGATATGTTTAATATTTTCAAAGGAACAAGCGTCCTTGGCATTATTTCTTTGTTTGCCTGGGGTTTGGGCTACTTTGGCCAGCCGCATATCATTGTGCGTTTTATGGCGATAACGTCCGTAAAAGAGATCAAAAGAGCGCGCAGAATCGGAATGGGCTGGATGATTTTGTCGGCAGTCGGCGCTGTGCTGACCGGTTTGGGCGGAATCGCTTATTACCATCAGAATGGCATGACACTGAAGGATCCTGAGACGATTTTTATTCAATTAGGGAATATTTTGTTCCATCCGATTATCACAGGTTTTCTGATTTCAGCTATTTTGGCCGCAATTATGAGCACAATTTCTTCCCAGCTGCTTGTGACATCAAGCTCTCTGGTAGAAGATTTGTATAAGTCGATGTTCAGACGCTCAGCTTCTGATAAAGAGCTGGTGTTTTTGGGCCGTATGGCTGTGCTTGTGATTTCTGTCATCGCATTATTCCTGGCTTGGGAGAAAAATAATACAATCCTTGGATTGGTAAGCTATGCGTGGGCGGGCTTCGGTGCATCATTCGGGCCGGTTGTGCTGCTCAGTCTGTTTTGGAAACGAATGACCAAATGGGGGGCACTCGCCGGCATGATTGTGGGAGCAGCAACTGTAATCATTTGGGCGAATGCCGGTCTTTCGGACTTTCTGTATGAAATCATACCTGGTTTTGCTGCGAGTCTATTAACTGTCTTTATCGTCAGTGTATTGACGCAAGCTCCGTCACAAGCTGTCGAAGACCAGTTTAAAGACTACCAAGATACAATGTCACAATAAAAATCGAAAGGAGGAGGAAGGGGCTATCCCTTTTTCCTCTTTTCTCCTTTTAAGCGGCCATTTTTTTCTTTTGGAAACAAACGTATTTTTTTCTATACAAAAAGCCCCCGTATGGATATGATTAAAGTAAAAAAAGTATAGGAGAAAAAGGTATGGAAGAGCTTTTAGAGAGAGTTTTTTCATTTTCAGATGTTGATAAGCTGATTGATTTTATCAGTTATGAACTGCAAAAACCAGTCATCCTGGAAAGCGCGGATTTCTTTTTGTTAGCCTATAATTCTTACTATATTAACCATTTTGATTCTGCCAACCAGCAGACTATTTTTTCAAAAAAATGTCCGGTTCAGATTTTTGAGAGGTTTTTGAAGGACGGAATCATTGAAAAACTGAAAACAGAACCTGAGCCTTTTCGCGTCAATAAAATTGAAAGCATTGGGTTAAACCAGAGGGTGGTCGTGAGTGCAAAGCACAAAGGGGAAGTCATGGGCTACATCTGGGTTCAGGAGCTGGACCAAAATCTGACGGAAGAAGAGCTCGACTTTTTGTATGAGACCTCTTTTCATGTCGGGAAAATCATTTATAAAACGAACAAATTGAAACAGGAAAAGGAAGAAAAAGCAGAGGATCTCATCAAACGGGCGATCTATCAGCAATTCACCTCTGAGAAGGACCTCAGACGAGAAGCTGAAAAGATCAACACCGTGCTGCCTTCCATGTTTTCAGTTGTTATCCTGCACGCCGCGAATGGGGATGGGGAAGCGGTTGAGGATTTAAAGGAAAATATCAGGTCGTACCTGAATTTACGGGATAAAGTCAGTCATGTCTTAACGATCGAATCAAATATTGTCATCGTCGTAGCGAGTTTTTCCCAAAAAAGCTCCGTCTCCTCAGCAGCTTCTGAATTTATTAACAAGCTGTTAACACATTTTCACTTTCAAAAAATACCTACCCCTATTTATATCGGTATCGGAAACGAATATAATCACCTTCTCAAGCTTGGCAAGAGCTACACAGAAGCACTCGAAGTCATCAAAGCCGCAGAAATCACCGGCAATCAGGAAAACATTCCATATGAATATGCCAAACTCGGCATTTATCGCTATTTAGAAAGCATTGAACAGAAAAACGAACTTTTAGAATACGAGAATAAGGATTTGGCTTTATTAAAAGCGAAAGACGAAGAAAGCAGCACTGAGCTGCTCAAAACCTTGGAAATCTATCTCCTCAACAACTGCAAAACAAAACCAGCGGCTGAACAGCTGTTTATTCACCAAAATACATTGAATTACCGCATCAAACAGATTACTGAGATGACATCAATCGATTTAAGCGATTTCAGAACGCGATGCCAGCTCTATCTTGATTTGATGCTGATGAAAAAGAAATAAAAAAGAAACCAGTACTTGTACTGGTTTCGTCTTCATTTAAAATCCTCTGTAAACGTACGGATCATCAGGCTTTTTAATGGTGTTCCAGTCGGTTACTTTCACAACAGGAAGAGTTGACTTGAATGGCTGGTAATATTCTGAGGCCAAAGTGCCTTTAATCTGAATCCATTCATCATCCTTGATGATCATGTCCTTCGGAAACTCGACAAGCATCCCGTACACGCCGGAATCAGCGATACAGTGAATGATGCCAAACCTCAACACGAACAGCTGATTTTTGTTAATGGCGTTTCCTTTGTACGCAAATCCATGAAATTCAATCGTCCGTCCGAGAAATTCACCCGGATAGTTATAGATGGTTTCCATTCCTTTTAGGAAATCATCATCGGTCAGAGAAATCTCTTTTTTGCCGGAATACTTATTAAACAGCTGTTTCATCTGTTTGTCATAGCTGTCTTGTGCGTAATAAAGGCTGGCATCAGGCCGCAAATACTGTGTTTGAGAGTAATGATCTCCGCTCTCCATTGCCTTAAACGAGAACCCTTTTGTTTTGACAATCGATGAGTCAAGCGTTGCAATCGGGAAGAAAATGCCTGACACCAATGGAAAAAGAAAAACAACATAAATCAAATAACGCTGATAAAATGGCTTGTTTTGTTCATGGTCATGCTCGTGATCATGGCCGCACCCGCAATCATGGTCATGGTGATGCCCGCCTTTTTCAGGCGACTTGATAAATAGATATGCTTGGACGGCGGTCAGAATGGCCAGCAGGAAGATCGCAATAAAGGAAAGATAGGCATATTTCATATTGATATATTTTGTTAGATTTCCTGAGGCATGCAGATGATAAAAGAAAAACGTAAATCCCATCAGCACCAATAGACGAAACACCCAATCACCCCTTTACCAGTAGTGATCCCGCTAAAACAATCACGACAATGTATGTAATCAGCAGGAAAACAAATCGTTTTTTGAAGGCCGCAAGCATCATCAATAGATTCTTAATATCCACCATTGCCCCAAAGACGAGAAAGGCGATTAACGATCCTAATGAAAATGTGCTGCTGAAGGAAGACGCGATGAATGCATCAACTTCTGAACAAAGCGACAAGACAAATGCCAGACCCATCATCACGAGGGAAGAGGATACATCACTTTGCCCGATCGCAAGCAAAGTGGATGTTTTGACATACGTCTGCATGGCTGCTGCGATAAAGGCGCCGATGATTAAATATTTCCCCACGGAGAAAAATTCATCAATGGCATGACGCAAGGTCCCGCCCAGCTTTTGGAGCAAGGTGCCGTGATGATGATGGTGCCCGGGTTCGTCAGGCTTTAAAAGCTGGTTATCCTTAAATTGATAGGATAAGATGACCCCGATGATCAGCGAAACGGCGAGAGCCAGTCCGCCTCTGTAAAAGACCACGCTCCATCTATTTCCGAACGCAATATAAGTAGAAAATAAAACGATAGGATTAATGATAGGCGCGGTCAGCATGAAAGCTACGCCCGCATGCAGAGGAACTCCCTTTAACAGAAGCCGCCTCGTAATCGGGATGATGCCGCATTCGCAGGCGGGAAATAAAACGCCGGCCAGCGCACCGAATAAAACGGCGAGAAAACGGTTTTTCGGCATGATTCTTGCAATCATTTCTTCAGAAACAAACATTTGAATGATTCCGGAAAGTATGACGCCAATCAGAATAAACGGAATGGCTTCTATTAAAATGCTGATAAAAATAGAATTCAGCTGAAGAAAAGATGATTGTGCTGTCACAATAAAACCTCCGCTCATGGTAAGCTGCCTCTCTTATGATACCAGAAAAAAAGGCACTGCTTGTTTGACGGAGGAGGGGAAAGGATCGTTTCACTTTGGTGAGGATTCTAAAAAGCCGAGTAGGATACTGTCTGTTTCAGCAGCTTCTTTTCCGAGCCAAATCAGGTGCCCCCATGAGTGAAGCAAACAGAGGGCGGCGTCACGAATGTGCTCTTTTGCATGATGTGCATGTGACAAGTCAACCAATCCATCATAAACACTTTGCATAATCAGCACAGGACATGAGATAGCCTGCAGTTCTTTCGAAGAGACAGCGGTTGTTTGTGACAAGTCAAGAAGAAATCCTTCACCCGAGCGCTGGCGGCTGTTCATTTTTCGAAAAGCTTCTATGTCGCTTTCATCCATCAAGGACTTGATTCGCTGAAACGGAAGCGTGCTGAATTGCGGGCTCATAGCACGAAATATCCAACGTGGAAAGGCGTTATTCAAAGAAGAAATCAGCTTCCATATCCACTTTTCCAGCGGCGGACGGAAGAGGATTCTTCCGACTTTATATTCCGCGTCTTTGGGGGTAAGCCATTCCTTTGTGACCGCGGATTGCAGGATCAAAGTGTTTACTCTTTCCGGATAATGTGAGGCAAAGTATATGCCGCTCGGCCCTCCTGCTGAGATGGCGATCACATGGACGCGTTCGAGTTGTAAATGATCTAATATATTCACATAAAAACGGCAGGCATCAGCAAGGATTTTTCCAATCTCTTTTGACGTTCGTCCGTAGCCGGGCCTTGAAGGCGTAATGATGGAATACCCCTGCTCAATCAGTGCTGTGTACCCGAATTCCTCGTAACAATTTGAATGGCCGCCATGCATGACAAGGATTGGGGTGCCCTTGCCTGTCACAGAATATTCTAGTGTACGGCCTTCGATAGTGATTGTTTCGACTCGTCTTTTCATTTGTTTCACCCAATTGTTTTTTGCCTATTATAGAGTTTTCAGCAATTGACCACAAGGAGAAGAAATGAATAAACAAAGGACCTTGAAATATGATATACTTTGTATTGATATTCATTCTCAATTAAAGTTGTTGATATAGATGTGAACGGGAGGCAGGACGGATGGCTGAGAATCAAGAGGTATATGACGTTACGATTATAGGCGGGGGGCCGATTGGGCTGTTTACTGCTTTTTACTGCGGGATGCGGGAGCTGAAAACAAAGGTAATCGAATTTTTGCCGAAGCTCGGAGGGAAAGTGTCTTTATTTTTTCCTGAGAAAATCATTCGCGATATCGGCGGCATACCGGGGATTGCGGGAAAGCAGCTGATCGAGCAGCTGAAGGAGCAGGCGGCGACGTTTGATCCTGATATCGTGCTGAATCAGCGTGTGACCGGGTTAGAACGTCTGAATGACGGCACCATTGTATTGACAGGTTCTGAAGGGGAAAAGCACTATACAAGAACTGTGATTTTGGCTTGCGGCATGGGCACGCTTGAGGTCAATGAGTTTGACAGCGAGGATGCAACTCGGTACGCGGGCAAAAATCTTCATTATGGAGTGGAGAAGCTTGATGCGTTTAAAGGGAAGCGCGTGGTGATATCAGGCGGCGGAGATACTGCCGTCGATTGGGCCAATGAGCTGGAACCGATTGCGGCGTCTGTGACTGTCGTTCATCGCCGCGAGGCATTCGGCGGAATGGAAAGCAGTGTGACGAAAATGAAGCAATCATCAGTGCGAGTGCTGACGCCTTATCGTCTGGAGCAGCTGAGCGGCAATGAGGAGCGCATCAAAAGCGTGACGATTTGTCATACTGAATCAGGCCAGAGGGAAGAGATAGAGGTTGATGAACTGATCATTAATCATGGCTTCAAAATTGATCTCGGGCCGATGAAGGAGTGGGGGCTGGAGATTGAGGAAGGCAGGGTGAAAGCGGATAGACATATGCGGACGAATCTTCCGGGCGTTTTTGTGGCAGGGGACGCGGCTTTTTATGAAAGCAAGCTGAGATTGATTGCCGGCGGCTTTACCGAAGGCCCGACAGCGGTCAACAGCGCTAAGGCTTATTTGGACCCTAAGGCTGAGAATATGGCGATGTATTCAACCCATCATAAAAAATTGGTGCATAAATAAACAGCCCTTGAGGAAAAGGGCTGCTTGCCATCAGCTGTGAAGGAGTTTTTTTTCCGTTTGTTGATTGTGGATGAAAGCAAACAATTCATCCTGTGCTTGGACGGCTGCGAATCCATAAGCGCCGGCAGCCGAGTCATCGCCTATGCAGACGATAGGGGGGCGGCTTGCTGACGGTTCTGGTGAAATGCCAATTTGTTGTCCATTACTGATCAATTGCTGAACGGACAGCTTGTTCGGGCAAATGACCATGTGCAACGGGGATTCACTGATGGTACGCTGAATCATGTGGGTGAACCGGTCGTCTATGACGTTTTCATGAGTGATATAAAACGAACTGGACTCATGCGTCTGGACATTTTCCACTGCAGGGCGGCTCCCGACAACAAGGCGTTTTTCTGAATCAGGCTGAATGGCGGTGACAAGAAAACCCCGTTTTTCAAGCTCCGCCTTTGCTTGCTCAGTTGCTGCACTCAGTCGGGCTGTCAGCTGGCGGATGTCGATTTTCTTAGAAGCCAGTGCTTTGAAAAATTCACAAACCGCACGGCGCGATGTGAAAAGTATGTCTTCAAAGCTGCCGATCTTTCGAAGAATGTCTTCATTGACGGGCATATTTTCAGTCCGCCACTTGGGCCATTCGATGACATCGGCGCCGGAATCACGCAGCCTGTCTGCAAGCGGGTCTTCATCCTCGCCATGAGTGACTATCATCATATGCCGGCCGATAAGTGGTTTGCTTTCAAACCAGCTGTGTGTTTGAAAGTTAACGATATCTCCGATGACGATAATCGCAGGGTTTGTAATCTGGTGTTCCTGCACTTTTTGCTGAATGTTCTCAAGCGTTCCTTTCACACTTCGCTGGCGGCCCCACGTTCCCCATTGGATGACAATGACAGGGACAGAAGGCGATTTTCCGTATGAAATGAGCTGCTGGCAAATATAAGACAAGTTCTTGACACCCATGTAAAAAACAAGGGTTTGAACGCTTCGGGCAAGCCCTTCCCAGTCAAGGTTCGGCGTGCCTTTTAATGATTTATCATGCGCTGTAATCATGGCAAAAGACGATGCGAAATCCCGATGCGTGACGGGGATGCCCGCATATAGCGGCGCTGCAATTCCAGAGGTGATTCCCGGCACCATTTCATAACGAATGCCGTGCTCATGAAGAGCATCCGCTTCCTCGCCGACTCTGCCGAATACGCTCGGATCTCCGCCCTTCAAGCGAACGACGGTTGACCCATTCAATGCTTTTTCAACCAGCAGGGCGTTAATTTCTTTTTGTTTCATAAAATGGCGGTCTGGCAGTTTTCCGCAATAAATAAACTGGCAGTCCGGTGATGCAAATTCGAGCAGCCTCGGGTTGGCGAGCCGGTCATATAAAATCACATCTGCTTCCTCGAGCGCCTGTTTTCCTTTAATGGTGAGCAGGCCTGGGTCACCGGGTCCGGCCCCCACGAAATATACGATTCCGTTCTTCATGATCATGTCATCCTTCCGTCACTGTAAAAAATGAAGGACCACTAGAAAAGTGATCCGGTCTTTTGATCAATATACGAGATAAACATGCTCTCCTTCGATCAGTGTTTCGTATGTTTTGACGCATCCGTGGTCAGGTTCTTGAACGATTCCGTCTTCTAAGGAGATTTTCCAGTCGTGCATCGGGCAAAAAACAAATTCGCCGCTGACGATGCCTTCTGCCAGAACGCCGCCCTTATGCGGACAGCGGTTTTCGATGGCGCGGATGCTTCCGTTTGAAAGCTTGAAGACTGCAAGCTCCTTATCTTCAATATACACTGTTTTGCCTAATTGTTCAGGCAATTCTCCAATTTTTCCGATACATACTTTTGTTACGTCTTTGTTTACCATGTCCATTCCTCCTTAATGTTTGTTTTTGTCATTATGATGTGGTGACGACATTTTCAAATAATTCTTTAGAAGTTTGTTTATCCTCTAAAAAGTCTTTCCACGGATCCTTGTGGACAGAGAGTGTTTCATTCATTCTATCGTTCAGCTCCTGCCGCTTTGCCGGATCGTTTAACACGGACTGGACATGGGATAAACCGACGCGCTCAAGCCATGCGGATGTACGCTCCAGATAGTTTGCAGTTTCCCGGTAATATTGCAGGTAGGCGCCTGCGTATTCTAACACTTCTTCATTTGTTTTTACCTTCATCAGTAGATCACCGGCGCGCAAATGGGTTCCGCCGTTTCCGCCGACATAAAGCTCCCAGCCTCCGTCGATGCCGACTACGCCAAGGTCCTTAATGCCGGATTCCGCACAGTTTCGCGGGCAGGCAGACACGGCCATTTTGACTTTATGAGGCGTGTTCAGCCCTTCGAATTTTTTCTCAAGCGCAATGCCTAGTGCCATGGAGTCTTGTGTGCCGAAGCGGCAGAATTGCTCGCCTACGCATGTTTTGACTGTCCGGAGTGTCTTTCCGTACGCGTAGCCTGATGGCATATCAAGATCTTCCCATACCTTCGGAAGGTCTTCTTTTTTCACACCGATAAGATCAATTCGCTGGCCGCCTGTCATTTTCACGAGCGGGATCTCATATTTGTCGACGACATCAGCGATTTTGCGCAAATCTGTAGAGTTGGTCACGCCGCCGTACATCCGAGGAACGACTGAGTATGTTCCGTCTTTTTGAATATTGGCGTGCATTCGTTCATTAACAAAGCGGGATGTCCGTTCATCCTCGTATTTGGTTGGATTGATCATGCCTAAGTAGTAGTTCAGAGCCGGACGGCATTTGGAACAGCCTTCTGGCGTTTTCCAGCCGAGCACATTCATGACTTCTCTTGTATGTGACAGCCCTTTGGCTTTGATTTCTTCTACGACCTCATCTCTCGACAATGTGGTGCAGCTGCAAATGGCTTCTTTTTGCGCTGACGCATCAAAGTCTGATCCGAGCGTATGCTGGAGGATTTCTTCTACGAGCGGCTTACAGCCTCCGCATGAACGGGATGCACCGGTGCATGCTTTGATCTCGTCCGTTGACGAGCAGCCCTTTTCCTGGATGGCTTGAATAATCGCACCTTTTGACACGCCATTGCAGCCGCAGATGATTTCATCATCGCTCATCGCTGCGGTAATGCTTGTGCCTGCTTCTTGGTCGAGAGGCTGTAAGATTGATATTTTTGAGGTTTCAGAGATATCGGCTTCTTTTTGAATCATAGAAAACAGGCGGTTGCCCTCGCTGCTGTCGCCGAATAAAACAGCACCGACAATTTGGTTGCCTCTCAGGACGATTTTTTTATAGATGCCGTCCTGCTCATCAAAGACTTTAATCGCTTTTTTCTCCTCTGATTCGTTAAAGTCACCGGCAGAGAAGACTTCGACGCCTGATACCTTTAACTGTGTGGAGAGAACGGAACCTTCATACGGTTTTGTGTCGATGCCGCAAATATGCTTCGCCAGCACTTTTGCCTGTTCATAAAGTGGCGCCACAAGCCCGTAGGCGATTCCGCGGTGCTCAGCACATTCGCCGACCGCATAAATGTGCGGGATTTCCGTCTGCATATAATCGTTGACGATGATGCCGCGGTTAACCGGAATGCCGCTCTCGGCCCCGAGCGTTGTATTTGGGCGGATGCCGACAGCCATGACGACCAAATCAGCTTCAATGCTTGTGCCATCCTTGAAGCGGAGGCCTTCGACACGATCGTCACCAACAATTTCTTCGGTTTGCTTTTCAAGTAAAAAGGTCATCCCTTGTTTTTCTAACTCGTTTTGCAGCAGGCGTCCTGCCGTTGCATCAAGCTGGCGCTCCATCAGGAATGGGGCGAGGTGGATGACGGATACTTCCATGCCGAGATTCAGCAGTCCGCGAGCGGCTTCCAAACCAAGAAGTCCTCCGCCGATGACGGCTGCTTTTTTATATTGTTTTGACGCGGCGAGCATTGTGTCTGTATCTTTTATATCCCGGAAAGCTGTGACGCCTTTTTTGTCTGCGCCCGGAATCGGAAGGATAAAAGGGACAGAGCCTGTCGCCAGAATCAATTCGTCGTAAGGCTGGATTCTGTCTGCGTCTGTGATGACTGTTTTGTTTTCCGTATCTACTTTGATGACCGTTTCGTTTGTATACAATTGAATGTTGTTTTCTTCGTACCAGTCCCAATCGTTTAACGTAATATCTTTAATATCTGTATCGCCTTGAAGCACTTTTGACAAAAGGATTCGATTATAGTTGGGATGCGGTTCGGCACCAAAAATTGTGATCTGAAACTCGTCTTTAGCAACACTCAGTATCTCTTCAATGGCCCTTACCCCGGCCATTCCATTACCAACAAGAACTAGCTGTTTTTTTCCCATCAGATGATCCGCTCCTTATCAATGTTTTTTCCAGCGTAGCACAGCAAAAAGGAATATTTAAGATACATGTTATAAAATGTAACAAAATATACGAAAAGTTCTAAAAATTTTATGAAAAATTTAAATAGGTCTGATTCGGACGGCGCATACCTTAAAACCGGGCATTTTACAGGCTGGATCTAAGGCCTCCCCGATTAAATCATTCACATTTTGAGCGTCTGCCCAATGGATGGGAACAAAAACGGTATCCTTTCTGATTTGTTCTGATAATTTGCTGCGGACGGTGATGCTTCCCCGCGGAGATTCTATTTTTACCAGTACACGGTCCTCGATATTGTAGGTCGCTGCTGTTTGCGGATGGATTTCCATAAACGATTCAAAATGTCTCGCGGCCAGGGCGGCGCTTTTTCTTGTTTGAACGCCTGTTAAGTAGTGAGACATGACGCGGCCTGTCGTTAAATAAAGCGGATAATCGGCTGTCGGCTTCTCTTTTGGAACAGGCGGTTCATTTGGAATTACACTTAATGCCGCTTTTTGATCCGGATGAGCAAATGATTCTGTAAACAAGCGCCCGGTTCCGGGATGATCAGGTTCCGGACATGGCCAGTGAATGCCGCCTTCACATCTTAACCTCTCATATGTGATGCCTGAATAATCGGCGATCCCTCCTCGGCTCGCTTCTCTTAATTCATTAAAAATATCCTCCGCTGACGTATAAGAAAAGTAGCGGCCTTTGCCGAGAACGGATGCGAGATCACAAATGATCTGCCAATCATGCTTTGCTTCGCCGGGACAAGGCCGGCTTGCTTCTCTTAGTGTCACGCGGCCTTCTACATTTGTCATGGTGCCCTCATCTTCTAAATAAGAGGAGGCTGGCAAAATCACATCTGCGTATTCCGCAGTCTCTGAAATAAACAAATCGATTGCGACAAAGAATGTTAGTTTTCTTAAGGCTTTTTTCACGAGATTCGCATTTGGGCTGGAGACAGCAGGATTTGAGCACATGAGGAACAGCCCTTTAATGTCGCCGTCATGGATTTTTTCCATCATTTCATAGGCTGAGACACCTTTTCGCGGCAGATCATCCTGATGAATTCCCCACACTTTCGCAATATGTGCCCGGTGCTGCTCGTTTTCGATAGATCGGTAGCCCGGAAGCTGATCGGCTTTTTGGCCATGCTCTCTTGCACCTTGCCCGTTGCCTTGTCCGGTGATCGCTCCGTAACCTGAGTAAGGCTTGCCGATTTTTCCTGTGATCAGCACCATGTTTAAGAAGCCTTTCACAGCCGCTGTTCCATCGGTTTGCTGTTCAACCCCGCGTGCTGTAAACAGCATGCCGGACGTTTCCTTTGCAAACTTTACAGCAGCTTTTCTTATATGCGCCAGCGGAACACTCGTCTGTTCAGCGATGTTATTCAAGTTCAACGAGTCAGTATGCTGCTTCAGCTCCTTGAATCCATTTGTTCGTGATTGAATGAAATCCTCGTTTATGAGCTGCTCGTCAATGATGATTTTGACGAGACCGTTGGCAAGGGCAGCGTCTGTGCCGGGTTTGATTTTCAGATGAAGATCAGCGATTTTTGTTGTCGCTGTTTCACGCGGATCAATGGCAATGATGTAAGCTCCGTTATCTTTCGCTTTTTCAAAATACGGCATCATTGTAGGCTGGCATTCCGCAATATTGGTGCCGGCCAGAATGATCACACGGGTGTGGGGAATGTCTGATAAGGGATTCGTTAAGCCTCTGTCCGCGCCGAATGTTTGGTTGGCTGCGGTTGCGGCGGCGGACATACAAAGCCTCCCGTTGTAGTCAATGTATTTTGTCTGTAAGCCCACCCGTGCGAATTTCCCCAACAAATACGCCTCTTCATTTGTTATCGAGGCGCTTCCGTATACAGCCATGGCGTCATGGCCGTGTTCTGTTTGGAGCATCGTCACTTGGTCTTTGATGTAATTCAGTGCTTCTTCCCAAGAAACAGGCATAAACTCGCCGTTTTTCTTTAGCAGCGGGTGGGTGATGCGAGAGGAGTTCAACGCATGCTGGTGAGCATTCATGCCCTTCATGCAGAGACGGCCCTTTGTCGTAGGATTGTCAATCCCAATCGCTGTGTACTTTTTCCGTGTGACGATGGTTTGTTCCACGAGTTGCATTTTGCACTGCATGCTGCAAAACGGGCATTGGGTGTCATACGTTTTTTCTGATTGGATGTCTTGCTGTTTATCGCGGAAATATCTAAGCAGTCGTTCGGTCAAAATGCCTCATCCTTTCTTATATGTGCCAGCCTCTACAGTCGGGTTTTGAATCAGTGACAGGTCTGTATGAAGGCTTTCCAGCAGCTGTGTCCTTAGGTCTTCTTCAAATAGCACTTCTCTGATATGAACGATTCCGAGACGGTCCATCCACTGATGAACGGCTTCTAAGTAATGAGCCGTTTCACGATAGTACTGGATTAGCCCTTTGATCATGCCGGCAGTTTTTTCTGCGTTGTCTGTCACGCAAAACAGGACTCCGGAACGGGCATGGGTTCCCCGGACGCCGCCGATGTATATGTCCCAGCCAGCTTGTGTCCGAACCGCGCCGACATCCTGCAGGGCGGCATCGGTGCAGTCTGTTTCACATGATAAGCTGATAGAAATGGGAGCGGGGAAGGAAAGCGTCTCAAGGTGTCTTTCGATTTGGGCTGCCAGCTGCTGAATCAATCGATTTTGCCCGCATGTACATGCTTTGATGCTTTGCAGCGTGTGCCGGTGTTCATTGGTGGAAACGGGCATCTTCAGGTCTTTTTTTATGTTCGGGAGATCCGCAGATTTGATCCCCGAAAGCTTCAGTCTTTGGCCGTGAGTGATGGATACGTCAGGGATGCTGTATGCCTCAATGATGTTGGCGATGTTTCTTAACTGCTCCGCGTTTGTCCGCCCGCCGTACATTTGCGGGATCAGAATGCATGTGTCTTCAGCGGCTGGCTCAGGCTGAACAAACCCTGGGTACAGCATTTCCAGGTAGTATTGAATCGCAGGAACACAAGTACTGCATCCGTTTTTCGTTTTCCACCCAAGCTTGTTCATTGCTTCTGCCGGATCAGTGAATGGCCTGCGCTGAAGCTCAGCGATGATGTCGTCTTCCGTAAAATCGGTGCAGCCGCAAAATGAAGGTGTGCCTGCGGGCTCCGTATATTCGCTGCTTGCCATATATCTCAAGAGTTCTTCAACGAGCGGTTTGCACCCTCCGCAGGAGCCTGATGCTTTGGTACAGTGCTTAATTTCCTCAAGAGTTGTTAAGTTTTTCGTGTGCACCGCGCCTTCAATCGCGCCTTTTGTCACTGAGTTGCATTGGCAAATCGTTTCACTGGAAGGCATGGATTCAAATAAAGTGCCGCTTTTCTGCGGTTCGATGATCTGCTTTTTGACAATGGAGATGTCTCGTTGTTTCAGTAAGCTGTCGAGAAGCCGCTGCTTATCACGGGTGTCTCCGAATAAAATAACGCCGGCCAGCTTGTCATCCTCAAAAAGCGCTTTTTTGTAAATGCCAGCTTGTTCGTCGTAAATATTGATGCTCGTCGTGTGTTCATCCTCTTGGATTTTTCCTGCTGACCACACATCAATTCCAGCTATTTTTAATGCCGCAGCTGAGGCTGAGCCTTGATATCCCTCACATGGAACGCCGCAAATATGTTTGGCGAGAACGTTTCCCTGCTCATAAAGCGGTGCCACCAATCCGTACACCGTTCCGTTATGCTCGGCGCATTCGCCAACGGCGTAGACATTCGGTTCGCTTGTCTGCATGCAGTCATTCACGATGATCCCGCGGTTCACTTCGATTCCAGCGGATACAGCCAATTCAATATTTGGTCTAACGCCAGCCGCCATCACAATCAGGTCTGCTTTTAGTGAAGCGCCATCTTTAAAATGGATTCCGTCTGCCCGCGTGGTGCCGGAAATGGAGACGGTGTCTTTCTCCAAAAGAAAGGTTAAGCCTTTTTGTTCCAGCTCCGTTTGCAGCAGCCGCGCTGCCGTTTGATCGAGCTGTTTTTGCATAATGCCGGCGGAGTGGTGAATGACGCTGACATCCATGCCGAGCCGCTGCAAACCGATTGCAGCCTCCAGTCCTAATAAGCCGGCTCCGATCACCGCCGCCTTTTGATAGTGCTCGGCCATCTCCATCAGCGCTTGGCAGTCTTCTATTGTCCGAAATCCATAGACGCCTTCTTTGTCTGCCCCGGGGATAGGGAGAATATAAGGGGAGGAGCCTGTTGCAACAATGAGTTTGTCATACGACAGGATGCGCTTGCGATCCGTGATGATGCGCTGCTGATCTGTATCAATTTGAATAACCGTTTCGCCTGTGTAAAGCGTAATCCCGTGCTTGTCGTACCAAGCCTTGCTGTTCAGTGTAATGTCATCGAGTGACGCTTCACCCTGCAATACAGAGGATAAGAGAATGCGATTGTAGTTGGGATGCGGTTCGCTTCCGAAAATAACAATCTCAAACATGTGGCGATTCAGCTTTACTATTTCTTCAATACAGCGAATACCGGCCATGCCGTTTCCTGCTAACACCAATCTTTGTTTCTTCATGTATCAGACCTCCTTTGACGCGGCTCGTAAGTTTTCTCCTATTAAAAATTATGTCACAATGCATTGTTAACGCATTAAACGTGTCACAAAAACTAACACATGTCTTTTCCAGAAAATAATGGTCCTATATCCTTGATTCAGAAAATGTAAAATAATGAGGGTCAAGAAAGGGGAATCTTATGAAGCTGTCGGAACTGAAAACTAGCGGTCATCCACTCACTTTGCTCTGTTCCTTTTTATATTTTGATGTCAGTTTTATGATATGGGTGATGCTTGGGGCGCTGGGTGTTTATATTTCTCAGGATTTTGGCCTGTCTCCTTTTGAGAAAGGGCTTGTCGTGGCTGTGCCGATTTTATCTGGATCTGTGTTTCGTATCATTCTGGGTATTTTAACGGACAGAATCGGACCGAAAAAAACGGCAGTGATCGGGATGCTGGTGACAATGATTCCGCTGCTGTGGGGGACATTTGGCGGCCGTTCACTGACTGAGCTGTATGCCATCGGGATTCTGCTTGGCGTAGCTGGAGCAAGCTTTGCCGTTGCGCTGCCAATGGCAAGCCGCTGGTATCCGCCTCATTTGCAGGGGCTTGCGATGGGGATTGCCGGCGCGGGAAACAGTGGCACGTTGTTTGCAACCCTGTTTGGCCCTCGTCTGGCAGAGGAGTTCGGCTGGCACATTGTTATGGGAATTGCGCTTATTCCATTATTGATCGTCTTTATTCTTTTTGTCTCCTTGGCTAAAGATTCTCCTGCACAGCCGGCTCCGCAGCCGCTCAAAAGCTATCTTCATGTGTTCGGGCAAAAGGAAACATGGTTTTTCTGCCTGCTGTATAGCGTCACATTTGGCGGATTTGTCGGGCTCTCAAGCTTTTTATCTATTTTCTTTGTTGATCAATACCAGCTGTCAAAAATTCACGCAGGGGACTTCGTTACATTATGTGTGGCGGCGGGGAGCTTTTTCAGGCCTGTCGGGGGTTTAATTTCGGATCGCGTCGGCGGCACGAAAGTTCTTTCTGTATTGTTTGTCATCGTGGCACTGTGTATGGCCGGAGTCAGCAGCCTGCCGTCCCTCTCAATGGTCATCGTTCTATTGTTTGTCGGAATGATGGGGCTCGGAATGGGCAACGGCGCGGTATTCCAGCTCGTGCCGCAGCGTTTTCGCAAAGAAATTGGCATGGTGACGGGAATCGTCGGTGCGGCCGGAGGAATCGGAGGGTTTTTCCTGCCGAACATCCTAGGTTCCCTCAAACAGATGACAGGCACGTATGCCATCGGTTTTATCACGTTTTCCTGTATCGCGCTGCTGGCGTTTGCGCTTGTGCTCGCCGCAGGCTATTACTGGCGGAAAAGCTGGAGCGCGGAAAGCAGCCCGGCGGATGTGTAGGTTTTTGACGGACACGCGTTTGTGCGTGTCTTTTTTATTTTCTCTTGATTTTCATCAGTGAACCGATCAGAATAAATAGTAATTATTACGATTTGTTAGCGAGAGGAGTTTTCTGAATGAATCAACACATGCTGCTCCCGAAAAAAACGGAGCGTCTTCAATACTTTGGGTCGGTCAGTCCGGCCAAGGGTGAGAAACCAGTGGAAAAAGAGAAAATGAAGGACCTGCAAAATATCAGGAAGGATTATTTTTTTGACATTCAGCATGTAGGTGTCGCTGATGTGTCCCATCCAGTCACAATCACTTCTGCAATGACGCCTGCCGAGCAAACAACGGCCGCGAACTTTATTATGACTTGTGATTTGCCGAGAAATCAAAAGGGGATTAACATGAGCCGGTTAACAGAGCTGCTCCAAGTCTATCATCAAAACGGCTGGATTCTCTCATTTTCCTCCCTTCAGCAATTTACGAAAGAGCTTGCAGAAAACATGGACGCATCCTCTGCTTCAGTTGAAGTGAGGTTTCCATGGTTTTTCGAACGAGAAAGTCCGAAGCTTGAGAAAACGGGTCTGATGCATGCTGACATATTCATGTCTGTTATGTATCGTGAAGATCAGCCGTTTAAACAGCGTGCCGGCATCTCAGCTAAAGTAACGACTCTGTGCCCTTGTTCCAAGGAAATTAGTGAATACAGTGCCCATAATCAGCGGGGAACGGTCAATATTTGGACTGATATTCACCCGGCTGCATCGCTGCCAAGTGATGTTAAAGCTGATTTGCTTCACGCCGCAGAATCAAATGCCTCTGCGAGACTGCATCCGGTATTGAAGCGCCCTGATGAAAAAGCGGTGACGGAAACGGCCTATGAGAATCCGAGGTTTGTTGAGGATCTCGCCCGGCTGATTGCTGCGGATTTGTTTGAGCTTGAATGGGTGTCAGCCTTTGAGATTGAATGCCGGAATGAAGAATCAATCCATCTCCACGATGCCTATGCGAAGCTGTGTTTTTCAAAGGAAGTGGATAGAATATGAAACTCTCATTATTCATTATTGCCGTTTTTATGCCAGCATGCCTGCTGTCAGCCTGCTCCGATCATGCGGAAGAACACGCAAGTGCCGATAAAAAGAAAACGGCAGAGCACGTAACGTCCGACCAAAAGACAGAAAAAACTAGCATCGATTGGACAAAACCATCGGGCGGTAAATACCCGGATATCAAGCAGAAACATGTCTGGATTGATGTGGTCGTGAAAGAACAGAAGGCTTACATCAAAGAAGGAAGTAAAACTTTATATACAATGATTGTCTCGTCAGGACTGGATCAAACAAAAGATGATGCTACGCCAAAGGGCACCTTTCATATAGAGCCTGAACGGGGAGAATGGTTTTTCTCCGAAGGATACCAGGAAGGCGCGGAATATTGGGTATCATGGAAAAACCATGGAGAATTTCTATTTCATAGTGTGCCAATGACAAAGGATCAAAAAGTCATCAAAGCTGAAGCAGCAAAACTAGGAACGAAAGCATCTCACGGGTGTATCAGGCTGACCATCCCGGATGCGAAATGGATATATGAAAATATCCCTGAACATACAAAAGTGGTGATCAACTGAATTGAAAGCTGTTGACAAAAAGGAAAAAAGACCATACAATTCAAATCGTAACAATTACGTTTTGCGATAAATGGGTTATCATTGGCTGTGCATCCGTGAAAAACAGAAAGACATTGATTAAGGATCTTGCTGTCGGCAAGGGGAAGAGATTTGCGATGGGGAAAAGGATTAAACGCGGTTGGAGCCTTTACTGATTTAGCAATCGGGCGGCAGCAAGAAATGTTTTCGGAGCGCGAAAAGCTGCTTACACCATTGCTTATACGGCGAAGCATAAAATTTAAATCGTAATCGTTCTATTTTAAAGAGAGGATATCATGATGAAAAAAATTCCGGTTACCGTACTGAGCGGCTATCTCGGTGCGGGAAAAACAACGTTGTTGAACAGCATTCTGCAGAATCGCGAAGGCTTAAAAATAGCGGTCATTGTAAACGATATGAGCGAGGTGAACATTGACGCGGGCTTGGTTAAGCAGGAAGGGGGCCTTTCCAGAACAGATGAAAAGCTTGTGGAAATGTCAAACGGCTGCATTTGCTGCACGCTTCGCGAAGACTTATTAATAGAGGTTGAGAAGCTGGCAAAGGACGGACGGTTTGATTATATCGTCATCGAATCGACAGGAATCAGCGAACCGATCCCGGTGGCCCAGACTTTCTCTTATATCGATGAAGAGATGGGAATCGACCTGACAAAATTCTGTCAGCTGGATACGATGGTGACAGTGGTGGATGCCAACCGTTTTTGGCATGATTATCAGTCAGGCGAAAGCCTTCTGGACCGCAAAGAGGCATTGGGGGAAGAGGATGAAAGAGAAATCGCCGACCTCTTGATCGATCAAATTGAATTTTGCGATGTACTGATCTTAAATAAATGTGATTTGGTCAGCGAGCAAGAGCTCGAACAGCTTGAAAACGTTCTACGCAAACTGCAGCCTAGGGCCAAATTCATACGTTCTGTCAAAGGAAATGTAAAACCGCAGGAGATTTTACATACAGGGCTATTTAACTTCGAGGAAGCGAGCGGATCGGCCGGCTGGATTCAAGAGCTGACGGCAGGTCATGCGGAACATACCCCGGAAACAGAAGAATACGGTATCTCTTCATTTGTGTATAAGAGACGTTTGCCGTTTCATTCTACACGATTTTACCGTTGGCTGGATCAAATGCCAAAGAACGTGGTACGTGCCAAAGGAATCGTCTGGTGCGCATCTCATAACAACCTTGCTTTACTGATGTCGCAAGCAGGTCCGTCGGTTACGATTGAGCCTGTATCATATTGGGTGGCGGCGCTGCCAAAGCTTGAGCAGGAGCAAGTCAAACAGCAAGAGCCGGAAATGTTGGCGGAGTGGGACCCTGAATTTGGCGACCGCCTAACGCAGTTAGTGTTTATCGGAACTGATCTGGACGAAGAAGCGATCACGAAAGAGCTTGATCAATGCCTGCTGACTGAGTATGAATTTGATTCCGACTGGTCGCTGTTTGAAGACCCATTTAAATGGAAACTGAATCAATAGAAAAAAGCCGTCCCCTGGG